>CAVUKL010000024.1:0-56234 GCA_963742015.1 uncultured Acidobacteriaceae bacterium | reverse complement strand
GTAGCGGGTGCCGAGGAAGCGGAAGAGATGTTCGTTGAGGAAATAGAAGTAGAAGAAGCCGTGGACGTTTCCGGGTGAGGGGATGTTGCCGATGGGATGGCCGATGTCTGGGTTGCGGAGGCCGGCGAGGATGTGCCACGGCGCGGCGATGGCGAGGAAGAGCAGGAGTCCGGTGAGCGGGCGGAGTTCGCGCCAGCGACGCCAGGTTCCGGTGAGGATGAGGTAGGGAACTGTGGCGGCGATGAAGAAGACGGGGGTGACGAGGCCTTTGGTGAGGACGCCGAGGGCGAGCGAGGCCCACATCCAGTAGATGTGCGCGGGCTTGCGGTCTTCGAGGCCGGTGATGAGGAAGTAGAGCGCGAGCGCGGTGAAGAGGGTGAGCAGGACCTCGGGGATGAAGATGCGGGTGAAGAGGAAGGCTCCGACGCAGGTGAGGATGCCGAGGGCGGCGTAGAAGGCGGCGCGTTCGCCGTAAGCGCGGCGGGACCAGATCCAGGCGAGGATGGCGCAGCCGAGGATTCCGAGGGCCTCGGGCAGGTGGGTGGCGAAGACGTTGTAGCCGAAGAGGCGGTAGTCGATGGCGACGATCCAGTAGGGGAGCGGGGCTTTTTCGAGGTAGCGGACGCCGTCGATGTAGAAGGTGACCCAGTCGCCGGATTGGGCGATGTGTTTGGCGACCTGGGCGTGGGCGGCGTCGGCGTCGTCGAGCAGCGGGGGCGAAAAGAGCGCGGCGACGTGGACGGAGAGGAAGACGGCGCCTAGCAGGAGCCAGGTCCTTAGAGTGGAGAACTGGGTGACGGGGTATTCCAACGGGGTTGGTTCGCCGGTGCGAGTCACGAAGAAGTGTCCGTTGCTGTGGTGGCTTGGAATGCGGGGAGTCATGACGCGCCGTTAGCTTGCAGGATATCAGCCGCGGAGGTGGGCTGAATGGGGCATCGCCGGCTTGTCCGGTTGCGAACAGAGGAGCAGTGAAAGTGAACAGTCGGCGGTCGACGGGAGGCCCCTTGATGCAATGAAATGAGTGCTTTGCGTGTGGCCCGGAGACTGCTCTCAAGAACCGGGGAGTCCGCGGACTCCGCCGCTCCAAGAGCGGTACTTCAGGGGGCACTTCGATGCAAACGCTGCTGCAAGACCTGCGCTACTCGCTCCGCCAACTACGCCAGAGCCCGGGATTTACGGCGACGGCGGTGGTTTCGCTGATGCTGGGGATTGGGGCGACGACGGCGGTGTTCTCGATTGTGTGGGCTGTGCTGATGAACCCGTATCCGTATGCGGCGCCGGACCGGATGGTGCACATGCGGCTGACAACCAAGTCGGCCAAGGCGGGCGAAGAGCGCGGCTTTGGGTTGACCTTTGGGCAGTGGCAGACCCTCCGCAAATCGCCGGTGGTTGAGGACGCCTTCACCACCGAGGAGTGGAGCCTGACGGTTACGGGCCACGACCTTCCGGAAGATGTGAACGCGGAGTACATTACCTCGAACGGATTCAACTTCTTTGGAGTTCCTCCGGCGCTGGGCCGGCAGATTGTGCCTTCGGATGCGATCGATGGGCAGGATCCGCAGCCGGTCGTGGTGCTGGGCTATAAGTTCTGGCAGCGTCATTACAATAGCGATCCTTCGGTGCTTGGCCAGACGATCCAGCTGGTGCGAAAGAACTATACGATCATCGGGGTGGCGGCACCGCGATTTACGTGGGACGACGCTGATGTGTACCTGCCGCTGAAAGTGACGCAAGACCCGACTTTGGGGCGCTATGTGGGACTGCGACTGAAGCCGGGTGTGACGCATGAACAAGCGAACGCGGCGCTGGGGCCGCTCATCCAGCAGTTTGCCAAGGAGACGCCGAAGCATTTTCCGAACGAGGCCTTTACGTTCCATGTGGTGGGGTTGAATGATGACTTCGTCAAGCAGTTGGGCGGGACTCTGGCCCTGCTTTTCTGTGCCGTCGCGCTGCTGCTGGCGATCGGCTGCGGGAATGTGTCGATTCTTTTGCTGGCTCGGGGTACTGCGCGGCAGCATGAGTTTGCGCTGCGGGCGGCGATTGGCGCGAGCCGGCAGCGGATCATTCGGCAGTTACTGACGGAGTCGCTGCTGCTTTCGCTGACCGGGGCGGGACTGGGTGTGCTGCTGGCTTATAAGGGGCTGGCGATTATTGTCGGACTGTTGCCGCCGTACTCGTTTCCTCATGAGGCGGTGATCCATATTAATCTGCCGGTGCTGGCCTTCAGCGTGGGGATTGCTTTGCTGACGGGGATTCTGTTTGGGCTGTCTCCAGCGTTGCAATTGTCGCGACCGGAGGTAAGCCAGGTGATGCAATCGAGCACGCGCCGGATTGCTGGCGGTGTGCGCGGTAAGGCGACGAACAATGTATTGATCGCAGCGCAGATTGCGCTCACGCTGCTGATGCTGGCCGGAGCGGGCGCGGCGATGGAAGGATTTCTGAAGCTGCTGCATACTCCGCTGGGCTACGATCCGCACAATGTGATGTCGGTTGGGATTCCAGTGCATGAGGGAACTTATAAGACGTGGGCGGAGCGTTCGGCTTACTTTGATGTACTCATGAAAAAGGCGGCAACGGTCTCGGGTGTAGAAATGGCGGCGATCTCGACCAACGCGACACCACCTTCCAATGGATACGACGACAAGGTGGAGATCCTTGGGCAGGCGGCGCGTGACGATCAACAGGTCCGCATTAATTTTGTGAGCCCGGGGTACTTTCCGTTGCTACGGATTCCGGTGCTTCGGGGCAAGATCTGGGACGAGACAGAAAACCACAATGCAGCAAATGTAGTGGTGATTAACGAGACGATGGCGCGGCGATATTTCCCCAACGGCGATGCGCTGGGGCATTCGCTGAAGATACCCAATCTGACGGACCAGCCACCTTTTCGAGTGAACGCGCCGGACTCGTCGGGCTGGCTGCAGATTGTCGGCGTCATTGCCGACAAGCGCAACGATGGGCTAGAGAAACCGATCAAGCCGGAGCTGTTTGTGCCTTACACACTGTCAATGCGGATGGGGACGCAGATACTTGTGCGCTCGAAGGCGGGGATCGCGCCTTTGTCGCTGCTGCACTCGATCGCCGCTCAGGTGAATTCCGTGGATCCTGACCAGCAGGTCAATGGGCAAGTGGAGGACCTGGAGCACTGGATCAGCGATCAGCAGGAATGGCAGCAGGAGCACCTGGTGGCGTGGCTCTTTGGCGCGTTCGCGGTGCTGGCTCTGGCGCTGGCGGCAGTGGGGCTGTATAGCGTGGTCTCGTATTCGGTGGCGCAGCGGACGAATGAGTTTGGGATCCGAATGGCGCTAGGTGCGCAGCGTGGGCATGTGCTGAGGATTGTCTTTGCCTCGACGGTGACGAGTGTTGGTGGAGGCATCGCCGCAGGACTTCTGCTGGCGGTGGCGCTGAATAAGGTGCTGGCGCACTGGGCCGAGGGCAGTGTGCGCGATCCGGTGATTCTGCTGGCGGTGACCGCGCTGATGGGAGTTGTGGCGGCGCTGGCTTGCGCAATTCCGGCGCGGCGGGCTTCAGTGGTTGACCCGATGACGGCTTTGCGGGTGGAGTGAGGCGAATCTACAAACCTGCTTGTAATTCAAACGGGTGCCCAGGTACGCGAAGCTTATCTGGGGCACCCGTATCTTTTTATTGACTTGTGGTTGACAAGAGGAGAATTATGCCGTACACCTATGCATAGGAATACGAGGTATCAATGAATTTCAAGGGAACCCTGCCAACGTTGATCCTGGAGGCGCTTGCCAAGGAACCGAGCCACGGCTACCGGATTGCCCAGAGGATCAAGGAACGGTCCGAAGGTGTCCTAGACTTTAAGGAAGGCACTCTGTATCCCGCGCTTCACAAGCTGGAGAATGAGGGAATGGTGGAATCGTATGAGAGCGTGGAGAATGGGCGGCCGCGGCGCCACTACCGCATCACCAGGGCTGGACGGCGGACGCTGGCCAACGACCGCGCAGAGTGGCGGCAGCTTTCGCGAGCGGTGACGACGATTCTAGGGGAGGCATGACGATGACCGGTCTGGATAGCTGGTTGAGAGAAGCGACGCGGCATCTGGCAGCGGATTCGATCGCTCAGGTCCGGCGCGAGATTGGCGAGCATTACGAATCGGCGCGAGAGGCTACGATCGCGGGCGGATGTTCCGCCGAGGAAGCGGACAGGATTGCGGTGAGGGCGCTTGGCGATCCGAAGACGGCGAACTGCCAGTATCGGCAGGTGCTGTTGACTTCGGCCGAAGCGAGGATGCTACGGGAAGGTAAGTGGGAGGCGCGGGCGATTTGTTCTCGTCCCTGGCTGAAGTGGTTGATCATAGCCGTGCCGGTGGTGTTGGTGGAGGCGGCTGCGACTTTGTACTTCCGCGGCAAAGTTGACGTGGCGCGGGACCTGCTGCTTGCCGGAATCGGGATGAGTCCTTTGTTTGCGGCGTTGTTGTTGCCCATCAATACTCCTTTGCGTGGGCGTGTATTCCGGTATGGGAAATGGGTGGCGATGACTTTGGCGCTGGTGCTGCTCCTCGGGCCGGAAGCGTTGAAGTGGTCGTGGCTGTTGATTTCGTGCGTTTGGCTGCTCGGACGGAATGAGTGGACGCGGGCTTCAATCCGGCGGAAGCTGCCGGTGTCGGTCTGGCCGCGGCATTTGTATCTTTGATGTCGGGCACAACCATCCGTTCCTCCTATTCAAGCCAATTGATGGTTTGAATAGGGCACCCGGCGTTTGTATCTTTAATAGGTCGCTAGTCGGGGAGTGATTCGGCGCGAACATGGAACATCCGCATGAGTGGAAAACCCGCCGCTCTAGAGGCAAGATGGCCTGGAACTGTTATCCACGTCGGATGTCTTCCGATGCCCACGCTTCCTTATAGGCATTCCAGCTTGCAATCCCTCGATATGGGGGAACCAGATCGGCGCACGCTCGTTCGCACATCTTCCAGTTGATATAGCAAGTTGGCCAACCCAGTTTGAGAAGGATAGCGTAGCCGTCTCGTAACACTGAGGGTTCTTTCCCCTCAATCGGCATAATCCTCAACAGCAGCTCAAATTCTGTGATGCTCATAGCGGAAAAAGTAGACCTGTTCCGGTTGTGTTGACGAGGGAATTATTTGAGTTTGCATCACGGAAGTACTCAGTAGGCGTGTACTAGGGTGCTGGTTGGATCTCGTGGCTTTGAATGGGTACCCGGAGTCAGTTCTTGAACAATTCCAGGCTAGTGGCAGGTCTGACGAAGTATACCAATCTTCCAGGCGAAGCCTCTGCGTTTGAATGGCCACATTCATTCTGAGTGAGTATCCCCTCTTTGAGAACTTGGTCGATCGAATAGTCGCGAGGTGGAGTGCCCACAGGCTGTTCTCCACAGGCGACGTCCCCGATTGGGTGTACCTGAAAGGTCTTGGCTCCTTTGGTTTCGAATTGAATTACGCCCTGACGGTCGGTGGTGAGATCAAGAGTTTGCTGCGACCTCAAATCGTCGAAGCCAATATATACCCGAGCTTTAGGTATAGGTTTGCCGTTTCGCCCATCGATTACCTGTACTACTACCGCCTGACACCATGCAGAGCCGCTGTATGAGCAAATCATTAGAGTAGCCAAAAGGGTGATTGGTTTCCAAACGCTCAACCATCTATTGCTCATAGACGCGCGCTTCCCAAGGTTTGAGGTTTAGGGTGGTGGTTTGTTGTTCGGTGCTTCCGAGGTTGGAGATTTTGAGGGTTCCGGCTTTTAGGCTTTCGGGGAGAGTGTAGGCTATCGCGGCTGCGGAAAAGTTGAGGACTACCAGATACTGTTCGGCGCCTAGGGTTCGCGTGTAGGCGAAGATGTTTGGGTTGGTTGGATCGAGGTCTTTGTAGTCTCCGTAGATGAGTGCGGGGGACTTGCTTCTTAGCGCGATGACCTTCTGGTAGTAGTGATAGACGGAGTTAGGATCGGCTAACTCGTCTTTGGCGTTGATCTCTTTGTAGTTGGGGTTGACGGCGAGCCAGGGTTTGGGGCCGGTGGTGAAGCCGGCGTTGGTGGTAGCGTCCCATTGCATGGGTGTGCGGGCGTTGTCGCGGCTGGTCTTGCGGAGATCGGCGATGTAGTCGGCAGCGGTGATTTTGCCGGTGAGGACTTCGGTTTTGTAGCCGTTCTTGACCTCGATGTCGTCGAAGTCCTCGATGCGCTGGAAGGGGTAGTTGGTCATGGCGAGTTCGTCGCCCTGGTAGACGAAGGGCGTGCCTTTCAGCGTGAAGAGCATGGTCGCGAGCAGCTTGGCGGAGGGGACGCGGTTGGCGGCGGAGTCGTCTCCGAAGGCGGAGACGAGGCGCGGGTTGTCGTGGTTGGAGAGGAAGACGGTGTTCCAGCTGTGGATGTCGAGCGCTGCGTCCTGCTTATCGTAGACGGCTTTGAGGGCGGGGAGGGTCCAGTCTTTCCAGTGGCGACCCTCGCGATTGATGCGGACGGTGGCGAAGTCGAAGATCATGTTCAGTTCGTGGCGGCGTTCGTCGACGAGTAGCGGGGTTTCGTCGAGGCTGATGCCGAGGGCTTCGCCGACGGTCATGACGTCGTATTTCGACATGACGTTGCGGTTCATCTCCTGGAGATATTCGTCGCGATGCGGGCCGTGGGCGTAGATGGTGGCGACGTTCTTCATTTGATCGGGCGGGATGTCGGGGAAGGTCTGGTCTTTGGAGATGAGGGGGATGACGTCCATGCGGAAGCCGTCGACGCCTTTGTCGAGCCAGAACTTCATGAGGTCGTAGACTTCGTTGCGGACTTTGGGGTTGTCCCAGTTGAGGTCGGGCTGCTTCACGGCGAAGTAGTGCAGGTAGTATTCGTTGGTCGCGGGATCTTTCTGCCAGGCGGAGCCGAAGAAGAAGGATGGGTCGTTGTTGGGCGGGAGTTCGGTGCCGTTGGGGCCGGGCTTGCCGGGACGCCAGATGTAGTAGTCGCGATAGGGATTGTCTTTGGAGCTGCGGCTCTCGACGAACCAGCGGTGTTCGTCGCTGGTGTGGTTGACGACGAGATCGATGATGAGGCGCATGTGGCGCTGCTTGATGCCTTTGAGCAGGGCATCGAAGTCGTCCATGGTGCCGAACTCTTTCATGACTTTGCGATAGTCGCGGATGTCGTAGCCGTTGTCGGCGTTGGGCGAGTCGTAGTGCGGGCTGAGCCAGATGACGTTGACGCCGAGGTTTTGCAGGTAGTCGAGCTTGGAGGTGATGCCGGGGAGATCGCCGATTCCGTCGCCATTGGAGTCTTTGAAGGAGCGGGGGTAGACCTGATAGACGACGGCTTCTTTCCACCATTTTTTGGTGTAGCCGTTGGGGGTAGTTGGCGTCGGATGTGGTGGCGGTTGAGGCCTGAGCGTTGATGTTGGATGTGAAGGCTTGGATTAGCAAGAGGGCACACAGTGTGTTCAGGATGGTTAGCTTAGCTTGAGTTCGATTCAACGCGGGTGCTCCTGTATCTCCCGAAAGCCGCTTCAGGCCGATGACCTTTCATGTTATTCCCGAAAGGGAACCTCCGGGTGGAATGCCGCCGAATTTCGGAAGACCGCTCGGGTTGATCGAGTTTAGAATGGCGACAGAAGCTTGAGCGAAGAGTGAGGGCGTTCTGCCATGAGTGAGTCACCGGTCACGCAGTCGGAGTTGAAAGCTGAGTTGAAAAGCCTGGAAACTCGATTGATTGACGGGAGTGATCGCCTCAATCATGAGACGCGAGCGTCAGCCAAAGCCGAGTTGCAAAGTCTTGAGACGCGATTGCTTGAGCACACGGAACGGGTGCGGCTGGAAGTCCTGGAGCGCACGGAAAAAGTAGAGACGACCCTGCTTAAGGAATTCAGGAAGTGGGGCATCAGTTTTGAATCTCGCTTCAAAGCCAATGACGCACTCATCTTTGGTTTCAACGAGCGCCTCATTTCTGTTGAAGAGCGGTTGAGCAATCTGGAACAGAAATAGGAACACTGCCCCGTAGTCAGTCGTTCTGTTTATATATGGCGCGGCGGTCCTCGCTGCGGCGCAATCTCTGGTGACTTCTTTCAATCGTAGGGTTAGGGATTAGTGTCCCTGCTTGATCGCTTTCATCTTTCTCACAAGATGGTCGTGTATGGTGGGTTTGACAGCACCATACCCATCAGGAATCCAGAGGTACACCTCTAAAAAATGCAGACGTATGCGGCGATCGATATTGGATCGAATTCCTGCCGGCTCAAAATAGCAAAAGTGGTGCAACACAGGCTTAAGGTGTTGCATGAAGACCGCGAGGTGACGCGGCTGGGCGCGAGTGTTTTTGAGAGCGGGCTGATCTCGCCGCAGGCGATGGCCGATACCCTGGCGACGCTGAAGCGGTTCTATCGCGCGGTGCAGGAGCATGGCGCCGACCAGGTGCGGGCCGTGGCGACCTCGGCGATGCGTGATGCTCGCAATGCGCGGGCTTTTCTGGCGTGGATTCGCGATGAGACGGGCTGGGAGGTGGAGATCATCTCCGGCCTGGAGGAAGGGCGGCTCATTCACTCGGGAGTGATAGGCAATGAGCCATCCGCGGGCGGCCATTGCCTGTTGATCGACGTGGGCGGCGGCAGCTGCGAGATTTCGCTCTCTGAACACAAGCGCATTAAGGACACTGTCAGTCTGCCGCTAGGCGCGGTGCGGCTGACGGAGGAGTTTCTGGCAAGCGATCCGCCGGAGCCGGCGGAGATCGCTCGGATGAAGCAGTTCATCGCCCGGGAGCTGCGTCGCGCAGAGCGCCGGAACATCGCCGCGCTGGTAAAGACGGTCATCGCTACCTCGGGGACGGCGGCTGCGCTGGCCGAGGCGAACAAGTCGCTGATCAAGACGCGCGCGACAAAGGCGGCCGGGAAGAGCGCGGTGAAGGCCGATCCGAATCTGATCCCTACGCGCTCGGTCCGGCGGATGGCGGAGAAGCTGACCAAGATGGACGATGCCGCTCGCGCGGCGATACCCGGCATCGGGCCGAAACGCTCGGAGATTATCGTTGCCGGGGCGCATGTGTTCGCGGACGTGCTGGAGCGGCTGGCGCTTCCGGGCTTCTGCTATTCGCCGATGGGGCTGCGCGACGGCATTCTGGCTCAGATGCTGGCGGAGCGGGACGAGCGTGCGCCGGTGCATGAGGTCTTTGAGCGCGAGCGCTGGGAGGGAGTGTTCGAAACCTGCCTGCGGTATGGGGTCGATCCCAGGACGGCGGAGCCGGTGTGCAACCACGCAACGCAGCTTTTTCGCGATCTGCAGAAGGTGCATGAGCTTGCGCCGGAGTACCTGGTGTGGCTGCGGGCGGCGGCGCTCCTGCGCGATATCGGCAAGTTCATGAACTATCAGGGGCATCATCGGCACGCGCAGTACATCATCGCGAATTCGGAGCTGTATGGGTTTACTCCGTATCAGCGTGCTGTGACCTCGGCGATAGCGCGCTATCTCGGCAAGAGTCGGCCGGTAGCGTCGGGGCGGACGATGCGGCAGATTCAGCCCGTCGACCATGAGCCGGTGCGCAGAGCGGTGGTACTGCTGCGGCTGGCGGTGGCGCTGAACCAGGACCGGGCGAGCGACGTTTTGCGGGTGAATGTCGGGGTGTATCCGAAGCGGGTGATTCTCTCGCTGACGCCGGGGCGAACCGGCGCCGAGCTGGAGTTATGGTCGCTTCGTAAAGAGGCGGACTATTTCTTCGAGGTCTTTCGCCGCGAGCTCTTGGTGACGCTGGAGTAGAGCGTCTTCAGCATTCGCGGGTCGAGTAGCCAGAGCAGCGTTCCAGGACGCCGGGTGCAATCAACCCGCGCGAGCGCGCTTTTGCGCAGGCGGATATGCGCGAGGTCGGTCTTGCTTCCGGCATTCGACGGCGCCACCGCGATCAGCGAGGCTAGAAACTGCTCGAGGTTTGGGTTGTGGCCGACGACGAGAACATTCTCGTGGACCGAGAGTTCGGTGACGAGTTTGTGGAAGTCGGGAGCCTTTCCGGTGAAGTTCAGGGCCTCGGTGATGTGGAGCTTGGCCTCGTAGCCCATTTCCATACCGACTAGCGAGGCGGTCTGCATGGCGCGCTTGAGTGGGCTCGACGCGATGAGATCGAAGTGAACGTTGAGGGCGTTGAGGCAGTTGGCGACGAGGATGCACTGCTGCTTGCCTTCTTTATCGAGCGGGCGTTTGGCGTCGAGGGCTTCATTGGTGCGGCGAGTGCCTGCACTGGCGTGGCGAAGAACGTACAAATTCATGATTTTAGGTGACTTCTCTCTGGGCTCGCGGATGTGCCGTGGGTTACCGATTCAGCGGTTCCCGCGTGGGCAAGCCGTCGTATTCACACGATTGTAACAATGAAGAGATGCTTCGAATGTTAATTCTGCGGCCTGGGATCGGCTAGGTAATCGGCACCGGCGCGGGGAGTGGCTCGATGGGAAATCCGGGATCGGCGTTGGGGCTTCCCGGCCCTGGAATCGGGACGGGGTCGGGATCGGGGGCCGGATCGGGATCCGGGTCAGGCTCGGGATTGGGAAACGCGCCGGTGGAATAAGGCCGGAAACCGGGGAGCTCAATAACCATGGACACGGCGAATATACCTCCACTTGGGAGTAGCTGTGGGCTCTGACGGTTGCTTTAGGGACGTGCGTGGAGTTGCCAGATTTCGGTGACCAAGAGGCCGCCGAGGAAGGGTTTCCGGTGAGTGATTGAGAAGCCGATTTGCCGGAAAGAGGTTGCGTAGTCGGGCAATCTTTGGGTTTTGAGTCCGGTGAGAATGCGGAAGGTGCGGTAGAGGGTCGCGACCACCACTCGCGCGAGAGTAGCAGCGGGTTGGTGCTGGGGGATGGCGAATTCGGAGACGAGCCAAATTGCGTCAGAAGACAGAATCGGTTGGAGCTTCGTGAGCAGAGTCTTCAGATCTTCTTCGCTGAGGCAGTCGAGGAAGAAGTGGGTGACGACGAGGTCGTAGGGTGCGCCTTGAGGCCGGAAGGTGAGCGCGTCGGAGTGAATGGATTTCAGGCGTTCGCTGGCGGATTGTCGGAGGCGGGAGACTCTTTCGGTTAGGAGATTCAGCATGACCGCGCTGGAGTCGACTGCGTCTACCGTGATTTGGGGATTCGTTTCGAGAAGCCTTGCCGTGAAGCGTCCGTCGCCGTCGCCGAGGATCAGTGCGTGGTGGTGAGTGTTGAGTCGATCGAGGAAGTGGAAGCGGCAGCGTTCGAGGCAAGGACCGAAGGTTAGGTATTCGAGCCACCGATAGGGGCGGGCTATGGAGTCGAAGTTGGCGGGGCGGGCGGCCATCAAATCAGAAATGGCACGAACAATAGCGGCGTCAGCAGGGCGAGGTCGGCCGCGATTCGCAATTGAAGTGTTGAAAAGCTGTTGCGGTGGCGATCGAGGAGGGCGAGAGCGAGCGCAGCAGTGACGCCAGCTGCGTAGATTGGAACCGTCTCTCTCAGCGCCGCAGAACCGGAGAGCAAGGCAAGAATCACTGCGGGAATTCCAGAGAGGATAGCTATCGCAGATGCTACGAACCCGAAGTGGTCTGCCGCCCAGCGGGTGGTGCTGTGGGCGTCGGGTGAGTCTAGCTGGCCGATGGATGTGAGGTTCTCCCAGCGCTCGATGGCGACGCAGTTGAGCCAGCAAAGGGCGGCGAAGATGGCGACTGCGGGGAAGAGCGCGGGCCGCTCGGAGTGGGGACCGGAGTTGAGGCGTGACCACGCGGGGACGGCGGTTGCAGCGGCGAAGACGATGCCAACGGCGAGTTCCTTGGGCAGCCAGTGTGTTCCGCCCAGACGTGGTTTGTGCACGAGGACGAGATAGAGCAGGGCGGCTGAGAAAAGGACGGTGTCTTCGTAGCGCGCATTGGCGCTCATTCGGGCGACGATCAGCCAGATCAAGGCGCATCCGGCGGCTGCGGCAGCGGTCAGGAATGCTTTGCGATGGCGGGCGTGGAAGCGGTGTCTTTCCCGGAGAGGCGTCGATGGGTCGGCGCGGGTTCCGTCGAGGATGCGGTCCGTCACGTAGACGAGCCAGGTCCCGAGGGCGAGCAGCAGCGGTGCGTGCCAGGGAAGGTCGATGCGCATGGTGCGGGCGAAGAACCATGACCAGATCGCCGCGACGGTGGGAGCGTCGAGGCTGAGGAGATGCCAGCGCTCGAAGATGCGGGGCCAGAGGGATGTGGGGAGGGCAGTGGATTCGCGGGGTTCGAGAGCAGAATCAGAATAGGTATATGCGGTTCCTATCTGAGAGCTTGGATTTCTCTGGATAAGAAGTCCAGTCTGGCGCTCCGGCCGCTGGGTACGGATGTTCTGATTCTGCTCTAGGGAATCGACTGCGGTTGACACTTCTTTATTGTAAGGCTCGGTGGTGGGGCTGATCTCCGTTTCGAACCATTGCTTGAGGTCTAGTTGCTAAAGGCTTCCATCCGGCACACCGCAGATCCTTCGCTCCCGTTGGTGCGAGTGTTGTCGCTCAGGATGACAGAGTGGTTTTGAGGCTCCGGTTGTTCTAGGCCTGGACGGCTTCGGGGAAGGATTCGTTGGCGGGTTTGGAAGGGACTGAGACTGGGCTCTTGCGGGCTTTCTTGGCGGGCGTTCGTCGCGGAGATGGTGCATTTCGAGTTATTGGCTTGGGGGCTGGAGCCGTTGGTTTGGGGATGTCGCCAACGGCGGCCCTGCCTTCGGCGAGCTGCATAAGGAAGCTTTGGGAGTCGAAGGGTGGTTCGGATTTGAAGGGTTCTACGGATTTTGCGTAGAAATAACTGCCGTCGGCGGCCTCGATACGCGCTTTGACATTGTCTGCGAGATAGGCGGCGAGGATTTCGTCGCGGAGCCGGGCGCGGAGGTGGGGGTCTTTGACGGGAAAGACGACTTCGCAGCGCTCGAAGAGATTGCGGGCGAGCCAGTCGGCGCTGCCGCAGTAGATCTCTTCATCGCCGCCGTTTTTGAAGTAGAAGATGCGGCTGTGTTCGAGGAAGCGGCCGACGATCGAGCGGACGCGGATATTCTCGCTGTGGCCTTTGAGGCCGGGACGCAGCGCAGACATGCCGCGGACGATCAGGTCGATCTGGACGCCTGCGTTTGAAGCACCGTAGAGGGCTTCGATGACGCTGGGCTCGAGCAGGGCGTTCATCTTGGCGATGATCTGCGCGGGGCGGCCGGCAGCGGCGTGTTCGGTCTCGCGATGGATCATGCGAATGAAAGTCTCGGCGAGGGTAAGCGGAGAGACGAGTAGCGGCTTATAGTCGTCGGATTCGGAGTGCGCGGTGAGATATCGGAAGACGTTGTGTGCACCCTTTGTTAGCTCTGGGTCAGATGTCAGCAGGCTGATATCGGTGTAGAAGCGGGCGGTGGAGGGATTGTAGTTGCCGGTGCCGAGGTGGGCGTAGCGGCGGGTGACGCCGTCTTCGTCGTGGCGCACGAGGAGGGCGAGCTTGCAATGGGTCTTGAGTCCGAGGATGCCGTGGAAGACCTGGACCCCGGCGTCTTCGAGGTTGCGCGCCCAGCGGATGTTGGAGGCTTCGTCGAAGCGGGCCATGAGTTCAACGACGACAGTCACGTCCTTGTTTTGCGCGGCGTCGACCAGGGCCTGAAAGATGGGCGAATCGTTGCTGGTCCGATAGAGAGTTTGTTTGATGGAGAGGACGCGGGGATCGGCGGCGGCGGACTGGATGAACCCGACCACGCCGTCGTAGGCGTCGTAGGGGTGGTGGAGCATGATGTCGCGGTGGCGCAGGTCATCGAAGAGGTCGGTGGCGCGGCGGCTAAGACGCATCTCGCGCGGCACAAACGGCTTGAACTTGAGATCGGGACGGTCGGTGTCGCTGTAGAGGTTCATCAATCGCGAAAGATTGACGGGGCCGTCGGTGCGGAAGACCTGGCTGAAGTCTAGTTCAAAGTTGATGCGCAACCGGTCGATGATCTCGGGATCGGCGGACTCCTCAATCTCGAGGCGGACGGCATCGCCCTTGCGGCGGTTGTGCAGCTCGGAGCGGACGGTTTCGAGCAGATCGCGGGCTTCTTCCTCCTCGAAGTAGAGATTGCTGTTCCGGGTGACTCGAAATGCGGCTTTGGAGAGGATCTCGTAGCCGCGGTACATTCCCGCAGAGTGCTGCTCGATGAGGTCATGGAGGAACATGAAGTCATGGGTGCCGACGCTGGACGGGAGCGAGATCAGACGTGGCAGGGCGCGGGGCACGGTCGCGACGCCGAGTAGGGAGTTTTGCGCCCCGGCGCCTCTGCGCTTGCGCTTGAGCAACAGTGCCACACATAGCGCCTTGTTAATGACCCGGGGAAAGGGATGGGCCGGGTCGAGGGTGATCGGGGTAAGCAGCGGATCGACTTCGTTCTGGTAGAAGGAAACTGCGTGGGCGCGGGCGAGAGCATCCAGATCTGCCCACTTGAGTACGCGGACCCCTGCGGCGTGGAGCTCGGGCAATAGCTGATCATTCCAGCAGCGATATTGGTCACGAACGAAGGCGTGGACGTTCTCGCTGAGCTTATCGAGGGACTCCTGCGGGGTGAGGCCGTCGAGGCGAGGCTCTTTGTAGCCGTCCTCAATGCGCTGCAGGACTCCGGCGACGCGGATCTCGATGAACTCATCGAGGTTGCTGGCGGTGATGGCGAGGAATTTGACGCGCTCGAGGAGGGGATTGGAGGGGTCCTGCGCCTCTTCCAGAACCCGGCGGTTGAAGGCCATCCAGGATTCGTCGCGGCCAATAACCAGACTCTCGGGACGGGCAGGTGCTTTCGTCATAGGCGTCAGAGTTGCATAGCGGTGGCTGACTACTAAAGATAACTGATTGCGGAGGTGTTAGCACATTTGCCAAGGTTTGGGAGATGGTGAAGTTTCCCCTTTTGCCGCGGGTACAGCCTGAACTCATGGTTGCTTAGACTGGATGGCGTGCATCTCCATCGACGTATCCTGGCTGCCCGCGTGATTCTATTGGGCGGTGTGTACGAGTCCTGGCGGACTGGCTGCGTGACGGGTTTAGAGCTCCTCATGGGACCGGATTAGTGAGGTTATCTAATTGAGCGAAAGATGGCGGTGTGCAGGGCGCCAGTCGCGCACACGACAGCTCGTGCAATCAGCGATTGATGAGAAGGGAGACCTCGAACATGAAGCCTAATGAACCCAGCCGCACAGCCCTGATGATCGCCCGACAACGAGCTGCTCATCAGGTGCTCGATCATGGTTCAATCCTCGATGACCCGTTTGCCATGAAGATTCTGCGTGAAGACGAAAAGGACGTCCTTCAATTTGCGACTGCACACCCTTTGGCCAGCATTGGACGTCTGTTCACCGCCGCGCGAAGCCGGATTGCGGAAGATGCTTTGTCAGGAGCTGTCGAAAGAGGGGTTCGGCAGATCGTCATCCTTGGCGCCGGACTCGACACTTTCGCTCTCAGGAATCCCCATGGCGCACGACAGATCCGTATCTTTGAGGTGGACCACTCGGCGACGCAGGCATGGAAACGCGAGCGCCTGGCTGACGCTCAGATCGCACTTCCGCCATGGCTTATTTTCGTGCCAGTCGATTTCGAGCGGGACGATTTGGGAGAGGAGCTTGTCGCCGCGGGCTTTCAGCAGAACTCGCCTGCTTTTTTCACTTGGCTCGGCGTGGTGCCATATCTGACAGAGGACGCTGTCGAGCGCACTCTGGACTACATGTCGTCAATCCAGGACTCGGAGGTGGTGTTCGACTACATGGGACCTCCCGAGGCATTTTCAGAAGAGCTAAGGCAATTAGAAAAGGCGCGGAGTGAACAGCTTGAGAAACTTGGTGAACGTTCGGCCAGTCGTTTCGAGCCGGCTGGCATGGCAGCGATTCTTCGCTCGCATGGATTTTGTGCCATCGAAGACATCAGTTTCCAAGAGATCGCGTCCAGGTTCGGCCGCGCAGTTCAGGGGCTCGCGCCCGGACAGGCCGGCCTTCATGTTGTCCACGCTAAGCACTAGAGCAGAGTCGGTCCTCGCGCGATAACCTGACAACCGTATAACTGCTGAATGCCTGGACCGAGGTGGCACCGCCGGTTGCGGGCATCCCGGCTGCGGGCATCAATGACGATCGCTCGGAGATCCGATTGGATTCGCCCAGCTCCGTGACGTGTCAGACCTGATCCTCGATCCCTGTGAGTGAGTTCAATCGGTGGGAGCCGCCGGTATCCGGTTGTTCACCTATGGGGTAGGATTTCATAAGGCCTCTCCCCTGTTTTTTTCATCGTTGGGGCAACTCGTTGCATCCAAAGAGGGACATTGAGAGAACTGGCACTTTTCCTGAGTCCCGGCGAGAACGGCGGCGCGCAGTTCCTGGCGGGAAAAGGCCACGATTGGCTGAGTTTGCCTCCTACGCGCCAGAAGTCACAACGCTCTGAGAGATTTTCGAATGGAAGGTTATTGTTTGGCTGACAAGGGGAGAGTTCTGCGCTGGATTTGCGGGGCGGCCTCGGTTTCGATGATGGCGACTACCCTGTTGGCGCAGACGCCGCCTCAGGCAGGCACTTCCTCGCCTGGAACTCCGTTTCAGCCCAGCCAGCAGGCGATCCCTTCGACTTCCTACCAGGGAAGCGTCATTGAGGACAAAGCCACGGGAGAGGTCTTGCAGCTCACGCTGGACGATGCCATTCAACGGGGGCTGAAGCACAGTCTGGGGTTGATCCTGACGGGCCAGAATCAGCAGTCGGCGGGCGGACAGCGTCTCCAGGAACTTCAGAGCCTGCTGCCGACGGTGGATGGGACATTCAAGGCAGCGGTTAATGAGACCAACCTGCAGGCTGAGGGTCTGCGGATTCCAGGTTTTCCGGCGATCATCGGGCCTTATGGCTACCAGGACGTCCGCGGCACGCTGACTTGGTCGCTGCTGAATATTACTTCGCTGAGGAATTACCTGGCGGCGAAGCACAACTTCGCGGGAACGCAGCTTTCGGTGCAGGACGCTCGCGATATGGTGGTGCTGACGGTCGGGAACGCTTATTTGATCTGCATCGCTGACGCGGCGCTGGTTGAGAGCGACAAGCAGCAAGTGGCGACTTCGAAGGTTTCACTCGACCAGGCGGTGGCGAACCATGAGGCCGGGACGTCTCCACTGCTCGACGAGCTGCGGGCGCGGGTGGATTACCAGACGCAGCAGCAGTCGTTGATCTCGGCGCAGAACCAGTTCGAGAAAGACAAGATTGCACTGGCACGGGCGATCGGCCTGCCGCTCGAACAGAAGTTCGCGCTGAGCGAGCAGGCTCCATTTGCGACGCTGGATCAGATCGATCTGAAGGCGCTGATTGACCAAGCTGAGGGATCGCGGAGCGATCTGAAGGCCCTGGGTGAGCAGGTGCAGAGTGCAACGGAGTCAAAGTCGGCGGCCACTGCGGAGCGGTATCCGACGATCGATTTTGAGGGTGATTATGGCGCCATCGGTGTGAACATGCTGCATTCGCACGGCACCGGGGATGCGCAAGGGACGCTGACCGTGCCGCTGTTTGAAGAGGGCAAGCTGCGGGGCGACTCGCGCATCGCGCAGTCGGCGCTGGACCAGAAGAAGGCCCAGTTCAGCGATTTGCAGGGGCAGATCAGCGCCGATGTGCGCGATTCCATTCTGGACATCCAGTCGGCGCAAGAGCGCGTGGCGGTAGCGGAAAGCAATGTGAAGCTGGCTGCGGAGGCGCTGAGCGAGGCGCAGCAACGCTATGCCGCCGGGGTCTCGGACAATCTAGCGGTATCGCAGGCGCAGCAGTCGGTAGCCCAGGCGAACAACCAGTATGTCAGCAGTCTTTATGAAGATAATGTGGCGAAGTTGTCGCTGGCCCGGGCGCTTGGGCTAGCTGACAAGAACTACAAGCAATATGTCGGAGGGAAGTGAACGTGGCGGACCAGAATCCAGCAAATAGCGGCGATGAGACCGAAGCAACAGAGCAGCCGAAACAGAAGTCAGGGAAGCACTTTATCGCGATCGGCGTGATCACGGTGCTGGTGGTGGGCGCGCTGCTCTTCTGGTGGCGCTCGACTTTCTATGAAGACACGGACGACGCCCAGATCAATGGGCATCTGGTCCAGATCAGCTCGCGCATCGCCGGACAGGTGATTAAGCTCTACGTCGACGAAAACCAGCAGGTCAAGGCCGGGGACCCGATCTGCGACCTGGATCCGAAGGATTTCGAGGTAGCCGTGCAGCAGGACGAAGCGAACCTGCAGGCGGCTGAGGCGGCCTTTGAAGCGGCCAAGGTGAATGTGCCAATCACTGGTATCAATACCGGCAGCACGCTGCGGTCGACCTCCTCTGACGTCCAGGGATCGGAAGCCCAGGTACTGGCCAGCAAGCAGCAGCTGGCCGGAGCGGAAGCGCAGATTGCCCAAGCCGACGCCAACTACACCAAGGCAAAGCTGGATCTGGAGCGCTATAAGCCACTAGTGGAAAAGGACGTGATCTCGAAGCAGCAATGGGACCAGGCGGTTGCGACGGCCGATGCCGACAAGGCGGCGCTGGACAATGCCAAGGCCAACGAGGCGGCGGCGCGAGACCAAGTGAGGGTTTCAGAGGAGCGGGTGAAGCAGGCCGTGGCGCAATACCAGGGGGCGCAGTCAGCTCCCCAGCAAGTTGCGGCGCAGAAGGCCAAGGCAGACCAGGCCGCCGCGCAGGTCGAGCAGGCCAAATCGCAGTTGGAGCAGGCCAAGCTGAACCTTTCTTACACGAAGATCATCGCTCCGGAGGCTGGAATCATCACGCGCAAGAGCGTGGAGATCAACCAGAATGTCAGCGTCGGCCAGAACCTGATGACGCTGGTTTCGCTGGACGATATCTGGATCACGGCGAATTTCAAGGAGACCCAGCTTCGGTTGATGAAGGCCGGGCAGACCGGGGAGATTTCGGTCGACGCCTATGGCGGTCGGAAGTATGACGTCAAGGTGACCCAGATTGGCGGGGCCACGGGTTCGGTGCTGAGCCTCTTTCCGCCCGAGAATGCGACGGGCAACTACGTCAAGGTGGTGCAGCGCGTACCGGTCCGGCTGGATCTGGTTGATCCACAAAATGAGAACAAGGACCATCTGCTGCGGCCGGGCTTGTCGGTTGAGCCGAAGATTCGAGTGAAGGAGTAGGGGCCGTCGTATCGGGCCCCTAGCCGAGGATTCTTGTTGAATCCGCGATCATTTGGATTGCCTTTGGGACGGTGAAGGATCCAATTAGCCGGAGGAAGGTAAGCTGCTCAGGGCCGGACGATAGGTTGTCCGGCCCTTTTTGTTGATCGAAAAGGTTCTCGGTGAGGGGCTTTTGGCGCCGTTCGCACCGTTTTGATCCAGGCGACATCTATATGGAGCAGTAGGCCGTCTTCCATGTCGTCCGGGCAAAGGAGTTGTTGCCGCAATCAGCGGCGTCATGCCAGGGACTTTTCTGGACAGTGAATTTTCTGGGAAGATGGTCTGAGTCTGGTGACCTTTGATGCCGCTCGCTCTCGATTTCTTTATCCATTACGGTTATGTGGTCCTGTTTGTCTGGGTGCTCGCCGAGCAGCTGGGGATGCCGATTCCGAGCGCGCCGCTTTTGATTACGGCGGGCACGCTGACGGCGACGCATAAGCTGAACCTCGCGATGGCGGTGCTGGCGGTGCTGATGGCCAGCCTGATCAGCGACACGATCTGGTACCAGTTGGGCAAGCGTTTTGGCGGCCGCGTAGTGCGCATGGTTTGCAGGCTTTCGATGGAGTCGTCGACCTGCGTGCGCCGGACCGAGGACTACTTCACCAAGCATGGGCCGAGCGCGTTGCTGCTGGCCAAGTTCATCCCCGGCCTGGGCACGGTTGCGGCACCGATCGCCGGACAGACGAGCATGAAGTACCGGACTTTCCTGGCTTACGATTCGGGTGGCATTCTGCTGTGGTGCCTGGGATATATGCTGGTGGGCCGTTTCTTCGGCGATGTGCTGAAAAAGCACCCCGGGGCGCTGGCGTGGGTCGGACATTTTTCAGCAACCCTGTTTGTTCTGGCGGTGCTGGGTCTGCTGGGTTACCGCATCTGGAAGCAGCAGGCTTTCCTGAAGCAGGTGCGAACGGCCCGGTTGGAGCCGGAGGAACTGAAGCGGATGCTGGACAGTGGTAATCCGGTGTTTATCGTCGATCTGCGCCATCCGCTTGACTATCTGCCTGATCCGCGGGTGTTGCCGGGAGCGCTGCGGCTTACGCCCGACAAGCTGATCGAGAGCCAGAACGAGATTCCGCGCGATCGCGATATTGTGCTCTATTGCACCTGCCCGAGCGAGGCGACTGCGGCGAAGATGGCGCTGAACCTGCGCAAGCTGGGGATCTATCGCGTGCGTCCGCTGCGGGGCGGCTTTGATATGTGGAAAGCGAAGGGTTTTCCGCTGGAGGAAGTGGAACCGGCGGCGGTGAGTAGTTAATCCTGCTTCGGGCGCTTGGAGGTCCAGTTGAGCTTCCTGACATCGTCTTGCGCCGGTACCCTCCGGCTGTGCTAATTTCGCGATATTGCAGTTCACCTTGCGCCACGAGGAGCCCATGGCCTGGACCGAGACCTACCACTGCGACGTGTGCGGCAGGACAAAGAACGAAGACCAGGATGACTGGTGGCTGGCGTGGACAGAGACGATTTCGCCCACACCCGACGAGGCGGCGCAGCCGGTGATGCGGTTTACTCCATGGAGCCTGTTGCTCTCCCATACCCCGGAAGTGGTCCACTTATGCGGTGCGCGATGCGCCCAGACCGAGCTTGATCGATGGATGTCACCGATCCACGAGAGGCTTCGCGCCAGTGAGGCCGCAGCAGCTGCGGAAGGCGATCATACTCCGCGGGCATGAGCGGCTGTTGATCGAGTCGCCAAATCTCTGCAGTCGAATTTTGAGAAAGTCGGTCCGCCCTCGCGAGGCGTCGAAGCCCTTCTGCCTCCGTTAAGATGAAGTGTTGATATAGAGAGAGGCGGCGGCGTGGCGCACGACGATCTGCGGGACTGGATCAAAGTCCTCGACAAAGCGGGAGAGCTGAAGCGAATTCGCGAAGAGGTCGATCCCATTCTGGAGATCGCCGAGATCACCGACCGCGTTTGTAAAATTGGGCGTCAGGCGAAGGCGGGGCAGGAACGGGGAAATATGCGCCTGGTGGGCCGGCGCTTCTCTTCGAGAAGATCAAGGGCTATCCCGGCGCCAAGGTGCTGATGAACCAGTTTGGCAGCGAGCGGAGGATGAAGCTGGCGCTGAATGTTGATTCGCTGGATGAGATCTCAGGGCGGATTCGCGATTTCATGGAGATCAAGTCGCCGGAAGGCATGCTGCAGAAGCTGAAGATGCTGCCGATGCTAGCCGAGGTGGGGAAGTTCTTTCCCAGGACGATTGCCGCGCGCGATGCGCGGTGCAAAGAAGTGATCCTGCGGGAAAATTTCAGCGTGCTCGACTTTCCGGTGCTGCAATGCTGGCCGGGAGATGGGGGGCGGTTCATCACTTTGCCGGGCGTGATCACGCGGGATCCGAAAACCGGCAAGCGCAATATGGGCATGTACCGGATGCAAGTCTATGACGGCCAGACGACGGGCATGCATTGGCAGCGGCAGAAGATCGCGGCAGAACATCTGCGGCAGCGGCTGCGTGCGTCGGCTGCGGCGGGGGCTGATGGAGACGCGGTTGCCGCGCATGTTTCAGTTATGGCGGCGACGGCCGGTGGAACGCAGAATCTTGGGGCGTTTGGCGGCGCGGGCAGCGTTGCGTTCGGGAAGTTGAAGGATGAGCGGCTGGAAGTTGCCGTGGTGATCGGCACTGATCCGGAGACGACTTTTTCTGCGATTGTGCCTGCGCCGCCTGAGGTTGAGGAGTTTGTGATTGCGGGATTTCTGCGGCAGAGGCCGGTTGAGCTGGTGCGATGCGAGACGGTCGATCTGGAGGTTCCTGCGCATGCCGAGATTGTGCTCGAGGGCTATGTGCGGCTGGATGAGCTTCGCAGCGAGGGGCCGTTTGGCGATCATACGGGCTTCTATACGATGGCGGAGGAGTATCCGGTCTTTCACATTACCTGCATCACGCATCGGCGCGATCCGATTTATGCGGCGACGATCGTGGGTAAGCCTCCGATGGAGGACGCCTGGATGGGCAAGGCGGTGGAGCGGATCTTTCTGCCGCTTATGAGAATGACGCTGCCCGAGATTGTGGACATCAATCTTCCGGTCGAGGGCGTCTTTCATAACTTGATGATCGTTTCGATTCGGAAGTCGTATGCGGGGCAGGCGCGGAAGGTGATGAACGGCATCTGGGCGCTGGGGCAGGCGATGTTTACCAAGTGCATCATTGTTGTAGACGAGGACTGCGATGTGCAGGACATTGGCGAGGTGACTCTGCGGGTGACAAACAACATCGATCCGGAGCGGGACATCCAATTTACGCTGGGGCCGATTGATTCGCTCGATCATGCGTCGCGATTGCCGAACTTTGGCAGCAAGATGGGCATCGATGCGACGACGAAGTGGGCGGCGGAGGGGTTTACGCGGCCGTGGCCGGCGATGCTTGAGATGGATAAGGCGACGAAGTCTCGCGTGGATTCCATCTGGAAGAAGTTGGGGATTGATTAGTGGAGTTGCTTTTCTGTATCGGTCTCGAAGGGCCTGCATTCGTGACAACGCAGACCCTTCGCTCCCGTTGGTCGCTCAGGATGACAACTTTGCGGTGGCGAATGGCTTTCGCTATCTTGACATGGCTCTGTGTGAGCGGGTCGGGAGTTCTGCATGCTCAGGTGATCGATGGCTTTGCCTGGGTCGATTTGAAAACCGATACGAAAACTGTTGATCGAGTCAACTACCTTCTCCAAAGTAAGACTTATACGGCTCTTCGCGAGATTGGCCTGGTTGGCCAGCAGGCGCTGGTGATTACTTCAATGCGCAAAGATCCGATTGCCAATCCGCTTAACGATACTTTTACGGCTTATGGCGTCTCGCTTCACGATGGTGTGGTCGAGGAGTTACTTGATGGAAGTGACTTGAAGTACATCGACTGGCAAAAGTTCTATGACTACGACACTCCGGAGCTAGTCGCGACTTATGAAGATTGCGCTCAGTGCAAGGCGACTACCTTCCTGACCGCCTTCTACATAGACCGGAAGACGCGGCATTGGGGTGCGCGATGGCGCAGGGAGGTTGCCGGTGCGCCGCTTTACTCGGGGGACCCGGCGAAGAACTATGTCTATGCGCTGTTTATGAATGTCGACCAACGGGTGGTGCTGGATACCTGGGTTTCATATCCGGAGCAGAAGAAGTCGAGCCGGGGCGGGGAATTTCTCTTTGAATATCGGATTGATATTCCGAGCGATCAGGGGACTTCGCGTCCGCTGACGGGCCGGGATGTGTTGCCAGTGAAGCAGCGGCTTTGCGCGGGGCAGAGTGTGGTGTTTGGCATTGCCGGTGGGCAGGACAGCGATGCCTGCAAGGCTTTGATGGGGAAGCGAAAGTAGCCGAGCAGCCTAAAGAGTAGAGTAGGATTTCGCCATCATGCAAGTGACGGGTCTCCAACTCGCCGCATGGATTGAGCTT
The DNA here is from genome assembly GCA_963742015.1 of uncultured Acidobacteriaceae bacterium. Classification (GTDB taxonomy): domain Bacteria; phylum Acidobacteriota; class Terriglobia; order Terriglobales; family Acidobacteriaceae; genus Acidisarcina. Next base: position 32,779 of record CAVUKL010000024.1, on the reverse strand, counting down.
CTGCTGTGCTGGATTGCGTGGTGGCTCGCGTTCGTCAAGCCCAGCCGGCAGGCGAAGGGGCAAAAGAAGGCGGCGCGGGCCCCGTCATCTCGCTGGGGAATCGGCCTGGTCACGGTGGGTTTTGCGCTGGTGTGGATGTGGGTGATGCCGGCGGGATTTCAGAAGTCGATGGCAGAACTGGTCATATCGATGGTGCTGGCGCCTCTGTCGGTTGCATTGGTATGGGCCGCGGCGCACGAACTGGGCAAGCAGTGGCGCTACGAGGCGGCATTGAGCGAGGACCACGAGCTGATCCAGACCGGTCCGTATCGCTTCATGCGGCACCCGATCTACACATCCATGTTCCTGATTTTGACGGCGACGGGCGCGGCCCACACCTGGTGGCCGATGTGGATCGCCGGGACGGTCTTTTTCATCATCGGGACCGAGGTGCGTGTGGCGGCTGAGGAGCGCCTGCTGGCGGAGCGGTTTCCGGAGGCTTACGCGCAGTACCGCTCGCATGTGCGAGCCTATCTTCCGTTCCTACGATAGCTGCGGCGTTGGGCGCTCCGTGCTGGCTGCGCTATTCGGCGGTGCGAAGTTCGATCGAGACGAGGTTGTGGACGCAGCGGGCGGGGCGTTTGTCTTCGGTGACTACGAGACGAAACGGGCCGTCCTTATCGCCGATGGGTTTGCCGTCCATGGTGTCGGCGACGATGACGTCTCCGGGATGGAAGCTGGGGTCGGTTTCGGCGAGTGAGAGGACGACTTTATAGCCGTCGCTGCCGGTGGCAACGATGTAGTCGGAGAGGCCTTTGCCGCGGAGTTTGTCTCCGGTGGGTGCTCCGTATTTAGCGAGCAGGTCGGTGAGGGCGACTCCGGTGTAGGTTTCGTCGGCCTTGGTGTGGACGTTGTGGAAGGTGACAGTTTTTTGGGGGAGCTTGGCTAAGTCTTCCGACTTCAGGATCCCGACCGTGTTGTGATCGACGATGAAAGCTAATTGGTGAGTATCGGGAGTTATCTGGACTCCGCCACCGCCGCCGACTACGAGAGAGGAGTCTATGGCTGGATTTCCCGAGGAGGCGACCTCGATCTCTTTACGAATAGGGATAAAGCCCTGGGAACTGACGACTATGTCGTAGTGGCCCGCCGTGAGGCTCGTCAGCGTCTTGCCGTTGCTGCCAGCGGTCAGAGTCAGTTTTGATGGTTGAATGTCGATCTTCGCGCCAGGAATTTGCGCTCCTGTGACGTCGTGAACAGTGATTGCGACCGGCGCTGTGGCAAGTGACACCGGTGCAGGTTGCTGGGCCGCTTTTGCGGCCAGGCTGGCGCTACACAGGATGAGCATCACGGCTTTGTGTGTTGGTCTTTTCAGTTTCATGATTGTTGTTCCGGCTCTATCTTAGTCGTGTCTTCCCCAGTGGAAGGGGAACCAGCGCCGGTTGCCGGGTTCTATGAGAGCAGTGATGACTGGTTGGGTGGGCTCTGGGAGCAGAGGTTCTACCGTTACACAAGGACAGGCGTATTGATTGCCCACAATGAGGGCGACTGTCGTGAGAACAGTTTCCGGGAAGACGACTTCTTTCCGGCCGCCCAAGAATCCATCTGCTCGTACAGATATCTCATAGTGCCCAGGCGCGATTGGGAAGAGTGCGGAGCCATCGGCTTTGGTGTACGCCGCCGTCTTTAGCACGCCTGCCCAATCGGTGACGGCGACGAGCGCTCCCGGAATGACTGCGCCCGATTGGTCGGTGATGTTCACGGTCAACTGCTGCAAGGGCGTCTTTTGTGCATTCAGCGTCGCGGTACACATCGCGATAAGCAGGGCTACAGTAGGGAGAATTCGGGATGAGTGCAGGCAGGCGCTTACCACGGTTCCTTCAATGCGACCGCACCGCTGCGTGGCCTTCTGGGGCCGCGGCCGAGGGGTTGGCGGACTCCGGTGAGGGGCCACTTGGGTGGGTCCTGATTTGGCGGTGTGTGGCGGAAGAGCTTGTGGATGAGCGAGGAGAGCAGGCTGGCGAGCCAGGGCTCTTTCTCTTCGTGCTGATGGCGGCGCAGGATTTCTGCGGCGACTTCTTTGGAGGGATCGGGTTCGCCGGGGAAGACGAAATAGGGCATAGTAACCTCCCGAGACAGCGACTTGGTGGAACCGGATAGGGCCGGGACTGACGAGAGCTACGCCCTTCAGTATACTGGCTTCATGTCGATTGTGCGCAATATCGCTGGCATCGCCAAGGGCATGAGCATCACCTTCCGGGAGATGCTGCAGCCGACCGAGGTCGAGAACTACCCCGACGGGAAGGGCCCGCTGCGGGGCGCGGTCTTTGAGGACCGTTTTCGCGGCGCGCATGTGTTGCAGCGCGACGAAAACGGCATGGAGAAGTGCGTCGCCTGCTTTTTGTGCGCGGCCGCCTGCCCGTCGAACTGCATTTACATTGAGGCGGCGGAGAACACCGAAGAGGTGCGCATATCGAGCTCCGAGCGGTACGCGAAGGTCTATAACATCGACTACAACCGGTGCATTTTCTGCGGCTACTGCGTGGAGGCTTGTCCGACGGACGCGATCACCCATGGGCACGGCTTTGAGCTGGCGACTCTCAATGCGACCAACCTGATCATGCGCAAAGAAGATTTGCTTTCACCGACGTTTGCCATGCCCGGCAGCATCGCGGTGCACTCCGACTCGGTAAAGTAGTTGCGATAAACATAACCGGATCGAATGGGCGCTGGATGGGAAGGCCACATCGGCGCCTTTTTCATTTGCCGGAGAAACGAATTGAAAGGCGAAGTTCGTGTATTATATGCAACTTTCGTCACTTTGTTATGTTGAGTTCTCTTATGCAAGTTAGTCCCGGTAGCACTTAGCGCCCGCCAGCGCATCGCGGCTGCGCGGCGCATTGTCATTAAGCTTGGCACGAATGTGATCATTCGCGACGATGGCGCGCCGGCTGTGGGGCTGATTCATGGCCTGGTGGAGTCGGCGATTAACCTTCGCCGTGAAGGCAGGGAAGTCATCTTCGTTTCCTCCGGGGCGATCGCTCTTGGGGTGAGGCGGCTGGGTATGGACGCTTCGCCGACTGGGCTGGCCATGAAGCAGGCTTGCGCGGCGGTGGGGCAAAGCCAGTTGATGGCTCTCTATGAGAGCGGGTTTCAGCACTTCGATGTGGCGACGGCGCAGATTCTGCTTACCGAGGATGATTTTGTCGACGGGGTGCGCTACTCCAACCTGCGTGCGACGCTGGAGACACTGTTGACGCTGGGGATTGTTCCGGTGATTAACGAGAACGATACGGTTTCGACGATCGAATTGGAGAGTCCTGGAGATCGCGTCGCGCCGCGCGAGCCGGAGCGAGCCGGAGACAGATTGTTTGGGGATAACGATAAGTTGTCGGCGCTGGTCATGACTAAGGTTGATGCCGATCTGCTGATCCTGCTTTCGGATGTGGGTGGGTTGTATTCGGGACATCCAACGGATTCTGCTTCGGAGCTGATTCCGGAGGTGAATTCGATCACTCCTGAACTGCTAGCTGCGGCGGGGAGCGCGAATGGACGCGGGCGCGGAGGGATGCTGACCAAGGTTGAGGCTGCCCGGATTGTGATGGATGCGGGGAAGGTTGCGGTGATTGCGAGCGGGCGGATTGCGGGAATGGTGGAACGGGTTTGTGCCGGCGAAGATGCTGGGACGGTTTTCGCGAAGGGTGCGCAGTTATGAGCGCCGCGGCCGTTGAGATTGTTAGCTCGGTGAGCGTGAACGAGCTTGCTCTTGCTGCGAAGCGGGCTGGGCGGAAGCTGGCTTCGCTTTCGACCGAACAAAAGAATCAGGTATTGTTACAAATCGCGGAGTCGCTGGAGCGGCATGCGGCGGAAGTGCTGGCGGCGAATGCGGAGGATGCGGCTGAAGCGGCAAAGCTTGTCGATCGCGGCGAGATGTCGAAGGCTTTGTATCAGCGGCTGTTACTTTCTCCGGAAAAGTATCAAGGAATGATTGATGGCGTCAGAGCTGTCGCGAAGCTGGATGATCCGGCCGGGCGGGTTTTGCTTCGGACGCTGCTGGATGATGGTTTGGTGCTCGAAAAAGTCAGCGTGCCACTGGGGCTGCTGGCGGTGATCTTTGAGGCTCGTCCGGATGCGATTACGCAGATCAGCGCGCTGGCGATCAAGTCGGGCAATGCGGTCATCTTGAAGGGCGGCAGGGAAGTGGAGCGGACAATGCGGGCGGTGTTAGAAGCGATCCGTTCGGCGCTGCGTGAGTCGGGATTGGTGGATGTGGCTGCGGTTACTGGTGTCTATGGGCGTGCTCCGGTGGAGGAGTTGCTGAAGCTCGATGGTGTGGTCGACCTGGTGATTCCGCGCGGGTCGAATGCGCTCGTGCAGAATATCCAGAAGAACACGAACATTCCGGTGTTGGGCCATGCCGATGGCGTTTGCCATGTTTATATCGACTTAGCCGCCGATGTAGATATGGCGATTGCGATTGCGGTGGACAGCAAGGTGCAGTATCCGGCGGTTTGCAATGCGGTGGAGACGATTCTGGTTCACCGCGCGATTGCTGGATCCGTGTTACCTGTACTGTTCGATGCTTTGGATGCCGAACTGGTGAAGGTGCGTGGAGATGAGCGGACGCTGCAGTTGCTTCCGGGGCGCTCGGTAGATTTAGTAGGCGATGATGAGTGGCATACCGAGTATTCCGATCTGATCGTTGCCATTCGGGTGGTCGATGATCTTGAGGCAGCGCTGGAGCACATCGAGCGCTTCGGTTCGCATCATACCGACGCAATTGTGACTGAGGATGCTGGGGCCGCGAAGCGGTTTTTGGGTGTGGTGGATTCAGCCAACGTGCTGCATAATTGCTCGACGCGTTTTTCGGATGGGTTTCGTTATGGTTTCGGGTCCGAGGTCGGGATCAGTACGAGCAAGCTTCATGCACGTGGTCCGGTGGGGCTTGAGGGGCTAGTGACTTATAAATACCAGCTGACCGGGAATGGTCAGGTTGTGAAAGATTATGCCGGTAAAGGCGCCCGACCTTTCAAGCATGTGAAGCTTGATCCGGCCTAAGGCTCGTTATTGAGCTATCGGGCAGACTTCGAGACGTGATGGCTGAGGGAAAGAACGTTGCCGTCTGGGTCTTTGAACCATGCCACTTGATCTCCGTCGGGCGCGGTCCAGATGCCCAGCTCCTTGTCGGGGACGAAGGCGTATTTTTCGGTCACCACGCCGCGACTGCTTAGCCACTTGACCGCGGCGCGGACGTCGTCCACCTCCCAGCCCAGAACAGTGCCTTGGGCCGGCGTGAAGGTCTCTGCCTTGGAGATGCGAATCATGTTATCGCCGGACCGCATGGCCAGCGCGAACTGATCGAGGCTGACAAACTCGAAGCCGAGCTTGCCTTCGTAGAAGGCGCGCGCCTTCTCATAGTCGGTTGTCGTGAGGAATCCAACGAGTTTGCTAGCAGTCAACATGCTGCCCTCCAGAATCGCTCATTTATTGATAGCAGTTGTTCAGAGTGGTTGACTTCCGCTATCGTGACAATAAATGTCGCAGACACGCCACTCGTTTCTCTTCGGTGAAGATGGCCGCCGCATTGCGGAGATGGCCGGCGGGTCGTGGGAGTTTGCCCATGGGTATTCGATCAGGCGGCATTCTCATGTCGAAGACCAATTGCTCTTTGCGTCGGAAGGGGTGATGACGGTGGAGACGCGTGAGGGGATTTGGGTCGTGCCGCCACTGCGTGCGGTGTGGATACCAGCGCAGACGGAACACGGAGTCTGCATGTCGGGCCGCGTCTCTATGAGAACGCTTTATCTCTCGCCACGACTGTGCCGGACACTTCCGCGGCGATGTCTGGTGATCAATATCTCGTCGCTCTTGAGAGAACTCATTCTTTACGCGTGCGAGTTCTCGAAACTGCGTAGACGGGTGGTTGCAGAGCGACATGTAATTGAACTGCTTCTTGACCAATTGAAGCTGGTCGAGTCAGTGCCCGTCCAGTTGCCGCATCCACATGATGCTCGTGCGAGGAAGCTTGCCGACCTGTTGCGCGCAAATCCGCGCGAGCAGCGGCAGCTCGACGAGTTATCGATGAAATGCGGCGCCAGCAAGCGGACGATGCAGCGGCTCTTCGTGGAGGAGAGTGGTATGTCCTTCAGTCGATGGCGGCAGCGGGCCAGGTTGATTCATGCAATGCAGAGCCTGGCCGCAGGGCAGTCAGTCACCGATGCTGCGCTCGATGCCGGCTATAGCACTACGAGCGCGTTTATCTCGATGTTCCGGAAACAACTTGGGACTACGCCGGCTCGCTATTTGACAGCGTCTAGCTAGGTGGTGAGACTCGATTCTCGCGGGTTGAGAGTGGGGGCCTGTTCGGCCTTACATGGGGTGCCAGGATCTGGTTCGGCGGGTCAGGGTCACCACTGGGACCAATCTCCGCGGGAGAGAACCCATACTGCTAGAAAAAGATTGCTGGTAGCGTGGGCGACGATGGCGTCGCCGAGGCGGCCCTTCCATTTCATGACGCCTGCGTAGGCCAGGCCGGCGAGGATGCCTACGATCCATTGCCGGCCATGCATGAGGCCGAAGGCCGCGGACGAGACGCCGATCGAGAGAAGAGTGACTGCGGAGAATGGAACTGAGTCGAATTCCCGGTTGACCAGGCGACGCGCCAGGTAGCCGCGGAAAGCGAGCTCTTCGGCGATAGGAACTGTGACGACTGCAGCAGCGACTCGGAAGGCGATCCAGGACCAGCGAGCGATGGGGGAAAGCCCGGCCAGCGCCTGGCCGAGCTGACTCGCTTCCGCGCTGCGCGCCGAGAACGAGGGTATTAGCCAGACAACGAAGACCACCGTTCCAGTGACGGGAGCCAGCCAGCCGAAGCTCCAGTCGATTTGCTTCAACTGAGGCCAATAATGCCAAATTGCGACCGCCGCAGCGAGGAAGCGCAGGGGGTAGAGCCATTCGAAATGTCCTGACGCGGCTTTGGACAGGAAGGATGCGGCGAGAATGGCGAGAAAGGGAACCAGGTATGCGCCGATAGCAGGCGATTCGCCGGTCTCGTCAATTTCCGGTTCCACCAAAGCGGGATTGGCTGGGAGGGAGCCCGTGGTTGCGGGAACGATGCCTGAAACGGCTCCGGGCACCGCGGTGTAGCTTGGGATTTTTCTTACCCACGCAAGTTTGCGGGTAGCCATAGAAAAGGTGAACGCAACTGCGGTAAATGCGATCCATCCGGCCTGAGAGTGGAAACCTACCATGGCGATTTCGGCGTGTCCGGCGTCGCCTATCAACACCAGGGCGGAGATGCGGAGGACGTTCAACACCCAGACACAGATCAGGGCACAGGGAATCAGTAAAAGCGCTTGGGGAAAGCGGCTCTCTTTGCGAAAGTACCAGAGCCAGGTTGTGGTGAAAGCAAGGACGAGGCCGAGCCCTTCCAAGCCCGAGCACCACTCCGCGATGAGGACGCTGAATTGTTGAGTGCCGATGACAAAAGTGCCTGGATCGACATAAATGGTAGGCAGGATGGGGGCCAGTATGGCCTTTACGGAATGAAAGGTGAGGATCTGAAGAAGGCGGCCCGGCGCAGAGCGGGATGTATCCCAGATGGATTGCATCGGGAAGCGCAGGCCGCAGGCGAGAACGCCAGCGAGCGTGGCATAAAACCAGAGCAATTTGGTTTTGCGAAGGGCATCAACCCAGGCGTGGAGCGGAACGCAGGCGAGAGCGAGCAGAGCGATTCCAACAAGAAGAAGGGCGCGAAGAATGAGATGAGCAGTTATGGATTCGGGCGGAAAGCCGAATCCATGAAACGTGGCAATATCTATGAGCGAAATCGTAACTACGCAGAGCAGGTGAAGGACGAAGAATCCGAAGCCGAAAGGCAGCTCTTGCCTTTGTTCCATAAACTCGGAGTAGCCGAGGCCCAGAAAGACGGCATACCAAGCGATGCCGAAGCGAGCGAACGGACCAAGAAGGGCAAAGGCGTGGGGGGTGGCGGCGAGCAGGAAGCAATCTACCCCGAGAATGCCGGCCAAGAGAAACAATCGTCCGAGAAGGTGGCGGGGAAATATGGACATTGCTTTCTGCTGGGAGCGTTTCTTCGCGGCCGATCAACCGTTGAACTGGATACTCAGCGCTTCTGGGAGTCGAAAAGGAATTCAGGCAGGAAATAGCAGTACGAGCCAAAGCACTTGCACTCTGTAAAGAGAGCTAGCGGTTGGCCTCGGAGTTAGACAAGCTACAAGACCTAGACGAAGGCCGGATGGATCGGTTCGATGTCCCTGCCAGACTTCCGGCGATTCTAGCTCAATTATCGATTACCCCTTCGAGCGACGTGCGCGGACGATCGATAGAGAGCCTGCGAGAAGAGCGAGTCCGGTCAAAGCCATACCGGGGTCGATCTCCGGAGCGGCTTTCGGCGCTGGCACCGGCGTTGGCTTCGGCGCCGTCGGTCCTGGAGCCGCATGCGCGCGGGGAGCAATTGAGAGAAATAGAGCCAAGGCCAGGAACGAATACTTTAGAATAGCTTTCATGATTTTGTCCTCTCGAGTAAGTCTCCAATTATTTTCCGAGCTTTACAGGAACTTCATCTACGCACCTCGACTGAGGTGAAAAAGTTCCGGTGCGATGACAGCACTATTATGCTTCGTCTTCCAATTCGGCAAGGTAACAAAATCTCAACTCTTTGGTACCCTGAGTCTCACTTACCCCTGTCGATGGTGATGGCCGATAACTTCTCCAGTGTAGAACGTTCAGCTGGGAGTTCTGGGATTGGTGACGGTGTAGAAGATCATCTTTGGGTTCTGATTCCAGCCGTGGCGCCCCTTGGGAAAGAGAGAGCGGTTGACCTGAATATAATTCGGTCATGCCGATCTCCGGGCAAGCACTTCTCTATCTGGTCGACTACTCCGTCTGGGCAGACCAACAGTTGCTCTCTGCCTGCGCTGTGCTCACGCCTGAGGAGCAAGGTCGTGACCTGGGATCATCCCACATTGGCATCTCGGGGACGCTGCGCCATATCTACGATTCGGAGCGCTTCTGGCTCAGCCAATTTCGCAAGGGTGAGCTGGTCCCGCTCACCGAATTCACCAACCCAAGACGCTTTCCTGCCACGCCGCCTGAGCCGAACCTGCACAATCTGCAGCAACGCTGGCCCGAGGTTTGGGAAGGCCTGCACGACTATGTCGAAACCCTCCCGGAGGCTGAATTTGCGTTGGAACTCCGCGCGATCGACTGGGCGATCCCGCGCTGGAAGCTCCTGCTCCATGTCGTCAATCACGCCACGCTCCATCGCGGCCAGGTCATGGGCATGTTGCGCCAGCTCGGCAAGCAGCCTCCTGGCAACGACATCTTTATTGGGTATCACCTCTCGCACTCTTGAATGGAGACCGGAGCATTCTCATTGGAGAGCCCAGGGCTAAGGCCCTCTTTTGATGGGTATTGTATCGGCGGCCTGAAGGCAGACGAAGCCGCGCTACTACTTGGCGCTCGCTGGCGGCACAATACCGTTCATCCGCAGGTATTCCACCATTTGGCCGTAGTGATCGTTCCCATGGGCCGCTGCGAAAGCGGCAATCGTCACCCGCGTGCTGTATCCGTCGATCGGCTTTATGGCGACAAACGCATTTTCGGTTGTGATTGTCGCGATGGCCTTGTGCGCGTAGACGAACGATGCCTGGAGTGCGGCCACCGCTTCGTCCTTCGTCGTAATGGAGCCGATTGCCTTGACGTCGCGGTCGGGCTTGATGCCGCTCCAGCCGAAAAAGAAATAGTTCGCCTGAGCCAGGTGCGTCACCTGTCCGACGAAGGTGCGCACGGTATCGAATTCCGTCTTCTGGCTCGGAGCAAAGATGGCTTGCGCCGGCGCGAAGCTGTACTTGTCGGCCGGCATGGCCTTCGCCGCGCCCACTACCTGCATCTCCATCAGAGAGAGCAATCCGTCCACCGCATTTGCGGGGTCTTCCTTTGTACCAATCGGCGGCGACGGCGGGGGGCCACTCATCTGCGCCCGCATCTGCACACCACCACTCACCAAAAGAGCACCTGCAAGAGCCAGAGCACGAATACGCATTGTTCACCCTCGATCCAAAGTTCGCTTGCGACGCGATCCTAGCGTACCAGACCTGCTATGGCTGCCGCTTCCACCGGATCGCCTTTGGCGATTTTGGAAAGTTGAGGACGAAGGATTTGATCCTCCCACATCTGGCGCAAAGCGCGCGCTCAGATGTGGGGCACCTGTAGATGATCAAGAGGTTGTTCCGATTTCGGAGCGGCTGATGGGCGGCTTGTAGTTGAGGCTACCATGGGGTCTTTCGTGGTTGTAGTAGTCGGTCCATGGCTGCAGGTGTAGGTCTCTTTGCTCCGAGTCGGTCCAGTGTTTTGCGTAGGCCCATTCGCGCAGGGCGGTCTGGATGAATCGCTCCGCCTTGCCGTTGGTTCTGGGGGTATAGGGTCTGGTGCGGCGATGTTTGATGCTGCATCTGCTGGCAGGCGCTGCGGAACTGGCTGGAGCGGTAGCTGGAGCCGTTGTCGGTGAGCAGGGCGCGCACGCCGATGCCGTGGCGGGCGAAGAACTCCACGGCCGAGTGCAGGAAGCCGATGGTGGTTTCGGCCTTCTGATCGGGCAGCATCTGGGTAAAGGCCATGCGCGAGTGGTCGTCGACGGCCACATGCAGGGCGAGGAAGCCGGGATGCTTGCTCTTGCCGCGCAGCCGGCCATCGCCGCGCAGGCTGACCTCGGAGAAGCGGGTCATGCCCTTGATATCCAGATGCAGCAGGTCGCCGGGGGCGGGATGCTCGTAGCGCTGCACGGGCGGCGGCGGATTCAGATCGCGCCATCGGCTCAGCCGGGCGCGGCGCAGAATGCGGCTGACCGAAGCCGGGCTCAGCCCGGTGCGCCGCGCGATCTCGTAGCCAGGCATGTGGCTGCGGCGAAGCACAACAACCTTTTCCACTAAAGAAGGAACTTGTCTGCCGCGGGCTGTGGTGCGGACGCGAACTGCGGTCGGCAAGGCCGGCACTGCGCCGAACTGCCGATAACGGCCCATCCATTTGGCTGCCGTCTTGGCACTCACGCGGAAGGCGGCTGCAGCCGCCTTCCGCGTAGCCCCGCTCAATCACAAATCGGGCCAACGCTCTCGACTGCAAAGCTAGTCGGGCATTCTTGTGATTGTCCATTCGATCCCTCCGAAGGTTCTAGTTGCTCGTCACAACCAGCTTCTCCGGTTCAGATCGAATGGACAACCTCTTGAAACATCACAGGCACCCCTTTTCGCGGCACTTGGAACGAGTCGAAACGGATGTGGGCCACCCGCCGTCGAAGAGTAGAGGATACTAGTACTCGGAGGCGAGCCGAAATAGCTTCTTCTCGCCGTGTTGCTAGGGGCAGACCACTGTGCCAATGAATTTTGTGGCTGAGATGCACAAGTTTATTACCGATCCTCGAGATGGAGATTGGATCGACGTCTACAGCGACTTCGTGAATGACAATGACCACCTTGCTATGCACGCGATCCTTGTGCCTAACGACAAGGTGGGCAGCGTGCTCGCAACCGAGAGCTGGGGACACATATCCCCTAATACTCTCCATCCCGGGTGTGTACGCTATGGGGATGACTCAATCCAATACCATCGTTTTGGAAACGATGAAGGATACGAACCGATTGTCATTTATCGTCATTTTTACGACGTTAAGCCGTCGTATCTCGACATCTCCGAAGAGTTTAAACTTTTCCACAATTTGTTTTTCGATAAGAAAAATGAGAAGTACTTCAAGGTGCGGGACGATGGTGCTGAAGTCGAGGTCATCAGACAGACGGAGCGCCAAATCTCCATTCGCGCCGTTGAGCTGAAGCAATTCCTAGCAGTAAAGGAGATGCATCTGGCACTCCTTTTTGACCTTCGTCGCAGGTTCCCACTCAATGTGTCCGAGTACGATCTGGCGAAAACGACCGGAAATAGAAAAGGCCCGAACTTTATCTATCTCTACTCAATGGGCGACGCCATGATCAGAAGCAAAGGATCCTTTGTCCGTGTCTTAGGGAAGTCCGTAGTAGAGGGGTACTCCAAACAAGACAGTGATTTCTGGCCCTACAGCGAAGCAGAAGACGATGCGCAAGTCTATATGGAATTCATATGTCGTCTCGATAAGAAAGGGCGCGAGGTCGCTCTTCCCTGCAGTCCTTACGGAGAGGAGTATTTAACTCCCGTCTATTTTCGATCGGAGGTCCTGAGCAAGTATTACAACAATCCCGCCAAATACTCCGTTAAGGATGGATATCTGCGCTGCGCCGCTTTATGGGGCGTCCAAATCGATAACGATAACCCAAATTACGTGTGCGTTTTCTTAGGTGATATCGGGCGCGATATTCCGGAAAGTGAACACGGCTACCGGCAAAGCTTCAATATTCCGCCAGCCGGGCCGATTTGTGAAACCGCCTTTCGCCGCAGTTTCTTGGCTGAATTCGCGGATCCCCAGCGAAAGGACCTTCTTTTCAAACAGCAACTTTCGCTATTCGGCGAGGAGTGGCGTCAGAGACATGGATGGGACTTCTTCAAACCGTCAGGAGAAGCAGATCAACACTGTCTGGCGTCTTTGAGAATTCCTGCGACCGAGGAGCAAAATGAGTTTGATACGCAGGTGATGTATTTGACAAAGCTGATCGTGGACTCGCTCAATGAGGCCGAGATTGCGAAGGAGATTACGACTGCTTCTGATCAAAAAGGGATTGGCAAGCTAGAAGAGTACCTAAGGGTAAAGGGGACTCCCGAATATCCAAAAAGCATTGAGTTTTTGCGAAATTTGCAGGCTCTACGGTCAACAGGCGCCGCGCATCGCAAGGGGTCGAACTATGAAAAGACGGCCGAGAAGTTCGGGCTGCATGAAAAAGATTTCCGTGCGGTGTTCCAAGAACTATTGAGCCGTGCGATCGAATTTCTCTCGACTCTAAAAGGAATTTAGGTCGCTGCCCAAAAATGTTCGTTGAGCTATTCGATTCCGCTACTGGGCGGCTTGCCTCGGGACGACAGGATCTTTTCTCATGCACGAATTCTCGGATTCGCGACGGTGTAGAGGATGTCGGTTAATAGGTTGACCAATACGTAGGTTAGGCCGACGGCGAGGATGCATCCTTGGACTAGCGCGTAGTCGCGGTTGGAGATGGCGGAGACGGTGAGGCGGCCGATTCCGGGCCAGCTGAAGATGGTTTCGGTGACGATGGCTCCGGCGAGGAGTGCTCCGAACTGGAGGCCGACGAGGGTGAGGACGGGGATGATGGCGTTGCGGAGGGCGTGTTTGTAGACGACGGTGCGTTCGGGCAGGCCTTTGGCGCGGGCGGTGCGGATGTAGTCCTGGCCGAGCTCTTCGAGCATGGCGGTGCGGACCATGCGGGTGAGGATGGCGGCGAGTGCTCCGCCGAGGGTGATGGCGGGGAGGACGAGGTGGGCCGGGGCTGAGTAGCCGGAGCCGTCGGCGCCGGAGACGGGGAGCCATCCTAACTTGATCGAGACGAGCAGCTGCATGATGGGGCCGAGGGCGAGGGCGGGGAAGGAGAGTCCGAGCAGGCTGACGAAGCCGAGGACTTTGTCTTGCCACTGGCCGCGATGGAGGGCGGCGGTGACTCCGGCGGGGACGGCGGCGAGCAGGGCGACGATGAGCGCGGCGATGGTGAGCTCGAGGGTGTAGGGGTAGCGGGTGGTGACGAGGTGGGCGACGGTGTCGTTGAGGCGGATGGAGTGGCCGAAGTCGAGGCGGAGGACTCCGCGCCAGTAGTGGAGGTATTGCTGGCCGAGGGGGACGTCGAGGCCGTAGGCGTGGCGGAGGGCGGCGATGTCTCCGGGGGCTGCTCCTTCGCCGAGCATTTGCTGGACGGGGTCTCCGGGGACGAGGTGGATGAGGAGGAAGACGAGGGAGACGACGAGCCAGATGACTGGGATGGTGTAGGCGAGGCGGGTTAGGAGGGGTTTTAGGGACTGCATTTAGGTAAGGATACTGTGGTTCTCAATGAATCATCGCTGACACCGCAGGTCCTTCACTCCGCTGCGCTCCGTTCAGGATGAGAACCTTCCAGGGGAAAATTGATCCTCTCAACCCTACGCGATGAAGCTGCGTAGGATGGGCAACCCCTATTACCCAGTTTGGGCACCGCCTGGTTATTCAAAAACTAGGGTTTTTACCAGTTGCCGCCATTAGAACGGATGCGCACAATCGAACAGAGAATAGCAAGCGAGCGTGTCCAAATGGGGTAAGTCGGCCGCTAGGGAGGAACGGACTGCGATGGTTCGGCAGGCTTGAACGCCTGCTGATGGGGTGTGGCCTGTTCCTGGTTCTCATATACGTAGGTAATCGGGCCTACAGCGCAATGTACTCCCGTGCGATTGCGCAAAGGTTCTGGGCTTCGCAGGCGTCTGCCAAAAACCTGGTCGTCAGGACGGCCTGAGTCGCAGAGCGGCGGCCTGCCAGACTTTCGGCTCTGGTCAGAACAGCGCATCAAGGGGTATCAGGCCAGCCTGCTTGTCAACGTCCCGCCGCCATTGGGAGTTCTCGAGATTCCCACGCTTCGATTGTCGGTGCCGGTTTTGGAGGGTACGGACGATCTCATCGCTGGACCGGGCGGTTGGGCACATTCGCGGCACTGCTCCCCCTGGCGGATCAGGAAACATAGGCCTCGCCGGACATCGAGACGGATTCTTCCGCGGCCTCAAGGACATTCACGTCGGGGATGAAATTGAGCTGCATTCGCGAGGCGGCACCTCACACTATCTGGTCGATGGAATACAGATAGTTCCACCCACTGACGTCTCCGTTCTTGATGCGGGGGATAAGCCTTCTCTCACCTTGGTGACTTGTTATCCGTTTTACTTCGTAGGCAGCGCCCCCTTGCGATACATAGTGCATGCGACAGCTTCTGATATGAACCGGGCTGAGAAGCAATGAGCAGCCGGGTATCGAGGCAAAGACCCGGGAAAGTGAAGGAGCTTACTAGCTTCAGTCTCGATGTGAGAGTTGTTGAACCAAACTAATTCACCTATTTCAAAACCGGAGAATAACAATGAATTCAAGCAGCGTGGTAAGGAAAAGTCTGATATTCGTGACCGCGACATTATGTCTCGATTTCGCGGCCCTGACGTTTGCACAAGTGCAAACCCAAACAACCACAACATCGGGCCCTGCGACAAAACAGGTAACGATCGAGAGTGGAGAGGTTGTAGCTGTCGAAGGGAACGATCTTTTCGTCAAGATGGACGACGGCACCCTTCGTGATTTTCCCAACATCCCCGCGAGCGCCAGCGTCAACGTGGACGGTAAGCAACTGGGCCTCAGCGATCTCCAGCCCGGAATGAAACTGCAACGCGCGACGGTAAGAACAACAACGCCCCAGGTAGTCACAACTGTGGAGACGGTTACCGGCAAAGTCTGGCACGTGAATCCACCGGCCTCTGTCATCCTCACATTGGAGAATAACGAGAATCAACAATTCAAGATTCCCAATGGACAGAAGTTCACGGTAGGCGGCAAAGAAACGGATGCCTGGGGCCTGAAGAAGGGCATGACAGTGACCGCGACGAGGATCACGGAGACACCGGTCACTTCCGTGTCGCAGCATCAGCAGGTGAGCGGAACCCTGCAGGCTGGCTCGCCGGTGCTGATCGCCAAGGGAGCTCCGACTGCTGCGCCGGCTGGGGCTTCAGCTGAAGCAGGAACAACCACTACGGCTTCGGCAGAGCTTCCGAAGACGGCGACACGGTTGCCTCTCGTGGGAATCCTCGGGCTCTTCTTAATTGTGGGTTCGCTTGGGATGGGGTTGGTCCGAAGGAGTCTCGGGATTCGCGGTTAGAATTCCGCGCGGCAGTAGAGTCGGGCGCGACGGTAGTCAGGATCTTTCGCGCCCTTTCGCCGAGCGTTTGTGGCCGGGTCTCCGGCGGTCTGGCTGTGCGATAGGGATGGATTTCGCTCATCACTGACATTCACCTTGAGCCATGAATCGCGCTGGCACTGCAGGTTCCTCCACTACGCTGCGCTTCGGTCGGGATGACAACCTTGAGATGGGGACTTGTTATCCCACTCAAGCCAACGAATGGCTTGAATGGGGCACCCCGGCATCGCTGAGCACGGCGCTTTCTTTATTCGACTGTGGTCTCGAGTTCTTTCTTTTCTTGGAGGAGTTTGGGGCGAGTTGTGGGTTCGCTCTCTGAGGAGTCGCCTTCTTGCGATAGGTCGTTGGGATCGATCTTCTCGATTTTCTCGATCATTACTTTGCTGATGCGGCGGCCGGCCATTTCCAGCACCGTGAGTCTGCGGTTTTCGAATTCGGTGGTGTCGCCTTCGCGGGGGATGCGGCCGAAGCGGGTTAGGAGGAAGCCGGCGAGGGTTTCGATGCCGCCTTCTTTGGGGAGCTTCCAGTGCATTTGGGTTTCTAAGTCGCGGAGCTTGACGCTGCCGTCGAGGATCAATCCGCCTGAGGCGGAGCGGAGGATGGCTTTTTCGGCTACGTCGAATTCGTCTTCGACTTCGCCGATGATCTGCTCGATGGCGTCTTCGACGGTGACGAGGCCGACGGTGGTGCCGAATTCGTCGACGACGATGGCGAGGTGGCGGCGGCGCTGCTGGAACTCCTGGAGGAGATCGAGGACGGGCTTGGTTTCGGGAACGACGAGGACTTCGCGCATGACCTGTTGCAGGCGGAGTTCGGTGAAGGGCGAGCCGGCGAAGCGGGTCTGCGCGGTGAGGCGGAAGTGCATGAGGCGGGAGATGTCTTTGGAGTAGACGAGGCCGATGATGTATTCGGGGCCGCGGGTGGGGTCGTAGACGGGGACGCGGGAGTGCTGCTCGTCGACGATGCGGGCGCTGGCTTCCTCGATGAGCATGTCGGCGGGGAGCGAGAAGATGCGCTGGCGCGGGATCATGATCTCGCGGGTGGGGATCTGGTTGAGCTCGACGGCGCGGTGGATGACGGCTTCCTGGTATTCGGGGAGCATGCCCATGCGGCGGGCGGCGGTGGCGATGAGCTTGAGTTCTTCGGGGGAGTGGACTCCGCCTTCCTGGGCCATTGGCGCGCGGAAGAGTTGCAGCACGAGCTTTGCCGACCGTTCATGAAGCGGACGGCGGGGCGGGTGATGGAGATGAAGACCTCCATCGGTCCAGAGACGGCGATGGCGATTTGTTCGGCTTTGCGGAGGGCGAGGGACTTAGGGACGAGTTCGCCGAGCAGGACGTGGAGATAGGTAATCAGGGCGAAGCCCAGCACGACGGAGGCTATGGCGATCAGGTGGGAGTAGACGACGGCGTGGGGGATGGCCTGGAGCCAGCCTTTAAAGAGGCCGGCGACGACGGGTTCGCCGATCCAGCCGAGGGCGAGGCTGCAGAGGGTGACGCCGAACTGGACGGTGGGGAGGAAGTCGTCGAGGTGCTCCTGGAGGCGGCGGACGGCGCGTGCTCCGAGGACATTTTGGGCGATGAGCTGCTCGATGCGGGTTTCGCGGACGCTGACGAGGGCGAACTCGGCAGCGACGAAGAAGCCGTTGGCGAGGATGAGCAAGGCCACCGAGACGGCGCGAAAGAGGAGCAGGCCGGTCATTGGTTAGGCGCGTCCTGGAAGGTGGAGAGCGAGAGATGTGGGGAAGAGCGCGAAAAGCCGGGTTTTCGCCATATGACAATGATAATTGATGGGCGGCTGGGATTGATGGCGAGCGTGCGGATTGAGAATTCACGAAGTCGCGTAGTGGGCGAGGGAACTCCGGCGGCGGGGTGTGCGTATCCTAAGACCTAGAGGGTGCAGTGGTGTGAGCCTCACCCGAATTGAAGAGCCCGGAGAGTTCAGTGGCGCTGCGCAAGAAGAAGACGAATTGGTGGTTGTGGGGCGGCCTGATTGCGCTGCTGGTGGTTATCGTGTCGGCGGTGGGGGTTGTGGCCCATGGGAGCGGGACGAAGATCGATCCCAGCCGGCTGGCGAAGGTGACGCGGGGCGACATCGCCAAGAGTGTTGTGGCTACGGGGAAGATCCAGCCGATCACCAAGGTTGAGTTGAAGTCGAAGGCGAGCGGCATCGTCGAGAAGCTGTACGTCGACATTAATCAGCATGTGACCAAGGGCCAGGTGCTGGCGCAGCTGGACCAGCAGGAGATTCTGGCGCAGGTGGCGGCGCAAAAGGCGCAGCTTGAAGCGGCTACGGCGAACGTGGGCACCTTTCAGGCGAATATAGCGCAGGACAAGGTGAATGCCGAGGCGCCGGACCTTCCGATGTATAAGAACACGCTCGACCGCAATCTTCAGATGGAGAAAGAGGGCGTGGTTTCGCAGCAGGCACTAGATGACGCGAACCGGAATTACCTTGCCGCGTTGAACAAGCGGGACACGGCGCGGGCCGCGATCTCGGTCGATCAGGCAAAGCTCAAGCAGGCCGAGGCGCAGGTCGCGCAAAGCAAGGCGACGCTGAACCAGCTGGACGAACAGCTTAGTTATACGACGCTCGTATCGCCGATGGATGGCGAGATTCTTTCACGCGATGTGGAGCTGGGCGACGCGGTAAGTTCGATTCTGGTGCTGGGCTCGACGGCGACGCTGGTAATGACGATTGGCGATACGCGGCAGGTTTATGTCCAGGGGAAAGTGGATGAGGCCGACATTGCCAATGTCTATCTTGGACAGCCGGCGCGGATTAAGGTTGAGTCGTTTCGCGATCGGGTCTTTAACGGCAAGGTGACGAAGATCGCTCCGCTAGGCGTGGAAAAAGACAACGTCACCACATTTGAGGTGAGGGTTTCGATCGATAATTCGGGCGGGGAGCTTAAGGCGAATATGACCGCAAATGCGGAGATTCTGGTTGACGAGCATAAAAACGTGCTGTTTGTTCCCGAGCAGGCGTTGACCTATGACAACAAGAAGAATGCGTCGGTGAATGTGCCCGATCCCAAGGCCAAGGATGGAGTGCGGAGCGTTCCGGTCAAGGTGGGCATTGCCAATGGCAGTAATACCGAGATACTTTCAGGCCTGAAAGAGGGCGATACGGTTGTTTTGGCGGCGCAGTAAGCTGGTCTCATCCATAGCGGTGAGCCTGATCTAGCCGCAATCTGCCTGCAGCATCTATCATTCTGTGCGTGGGGAAGTCCCCAGGGAGCGCCGTTATGTACAAACCTAAGTTCGCGTGTGCCGCTCTTCTGCTGAGCGGTCTTCTGGTGGCTCCGGCCATCGCTTCAGCATCGGAGGCGACTTTCAATCGCACGTTGACCGTCTCCGGCAATGTCAATCTTTATGTTTCGACTGGGTCTGGGTATGTGCATATTTCGCCAGGATCCGACAACCAGATCCACATTGTCGGGCATGTGAAGTCGAGCAACGGCTGGTTCGGTGGCTCGTCTGACGATCGGGTGAAGCAGATTGCCGACAATCCTCCGATCCAGCAGAGCGGGAACGAAGTGCACATCGGCAAGACGGATAACAACGACTGGTTCCGCAATATCTCTATCGATTATGAGATTACGACGCCGCGCGGCTCGAATGTAAATGCCGGTTCCGGCTCGGGAGATTTGCAGATCAGCGGCGTTTCCGGAGGCTTGAAGGCGAGCACTGGTTCCGGAAGTATCGATGCGAATGGTATCGGGGGCGCGGTGGCTTTGGATACCGGTTCGGGCGACATCAAGGCGGATTTGAACAGTCCGAGCTCGACCAAGGTGCAGACCGGAAGCGGGAGCATTCGTGTTAACGGCGTCGTGGGTGGGTTGAAGGCAGGCACGGGGTCGGGAGACATCGAGATTCAGGGTCAGCCGACATCGGACTGGAAACTCGAGACCGGCTCTGGCAGCGTGACGCTGGCGGTTGGCAATGCGCATTTCAGCCTGGATGCGTCGACGGGTTCGGGGACGGTGCATAGCGATCCGCCGATCTCGACTCATGGCAGCCTGGAGAAGCACCACATCATGGGTGAAATTAATGGCGGTGGACCGATGGTGCGGGTTTCGACTGGCTCGGGGGATGTTCGGATCAAGTAGTCGTCATTATTTGTGGAGTGAGAAAGGCCTCGCTTTTTCGGCGAGGCCTTTTTGCTGAGAGCTGACAGCTATCGCTTTTGCTTCTCTTCTTTGGGTGGTTTTGGCGCCTTTTGCGGCTTTGGTTTCGGCGGCGCTTTTGGCTTAGGTGCCGATTGTTGGCTGTGGCCGTAGGTTGTGGAGTTGTATGGCTGGGGCTGGTATTCGGCTCGGGTGGGATTGGTCGCCATCCTGGCTTCGGCTGGTTGCGCGGATACTGGATTCGCGGCTGGGGTCGCGCGCGCCAGGCCGTGGGATGTGACCAGCGTTGGGCGGGCGACGGGGGCATTCACGTTTGTTCTCGTAGCGAGGAGGGATTGCTGAGGAGCGGCCGCGGAGGGCGTATAGTGGACGGGCGTTGTCGCCAATTGTTGCCGCATGGCGGGCGTGAGCCGGACTGCCGACTGCGCGACGGGGCGTCCGGCGGCCATTGCAGTTTCGGGAATTGCGGTGACCTGGGCGCGGTTCGCGTACTGAATGTTGCTGGTGTTGATCTGGTTGACGCTGCTTACCGTGCGCGTATTGGAAATGAAGTTGTTGTAGTTGTTCACGACGGTGGTGTTGTGAATGTAGGTGATGTTCACGTTGGTGACGTTCACCTGTCGGGTGTAGTAAGGGCTGGCGTGGTACCACGGGACGTAGGGTTCGCCGACACCGAGCGGGAACCATGCGGCGACTCCAACGCCGTAACCGACGGTGATGTGTGGGCCGCCGACCCACGCGACGAGGGCGGGCGAGTAGACGGGCGCAATCGGGCGGGGTCCGGGGACCCATCCCCAGCGACCGTTGTAGAAGACCCAGCGTCCGTAATGGAAGGGCGCGTAGCCCCAGGGTGCTGCGTCGACCCAGGTGTATCCCCATGGAGAAACATAGGCCCAGTATCCGACGCTGTAGGGAGTCCAGTTGGCGGCTACGGTAGTTGGGGTCCAGACGGGGCCGTAGTCGGGGCTGGTCGTCCAATCGCCGTTAGCGTCGAGGTCGGCTGCGCCGGGGGTTTCAGGATTCACGTACTGCGCGGACTGCGAATTGAGGACATCGTGGTCGCGGTCGATGCTCCATTGATCGAGGGCGTCGAAGGTGGGCAGGCTGATGGACGTGAGCTGGATTGGGTTGGTTCCAGTCATCTGGACCGCTTGCCCGGCGGTGACTTCCTGGTTGAAGCCGTTGGGGCCGGTGATCTGCACCGTGCCGGCGTTGACGATGGCGTCGGAGCCGGCGTCGCCACTTACGTCAAAGCGATAGTCGCCGGGTTGGCTGATGACCGCAGCGCCGTTGGGGGTGTCGACCTCAACGGAGGCGCTGGAGTTGATGGAGTAGACGCGGACGCGGATTGAGCCGTTTGCTAGACCAATCTGTTCGAAGTGGTTGGTGAGGTTAGTGAGCGTGACGTCGGTGTTTTGCCACAAGCGGACATCGGTCGTGCCAGTACCAATCTCGGCCTGGGCGTTTTTGTCGCAAAAGAGCCGGTCGCCGCTGATCATGGGGTAGTTGTCGACTCCGGCGCTCCAGTCGCTGGATCCGGCGGCCATGAAGGAGACATCTCCCTGGACATAGCCGATGCGAGCGACGATTGCGGGCGGGTCGGGCGTTTGTGTCTGGGCGGGAGATTGGGTCTGATCTGGAGGTTGGGCCTGGGCCTGCGGTTGCGCTTGATCTGGCGGGTGGGCCGGCTCCTGAGGGGCGGAATATTGGGCGAACGAGGAAACAGCGAGCAGAATTGGTAAGACCGCGACGGTGGCTGCCGCAGCCTTTCGTCTGGCGAATTTGCGCATCTTTGGCGTCTCTCCCGGGCGCAATAATCCCGATGATTCTATAGACCCGGATTGGAGAGAAATGATGTGATCGCTCCAGTGTCGAGCAATTTCACTTTCAGTGAAGCCTCGCTCGACGCGAGTTCTTGAACCGGCAAATCACTCAATGCGATACGCTGTACTCGGACTTCATCAAAGAATTTCCCGCGCTTACCCAGAAGTGAACCCCTGCGGCTGGATTACTTCTCAATTGCCACAAACGGGGAGTCAGATTGGCTTGGAGGCGGGGATTGGGAAAGGCTTGCTTGATGGAACTCAGCTCGTTAGCCCAGAGGCGATTTGGAGGTAGGGTGTTTATATCAGCATCTTTGCTCTGCTGGCGGCGGCCAGGATGGTTGGGGTCGGTGAATTCGAGCAGTTCGATGGGCGCGCCGTTTTCGACTATGAACGCGACGCGGACGCCGTCAGATGGGCTGTTGGGAGGAATCAGGATTTCGCGGCCGGCAAGCTCGGAGGCGAGATCAGCCACTTCAAACGCGACGTGAGGAACTTGCCGGACGAGATCAGGGACCGCCGCGTCCGCTTCGAAACGCATCCACTCCACGCCAAATTCGCTTTTCTCGTGGCTGACGACAAAGGGTTTCAGATGTTTCAAGTGGGTTCCGCCAGGCTTCGCTTCAGTAGTGGGAATTCCGATGTGATGGTACCGGCGCATTGTTTTTCGCTCTCCGTGGAATCGGCACAAATTCTACGCGGTCGTTACCGTGTTTGAAACGCGCCCTGGTGACCGGACTTTGAGGCACGAAGTCAAATTGTATTTCACTGGTTTTCGGCACAAGGCAGATTCGGAATGCATGACGGGCTAACCGGCGGTAATCCGCCCCTGAGCGAACGCTAGCTACAGATTCAATCTGTCAACCAGGTGTTTGCTCTGACACTTACGATCAAACATCGTGATCCGTGCATCATAAATTCGGGTGTAAGGGATGTCATGAAGGGAAAAGTCCTTTTGCGCTCTTGGGTGCCAGCCCGCCGAGTGCCGTTAAATATTGGTCAAGGTTTCACCGTCGTTCCGGACACGACTTCTGCCGCAGATCGGTAGAAGCTGCCTCCTGCGCAAACGGGGGCACATCTCAGGGCACATTCGTTTCCAAAATGTGCTCCAAACATGCCTTTTCGTTCCTCAATATTCCTCTGTATCCCCTTGAATATATTGGAGATGCCATTCTGTCACGGCAGAGATCAGACAAAAGCAACATCCAAGGACAGTCACGGTATCGAGGCTTTGCAGATCCCCGCGACTAAGTTTTTTTCTTACTTCAAGTGGCTTCGGCGAATCCTGCAATGATCGCAAATCTTGCGGTGAAAACCTGACCAAAACCTGACCATCGTGGGTAGACATAGGCGAATTTACTGAACCATGATCGAGCGGACGTCTGTGCGGGCAGTTGCGTCGTAAGGCCATGTAATTGTATGGATTTACGGGGAGATTGAGGGATGTGAGCATTCAACTCTTAATCGACACGTTTGCCTGTAACTCGGAGCAACGTGTGGACTCTTGCTAGTTCTGGCCAACTAGTGAAAACGCACAAGCTCTTCGCATGATGTCGTCAAGTTGAGAAGCGTATCTGGCTCTCAAAATGGACTGACATCGATTGGCAGCGCGGAACAGCGAGCATCTCCCGAACGATTCTGGTGATCGGTTCTGAATGGACTTTCGACGATACCAAGCGCAGACGGAGCCGCAGGATCGTAAGGCTTCAGAACTTCGTTCTGAAAGCACTTCGGGCTCTGAAAGTGGCCGGAGAGTCTAACGGGGATGGGAACAGCTTCCTGAGTTCGGAGTTAATCTTTGTCTCGTCAATCGGACTCCCGCTGAAGCAGCGAATCGTGAAACGGAAATTCCGGAAACTGCTGGCGGTTGCAGGAATTCGACCGGTTCGTCTCTACGACCTGCGTCACACGGCGGCGACTCTAGCCATCGCCGCCGGCGTATCGGTGAAGGTCATATCCGATCAGTTGGGACACGCGAGCATTTCATTCACGCTGGAACGTTACTCGCATGTATTGCCTTCGATCCAGGACGAAGCGGCGGCGAAGGTTGAGCAACTCTTAGTTGCACAGATATTCGTCTGGCCGACTTGGTGCGGGACCAAATCCCGGACCCGGCAGTCCGATGCTGTTGGCGCTTCTTGAGAGAGTGAACAGTATGCAGGAAACTCATATTGAGCCGGAGGCATTCAAGGCGTCGTTCGATTAGTTCGTTGCTCGCGCGGGTGATCACATCAGCGTCGTCAGGCCATTCTTTCCCGTGCTCGTGTGTTTCCTACCGTCTCAACCCCGAGTCGTCTGCTAACCCCATGGGGCCCGATAATATAGCGTGTGGAAGAGGGCGAGCGGTGTTTTGATGGCTTCTTGACGCATATCACGCCCACTAGCAGGGCGACGCCACATCAATCGCAGTCAGTTGACGCGAATGAACTGAACGACGTCCAATCCGTTTGTTTGAAGATATCTGACCGTAAAGCGCTCACCCTCGTTGGCGTCAAACTTGAGCCCGCTCACCACTCCGATGGAAGTCTTGGGCGCTCGCGTCATAAGCGATGTCGAAGGACTCGGTCTTGCCCGCGTCAGTCTTGATGATGATCGCCGATCTTATTGAATCCATTGGGTTCAGTGGTCCCGCTGCGAACCTCCTTGTAGAACTCGATGTCCGCTTTGAGGTCCTTGTGGAACCGGAATTCGCCGGCGGAGCCGTCATTGGTTTTGACGGTAATTGAGTTCTCCGCAGGATGGACTTCGGTCACCACTCCGTAGACCGCGTGGACGACTTCCTGGGCTTGCAACGCGAGACAGCTCGCGCCCCTAAGGCGAAAAGCATCAGGATTTCCAAGCGCGTTTTTTCATTGATCCACCTCTAAGGCGAAGCTGGAAAAATCCGAGCGCAAGACAGGTTGGTGTTCAACAGACCGCGAGGTTGTTAAATCTCCCGAACACTCTTAGTACACCCGATTGCTTTAGAGGTGAAAAAGAGGAGAGAGGTTGGCGCCGGGCGGGTTCTACCGGGAGTATTGTCGACCGCGTTCCAATCCCTCCGGCATGACAACTGGGAGGGTCTGTACTGTACATTTCAAATCTGACACTAGCCTTGGAGCCGCGGCACACCCTTCCCATAAGTGCCAGGAGGAGCTAGCTGGCGCCGAAGCGGCGGCTCGGTCATGTCGCGCTTATCGCTCAAGAAAATCGCATCGCGCTGAGAGATGAGATAGTCGGCGGTGCGCGCCGCGAGCGCTTGAATCGTGAGGCCCGGATTGGCCGAGCCTTGCGTCGGGAAGATGCTGCCATCGCAGACGAAAAGATTCGCGATGTC
Organism: uncultured Acidobacteriaceae bacterium; assembly: GCA_963742015.1. Lineage (GTDB taxonomy): Bacteria > Acidobacteriota > Terriglobia > Terriglobales > Acidobacteriaceae > Acidisarcina. The sequence goes on along the minus strand of CAVUKL010000024.1, from coordinate 7,663 downwards.
GTGAGTGCGGCCGAACTTGTCGACCACCGACGTTCGTGGATCGTCGCCCATCCGGGCCGCGCCGACGAGGTGGGCGTAGCGCGCCTCCTGCACGACTTCGGTGGCCCCGGCGGCGCGCATGACCTCCATCGTCTTTTCTTTGGCGGCCTTGATCAGCCGCTTGTCGTTCTCGTGCAGGTTGAAGGTGACGTGCGCGACGCGAAGGCCGAAGCGGTCGGTCTCATCAGCGAGGGTGACCCGGTTGTCGGCCCAGGGAAGGATTTCGCCGAGCAGACCGAAGCTGGCCCAGTGGTTGTAGTCCATCATTTCGCGGCGCAGGCCCCAGCCCCATGCTTTCTTGGCGGCGACCATCTGTTTGCCGAAGGCGATCGGCAGCGGTCCGACGGTCTGGATGGCGAAGCCGCGGGCAAAATCGTTCTTCGGATCGGTCTCGTAGAACTCCTCGGTCAGCGCGTGGGCCGGCGGCGCTTTGTACATCCGCACCGGCTCATCAAAGCGGCCGAGAATGACATTGCCGGCCTGGGCCATGAGATAGCGGCCGAGAGTTCCGCTGGAGTTGGCGAGGCCGTTCTCGAAACCGGGACAGGCGGAGTTCAGCAGCAGTCGCGGGGTCTCGATCGAATAGCCCGCGATGATGACCGCCTTGGCCCGCTGGAAGTGGCTATTGCCGTCGCGGTCGAAGTAATGGACGCCGGTGACGCGGCGGTTCTTGCCGAGCTCGATGCGCGAGGCCATCGAGTGCGGACGAATCTCCGCGCCGCTTTCGAGAGCATCGGGGACGTGGGTGACGAGCGTGCTCGCCTTCGCGCCGACCTTGCAGCCTTGAATGCAGAAGCCGCGATAGATGCAGTGCGGGCGATCACCGTGCGACCCGGCGAGAATAGCGACCGGGCCGCCGATGGATACGGGAATATTGAGTGCTGTGCAGCCTTTGATGAGCGCGTTGCCCACGCCGCCCATCGGGTGGGGACCGTAGGCATAGCCGTGGGGATGGCCCCACGGATAGTAAGCTGGGCCGGAGACCGGCATCTCGAGTTCAAGCTGCTCGTAGTAGGGCCGGATGATCTCGTAGTCGATCGGCCAGTCGGCGCCGACGCCATCGCGGGTATAGACCTCGAAGTCGGAAGGATGGAGCCGGGGCGTGAAGGCCGCCCAGTGGACCGAGCCTCCGCCAACGCCCTTGCCGCAGTTGTTGGCTCCGAGCGCGAGCGGATCTTTGCCGCCGGTGACGCGCGGGTCTTCCCAGTAGAGTTCGTGCGAGCCGGACTCGTCGCTCACCCAATCGCGCTCCGTGTCCCAGAAGGGGCCGGCTTCCAGAGCGACGACGTTGAAGCCGGCGCGAGCCAACCGTTGCAGCAGCACGCCGCCGGCCGAGCCGCATCCGACGATGAGGTAATCGACCTCGTCGCTGTCCGCGAAGCGGCGCATGGGAACATGGATCTTCTGCAGCGGGCCGAGCATGTGCGGCGCGCCATTCGGCGACTCGAAAGCACCCAGGATCGGGGAGGTTGGAGGACGATTTCTCACTTGATGCTCATTTTCCGCAAAGTGTCTTCTCAGTCTTACGATTCCCTTGCAACTCGCATTGCGGGATCTAACTGTTCTGGCTGGATTCGGTATGGAGGTGGTGCGTCGTCTCAGTGGTGTCAGAGACCGCATATCTCGGCGCGTCCCACTCGTACCGCTGCTCCTCAACCTCCCAGGGTTCTGGCTCACCGCGCTCTAACCGCGTGTAGGCGCGAGGGTACGCGGGGCCGCCAAAGCCGATCTCGTCCCAAGCCCAGGGGTGCGAGTAATAGGCCTCGAGCGCGTCCTGCATGAGCACTTGCCAGAAGCGCCTGACCGACATCCGCTTCCATATATCCTTGGCAGCTTGTGGTTTTCCATCATGGATCGCTTTCAGCAAAAGGTCCTGCTGATGTTGTGGAAGGTAAACAAAGTCGCCCCCATATCGCTGGCGCGCCTCGGCATTGATCGCCTCTTCTCCCAGTTGGAAGGCCTCGCGGTCGGGTGGCATGGATTCATAGCGATAGCCCACGCCGCGGCCCCGGTAGAGGCGTTCATCGAGCGGCTCTACAAGCGGAATGCGGCGGTTGGGTGTGCGGTCGTGCTGCGGAATAAGATGGTCGAAAACCGCGCGCCAAAAGGACGCCTGCTGAGGCGTGAAGTATCGGATCGGCGGCGGCTGCTCGACGCGCATGGTCACAACCTTGCGCGTCGCTTCATCCCAGAAATTCTTCTGCGACATGGTGCTGAAGCCGGGATAGTAACCTGGCTGCGGAGTCGGCGGCAGCGGCTCGCCGGTGGTGCTATCGCGCGGCAGCAGCGAGGTATCGGGAGCTTCGTTGGGATTCGTCATCATCTCTCTTTTTCCACTTCCTCCGGTTCGTGATTGCACTATGCCCGACGCCTGCGTAGCAGGCTTGCAAGAATGCCGAGCATTCCCGCCGCGCCGAAGAGCAACGGCGCAAAGATCGGCGGTCCGTACATGATGTTGTAAAGCAGGTGCTTGCGGCCTCCGGGGCGGCGCAGGACTCCGCGAGCGTGGTAGAAGAAACCGACGGCGGCGTCGGCTCCGGCCACAGCCGAGAGCGCAGGCAACGCGGTGGTTACGAGACGGAGGTCTTTCACCGAGGCAAACGCCACAGCGGCGAGCAGGGGCGCGATGATGACCGGACTCCACTGCGCCTTGTAACGGAAATTGTTTTTGTAATGCGAGTAGTAGGCCTCGAAGCCGCTGAGCAGCGCGCTCACACCGGCGACAATTGCTACCTGGCGCTGAAACTTGCCTTCGCGTATGTCCTGCTCGGCGGAGATGAGATCGCGCCCCGCGCGGGGCGGGAGCAATCGTGAGAGCCAGTTGTCGGTATCCTCGTTGCCGTCGATTGTTCTGGCGTCTTCGCGTTGCAGATACGAAGCGATCAGCCCAAGGTAGGCGCTGGTGCCAAAGAGCAGCGGCGCGAAGATCGGAGGCCCCATAATCATGTTGGTCATCGGCAGGCGCCAGCCGCCGGGTTTGCGGGCGATGCCGCGGACGTGGAAGTAGAAGCCGACGCCGGCGTCGACCAGGGTGATGAGCGAAGCGAAGCGGAGAACCGTTCGAGCGGCGCGACGGCTGAAGAAGCCCGCGATGCCTGTGATCGCGAGCACTCCGCTCAGGATCACGGGAGTGTACATGACGCGGCGGCTGTAGCTGCCGCGATAGTGTTCGTAGGCGACTTCGAGTCCGCTGACAACGCTGGTAGCCGCAGTCAGCAGGGCCAGGCTGCGTTGGAAGCGCCCTTCTCGGATGCGGTGGATGATAGCCGCCGCATCCTGCTTCAACTCGTCCTGGATAGTGTCGAGCGCAAGCGCTTCGGTTGCCATTCGGCGGCCTTCCCCTTCGTGTTGGATTCTGATCGCTGAATCGAGCGCGTTTCGTTAGATCACTTCGCGGAGCTCGTCTTCAGCGACGGTCTCGATGATCTTCGCCGCGTCTTTCTGTCCGCGCAGGAGCGCCTTGGCGAACTTGTAGGCCTGTTCGGTAGTGACCTTGCCCGGCATCGGGGGCTCGTTCGGATCGACAACCGCCTGCACCACGCTTGGCCCGTTGTGGCTGAGCGCCTGGCGCAGGATGCGCTCGGCATCCTCGGGCCGCTCGATGGTGAAGCCGCGCGCACCGCAAGCCTCGGCGACCATGGCGAAGTCGATCGGCTGCAACTCGACGCCGAACTCGGGATTGCCCTCAAGGATCATCTGCTCCCACTTGATCTGGCCGAGCACGTTGTTCTTGATCACGATCACCGTGACGGGGAGGTTGTATTTCACCAGCGTGGCGATCTCGCCCATGAGCATCGTGAGCCCGCCATCGCCGACGACGCAGACTACCTGACGACCGGGATAGGCGACCGCCGCGCCGATGCTGTAAGGCAGGCCGTTGGCCATGGTCGCGAGCGAGCCGGAGAGCGAGAACTGCATCGTCCCGCGCATCTCGACCTGGCGCGCCGTCCAGGTGGCGATGGTGCCGCTGTCGGAGGAAACGATGGCATCGTCCTTGAGCAGCTTGTTGAGCGCGTAGGTGACGACCTGCGGCTTCATCGGCATGTCGTTGCGGGTGCCGCGCTCTTCCATCAGCTCGTTCCAGGTCTTCATGCGCTCTTGCGCCTTCTTGAGAAACTTGTCACTTTTACGCTTGAGCATGGGCAGCAGCGCCTGCAGAATGCTCTTCGAATCGCCGATCAGAGCGGCGTCGACCTGGTGGCGGAGCCCGATGCGCGTGGGGTCGATGTCGATCTGGACGCACTTCGCCTGACCGGGCTTGGGTAGAAACTCCATATATGGATAGCTCGTGCCGATCAGGATGAGGGTGTCGCATTCCTCCATCGCATCGACCGAAGGCGCGGTGCCCAGCAGCCCGAGGCCGCCGGTGGTGTAAGGGCTGCGATCGGGCAGGACGGCCTTGCCGAGCAGCGCCTTGACCACCGGACCGCCTACGGTTTCGGCAAGCTCGGAGACCTCTTCTCGTGCTGCGAGAGCGCCGCGTCCAACCATGATCGCGACCTTCGATCCATCGTTAATGACGTTGGCGGCCTTGCGCAGCAGCGTTTCCGCCGGCCTCGATGTGGGCGGATGCGCCCAGTCGCCGCTATGGCCCTTGATGTTCGCATTGCTCCGCATCTTGTCCGAGACCGGCCATTCCTGTATGTCTTTGGGAATGCAGATGTGGGAGACGCCGCGGCGTCCGTAGGCGGTGCGCACAGCCATGTCGACGACGTTGACCGCGTGGGCCGGCCCCATGACGCGCTCGTTGAAGACCGAGACGTCCATGTACAGCTTGTCGAGGTCGACATCTTGCTGATAGTCCATGCCGATCAGGTCGTGGAAGGTATGGCCGGTGATCGCGAGCACCGGCTGCAGATCGCACTTAGCATCGTAGAGACCGTTGAGAAGATGAATACCGCCAGGTCCCGACGTTGCGCAGCAGACGCCGAGGCGGCCGGTGTACTTGGCATAGCCGCAGGCGGCGAAGGCGGCGGCCTCCTCATGGCGCACCTGGATGAAGCGGAGTTCCTTCTGATGGGTTCGGAGCGACTCGAAGAAGCCGTCCACGCCGTCGCCGGGATAGCCGAAGATGGTGTCCACGCCCCACTCGATCAGCCGTTCCACGATAAGATCCGAAACCTGCTTCGCCATTGGTCTGCTCCTCGCTTATCTCGGTTGGAAGCCTCATACCGATCGTCGCGGGCTTCAGCTCTCTCGTTTAGATGCCGTCGGATTCGGCGGGTGTTTCCGCTCATTCTTTGAATTTGTTCGCGTCGGACTCTTTCAACTCGAGCCCATTGCCGGGCCGCGCGAGATCGGGAATCATGCAGCCGTTGATGGGTTCGCAAAAGCCGTCGAAGAAGATGCGCTCGATGCGGGCGTGGTCGTGAAAGAACTCCATGTGCACGGCGCGTGGAACGGCGCAACAGACATGCAGATGCATGCTGGGACCGCAATGCGAGGAGAGCGGCATATTGTGCGCCCAGCAAAGCGCGGCCGCATCGAGAAATCCGCTGATGCCGCCGCAGCGCGTGCAATCGGCCTGCAGGACGGTGACCGCCTGGGCATCGAGCATGGCCCGAAAGTACCAGGCGGTGTAGCCATATTCGCCGGCAGCGATGTCCATGCCCAATGGAGCGCGCTCCCGCACCTGGCCCAGGCCTACGAGATGATCAGAACTGACTGGCTCTTCAAACCAGCGGACATCCTGCTCGGCGAAGCGATGGGCGATATCTATGGCTTGCGTGACCGTGTACGCGCCGTTGGCGTCGACGAAGAGACTGCACTCATGGCCGATCGCTTTGCGCGCGGTGGCGACCCGCGCTGGATCCTGATCGGGATGGGTGCCGATCTTCATCTTGACGCTGGCGAAGCCGTGCTTGCCCAGCCGCCAAGCTGTTCGGACAGTTGCTTATCGGAGTAAATGGTGAATCCGCCGCTGCCGTAGACGGGAACGCGGCTGCGCACCTGCCCGAGCAAGCTAACTAAAGGCAAATTTACGAGCCTAGCGCGCAGGTCCCACAGCGCGTTATCGATTGCCGAGACGGCCATCATGGCGATGCCGGTTTCGCCCATGTTGCGAATGTGCCGCAGCATCAGCTGCAAGGTTTCGGCATGCCGCAGCGGATCGGAGCCGACGACGACCTCTTTCAGCAGCTTGCGCGCTGCAGCCGCAGTTGCCGCGTCCGCGTAGGTGTAGCCCAGAGATTGCGTCTCCCGCACTCCAGTCGCACCAGCACCATCGAGGTGCTCTTCCACGCGAAAGTGCCGTCGGCCTCGGGCGCATCGGTCGGCACGGTGTAGAACGTGACTGAGCCATCGGTGATCGAATACTCCGGCTTCATAATCGCAAATCCTTTCCGTACCCTCGCTCTAGAAATCGGTGAGCACTTCAGCGCCGGAGTCTGTGCATGCGACGACGTCGCAATGGCGCATACCGCCATCTCCTTCGATGTAAATTGCGGGCTCGATGTTGAAAGTCATTCCTGCTTCGAGAATGTCGGGCGACAGCGGATGAATCCGTGGCAGCGCATTGGGATCGGCGGCGGCGAAGCCGACGCCGTGGCCGGTGGCATGCTTGAACGCGTCTCCGAATCCGTGCCGCTTGAGCACCTCGCGGGCCGCCTTGTCGACCTCTCTAGCGGTCACGCCAGGGCTGATTGCATTAAGCGCGGCGGTGCGGGCCTCTGTGATTGCGTCGGTCATGCGCTTCTGTTTCGAGGCAGGACTTCCGACGACGTAGGTGCGGCTTATGTCTGTCCAGTTGCCGTCACCGGTGGTGTTGGCATGAATCATGACGAGATCGCCATCTTGCAACTCGCGGCTGCGGGTTCGGGCGAAAGCGCCGGAGGCCTTGGTCGAGTTCGCCCCGGACATGCAGAAAAATAGCCTCGTCCGCGCTCGAAGCCATCGATGGCAACCTTTGCGAAAGCCGCCTCCATCTCTGCGGCAATCTCGTCCTCGCGGCGGCCCGGCGCGATGGCCCGCCTGGTTTCGCCGAAGGCGACGGCCGCCAATCTGCACGCGCGCCGAAGCTGGTCGAGTTCAATGGAAGTCTTGATCGATTTCAGCTGGCTGAGAATGCAATCGGCGGGAACCACGGAAGCCCCGGGAAACGCCTTCTGCAGCAGGGGCACGATCGACTCGCGAAAATAGTTTGTCGATTGATAGGAGGCAGGCTGCATCCCCATTCGCGTGTCTGTGCCGATCTCTCCGGCCACGAAGTGCATGCGCGAGGCAAGTTCTTTCACCGGCAGTTCCAGAGACTGCGAGGCACGACTCAAAGAGTCGAGGGTGTGCGGCTTATAGGAGATAAAGTCGGCATTTGAGGTGGCCTTGGCCAGCTCAGCTCGTCCCGGAACTACGCAGACGACATGGCCCTCTCGTGTCGCCACCGCGAGGCTCGTACCCATCACCGGCCAGTAGCCGGTCAGCAGCAGCACGTTGGTGGGAGTGAAGAGGCAAGCGCCTCGAGACTGGATCTTTCGATCGCCTCGACGACTCGATCACGCCGATCCAGGTCGATCGCCACGAGTTCACCAGCGCCCATTTTGCGGTCCGCGCCTCTGCGACGATCACTTTGCGTCCGGCATAGACCATCGCCGCCGTGCAGATCGCCGTGCCAGTGCACCACGAACATAGC
>CAVUKL010000023.1:0-34844 GCA_963742015.1 uncultured Acidobacteriaceae bacterium | reverse complement strand
CACGCTGATGTCGCGCACCCCGAGAATCGAGTCGTCCGGCCCCAGACCGCTCCACCAGCCAAAGCGTCCCAGCGCCAGCTTGCCAGTCTCGGCCAGATCGACAATATGCTCCAGCTTTCGGTCGTTCAGGCACATCCGGTAGACGGGCAGCTTTGGGTCCTGCGCCCGGTTAAAGTAGATGCACTTCCCGTCCTGAGACCAGTTAGGATAATCGGCCTCCGGCTTGAACAGTTCCTCCCATTTTTGGAGGGAAAAATCGTAAAGCATCAGGCTCCCGGAACCGCCGACATCGGCCTGCAGATAGCGTCCATCGGGCGACCAATGGGGCGAAAACAGGCCAACAGAGCCGGGCACTGCAGTGACTTTCCGGGTCTTCAGGTCGAGAATGTGAATCGCATCTTCCTTCGACGCGACTGCCTGAAACCCATACCCTCCAAACGCGAGCGAGTTTCCATCCGGCGACCACGAAGGGTCGATATCGTCGGAATCTCCGCTGGTGAGCTGCTCTGGACTTCCCCCCTCAGCCGCCACCACAAAGATCTTCCACCTCTTGCCCGGCTCACGGCTTGCAAATGCAATCTGTTTGCCATCGGGCGACCAGCGCGGCAGAGCTACTTCCGTGGGCAGAAAGCTCAGTTCATGACGATCGCTGCCGTCTGCCTTGCTTTGCCACAACACACCTTCGGGATACGAAACGTACGCGATCCTCTGCCCGTCCCTCGTAAAGTCCACACCTTCGGCAGACAGTCCGAGAAGATAGGGAGCAAACTGTCTGGTTTTCTGGTCGTATTGGACTAATTCTCCGCGCCGGTTCGAACCGACGAAGAAGACCTTAGTCCCGTCCTTGTTCGGAAGTGGAGACTGGGAGCTCATCTGTCCCACCGTCAACTGCACCGGATCGGGGCTGACCTTCCGCCACAGCTCCCCGCCCTCGGCCATCGCCCACAGATTCGACACTCCCTCGCGCGTGGACTGAAAGACAAAGTACCTTCCGTCAGCTGTCCAGTTACCACAGCACTCGTTGGTCGGTTTGCCCCATTCAGGCAGCAACTCGCGTAGATGGCTGCCGTCCGCCCGCGCCTCCCACAAGGAACTCGTGCGGCTCTTGTCGTCAAATACGCTAAACCGAAGAAGCCGCCCGTCAGGCGAATATCGAAGCCAGAACGGAGATCCGCTCGCGGTGAAAAGCTTGCGCGACTCGCTCCCATCGCCCTTGGCGGTGAAAACGTCCGGGCCCAGGCTGTAAGCAATGCTCGTGCCATCCGGATACCACGTTGCGTCGTGCGCAAGAAAACCCCCGATACGGTGCGGCTGGCCGCCCGGAACCGGTAGCTCCCATAGTGCCGCGCCATCCCGTGACGCCGGCGCGGCCGTAACCAGCAGGTCCGGCCGGTTCGGCGAAATGTCGCTCGTGCCGAGAATCTTGAAAGGTGTTGCGACCGGGACCGACTCGCCACCTTCGGTCGACACCTGCAACAGGTTTATGTTGATGTTGTCAGTGGATTCCGAGAAGTAGATCCTTGATCCGTCTGAGAGAACAGGAGGAGGGGGCTCTCCTACCATAAAAAGCTTCGGAAGGTTGTCCTGCGTCAGCCGCGTTGTTCCCGTGGCCCGGGGAGGGGGAACAGTCGGTCGCAAGAGATAAGCGAGACCGAGTGCCAGAAACACGATCAGCAAGCCAATCATTATTGGCTTCCTCGAAGCTCGCGCAGCTACGGGTACAGCGGGCGCCGGAATCGCAGATGTGGTCGTATGCACACCCGACGCTCCCGAATTCACCCAAGCCGCGACTGCGCCCGAACGGGAGTCGGTGTCCCGCTTCAGCCGCTTGAGGTCCGACCGCATCTCCGAAGCGTGCTGATACCGCAACTCGCCGTCCTTCTCAAGAGCCTTGTTGATAATCATCTCCAGAGCCGGCGGAAGGTCGGGGTTCAAGCGCACCGCCGAGATTGGTGCGCGGTTCAGAATCGAGTCGAAGATCAGCCCGGTGCTATCTCCTCGAAATGGCAGCGTGCCGGTCACCATTTCATAGAGAACGATCCCAAACGAGAACAGGTCGGTGCGCGAGTCCACCTCCTTGGCCATGACTTGCTCCGGCGACATGTAAGCAACGGTGCCAATCGCCCCACCCGGAGTCGTCAAGACTTCCTCGTCGATCGTCGCTACCGTCGGGCTTGCCGCGGGGTCCGCGAAGCGGGCGTTCTTGGAGACGACCTTCGCCACCCCAAAATCCAGAATCTTGGCGTGCTCACGCCTGGTAATAAAAATGTTCGCCGGCTTGATGTCCCGATGCACAATGCCTGCGCTGTGCGCGGCATCGAGTGCGTCGGCGATTTGAATCGCCAGCGACAGCGCGGCCTCAAGCTCCAGGGCCTTTCCCGCAATCCTCGCCCGCAGCGTCGTCCCGTCAAGGAACTCCATGGCGATGAAGACATGGCCTTCCTGCTCGCCGATTTCGTAGATTGTGCAGATATTCGGATGATTCAGCGCCGACGCCGCCTTCGCTTCACGCCGAAAGCGGCTTAAAGCCTGCGGGTCTTTGGCCACGTCGTCAGGCAGAAATTTAAGCGCCACCACTCGATCGAGGCGAGTGTCCTGCGCCTTGAAAACCACCCCCATGCCGCCCGAACCGATGTGCGACTGCAGTTCATACGGCCCGAGCTTCATGCCAGGAGTGAGCGCCATGGGTGGTCACGATTATAGCCGGAAGAACACAGCCTTTTTGCGGCGTTTCGAGATTCCCGGCCCTCTGCCTTCCAACGCCAGCCACCGCGATAACTCTAAGCCTCAACCACCGGCTTCTTCCGCAGCTTCCGCGCCCCAACCACCACCAGCACCACGATGGCGACGCCCAGCGCCACGAGCAACACAGCCAGGTGCCGCCGCGCCTCGTCGGAGAACATATGCACCATCTCCGGCCCATAGCGAATCGTGAGAAACGACAGCACCGCAAACCGAATCACCCTCCCGACGAAGACCGCCAACATGAAGGCCGACGTCTTCATCTCGAAGACCCCAGCGCCAAACACAAACAGCTTCCACGGAGTCGGGGGCGGCATCATCGAAGGAATCAGCAGAGCCAGAAACTCCTGCCGCTCGAAGCGGTCGCGCAGTTGCTCATAGCGCACCCGGTCGACGCGTTTCAGTAGAAAGAGCTCGCCGCCCGCCCGCCCTAGGAAGAACGGCAACAATCCCCCAATCGTCGAGCCGATAGCCGCCGCCAGCACGTACAGCACCACGCGTGATCGGTCGCTCCAAACATATCCGGCGACGATCACATCCATCGGCACCGGAATGGATGAGGAATCAAGCAAGGCAATAGCGCCCAGCCCCCAGTAGCCAAGGGGCTTCAACACCGCCAGAAGATAGACCTTGAACTTCAACAGAACTGCCGCTAATTGCTTCAATTGGCTCCTGCGAGACTGTCAATCTTCATCGCAACGCACCCATGCGGCAAGTCAAATCGCCTTCTCGTCCGTCTCTTATTGTAAGTTGCCCTCTTTCGAATCGTTCTGCCATGAAAATCGCAGGAAATGAGAGAATAAAGAGACCAGAGAAACACTCCGGCAACGAGAATAGCCAGCCTTGGACTGAGCGCTAGAGAAAGACCACTTCATTCGCATTGCCGATGCAGATTACTGAAATTCCGCCGAGCCCGCCCAGCTCCTCTAGCCCGCCGCCCGAGCCGCCTCTCGGCAAACGGCGCACCCGCTACCAGGAACTCGAACCCGAAGAGCTCTTTCACGTCATCGACGACCTCGAGGGCAGCAAGGCGCGCGGGCGCATCCGCGAGTTCATTTACGTCTCGATCATTCTGCATATGATCGTTTTCTGGTACCTGGCCTACGGCCCGCGCTACTTCCAGCACGTGCGCGTGGTTAACCCGTCTGACATCCTCAAGCAGCGCGAGAAGGAGATCACCTCTGTCGATCTCACAGACGCAATCAAGAAGCTGAAGCCGGAGACGAAATCTCTCCAGAAGAACCAGACCGAAACCCGCAAGCCGACCATCGACCAAAAGACCCTGGAGGCCATGCGCAAGGCCGAACCGCCGCGGCCCCAGCCGGAACAGCCTCCACCGCCGCAAGTCGCTCAACAGCAGCCGCAACCCCCGCCGCCGACCCAGCCGCTGCCGAGCAACCAGCAGAGCATCGTAGAAGCGCCCAAGCCGGAGGCCAAGCCCGCGCCGACCGTTCCAAACTTCAACACCGGCCCATCCAACCCCGGCGACGAGATCCGCCAGGCCGCCCGCGCCGCCGCACAGGCTCCGCCCACCTTTGGTGGCGAGCTTGGCGGAGGCTCAAAGAATGGCCCCGGCTCCGCCGGCGGCGCCGAAATTCTCTCTGACACCATGGGCGTCGACTTCGGCCCCTACATGCGCCGCATCGTCTACGACACCGAACGCGCCTGGTGGCCAATCATCCCCGAGATCGCCCGCCCCCCGCTCAACAAGCAGGGCCGCGTCATGATCCGCTTCAAAATTATGAAGGACGGCAGCGTGAAGGAGATGATTCTGGAGGGCCCATCGGGCGACGTCTCTCTCGACCGCGCCGCCTGGGGAGGCATCCTCGGAGCCGCGCCCTTCCCGCAGCTGCCGAAAGAGTTCAAAGGCCCCTACCTCGAACTCCGCTTCTACTTCCTCTACAACGTCAAGCCCGGCGACGAATAAAGCGCGATGGCGACCGCGAAGCAGATATCCGACCAGCTCCGCAAACGCCAAGTCGTCGGACTCCTCATCCTGCTCGCCATCATCCTCGCCGCCAGCATCTTCCACGCTGGAATCGCGAACGTCTTTCCACAAGGCTGGTGGCACATCTGGTAGCGCCTGTCACAAGCGCAGTCTTGTTTTGAGACCTAGACATGAAGGTCTCCCCGCTACCCCTTTGTTTGGTTGATTGATGGGTGAGCCAGGCGCGGCTCTGCCGCCCGGCGAGAGCCGAATTTCGTTTGCAACTCGGCTCTCAATCCGCGGATTTAAAGTACGCTTGGCCTTAAGCGTTCGTTCCGCCGTCAACGGTGAGATTCGCGCCTGTAATATACGACGACTCCGGCCCGGCGACAAACGAGACCAACGCGGCGACCTCGTCCACGGTTCCGTAGCGACCCAGCGCTGTCGCCGCAATCTGCGGAGTTGCCCAATCGCCCGCAGCGGGGTTCAAGTCCGTATCGATAGGCCCGGGCTCCACGTTGTTCACCGTAATGCCCCGGCTCCCAACCTCGCGGGATAACCCCTGAGTGAACATCTTCACCGCGCCCTTCGTCGCCGAGTACGGCACCAGTCCCGGCGTCATCATGCGTTCGCCCACACACGAGCCGATCATGATGATGCGGCCGTTGTCATTCATGTGCTTCAGCGCCGCGTGTGTCGTGACGAAGACGCCGCGGACATTAATGTCAATCACCCGATCCAGTTCTTCGAGCGTCGTGTCCTCGAACTTCTTCGGAATCGCCGTGCCCGCATTGTTCACCAGCACATCCAACCGGCCCAGCGCTGCGACGGCCTTCTCGACCGCACCCTTGGCTGCTTCAGCATCGGCCGCGTCCGCCTGAATCGCGACCGCCTTGCCGCCGCCTTCTTCAATCGCCTTGACCACGGCCGAAGCCGCATTGGCGTCCTTCGCATAAGTAATGGCCACGGTCGCGCCATCCGCGGCCAGACGCTTCGCGATCGCCGCTCCAATACCCCGAGAAGCGCCAGTTACGAGCGCCACTTTATTCGCTAAGTTAGACATAAGATCTCCTTTGGCTTTCTGTATATGATTCCCAACTTCACAGATTCCACTGAGTGTCTTTCGCTCAGATCTTTCAGTCCATTATCCGATGCGCCGTTCATACAGACAGATTTGGTCCTTTGAGGAATAAGAGCCATTCCCAATGGAATACATTTTGACGCAGACGGACTAGTCCGCGAAGAGCAGGAAAAATCCCCCCAAATAAGGTTGACTCATCGCTCCCCGCGCTCTGCTCCCAATTCAACCCAAGACCCAGTTAGAGTTCGGCGGCGCAAGCCTGCTCTGACTCGAGCCCCGTCTGTCCCACGCGGGTGCCGCCAACGTTTCCGTTGACAATCCTCAAACCTGTCATTACGCTGAATTCGTACTAATAATACGAATTTGTATCTGTACTACGCTTTTAAAAAACCTCAGAATGCCTGAAAAAAAATCAAAGCCGGCGGCAAAGGCGTATCACGCCCATCGCGAGCGACAGCGGCAGCGCATTCTCCGCGCTGCCGAAAAGCTTTTCGACGAGCGCGGTATCGATCGCACCACAATGGCTGAACTGATCTCCGCCAGCGAGCTTCGGGCGTCCACGATGTATCAATACTTCTCAAACAAGGACGAGATCGTCTGGGCGATCCTTGGCGAAGTGATGGAGGAATCCGCTGCCCGCGCCAAGAAGAGTGCCGAGGGCGCGCTCAGTGGCCTCGACCAGATCAGCGCACTGTTTCAATACATGGCCGATGAGCTAACCAACAATCAGGCCAGAATTCGCTTCATGGCGCAATTCGACGCGATGTACGCGCGCGACTGGCCCGTCGAACGCCTCCTGACGCTGGAGGGACAATTCCATGATCGAGGATTCAAAGCCTTCCGCATCTTGATCCGCCAGGGCATCGCAGATGGCTCCCTCCGCTCTGATCTGGATCCCAACCTGACCTTGCATGCAGTGATCAATGCCGTGATCGGGGCGCAGCGTCGCCTCGCCTCGCTTGGGCAAAAGGTCGAGTTGGAATACGGTCACTCGATTGACCAGCTCTTCCGCGAAACGATCCGCATCATCGTCTTCGGCCTACGCGCCGATCACGCAATCCCTACCGATCTATCTGCGCCACTCAAAGCTCTCAAGCGCACAACCCGAAAGAGGTCCTCGTGAAATCCAATCTGCGCATCATCCTCGCAATCTGCACTACGCTGCTCCCACTGACTTCCATCTCGCTGGTTTCTCTTCCAATGCAGGCAGCCGACTCAGCCTCACCCAGATTGGTGTTGCCAGCCGACTCCGGCTGGAAGTTCACTCTGGGTGATCCCAGCGGCGCAGATTCACCATCATTCGCAGACACAGCCTGGCGCACCGTCGACCTGCCGCATGACTGGAGTATCGAAAGCCCGCCAAATAAGGACAACCCCTCCGGCGCAGGCGGCGGATTCTTCCCCAACGGCATCGGCTGGTACCGCAAGACATTCACCACCCCTGCCGACTGGCGCACGAGACAAGTGAGCGTTGAGTTCGACGGCGTCTACCGCGACGCCACCGTCTACCTCAACGGCCACAAGCTCGGAACTCATCCCTACGGATACACCAGCTTCACCTTCGACCTCACTCCCGATCTGAACTTCACCGGCCCAAACGTCCTCGCGGTGCGCGTCGACAACTCTGCTCAGCCGAATAGTCGCTGGTACAGCGGTTCCGGAATCTACCGCCACGTTCGCGTGGTCGTCACCGATCCCACGCACGTGGCACACTGGGGAGTCTTCGTCAATACGCCTAAAGTCTCGGATGATTCGGCAACCGTTTCAATTCAGACCAAGGTGGCAAACGACTCCGCGAACCCAGCCAACATAACCGTCGAGACAACGCTGTACGACCACGCAGGAAACGCAGCAGGAACAACCAAATCGCCTTTGACCATTGCTCCCGGAATGGAAACGGAAGCCGCACAAACAATCACCGTTGCCAACCCCTCTCTCTGGTCGCCTGCTTCGCCAACCCTGTACCGCGCGGTCTCCCAAATTCGCCAGGGTGGCAAACTCGTCGATCAAGTCGAGACACCCTTCGGCATCCGCTCACTCTCCTGGTCCGCGGACAAGGGGCTTCTTCTCAATGGCAAAAGCATCAAGCTCACCGGAGGCAGCGTCCATCACGACAACGGCCCGCTAGGGGCAGCAGCCTTCGACCGCGCCGAGGAACGGAGAGTCGAGCTCCTCAAAGCCGCCGGCATGAATGCCGTAAGAACCGCCCACAATCCTCCGTCGCCAGCATTCCTCGATGCATGCGACCGCCTCGGCCTGCTCGTGCTCGACGAACCCTTCGACACCTGGAAAGCCGACAAGGTCAAGTTCGACTACGGCCACGACTTCGACGAATGGTGGAAGCGCGACATCACATCAATGGTCCTCCGCGACCGCAACCACCCCTCAATCGTGATCTGGGGAATCGGCAACGAGATCCCCGAGCTCGAGGTCGAGCAAGGCAAAGTCATCGGCAAAGAACTAGCCGACCAGGTGCGTTCGCTCGACACCACGCGCCCGCTCACCCTCGCCTTCCCCGGCACAACCACCGCGCCAAATGCAGAAGCCGTCTTCTCGCTCCTCGACATTGTTGGCTACAACTACAACCTCATCCCAACCTACGCGGCCGACCACGGCCGGTTGGCAAAGCGCATCATGCTGACGACCGAGTCGTATCCAGCAAAGGCATTTCCGCTGTGGCAAATCTCCCAGGACAATCCCTACGTTCTCGGCGATCTCACCTGGACCGCCATGGACTACCTCGGCGAGTCCGGCATCGGAGCCTGGTCGTACGGCACTCCGGAACAGGCAAAGATGGCGCAGCAAATCATGGGTGGGATGGTAGATAGCTCCGTCATCGACAAGATGTTCCTAGGAATGGCTAATGGCGTTGACGTAATGGCCGCGATGACCCAAGGCCAGGCCGACCCCGCGATGAAAGCAGCGATGGCGGTGATGTTCCACGGTTACCCCTGGCACGCCGCGGCCTGCGGAGACCTGGACCTGACCGGCTACCGCAAGCCCCAGTCCTACTATCGCGACATCCTGTGGAACGGCGGCGATCGCGTCTACGCCACCGTCCGTCTGCCTGAGCCCGAGGGCAAAAGGATCATCGCCGTGGGATGGGCGACATATCCCACACTCCCCACGTGGACCTGGCCCGGAGAAGAAGGCAAAGCCCTCCAGGTCGAGGTCTACTCCGGCACCGAAAAGGTACAACTCTACCTCAACGACAAGTTGATCGGCGAGCAGCCCACCGGGCGCGATCAGGAGTTCAAAGCGACCTTCACCGTACCCTACACACCCGGAACGCTAAAGGCAGTGGGCATGCGCGGCGGTCAGGCCGTCGCCGAAAGCGTCCTCACCACCGTCGGAAACCCCGCCGCCCTGCGTATCACCGCTGACCGCACCACAGTTCAAGCCGACGGACAAGACCTATCCTTCCTCACCATTGAGGCAGTAGACGCTGCGGGTCGCCCCCAACCATATGCCGATCAGGAGGTACAGTTCACCATCAGCGGCCCCGGCATCATCGCAGCCGTCGGCAACGGCGACGGACAAGACGACGCCTCCTACCAGGGAGATCGGCGCAAGCTGTTTCAAGGCCGCGCGCTCGTCGTAGTGCGAACCACGAAACAAAGCGGCCCGATCACCGTGACCGCCAAAACTCCCGGCCTAAGCGACGGATCGGCGACCATCCAGGCCACCGCAGTCGCCGGGCGGATCGAATTGCATTGAGCAAAAGCCGGCTTGACCCTCACTCGGTTGCCGGGCCTTGCCGGGCCGGTAACTAGAACGTGACGGATGGCAACCAGGCGCCCGCGGGATCGCTGTACAGCCCGGCGCTCATCAGCGTCATCGGTTGTACAACCCGGAGACCATTCTGCAGACACCATCGCAGCAAAACACTATTTCGAGAGGGAACAAGGACTCCAGGGCCAACAAAAGACTCTACCGAAGCCAGCAACGCTTGAATGTCAAGATTTGTCTCGGCCGTGGAATGGCCAAAGAAGGCAAGATGGGTCGTGTATCCGGTGACGCGGCCGCCTCGTTCCACGACCCGAGCGGTTCCATCGGAGATGGCCTGCGCCAGCTCGACGCCACGGTCGAAGCCATGAACGCGGCGCGATAGCTCGTTGCAGGCATCCTCGTCGGCCGGTATAGCGGGCCGCACCTCGCACCCCGGGACGCTGCGTTCGCGAGTCTGTCCTTGCAGGCAGGAGAGCGGCTCACGAACGTCGAAGCCGAAAGAGGTATAGAGCGACAAAGATCGATTGTGAAAGGCCGCCTGGACCAACCGCGCTCCGGAGGCGCCACGGTCGCGGACGCGGTCCATCACCGCCTGCATAAGCAACCGGCCAACCCCAATATTCTGCACTCCAGGGTCAATCGTGACGGGGCCAACACCGCGAACGACGGCACGCTCATCAAGGCAGTTGCTGCCGACAATCCGGCCGTCAATCTCGGCCACAACGCAATAAAATTTCGGGTCTGAAAACATCGAGGAGATGAGACCGGTCGCGACCTCGGCGTTGGGGAAATCGGCTAGAAAACCATGGGCCGCGTTAATGGCAGTGAAGGCGTCGTAACAAATCTGCCCGCATGCTGCGACATCCTCCGGGGCGCCACCCCTGATAACGACGGCAGTGTCCTTCGATGACATCCGGAGACACCTCTCTCTTGATCTGCTTGTTCGGGAAAGTCCGTCAGCCCGGTATCCAGCGTACACGCAAATCGTAACTTCGCATAAATCAAGCGCTCACGGCAGTCAGACCTACGTCACACGTTGAGTTCATGCTAGGCGAAGCAATCTCAGGCGGTGCTGCCTGTCACAATTACCAATTCCCAGGCGATGTGAACTCTGATGAACTAACTCATTGAAAACCAACTGGCGCCCTCGGCAGCGGTCAAACTTTCACGACTCGTGTTGGGGGTGAGGAGAAGATCAGCTATGCAAAAGCCGATACTGGTGCTGGCGGCGTTCGTAGCTTCCAACTTGTTGTTTACGCTATCGACTCTTGCTGCCGACATCAAAGGCCAAGTCATAGGCGGAGGAGCACCCATCGCCCAATCCACTGTGACGCTGTGGTTAGCGAGCGCGGAGGCCGCCAAGCAGATTGCTCAGACGAAGACGAGCGACGACGGACGCTTCGAGTTGCGCATCGGGGGACTTGAGGGCGCTATCGCGGTCCAGGCGCAGAGTACCCAAGCCGCACCGCTCAGCGCAGTCTCCGCAGACGGAAGCTACTACCTGGTTGCTTCGAGCGGCATTTCGGCGGCAAACAAAGCGGCTGGGAATAATCCCGCGATTGCGCTGTTGGCAGTCGTCGGCAGCAATCCTCCGGCCACCGTCGTCATCAACGAATTCACTACCATTGCCTCGGTGGTGACGCATGCGCAGTTCATCGACAACACCACCATCAAAGGGTCCCCGCTCCAGCTGCGAATTGCCGCTGGCAACGTGCCCAACTTCGTCGATTTAGAAACAGGCAGCTGGGGGCCGACGATTCTCGATGCCCTCAACAGCGCGCAGACACCCACCATGGCCAATTTCGGAACACTGGCCAACGTGATGGCCGGGTGCATCACTCGTGTAAAGCCCGACGCGTGCACCCAGTTCCTCGCAGCAACTACACCTCCCAGCGGAGGCCCTCCACCGGATACGCTTCTTGCGACGGAAGTAGTCGCATTCTTCCCCTGGCATAACCCTGACAAGATCTTCGCGTTGCTCAATGAGTTCTATCCGCTTCCGCCGCCACATACACCGGGCAAACTCTTGCGGGATACGCCGTACCTGCCGTACCTCACGTTCGCTCCCAGCGCGTTTGTGTTTCCGCTTAAGTTCACGGGCGGCGGCGTGAGTGGGGGCGGCAAGCTCATGATCGACAGCGAAGGCAACGCCTGGGTTGCTGACAACTTCACCGTCGGGGCGCAAAACCTGGACGCCTCATGGACCGGCGGTCTCAGCAAGTTCGCTCCCAACGGCAACGCGCTGTCGCCCAGTCCCTTGGGCTTCAGGGGCGGAGGCATCGCAGGCCCCGGTTTCGGATTGACGCTCGACGCGGAGGACAACGCGTGGCCCACCAGCTTCACCGGCCAGAACATCACGAAGTTCGACAAGAGCGGCAAACCCCTGTCGCCGCCGGAGGGCTGGAACTTTAACGGCCAGATCAGCCAGATGCAGGGCATCATCGCTACGCCGAGCGGCGATATCTGGGCGCTCGACTTGATCAAAGGCCAGATCCTGAAACTCCCCCAGGGTGATCCGTCCAAGGTGCAGTTCTTCTGTCAGAACAAGACCGGCGATCCCCTCAAGAATCCCTGCAAGCTTATGGGGCCATTCGCTCTCGCCATCGATCAGCAGGACCGCATCTGGGTCACCAACGCCGTTGCGGATCACGTAGTTCGTTTCCCCGCTTCTGATCCGAGCAAATTTGAAACCTTCAAGGTCGGATACTCTGCCAGCGGCCTCGCTGTCGACAGCCTGGGCAACGTCTGGGTGACGAACAAGCTGGGCAGTTCTCCGCGCGGCGCCTTGAAGTTCGCTGAAATGCTGGCCGCATTTAAATTCAACTTCGACAACGACCCCGACGCCGGACAAAGAGCGACCAAGGTACTGATTCCTGCCCTGGCCGCGCAAACGCCAGGATACGAATCGGGTGGAAGCATCACGGTGTTGCGCCCTGATGGCGCCGAGGCGTCCTTCTCTCCGGTGTCCGGAAATGGCCTCGCTGCGCCTTGGGCAGCTTCCGTTGACGGCAACGACAATGTTTGGATCTCCAACTTCGGCTCCGCGTCGGCCGGAATAGTAGAGTTGTGCGGCTTCCGCACCGAACACTGCCCGCCGGGCGTAAAGACGGGTGACGCCATCTCGCCTCCAGGCGGCTACGTCGGCGGCGGATTGCAATTGCAGGTTGACGTTGGCATCGGTCCCGCCGGAGATGTCTGGGTCACCAACAACTGGCAGGACTACAAGGACGCCATGGGAAAGGTCGATGAAGCGTTACAAACTCAAGGCGCCGGCC
Organism: uncultured Acidobacteriaceae bacterium; assembly: GCA_963742015.1. Classification (GTDB taxonomy): domain Bacteria; phylum Acidobacteriota; class Terriglobia; order Terriglobales; family Acidobacteriaceae; genus Acidisarcina. The sequence goes on along the minus strand of CAVUKL010000023.1, from coordinate 22,090 downwards.
AGGGCGTGGTGGTCTTCTACGGAATGGCAAAGCCAGTCAAGACGCCGCTGATTGGGCCGCCACGCCAACCCTAGGCTCGCCCTTCAATAGCGGGGGCAGTACTTGGAAACATGGGCGGTTGCGGAATGGCCAAGCCAGTGCGTGCACCACAGATCGGTCCAGTGCGCCAGGCGTAGAAAATTGATATAGGCTCTTGGCGACCGCAGGACTAATAAACGTAACTGGGCGCGAAGCTCAGATTCGATGAGACGCAGTCGGCCAAGCCTCGGCAGAAGCGCATTCCCGCAACAAGCCGGAAATTCACCAAACTCGTTGTACAATTCCGCGTACTCATAATTCGTTCTCCTCGCAATCCCATGAGCACATATCTGCCCGCACGAAACATCCCGAAGGTCTTCTGCAGCCATCGCTCCGTCGACAAGCCGCGCGTCAGCGAGATCGCGCGCAAGCTCCGCGAGGCTGGAATCGACGCGTGGCACGATCAGTGGGAGATCAATCCTGGAGACGACTTCGTCGCGGCGATCAACACCGCGCTCGCCTCCTACGATGTCGGCCTCATCTTCTTTTCCGTCAAGCAGGTAGGGTTCGCACCCAAATCACGACCGAGAGAATGGTAAACATTGTGGGCCGGAAGATCCTTACAATACTTTATTGAAAATCATGCTGTCTTTAGTGGAGACGGTGAGTGGAACCCAGACGACCTGTTCCCGTAATGCTGTCGAGCACCTTCCGCGATCTTGAGCAGAAGCGCAGCCAGGTCCTCAGCCTTATGGGCCGCTATGGCTTCCATGAGGTCGCCATGGAGAACGACGCCGCCCTCCCCAGGCGCGACAAGATCGACTCATCGTTCCACAAGGTCGATCAGGCCGAGGGCTACATTTGCATCATCGGCTATCGCTACGGCACGCGCGAAGCCTGCGCAGAGCGCAACTCCGGGAACCTGTCCATAACCGAGCTCGAATGGCGCCGGGCAAGAGAGCGCAACATTCCCCGATGCACGCTCATCATGTCGCCGAAGTACACGGGAATTCCTCTCGAAGATCTTGAGTCGATTACTGCCGAAGACAGGCAACGCCTTGCCGCCTTCCGCAAGCTGGCCGAGTCGGACACGGTATACGCATCGTTTGAAAACGACACCGATTTCCAAATCAAGGCAATGCAGTCCCTGGAGCAGTTACGCCGGGACATCGATGCGGCAGATGCCGCGAAAGAGGAAACTCAGACCCCGCAGCATCAGCCTGCGGCCGCTATAGCGGCCCCAGCCGATCCCGATCTCCTGCTGCCGACCACCGCGCCAGCGTTCCATTTCGTCCGCAAACCCTACGTCGAAAAGCAGGGCTTCGAGGGCCGTATTAACGAGCTAGCGCAGATTGACAGCTGGGCGATGAGCAAGGACGGCATGCTGCTGTATCAGGCCATAGGCGGCATGGGCAAGAGCATGCTGACGTGGCATTGGGCTAAGAATCGATCGGCCCTTGTGCGCAACGACTGGGCGGGACAGCTCTGGTACAGCTTCTACGAGCAGGGAACGGACCTCAAAGACTTTTGCGTCCATGCCCTGGCTTACACGCGCAACCTGCCACCCAAAACGTTTCGAGGCCTCCACACGATCGACCTTGCCGCCGCACTGCGGCGAGACCTGGACGCCAAACCCTGGCTGCTCATCCTCGACGGCTTGGAGCGTGTGTTGGTTGCTTACAATCGCGCCGGGAAGGAGTACATGACGGACGAGGAGGCTATCGTCGTGCGAGACGACCTGGGCCTCGATCGCGAGCCGCGAAGTTGCTCCCGACCTGAAGACGATGAGGCAATGGCAATGTTGGCGCAGGCCGAGAGAGGCAAGCTACTGGTCTCCTCGCGTCTGATGCCGACGGCGCTAATAACGGCAGAGCAGCCGATCCCCGGCGTGAGCCGGATCGCACTGGAGGGGCTAGCGTCAGCGGATGCCGAGAAGGTGCTGCGGAATGCGGGTGTGCGCGGCGACGGCTGGCGGATGCAGAGGTTCCTCGACGAGAATTTCGCTTGCCATCCCCTAACGGTCGGGGTCGTTGCGGGACAGGTAATGACACTTCCTGCGGCGCGTAGCGATTTCGATCTTTGGGTCGACCATCCCAGCGGCGGCGCCGAGCCCGCATTGCTCGTGAAGGACCTGCGCGGGCGCCAGAATCACATTTTGGCGCGCGCCTTCGACGGCCTTGAAGAGGACGAAAAAAACCTCCTCGGCGCCATCGCCCTGGCGAACATCGATTTATCGATGGACATAATTCGCATCATCAACCCGAAGCGCCCAATCGAACCGCAAAAAGTACCAGAACCTGAAAAGTTACTGACTGCGGACGACGTTTACTCTAAAATCGACGACCCTGAAATCTGGGTCGCATATTCTGAATGGCTCCAAGATGCGGGCGATGACAGCAACTTTGCTGACTTTGCCGAAAGAAACTGGGCTGAAAGAAAAGCAAAATACGAAGCCCAATTTGCGGTGAGGCAGGATTGGGAGCAGAAAGCAAGCGTTGCCGATGACTGGCTATTAAATATCCTGCCAAAGCTTCAGGCGCGGGGCCTTTTGCAGTTCGACGCTTATTCCGAAGCGCTCGATATGCACCCAGTCATTCGCCATGTGGCAATGAACAGCCTGTCACCGCAAGCGAGAAGCAGCACCGGCTCGCACGTGTCGGATTCGCTATCCTCCCGGCCGCGAAAGCCTTTTGACGATGCGCGCACGTTAGATGATCTCGCCTTGGCGATAACACGAGTGCAAGCTTTGAACGCCGCCGAAAGGTTCGAGGCGGCCTGGGGCTTGCTAATTCCCGAGCTTGGTGACTCGCTCTTGCGCATCGAGCGCGAGGACGTGCTGGCTGAACTCTTACATCCCTTCTTCCCAGGAGGCTGGGGGCAACCAGCTCGAAAAGTCACTTCAGAGAAAGCGAAAGCGGTTGACCCGCTTCGTTGGGCGGCGCGGATTCCGTCCAACAACCAGATTCATAGAAGCGCACTGGAGAAAGTCCTGCGCTTCGACATCGCGTCTGACTTTCCTTGGACCGTGTGTAGGGATCTTTGCGAGTTGGCGCGCCTGCAAGAATCCTTCGCTCACAAGTTCCGGCTCCTAACATTAGCGAAGCGCATGTCAGACACTTTGGATAATGGAGACTCTCGGCACGAGTGCCTGCTTATTCTAGCTGACTACGACTTGCAAAGGGGAAACCTGAACGATTCTCAATCGCACCTCGATGCATGCCGAGAGAATTTCAACGCAAGAAAAATGAAAGCTTCGACGCGCTCACTCTTCGTGCGAGTGGAAGTCGAGCTGGCTCGCCGAAGCGGTGGCATAACAAAAGAGCTGATAGAGACCTCGCTTAAACTTGTAAGATCACTCGGTCAGGTGACGTCAGAGCGACTAATTTTAGAGCAGGCCGCAGGGTGGCATCGGGACCGTGGAGCACATGAGGAGGCCCTGAGCGCATTCAATGACCTGATTGCGCTTGCAAACACGACCTCAGCAAGGGGTCTCGTTCCCGTTTATCAAGCACGTCGCGCCGTATCTCTCCTCGCGCTCGATCGAACAGAGGAGGCATGGCCAATGGTTCTCCAATTCGAGAAGTATGCAAAGGTGCCAAATGTTATCTCTGCCGCGCACTACCTGGCCCTCGGCGATCATCAGAAGGCGCGCGACCATGCACTTGGTGCATATAAGTCCCTCTGGGGCGATGGTCCGCGTTTCCAGAATCATTGGGCGCTCGAAGACTGCCGGAAGGTTCTCCGCGCCCTCAACGAGCCGGAGCCACAATTGCCGCTGTTCGACCCGTCGAAGATCCAGCCTTTTGACTTCGAGGCCGATGTTGAGCGCCTGATCGAAAAACAGATTCGAGAGAAAGAAGAGAAGAAGAAAAAAGACGCCGCAAATCCTCAAGATGAAAGTTAGCCGACTCCAAACCTGTCAAGTCCCCTAACTCAACCGATACGACTCAACTAACTCATTACAAACAGAATATAAAGGTAATAATATAGTTGACTTACCCAACTATTTAGCGTAGTCTTGGGTTCATGGACAGCCCAAAGACACTACTCCAAGCGATTCAATACTTTAGCGATGAACAGGTCTGCATTGACGCGGTTGCTGCGATGCGCTGGCCTAGTGGTGTGGTTTGCGGTTTGTGTGGGGCCTACAAGCCTTACTATCTGAAGAAAGCAAGGCGCTGGAAGTGTCGTGAATGCCGTGGTCAGTTCTCCGTCAAAGTGAACTCAATCTTTGAGGATTCCCCGATCTCGCTAACCAAGTGGTTACCTGCTTTGTGGCTGTTGGTGAACTGCAAAAACGGCGTGTCCAGCTATGAGATTCACCGCGATCTAGGCGTAACTCAGAAGAGCGCGTGGTTCATGCTTCAGCGCCTACGGTTAGCCTTGTTAGCGCGTGATTTTGGCAAGCTGGGCGACGGTGGCCCCGTGGAGATGGATGAGACCTTCGTGGGTGGCAAGGTCAAGAACATGCACAAGTCCAGGATCAAGACTAAATTTCACGGACTGGGTACTCAGGGTGGACATGGTAAAGCGGTCGTCATGGGAATGTTGGAACGGGGCGGACAGGTAAGAGCAACCGTTGGAGAGAGCCGTCTCAAAAAGCACATTGCCCCTGTGATCGATGCCAACGTGAAAGACGGTTCACACGTCATTACCGATGAGGCGACGATCTACATGGACATGCACAAGACCTATTACCACGAGATCATCAATCACGTTGAAGGCTACGTTCGGGAGCACATCCACACCAACGGGATTGAGAACTTTTGGGCATTGCTCAAACGTGGCCTGAACGGAACCTATGTAAACGTAATGCCCTGCCATCTTGAGCGTTACGTGGGAGAGCAGGTCTTCCGCTTCAACAATCGCGCCACCAAAGCACAATCCTTTGGACGATGCAGACCGTTTCCTATCGGCTCTGTCGCAGGTCGCAAACAAGCGTCTCACCTACGCCGAATTGACTGGTAAGGCGTCTACGACGCAAGCCTAATCCTTATGCGCTGAAGCGTGGCCCGAAGCCGAAGTCTTAGCTTTAGGGCCGCGCTTCTGTCGCGTCTCTGCTATCGCCTTAGGATCATTCAGGAGAGCCGTTAGCTCAGGCTTGGAGACTGTCATCACCGAGCGCAGAGCATCGTTGAAACGCGCCATCTCTGGCGTTTCGTGAGTCGTCTTCATGGGAATATGATAGCGCGCCTTATCAGGCTAGAATATCCTCAGACGAACGAAAGCCCGGATGCCAGTCCGGGCCTGCTGATCTTTTAGATGTAGAGGCGCGATCCTCTGAGGTGTGCAATCTCAGTATACCCGAGGTGCGCCCATGGCCTTTAGTTCGGCTTTCTGTTTCGCTCTAAGGCAATACGGTCAAGAAGTGAATGATCGGATTCTCCACGAAGTACGGACTCTGACAGTTCCCGAACTGGAGCGCAGAGACTCTTGGTGTGCTCGATTACTCCCGGATCATCAACGTACTTTGAATAATGATGCCTCCAATCAGGACAACAATCGTTCAGAATCAATGTTCGTGTGCCCGTATTGCGAAGGGATGTTTCCCACAAATCAAGCAGCCCGCTAACCAGTATTCGTATATCGTCTTCATTCATAGTGGGCGCAATTATAGCGCCACGCTAAACCTGAGGCGAACCGTTAAATGACATAGAAGAAAAGGTACTCAGGATTATCGTCTTTACGTGGATCACAAGCAGGACATCGTGCACAGATTCATCGTTGCGTTGTGGCGTAAGCAGCCTATCGGTGGTCACGGTCAGATCGTTAATGAGTTTGTCGTCTTCCATGAGGCAAAATAGCGGACTTTCTTCCGGTGTGGGAACCCAATCTTTTGGAACCGAATCACAATACTTTGGCACCTGTAATGCATCCAAGAGCGTCTTGATTCGGTTGTCTATATCTCCGCCGCTAATGACTAGTCCGCCGGGCTGGTCGCGCCGCAAGAAAAGAACGTCCAGCGAACACGACAGCTCTGCGCCCTCGCTAACCAAGGGTAAAAATCGCCTTCCGCACCTCTCATAACGATCCGAAAGAATATCGCCGAACGAGCGACCAACTTCGTTAGTCCTCATCCAGTCACGAAGTGCTGGATGATCCTGCCAAAGCGCCTTTAGTTGACGATGAAGTTGAAGGCGAATCTCATGCTTTTCTGGTATGCGTGATCCTCCGCCGCCTGCCTTCTGGGCGGGCAATTCCCCTTGATAGACCAATCTAAATTCCACAGTTTTGCCCTCGATGCCTCTCGGCGGATTGTGAAACAGGATTCTCTCTATGTGGGGTAACTCTAATCTCTCTTCATCCAATTTTCTCCATTTCCAAAAAGAAGGCTAATGCCTTACTTTGCGCTGCCCTGTCACGGTGACTTTATGGTCAACTAAACTGTTGGGTAACGCAAGTATATTATTGCCAATATAAAGTTGCAAAAACTGGCGTGGTGAAGCTATCCAGCTTGATATACTAAGAATAGAGATCAAATCAGATAAGTCAGGCGGCAAAAGCCGCCTTTTCTATGCCCGCAGCGCGCCAGACAGCGAGGATAATCATGGTCCCAGAGCGCTCGCAATCCCACCCCGAAAAGCGAAACCTCGCAATAACCGAATCAAAAGAACTAGAGGAAGCCGTGAACAAAACAAAGATTCTAGCTCGGATCAAGCGCGCCAACCCCATGAAAACAAGGAATTAACCAGGAAATCCTGGGGGGAGGGGGGCTTCCGCAAAGAACCAGCGGCCTTCAGGCGACCCTCGCTTCCAGATCAAGCAACCGCGCTTTCGTCTCAAGTCCACCGGCAAAGCCAGTCAGCTTTCCAGAAGAACCGATCGCACGATGACAAGGCACGATGATCGAAATCGGGTTTCTCCCATTCGCAGCACCCACCGCCCTCATCGCCTTCGCGTTCCCCAATTGCGCCGCTAGTTGCCCATAACTCCTCGTTTCACCAAACGGTATCGCCAGCAACGCGTCCCACACATTCCTTTGGAAGGATGTCCCTCTCATATCGAGAGCAACCGAGAAAGTCTTACGCTTCCCAGCAAAGTACTCGCCAAGTTGGCGCTCCGCCTCCAGCAGAACGGCGTGTCCTCCATCCTCCACGAGTGCGTCCAGACGAACACGGCTCGGCTTGTCATTCTCCCAAAGTACGGCGACGAGTCCCGTTTCGCTCGCGACAAGCTTCAACTTGCCCACCGGAGAGTCGATCATCATATACGCCAGGCTCATCTGAGTTTTCCTTTCCTTTCTGATCGAATCTGGAAATTCAGCCCGCGCGCGGCAGATTAGCCAACTGGCGCTTCCAATATCTGAATTCCGCCAACCGAGCCAATCACCACCTTGCTCGCCATGTGAAGAAACAGCCCATGCTCGACCACCCCGACAATCGATTTCAGCTTCTCCGCAGCGGCTTCCGGAGTAAATCCTGACTTCACCAGATCGCAGTGCAGAATGTAATGTTGTCCATCGGTGATATAAGGCGAGCCATCGTCCTTCACCCGCAATTCATGCTCGAATCCCGCATCAAGCACCCGCTTCGAAGTCGTCTCCCAGCCAAACGGAACAACCTCCACCGGCAGCGTAAAAACCGATCCCAGCACCTTCACCAGCTTGCGCGGATCAACCGCGACGAGGAACCGGCTGCTCGCCATCGCGACAAGTTTCTCCCGGAGCAGCGCACCGCCATGCCCCTTGATCAGGAAAAGCGATCCCTCCTGGACCTCATCAGCGCCATCAATGGTCAGGTCAAGATGCGACTGATGGGCAAAGTCGGTCATTGGAATTCCCAGCCCCAAAGCCTGCTTATGCGACGCCTCTGAAGTCGCAATCGCCTTGATCTTCAGGCCGGCCGCGACCCGCTTGCCGACCTCCTCAATCACCAGCGCCGAGGTCGAGCCGGAACCAAGGCCAACCGCCATGCCATCTTCCACCTGCGAAGCCGCCCAAATCGCCGCCTCGCGCTTCGCCGCCTCTGCCGGATCGTGTTGCGCGCTCTCACTCATAGCTGATGTGATATCACGCTAGGGGCGAGCACGGCAAAAGTAGTGACTGGAATTCTTGCTCACGTCGAGGGCGAGTCCGCAAGCCGGCTTGAATCACCAGCGTCATCGAAAAATACTCAGACTGGGCACGTTGAGAGATGATCCAAGTGCGATTCACTCAGGATTTCTTCATGGGCGGCTTTCCAGCCTCTTGCAACTTACTGTTCAATGCCTCACGTTTTGCCTTAGCTAGCGCCGGATGAACAAAATAAAAGTCGAAAAGACCCTCCAGCACATTTAGTAGCCACTCAGCTTCCGTGGGAGCAACATCGATGATTTCTCCTGAGTTAGTTGATTTCAGCGGATGGGCGGCAAAATTGCCAATATTTCGGATGGCGTCAAGGTCTGTGGCCAGATAAGAAGGCAGTTGTTTGGAATCGAGAACCTCTTGAATCTGTACCGAAAGGTCTTTCTTGTCAATGCCAACATACTCTCGTAGAAGATGCTGCAAACAACGGCGGCTAAGGGCGGCGCTCGCTTTCTCGCTGTCCGGCAGTACCAAACAGGCTTCCGAGTAGTCGGCCGCGAACTTCTTTGGTACATGCGGCGACAAAGGGGAACGAGCGACCACTTGGGGTACACCATTTTAAAACTTGACTCTTTGCCAAGAATTGGGTGTCCTTGGGCAGCCTGCTGAACCTCACCGAGCATAATGGTGTAGTCGGTACAAGCAGGACAACGAGCGATGCGGGTACCCCAAACCCACCGGCCCTGGTCCGGGATCAACGCCGCATGAGTCCAGGTTTCGTGGAAGTGTTTAAGGCAGTGAGGACATTGCATATAACGCCGCCATCCTTAGTCTTGAATACCATTTTAGAATCTGAGTGCAGATCGACCAATATCCGCAAAATACACAGGCCTGCGCATCTATCGCTGTCGCGCCAGCACCAGCGTAATGTCATCCGGCTGCTCCTGCGTCCCAATCCAGCTCCGCAGAGCCTGCATCACCAGGTCGGAGATCGTCGCCAGCGGCAGATGCCGGTTCCGCCCCACCACCTCCAGCAGCCGCTCCTCGCCGAAGTCGCCAAACTCATTCTCCGGCTCGGTCACACCATCGCTGTAGGCGATCACAATGTCGCCGTGCCGCAGATGCACCGTGCCTTCGTCGTAGCTCATGGCATCCATCAAGCCGACGACGGTCCCTCCTTTGTCCAGCCGGGTAATGCCGTGATCGGCGCGGAGCACCAGCGGCGGCAGCTGCCCTCCGTTGGAATAGGTCAGCCGGCTCTGCGTCCCCTCATAATGCCCGAGAAAGAGCGTCGCGTATTTCTCCGGAGGCGTGCTCCGATACAGATGGCGATTCAGCAACGCCAGAAGCTTGCCCGGAGACTCGAAGAACTCTCCACAATTAATCTCCTGAATGCCGTTCTTCACCATCTGGAAGGATGGCGACAGCAGCGCCTCGGTCCCCACCGTAATCAGCTCCTCGCCGGCAAACTGGTACGCGCGCACCGCCGAATGCAGTGTTGCCATCAGCAGCGCCGCCGAGATTCCCTTGCCGCTGATGTCGCCAATCGCCAATCCCAGCGTCGACGGCCCGAAAACGAGAAAGTCGTAGTAGTCTCCGCTAACACTCCGCGCCGGACGACAGACCCCATGCAGCTCCAACATGGACAACGCCACGTCCTGTCGCGGAAAGAGGTTGTTCTGAACCTCGTGCGCAATTTCCAGTTCGTTCTGCAGCCGCTCTTTCTCGCGCTGCTCTTCCAGCAATTCCTCAAGCGACGCGGTCATTTCGTTAAACGAGGTCGACAGCGCCGCCAACTGGTCTTGACGCTTAACCGCGATCCGGTGACCCAGGTTCCCTTCGTCGATCTCCTGGGTTGCCACATAGAGGTCGCTGATGGAATTCGTGATCGTCTGGTTAAGCCGCACCGCCATGATGAAGGCGATCAGCTCCAGCACCCCGAAGAAGACAGCGATGCCGATCAGTATGTCCTGAATGATGCTTGCGACTTGCAGCGAGGTGATGAACAACCGCTCGTAAAGCAGCGACGGCCGTGAGTTCACATGGATCAACGCCTCGTGCACCTGCCCTGTTCGCCAAAAAACCGACTGTAGAGGAGCGACAAACGACACGGTGACATCGAAGAAATGCGTCTTCGGTGGCAATTGGCCGCCCGAGATCGACTCCGGATGACCCTGAATATTGGACACATTGCGGCCGTTGATCTCAAGGTGGACCTGCCCCGCACCCCCAGATGGCTTGGCGGGCTCGAATCGAAAGCGCGTCGGCGGGGGGGGCGGAGCGGGTTCGTGAGACTGACTGTGAAGCTGCTTTACGATTCCTTTATCCAGCTCGCTCTGCTCGGTCTCGTCGTCTTCCGGCCCCAGGCCAGGCACGAGGGTCACCGTTCCCAGGCCGCTCGCGATCTGGTCAAGGTTCTCTTTCTCAATCGGTAGCGAGGTCACTAGCACGAGCTTGTGACCATCCACCGCCTGCGTGTCGGCCGCACGCAGAAAGATCGTGCCTCGCCCCACGACGATCCCGCGAAAGCTCCCTTTGAACCACGGTGGCAGCCCCGGCATTCCCGATCGCATCGGGGGCGTCGTCTCCAGCGTCAACGGCTGCCCATCGAGAAATGCGGCGACCTCCAGCTTGGCATGCCGGGGCGTCGAAGATTCGTTGTTGAACTCGGGAATGGTGATCGTCTTCGGCCTGGGGGTCTCCTTCAGCTCGCGGGCGACGTGCGCCGAAAATGCCCGGTTCTCGGCCCCGATCTGCGCCAGTTCGCGGTTGATCTCCGCATTCGCCGCAAAGGTGGCAAATTGCCCTGAAAAGATATACGCCGCGACAAGCGCCAGGGTCACAAACAAGACCACGGGCGTCAGGCCCACCAGCAGGTACGTCACCACCAGCCGGTTGCTCACCTTCCACATCAGCCGCCGCACAATCCACTGCCAGAAGAGCGGAATGCAGCACCCAATCAGTCCACACAGCACAAAAAAGCTCAGCGCAGCGATCGTCTGGCCACCGCCGCCCGGCAGCAGCCGCCCCACTCCTAAAAGCAGGTAGACAATTAGCAGCCAAAACGCCAGCCGATGGACCTTGCCCGTCGGCGGTACCCGGCCCAATCGACGGTACGCCAGGGCCTCGAACTTTTTCATCGGCTGGAACATGTAGACCTGAGTTTAGACGATTTCTCATCGCCCGAGCCTCCGCCATTCGATCGGTCTGAATCGACCTCACGGCTGGGCACCGCCTTCGATCGCTTCCGCCCGGTCCTTTTCAAGATCGGCCTGATGCACCAGCTTCAGCGCGTAGCCCGTCGCAGAGTAATGTGCGCCGGCCAGCAGCAGCAGACCGGTCAGGAAGGCCCACAGCATTAGCCCGACTGAGGTTGCAAATGGACCGTAAACGCCGCGAAAATCCAGCCAAGGCAATGCCGCCATGTACAGCAGCTTAGCCAGTTCCCACAGCAATCCGGTTACCAGCGCGCTGGGCAGCACCGCGCGCCACGGCAAGCGGCGATTCGGCAGAATCCAGTAAATAAGAAAGAAGAGCATCACGCTCAGAAATCCCGCGGTGACCTGCAATAACCACTCCGCGACGACATGGAAGATTGCACTGTCCACATGGCCAAAGAATATCCAGGTCAGCAACGTCCGCTGAAAAGCGGTAACCGCGACTGACCCCAGCGCCAGCGCGCAGACAATCAGCGCTAAGCCTGTCGAGATGACCTGGTTCATCAGGTAAGAACGATTCTTGGTCACACCCCAGACCTGGTTGAGAGCGACCTCGAGCGGTAAGAAGATGCCGCTCGACGAGATCAGTAGCATGATCACCGCGGCGACGCGGACCCCGCTGTGGGCATTCGCCACCAGGCTCATGTTCTTGACCACAAATTCCTGGCCGGTCGGGAGAAAGTACCGCACCATGCTGCCAATCACATCTTCCATTGACTGCGAATGAAAGACCTTCCGCGCCACCGTATACATCATTACGATGAAGGGAAACAGCGAAAGAATCGCGTTGGCCGCGACGCTGAATGCATAAGTATGCACTTCGGTCTGGGTCAGGTATCGGGCCAGCGAAGCTATTCGCTCCCAGACTTCCCCAAGAGAGATCGACCCTGGGCCGGGACCACGCTCGGCACCCTTGTCCGATGCAATTTTGCTTGCTGTGCTCGTCCGAGACTCCGTGAGCCGATAGTATCAGAGCCCGGTTACTGTATCGATTTAATACGAGTCCCCATCGGTCGAGGTCGGGCTCATGGCAACCTATTCACAATTGTTACTTCGATTGCGACAATCTTCGCGCCCTGAGTTTTTCTGTGACACGGGTCGCCCGGTTCGCTAAATTTTTCTTGCCATCGTTGCTCTTTCCTGTCATAAAAAATAGGTAACGTCGTAAGGCGATACTGAAGTAAGTTTCGGAAGGCCGTTTCATTGGATGTTTTTGGTTCCACCGATCGCGAAGCGTCACTGGTTTCTCAGAGCTGCCGTAGCGCCAGGCTTGGGCGCGTCCGGCGGCTCGTGTTGTTTTCAGGGGCAATTCGGGTTAACAAAGTAGTCTAAAAGGAGTCGCAATGAGGGAGCACGGTGTGGTGAAGTGGTTCAATGGAGCGAAGGGTTATGGCTTCATTCAACGTTCTACCGGAGAAGACGTCTTTGTACATTTCTCCGCGATTCAGGAAGACGGCTATAAAAGCCTCAACGAGGGCGAAGCCGTAGAGTTCGAATGCCAGCAGGGGCCAAAGGGACTGAACGCAGCCAACGTGCAGCGGAATCATTCATAGAACCAATTTTGGATCAGCGGCACTCGCGTCCGCTTTGCTCACCAACTAGCCTTGTGCGCCCTTGATCCGCTCGACGATCTGCGCGATGGCCCATGCTGCGACATCGGCAACCGTCTTTTCATCGCATGCACGCCATTCGCGCAGCTTGGGTAGGAATCCAGCCAGTCCCGAATTTCCCATTGCTATCGCGACATTGCGCCTCAACCCCGAGAACTTCGCCCGCTTCACAGGCGAGCCGAAGAAGGTCCGCGCGAAGCCGGCTTCATCTAATTCCGCCAGCCACTCAAGTGCTGGATTCACTAGCTCTCCGCGCGGCTGAAGCTCTGCATCCCTGCTCACTGGAGCCTTCCGGTTCCATGGACAAACATCCTGGCAGATATCGCAGCCAAAGACCTGCCGGCCGATCTTCGAGCGCAATTCAACCGGAATCTCGCCTCGCTTCTCAATCGTGAGATACGAGATGCAAAGCCCGGCATCCATTTGGTAGGGAGCGGTAAGCGCTCCCGTCGGACAAGCTTCGAGGCAACGCCGGCAGCTTCCGCACCGATCCACCGGAACCTCAGCGACGGTCGCTGGCACTTCAAGCGAAGTCGCGATAACTCCCAGAAACAACCACGACCCCAGGTTTTGATTAAGGATGCAGGTATTCTTCCCCGTCCAGCCTATACCGGCATATTTCGCATAGATTCGTTCGACCACCGGCCCGGTATCGACATAACATCGAGACTCAAACACGCCCAACTCACCTTTCAGCTTCGACTCAACGATCCTTAGGCGCTTCAGCAGGATCTTGTGATAATCCGACGACCGCACGCCGCCGTTCTGAGATCGCTCCCCGGTCCACGCATATCTCGCGATCCATCCTTTTTCGAGCGGCGCAGGATCGATCGATTTCGCAGCCTCGGAGTTATAGTTCGCCGCGCAAACAATCACTGAGCGCGCCCACGGCAGCGCGATCCGCAGCGAAGATCGCAGCAACCGCCCAGACTCGTCGCGCCGTTTGAGATACTCCATCTCGCCGGCGCGACCAGCTTCAATCCACGGCTCAACCTGCCGCAACTCGGCATAATCCTCCGCCGAACCCGGCTCCGGCACCGCCGCAATTCCAGCCACCGAGAAGCCCGCGACGGTCGCAAGCTCAGAGACTAAGTCGGAAATAGAATTGGACTGGGACATGAATTTTCAAGGTGTCCGGCTTCAGCCGCCGAGGAACATCCTCGGTCGAGAATCTCTACCCCCCGGTCCGGCTATTTCCCCTTCGGATCCGAAACCGCAACACCCACCAAAGAATCCGCGCACCCGTAATAGAGAAACCATTTTTTCTTGAACCAGACCAGCCCTTCGGCAAAGGTCGTTCCCGCCGCATATTGCCCGGTCTTCTCGTAGCTCATCTCCGGATAGAAAAACGGCTTATCCTCCCGCGCAATCAGCTTCGTCGGATCGTCCGCCGCAAATAGCGCCTGCCCCGCCGCATACTCATTCGGCCCGAGTGCCGGATCGCCATTCTCCTCGGCATTCTTGCCGTTGTAGATCAGGACAATGCCCTTCTCGGTGAGCAACGGCGGAGGCCCGGTCTCAGGAAAGCTGCTGTCAAAATATCCCGGCCTCGCCGAAAGCAATTCAATCGGATCGCCCCGGCTGCCGGGCACCAGGGTCTCTACTGGAGTCCAGTGAATCAAATCGGGCGATGTCGCCAGATGAATGTGAATCTCACCCCAATACATCCAGTAGATGCCGCGAATCTTCGCGGCAATCAGCCGCCCATGCTCGGGGCGGGTCAAGATGCCCGCCGATTTGTACATCAGGTTCGCGTACTTGCCCTCACTGCCAAAAGCCGGTCCGTGCTTCTTCCACGTCAGCAGATCCTTAGACGTCGCAATACCGACCGAGTAAGTCTGCCGGTTCCACTGCGTGTAGGTGAGCACATAGCTTCCATCCGGAGCCTCGACAATTCGAGGGTCTTCGACGCCGCCCGGCCATTCTCGACTTTTCTGGTCATCGTCAGCCGGATAAAACACCGGCCTGCGCAGACGCAGGAAGTGAATACCGTCCTCGCTCACCGCCAGACCCAAGCGCGAAGTGTGCATGCCAATCTGCATCGTGCCGCTATCATCCTCGGCGCGATACAGAACGTAAACCTTCCCATCTCGAACAATTGCCGCAGGATTGAAGGTATGCAGCGCCTCCCACGCAACCGGAGCCTGTAGGATGGGATCGTCAAAGATCGCCGTCTTATCCGGAGTTATCACCGGATTCCCGCTCGCCGGACGAAGAAACGGCCCAAGCTGCCAGCTCTGTGCAAGCCCCGATGCCGCGGCCAGCAATATGACGAACAACGCAGTTATCGTTGTTTTGTTGAGCTTGGCTTGGCGTCGGCGGCGAAAGTACTCCATCGCGCAATCCTACCCGAAAGGATCATGCGCTCGAAGTTCCGCCACAATCTCCGCCGCCGCCTCACGCGCCCGCTCAAGCTGGTCCGGAGGAAACGAGATCGCCCCCACCCGCGCATGTCCGCCGCCGCCATAGCGTTCGCAGATATTCGCCAGGTTCAGCAGCCTCGCCGGATCGGCCTTCGTCCACGGATTCGAGCCCACCGAAACTTTCGTCCGAAAGCTCGACTTCGACAGCCCAATGGAGTAAGTCGCATCGGGATGGAGATAGTACGGAATGAACTTGTTGTAACCCTCGAGTTGCCTGTCGGCTATATCGAAGAAGATCGTCCCTGCCGTCTCTGCCGAGCGTTCGCGAATCAACGCAATCGCCTCTTGGTGCCGTTCCAGCAGAGGAGGCAGCTGGCACGCCACAAACGGCTCGCGCAGCACCTCATCCAGCGATTTTGCAGTCAGCAGCGGGATCAACCGGGGAATAAATTCCGGGTCCTGACTCGACTCGATGATCAGTGTCAGCTTCATCGCCGGCGCCGCCATCTCGACGGCCGCTTCTGCGCTCTCATAGAGTGCGCCATCCACAATGTCAGCCCATTGGATCAAATCGGCGACCGGAGCCGCGTCAAATCCGAAGCGCGATTCGGCGATGTGCGCAATAAAGCTGGTGCATGACGTGTAGTTCGGGTCAAAGAAACGCCGATCCGTAAAGCTGCCGTCTTCCAGGCCTCGCAGGTACTGCGCATGGTCCTCAGGGCTCAGGAACGCGCTAAGATGATGGTCAAACCACCAGGTAATCTTCGGCGAGGCCGAATACTTGAAATCGACGATCGCGTTCTCGTCGCCGCTAAAATCCTCTTCGTGAAATAAAGCGCCCGCGCGATGGACCAGGCCATGATATTCATACTCACCCGCCGCAGCGATGCATTCGCGATGAAAACGCGTAAACAGCGAGGCCGAGCAGGCTCCATCGAAACAACGGTCGTGGTACAAAACGCGGACCTTCAAAGCCTCAGACTCCTCAAGCGGGGCGTCAGCACGCAGCCTCCAGCATTCATGTAGCGAATTCACTAGGATTGCCGGGAAGCGCCGTCGTGTCAAGTCATTGCATGGCGATTGGCCTATTCTTCACAAAAGCCTCCATCCCGCAGCAAGAGCTGTAGTAACAATGGATGCAGCGCCGTCATCCAACCTGATTGACCACAATGAACCCACCCACCTTCCGCATCTCTCGCCGCACCTTCCTCGCGAATGCCTCGATGGCAGCGCTCGGCTGGCAAACCAGCCGTCAGAAAGCCTTGGCCAGCTCCGACACAACCGTCGTCCACACCCCCAACGGAACGCTGCGGGGGCAGTCCATCGACAAGGTCAACATCTTCCGTGGCGTGCCCTTTGCCGAGCCGCCCGTCGGACCCCTCCGCTTTCGCCCCACGATCGCCAGCAAGCCCTGGATCGGCGAGCGCGACGCGACCCGCTTCTCTGCCTCTGCGATGCAGTGGCGCGAAGCTACGGCCTTCGGCGAACAGCCCTTCGTTCATAGCGAAGACTGCCTGTACCTCAACATCTGGGCGCCTGAAGGCAAAGGCCCGTTTCCGGTTTTCGTCTGGATCCACGGCGGAGGCTACATCAGCGGCCACGCCTTCGGTCCAATCCATGACGGATCGGAGTTCGCCCGCCAGGGCATCATCTCCGTCACCCTACCGTATCGCCTCGGAGTTCTGGGCTTCCTCGACCTTGGCCCGCTGCTCGGCCCCGAATACAACGGCTCCGCCAACAACGCCCTCCGCGACCTCATGACCGCGCTCGAATGGATCCAGAAGAACATCTCCGCCTTCGGCGGCGATCCCGAGCGCGTCACCATTGGGGGCGAGTCTGCCGGCGCCAAACTCACCGACATCCTCATGGGCATTCCCGCGGCGCAGCCGCTCTTCCACCAGATGATCTCTGAGAGCGGCGGGGCCGAGCGCGTCTGGTCCAAAGCCGGCTCCGCCGCCGTCTCTCGTGGCTACGGCGAACTGTGGCGCAAGCAGAGCGGGCAAGACCTCGCAAGCCTCAAGACCGCGCCACCCGAGGCACTTATTGCAACCCAGCACGACTTTCTCATCGACTGGCCGCAACACTTTCCCCTCCGCCCAGAGATCGACGACGAGCTCCTGCCGCAAATGCCCGTCAAAGCGATCGCCGCCGGATCAAGCAAAGGCAAGCGCCTGCTCATCGGCACCAACCGCGACGAGAGTGCACTCTTCATCGGACCACACCCCAACACGGATCCGGCTCCGAAGGACCTCGGCAACATCCCGATGGCCAAATTCGCCCCCGTCCTCCAACACTACAAACAGACATATCCCCAAATGCAGGAATTTCAGGCTCGGATCCGCGCCGTCACCGCCGAGGAATACTGGATACCCTCCATCCGCGTCGCCGACGCTCTCGTCGAGGGCGGAGGGACCGCCTTCATGTATCGCCTCGACTTCACCGAGAGCAGCGGACATCTATCTGGCTTCGCCTACCACTCGCTCGACGTACCCCTCGTCTGGGACCGTCCCCACCCCAACGCGGCTAACCTCAACGAGGAGCTGGCGCTCGGCAAGCAGGTCCACCTCGCCTGGGCGGCATTCATCCGAGGCGAAACTCCTGCCGCGCCCGGCCTGCCCGCCTGGCCCGAATATACTGTCGCCAATCGCCCTACAATGATTCTGGATGTCACAAGCCGCGTCGAAGAAAGGCCAAACGAAGCGGAATTGCGCCTCTGGGATGGAGTGTTATAGCGTCGCGCTGATCGGCGCACCCAGGAACTCCACACCCCACGGCGCGCCAAAAGCGCTCAGCGCCTCACGGTCGGCGTGGCCGCTCGCCAGCACCTGGGCGAGCTCCGTGAAGAAACGCACTGCATCCATGGCCGGAAGCATCAGCACCATCTGCCGTGCAGGCCGTTCGCCCACATTCACAAAGGCATGTGCGGAGCCCCCGGGAACGGTGATCAAATCGCCGGCCTTGCCGTGGAAGCGCCGCCCATTCACCTCATAGAGGTAAACACCTTCCAGAACCCGAAAAACTTCAGTCTCGTTGTGTCGATGCAGCGGCGGCCCGAAGCCGGGCGCGTTCACCGTCTCCATGATGGTTATTGCTCCGCCCGAAACCTCCAGAGGAAGCCGCACCGATAGCTTCAAGCCAAGAGCGGGAATCTCCAGCGGACGCTCCTTTCCAGCGTGGGAGTGGTGGACCTCAAACGCCATGGCGATGCCCTCCTTTGCCGATCCGCTATTGTCCCTTCTCTATGTCTTCAAACGCGAACCGGCCCAGCACGAACGGATGTGAGACTTGCGGCTTCGAATCCATTGCATTAGTCGGATAGGTGTCGGTGCCGGTAGTCGGAAATCCCCAAACCTTCCCATTCCGCATATCGATCATCACCCGTCCATAGACCTGCTTGCTGCCATCGGGCGCGCGCAGCATCTGCGTACCCGGTTCGATATAGAGGGGGTATGGCAGGCCCGATTGGGCCTGCGCAGCTTGCGGACTTACATACGGCCTGATCGCAATCGCCACCAGCGCGACTGCAATCAGCAGAAGTAAAAGGTTAGTGAACCAGCGTCTATTCATCTCTCTCCCAGCTATTCGTCTCGCTCATAGCCTCATGCACCGATAGACTACTTCGCGCCCGGGAACACTTCAATGTGATATTCGCCTTTGCGGCCGAAATAGACCGCCTTTCGGCCCTGAAGATAGACGATGTAATCCGTGCTTCCCGCCGCCGTGGCGCGCCGCAGAAAGTCGAGATACTTCTGCCCAGCCGTTTGGCTGTCCCGAATTGTCGCCACCAGGTCGGAGGTGACAAATGTCTCTCCGATCGCCATCGGTTCGATCGGCATCTTCTCCACATGCGTCCTGCCGTCAGGCATATAAAACGTCTTCTCCATCCGAACCAGGTCGGCATGGTACCGCTCAACGCCATCCGCGAGCAGCAGGCTGACGATCTCCGGAAAGGCCATCGTCCCGTCCAGTGATTTAGTAACTGTGTCCCGCATCAGTTCCGTATTCATGCTGTTCTCCTCTCATTCGACCGGCATCTTGCCGAGGTCGTTCTTGCTTACAAGTTTTTTTAAGGTTGCGACCAGCGATTTTCGTTCCCTGGCCGATAGATTGCAAAAAAACTCCTCATCGTTCTCGTCGGCGATTACGGCTAGACAAGGCACGATTGCCCGCCCCTCGGCAGTCAACGCAACATCCTGAAAGCGCCGGTCCTCAGCCGCCTCCGCTCGCGTCACAAGCTTCTTGCGTAGCAGCCGGTCGATCAGCTTCGAAACCGCCCCCCGCGTCAGGCCTGTCTTGTTGGCCAGCACGCTCGGCGAGGTAGTGTCGCCGTCAAACATCTCCCGCAGAATCACCCACTCCGCGACCGTTACTCCGCTCGCCTCCAGCCGCTGCGCAAACCGGTATGAGACGTGATTGGAAACGAACCGCAGCCAGAAGCCGGTATGGCTCTTAAGATCGCTTACCTTCTTCGCCGAACTCGGCGTGGTCTTCACAATGGCGTCGACCTCACTTCATTCATATTAGTTTACTAGGAAACTATCTTCCAGGAATCTTTTTGGAAGTTAAATGTTTCCCAGTCCAATGAGACAATTGCCTTTCGCTAGCAAATCATTCAGAACATCTGCTCAGGCTCTCGTCAATCGAGACGGAAGGCTCTCTTTGCTTCGGATGCACAACGGCATCGGCTCGTTGAAACTGCTCCCGCTCGCAATCGGCATCGCGTTGGCGCCAGCCTGCCTGCACGCCGATCCCCTTCAGGCGAGTGCCAACCCCGAACTACTCCGCCTGCAGCGCGAAGCCGCCAGCGTCACCATCGTCCGCGATGACTGGGGCATCGCCCATGTCACCGGAAAAACCGACGGCGACGCCGTCTTCGGCATGATCTACGCACAAGCTGAGGACGACTTCAACCGCGTCGAAACCAACTACCTCAACTCCCTGGGCCGTCTCGCCGAAACCGAAGGCGAAGGCAAAATCTGGCAAGATCTCCGCCAGAAGCTCTTCATCGACCCCGCGGAGCTTCAAGGTCTCTACGCAAAGAGCCCGTCATGGTTGCAAGAGCTGATGAATGCCTGGGCCGACGGCCTGAACTTCTACCTGGCTAACCATCCCGAAGTAAAACCCCGAGTCATCCACCACTTCGAGCCCTGGATGGCGCTTTCCTTCACCGAAGGCAGCATCGGCGGCGACATCGAGCGCGTTGACCTAAGCAAGCTCGAGGACTTCTACGGAAAGGGCGACCACATCGGCACGGCACTCGACCCTGCCGACCTATCGGACGACGCCAAAACCCGCATGGCCTCTGGGATATTTCAGGACGATCCCGATCGAGAACCCACCGGCTCCAACGGAATCGCCATCGCGCCCGCCAACACCATCGATCACCACGCCCTCCTGCTCATCAATCCGCACACCTCGTTCTTTTTCCGCTCCGAGTTGCAGATGACCAGCAACGAGGGCCTCGACGCCTACGGCGCCGTCACATGGGGCCAATTCTTCATCTACCAGGGATTCAACGATCGCGCCGGTTGGATGCACACCTCCAGCGGAGTCGACGCCGTCGACCAATATCTCGAAACGATCAGCCACCGTAATGGCAAATGGTTCTACAAATACGGCACTGAACAAAGACCGCTGATCCAGAAGCAGATCACGGTCTCCTACAGGACCCCTTCTGAAATGGCCAGCAAGACCTTCACCGTCTACTACACGACCCACGGCCCAATCATCCGCGCCGAAAATGGGAAATGGGTTGCCATCAAGCTCATGCAGAAGCCGATCGAGGCCCTTGAACAGTCCTACCTCCGCACCAAAGCCAGAAACTACAACGAATACGCAAAGACGATGGAGTTGCAGGCAAACTCCTCGAACAACACGATCTTCGCCGACGCAGACGGTGACATCGCTTACTGGCACGGCAACTTTATCCCCCGCCGCGATCCAAAGCTCGACTTCACCAAGCCCGTCGACGGCAGCAATCCGGATACTGACTGGCACGGCCTGCTCACCGTCGAGGAAACGCCGCACCTCCTCAACCCCGCAAGCGGCTATCTCTACAACTCGAATAATTGGCCCTGGTCAGGAGCAGGCAAGAGCAGCCTGAAGCAGAAAGACTACCCACCCTATGTCGAAACCGGCGGCGAGTCCGCCCGCGGCCTCCACGCGATCAGGCTCCTCAGCGGCGAGAAGGACTTCACCCTCGACTCGCTCGTCGCCGCCGCCTACGACAGCTATCTCCCATGGTTCGATAAGCCGCTCCCGGCACTGCTCCGCGCCTATGATGCGCTACCGCCAGATGCGCCCCAGAAGGCCAGCCTTGCCGAACAGATCGCCGTCTTGCGCAAATGGGATCAGCGCTGGGCCGCCGACTCCGTTGCAACCTCGCTCGCGGTCTTCTGGGGGGAGCAGGTAAGAATCCGCCTCGAAGACAAAGCCCGTCCCGGCGGTCTTCTGCTACAGGAATACGCCGGAACTCAGGCGCCTCCCAGCCTGCTGCTCGACTCGCTCACCGCCGCTTCAGAGAAGCTCACCGCCGACTTCGGAACCTGGAAAACGCCTTGGGGAGACATCAATCGCTTCCAGCGCCTCACCGGAGATATCGCCCAGTCTTTTAATGATGCAGCACCGAGCATCCCCGTGCCCTTCACCTCGTCGCTCTGGGGATCTCTGGCATCCTTCGGCGCAAGGGCCTATCCCGGCACAAAGAAGCGCTACGGCACCAGCGGCAACAGCTTCGTCGCCGTCGTCGAATTCGGCAACAAGATCCGCGCCCGCGCCGTCACCGCCGGAGGAGAAAGCGGCCATCCCAATTCGCCCCACTTTAATGACGAAGCCACCCGCTACGCCGCCGGGAATCTCCGTCCCGTCTACTTTTACTCC
>CAVUKL010000022.1:0-10339 GCA_963742015.1 uncultured Acidobacteriaceae bacterium | reverse complement strand
TACCGGCAGTTTCGCCGCCTCCCAGGCGGCCAGCCCGCCGGCGAGCTCCACCAGGTCGGTGATGCCGTGTTCGTTGAGGATGCCCACCGCAATCGACGACCGGTAGCCGCCCGCGCAATGCACTGCAATCCTCCGCCCGTGGGGCAACCGTCCAACGCTTCTTTCAAATGGGCAAGTGGCAGGTTCAAGCTGTCGCCAATATGCTTTTCCCCCCACTCGCGGGATGAACGAATATCCACCACCAGTGGAGGATTCGCCGAATCCAGTTCTTCTTCCAGCATCGGCGCGCTAACTCGTTCCGTTGTGCGCACCAGGTCAGGCCGGCCGGCGAGTGCTTCCATCCCCTCCTTCAGGTATCCGTTGACGCGGTCGAAGCCGATCCTTCCCAGGCGCACCGCCGCCTCTTGTTCGCGCCCAGGCTCGGCGATGATCACGATCGGACGCGCCGCATCGAGCATCGTGCCCGCCCAGGTTGCGTACTGACCACCCAGGCCGATATTGAGACTGCTAATGAGATGCCCCTTTGCATATTCCGCCGCATCACGAACATCGAGGACCTGGGCGCCCTCGTCGCCCATCTCCAGCACTTGCTCAAGATCGAGCGGATGCAGACCTAACTCCAAAGCCTCATCCAGCGTCGGCCGTTCCCGCGTGTTCAGCACGGCGTCATAAGTGAAGTATGCCGGGGCCTCCGGCTGATCGGCCGTCACCAGCCGGGTGAAGTCCTCTTTCGTCATCGGTTGCAGCGCGTAGTTAAATCGACGCTGCTCGCCCAGAGTCGAAACCGTGTCTGACGAAAGATGTTTTCCGCAAAGCGATCCCGCGCCATGCGCCGGATAGATCAACGTCTCGTCGGGCAGCGGCAGTAGCTTGTTGTGAAGGGAATCGTAGAGATGGCCGCTTAGCTCCTCGGCCGTCCAGCCCAGTGATGCGCGCAGATCGGGCCGCCCCACATCGCCGATAAACAGCGTGTCCCCGGTTAGCACGGCATAGGCCTTGCTCGCATCTTTCTGCAGATCGAAAACCAGAATCGAGATTGACTCGATCGTATGCCCAGGAGTATCAATACCTGCAAACGCAGCCCAGGAAAATCGAGCGTATCGCCGTCCTTCATCGGAACAAATGCGTAGTCTGCTTTCGCCTTTGCCCCAAGCCGGATCTCCGCCCCACAGTGGTCGCGCAGTTCCAAATGCCCGGCAAGGAAATCGGCATGGAAGTGGGTGAGGAAGACGTAGCGAATCGACACGCCCATCCGCTCGGCATCGGTAAGATATTGCTCGATGTCCCGCTGCGGATCGACGACGATCGCAGTCTTGCTGGCCTCGTCGGCGATCAAATAAGAGGCATGGGCCAGACAGCCCAGATAGTACTGTTTCAGGAACATACTGCCAATCTTAGAACAACATAGAGGACAAGCGCTCCGGCTGGACGCGAACTACCATGCCTTGGCCCGCTCCGTTGATCCGACATTGGCATATACGCAATTCCGCTGCGGCTTCCACGTCGTACCGTCAACGTAGGTCACCTGCGACAACTCAATCCGGTCGAAGCCGATCGCGTTCGCCGCCAGCTTGAGAGCCTGCGTCGCCTGCACATCCTTGCCCAGCAGCGCCTTTCGCGACAGATCCAGCTGAACGGAATGAGTGACCGAGTCAAGCTGATAAGGATTGTCCTTCACCTTGATCCAGCCCGTCAGCACCACCGACTCGATGTCCTTGCCGCTGAAATTGCGATAGTCGAGGCGTAGCGTCGGCGCGCTTTCCGCACGGGAACGGGCAGTCAGCATTAACTCAGCCGGCCGATCGAAGGATGCATTCACAATCTGCACCGGGCACCCCGTCTGGTTGCTGACGACGTGCTCCATATCGACCGCACCAGGCCCTTGAACGAGTCCATTCAACTGACCCAGCGTAGCCGGAACTTGAAGCTCATGCATGTTGCCATCAGCGCCTTGAACCCAAACTGTCGCAGGCTGGTTGGGGTTCGCGGCCGCGCCAATCGCCGTCTTCGGCGTTTCCTTGCTTACCTGGCCCGAGGCCGACAACGCAGCCGAAGTTATCAGAACCAGAAGTAGTCGCTTCATAAGTCACCTCAAGAGACGGATGGCCGGCAAATCTCAATGCCAAGAGAATAGTCCCGCTTACAAGCCCAAATCAAGATCGTCCCGCCTCGATCCGATTAAGTCCCGCACCGAACACCCCTAACCCAACTGCTATTCTCGACTTATGCTCAACCCTGCGGCATCGGCGGACTCGGCCCTACTCCTCACCGAGGAGTTCCTCGTCTTCGCCACCGTCGTCGGGTCGATCGCAACTCTGCCGACCTTCATCGAATTCATCACCGAGGTCCGCAAGCGCCGCGAGCGCATCTACCTCTCGCTCGAAGACGTCCCCGTGAGCAGCCTAAATCCCCGCCTCGCTGGACTCGACGCGCTCATCACCAGCATCGCCGACCTCATCGACCGCGCCCGCAATCCCGCTGAATACAAAGACTTGAAGATCGGCAACGAAGTCCTCGTCATCGGCCCCGTTCAGAGCGGCAAGAAAAGCCTCGCCGAACGCATCGCCCAAATGGCCGGCATGGAGCGCCTCGTCACCGTCTACAACCCCCGCGACTCCGACGCGCTCGCCAAGGCAAAAAGCATCGTGCGTGGATACAAATCACGAAAGGTCATGCTGCTGCTTCCGCGCATCGACCTCGCCTACAAAGAGAGCGACCCCGAGGTCCTGACCGAACTCGACGCGCTCATCGAGACCACATCCGAACGCCACAACGTCCTCGTCGTCGCCACCACCGTCACCTTCGAGACCAACAGCGACCTCGATAATCTCTTCGGCATCAAGCTCACCCTCCCCGGCGCCGAGGTGACTCACGGAGGAAGCCGCGATATCCCTGACGACGCCCGCGAGATGCTCGCCGAGGTCGCCGTCTTCTACCTGAAAGAAGCCCAGCGCCAGGGCTTCCGGCTGCAAGACATGACTGAAGAAGAGTTCCGCGGCAGGGTGCTCGAGTCGGCCATCAACCCGGCCGAGATCGAAGACATCGTCGTCCTCTGCCAAACCACCGCGCTCTACCGCCGCCGCACCGGAGCAGCCTCCGACCTCATATTCACCGGAGAAATCCTCGAAACCGCCATCTCCCGCGTCGCCGCCGAGTAACGCACTCCCAATCGAACGTCATTCTGACTACCGCAGGAAGGAAGAATCCCCGGCGGACCTTCGGCCTCAATTGCTCCTTCAAATGTCGCCGCAAAGAGAAAGCGCATGACCCCATAAGAGTCATGCGCGATATTAATCAAGTCAGCCTGCAAACTACACATGAATCGAGCTCGAGTGACCCGCTGCGCCCGCTACCATCGGCTTCACCCTAAACTTCTCCATCGAAATCTTGAGCGTGCGCTCAATCTTCTTCAGGTCGCCCCGCTCATCCGGCTGGGCAAAGGTGTGGGCTACGCCCTTCTTGTCCGCGCGTCCAGTCCGGCCAACGCGATGCACGAAGTCTTCCGCCACCTTAGGCATGTCATAGTTCACGACGTGCGCAATGTGGTCGACGTCCAGGCCGCGCGCGGCCACGTCAGTCGCGACGAGAATTCGGTGTCCGCCCCTGGAAAAGCTCTTCAACGCTGCACTGCGCTGCGCCTGGGTGCGATCGCCATGAATGCTGGTCGCGCCATGGCCCGAACGGCTTAACCGCTGAGCAACCCGCTCTGCGCCATGCTTGGTGCGAACGAAAACCAGGAAGCTGCCCTCTTCGGATTTCAGCAAATGCTCAAGCAGCTCCTGCTTCTTGTCCGAGGTCACTTCAAAGGTCTGCAGCCGAACATTCTCCGCCGGCTTCAGCACCGAGCCAATCTCGATCCGCACGGGGTTCTTCAGGTAGTCGCGAACGACCTCCTTGATCGCCGAATCCAACGTCGCCGAGTAGCAAAGCGTCTGACGATCGCCAGGGATCTCAGCGGCAATCCGCTTGATCGCCGGTTTGAAGCCCATATCCAGCATGCGATCGACTTCGTCGAGCACCAGGATCTGCACTTCGTTCAGCTTCACCATGCGCCGCTTGATGTAATCCTCAAGCCGCCCCGGAGTCGCCACAATCAACCGCGCTCCACGGCGAATCGCCTGGATCTGCGGCCCTTCGGCCAGCCCGCCGACTACCAGCGCCACGCTATGCGAGGTGCCCTGTGTGAGCGTGCGAAAAGTCTGTTCCACCTGCATCGCCAGCTCGCGCGTCGGCAGCAGAATCAGCGCCGTCGCATTCTTGCTCTGCGTCACCTGCAGCTTTTCGATGATCGGGATCAGAAAGCTCAGCGTCTTGCCGGTTCCGGTCTGCGCCGTCGCCAGCACATCGCGGCCCTCCAGCGCCGGAGGAATCGCCCCATCCTGCACCGGAGTGGGGGTGATGAAATTACAAGCCGCCAGACGCTTCTTCAGCGAGGCGGAAATCTGAAAGTCATTAAATTGAGTCAAAGTTATCCCTTGGTCCCGTCGCTTCGGTTCCTTGTTTTGCTTTGGAAGCAAACTTCAGACCGGTCCGGGACGCGAGTTACTGTCTCGCGACGGCTTCATCCGTCCGTGACAGAAAATTGTTTCTTTCGAGAGGGAGTGCCGGGAATCAGTAAGCCGGGGGCTGAAGAAATGTCCCTGGCTCGGCTCTGCCGCACGATGCCTTTTGCGGGGAAGCACTCGGAGAATATTCCGAACTTCCACACACCGCCGCGCACATCATATTTGCGGGCGATTACGCTGAGGGGCTTGGAGACACTGTGGAAGGCGATCCAGCTTTCCAGGGCAAGAACGGCTCACAACCAAACAACTGAGCGCAAGATAAGAATACCACATATTTGCGTCCATACGCTCTGTCCGAATACCGTGAGGACTAATGATCGTTACCCCGAGTAGCTGGCGGAAGTGTGCGGCAAACGACCGCTCTGCTAAGGAATGAGGGAATCGCCTTGGACAACAATTTCACCGTCCTCCTCAAGCAGTTTATTGACTGCTATATTGCCGATCCACTTGCCGTTGAGGTGCATCTTTTAAATGCGCAGCAGGACATCGATTCCGATGTCTTTGGGGAACGATACGAAGGCGAGGCCGATGCGAGAGATCTCAGCCTGAAGAATGCATACCGAGCCCTGGAGGAACGGCTATTTGCGGAGCCGAGTTCCACAGATGTTGCTGGCAGGAATCCCAGGATGAGCAGCGGGGAGGAACCAAAAGCCCCAGACGCGGAGTCCTCGCAGAAGAAATGGAAGGAATGGAAGGAGCAACGTTTTCAGGCATTTCTCAATAAACTTGCCTGGTCCCTTGAAATGCCGAGAGACAGCCTTGATGGTTGGATCGCCGAAGAAGGCCTTACGAGAGGGCAACTCGCTGAGGTTGAGCGCGATCCCGCATGGCGCAAGAAGGAGGCGGAGTACGACTTTGGGGTCGACAGCGAGCCAAACATGCAAGTTGTCCTCGCGAAGGAATTTGCTGACTGGCTCGATGTTGCTGTTGCCAAGATTGAGCGAGTTGAAGAAGCTTCATACCGGTCGTCAATACCGATGCACTTGAGGCAGTATCTGCACCAGGCCTACCGCTGTGACCTATATGGCCTCGGTGCCGCATCCGTGGCCCTTTGCGGAGCAATCCTTCAAGAGGCCATCCGCTTCAGGATGGGCGCGGAGGGGCTTTGTTGGGCTGGACGCCGCCATCAAGGAAGCCGAGCGGTGTGGCCTTTTGACGCACAAGGCCGTCAAGGCAGCAGAGGAGGTTCGGAGATTGCGCAACCTCGCGGCGCATGGCAAGCAGGAATTCGCAGAGTCGGCAGAAGATCGGAGAACGTCATTAGTGCCAATCACACGCAAGATTCTGGATACGTTGTTCGCAAAAGAGGGCTGAGAAG
Organism: uncultured Acidobacteriaceae bacterium; assembly: GCA_963742015.1. Taxonomy (GTDB): domain Bacteria; phylum Acidobacteriota; class Terriglobia; order Terriglobales; family Acidobacteriaceae; genus Acidisarcina. Next base: position 4,456 of record CAVUKL010000022.1, on the reverse strand, counting down.
CAATATTTTAGATGAAAGCGACCTGATTGATGTGTACACTTGAACGTACACATCGGGAGGCCTTATGCCAGCGATCAAAGTTGGAGTTCGAGAGTTCCGCGAGCAGATCGCCCATTTCCTGGAATCGGAAACACCAGTCGCCGTAACCCGCCGCGGCGAAACGCTGGGCGTCTATGTCCCAACACCCCGAAAAGCTGCCCGATCGGCAGACGTTGCCGAACTCCGCGCCGCGGCGGACCGGCTTGCTGAGGCCTTGGGCGACTTGGACGAGGAACAAGTCGTAACCGAGTTCAAACAAATGCGCCGCCGGAGTAAGACTTCGATCTCCTCGAAATGATCGTCTTGGACGCCAATATCCTGATTCGCGCCGTGCTCGGAAGGCGTGTTCGGCAACTTCTCGATACCTATGCAGCTAGTGGTGTCCGATTTTATGCACCGGACATTGCATACACCGACGCGCTTAATTATCTTCCACCTCTGCTAAGAGCAAAGCGAATGCCGGACACCGACGTTCCGGCCGCAATCCAGTATCTTCAGTCCCTCGTCGAACCCGTCAACCATGATGTCTATGTGCTTTTTCAGGAAGAGGCCGTGCAGCGTTTGCGTGGAAGGGACGAGGAGGATTGGCCGGTACTGGCGACCGCCTTGGTGCTCTCCTGTCCAATATGGACTGAGGATACGGACTTCTTTGGCAGCGGCATCGCCGTGTGGACTTCCGACCGCATCGAGATCTTTCTGCAGGCCGAAGTAAAATCTCTCCAGACCGATCAAAGCTAGTGTCCTCAATCATGACTCCAACCGCCAAACAACAAAAACCCCGCTGCACCTGGGCCGGAACCGACCCACTCATGCAGCAATACCACGACCACGAATGGGGCGTCCCCGAATCCAACTCCCGCGCCCTCTGGGAACTCCTCATGCTCGAGGGCTTCCAGGCCGGACTCTCCTGGATCACCGTTCTCCGCAAGCGCGAAGCCTTCCGCGCCGCCTTCCAACAATTCGATCCCGAAAAAGTCGCTCGCTTCAAAGAAGCCGACATCGAACGCCTCATGCAAAACCCCGGCATCATCCGCGCCCGCGCCAAAATTGAAGCCACCATCCAGGGCTCGCGCATCTATCTCGACATGCAACAAGCCGGAATCAACTTCGCCGCGTTCGCTTGGGCTCTCGCCGGAGGCAAGCCAATCCAGAACACCGGCCCCGTCCCCGCCATCACCCCGCTCTCCGAAACCATGTCAAAGGAACTGAAGCAGCGCGGCTTCAAATTCGTCGGCCCCACCATCGTTTACGCCTGGATGCAGGCCTCCGGCATGGTCAACGATCACGCACCAGACTGCTTTCGCCGCGAACCTTGCGCCCGAAAGAAGATAGGAAAATTCTCATGAGCGCTTACTTCATCTTCACCCGCGAAAAAACCCTCAACCAGGCCGAAATGGACGTTTACCACAAGCAGGTCGTGGCCACTTTCGCCGGTCACGACGTCAAAGTACTCGCCGCCTACGGCCCCTTCGAAGATGTAGAAGGCGGGCCAAGCGAGGGCACAGTCATCGCCGAGTTCCCTTCCATGGAAGCCGCCAAAGCCTGGTACGACAGCCCTGCGTATCGAGAGGTACGCGTCCATCGCTTTAACGGCGCCATCTACCGAGCGACCCTGGTGCAGGGCATATAGTCGCGTCGCCCCTGGAATCCCAAATATTTCTCGGCGTATCATCGCACCGTAACACAGCCGTCTTTAGATAAGAGTATGAGTCCAAGCTCCGGCATCAACGAGGCATCTATGAATATGCAAACCGCCGAACCAACCGTGGCCATCGAAGACGACCGCACCGGCAACCGCATCGACACTCTCAAGCGCGCTATCCTTGACAATCTCTATTACATTGTCGCCAAGACGCCCGAGAACGCCACCGAGCGCGACTACTTCACCGCCGTCGCCTACACCGTGCGCGATCGTATTCTCGCCGGTTGGATCAAGACACTCGAGAGCTATACGCGACACGACGTCCGCGTGGTCTCCTATCTCTCCGCTGAGTTCCTCATGGGGCCCTACCTCGCGAACAATCTGCTCAATCTCGACCTCGAGGAGCCAATCCGTCAGGCGTGCAGCGAGCTCGGTCTGGACCTCGACAAAATCGGCGAGCAGGAGAGCGAACCCGGCCTCGGCAACGGCGGTCTCGGCCGCCTCGCCGCCTGCTATCTCGACTCCATGGCCACGCTCGGCGTCCCATCGATCGGCTACGGCATTCGCTACGAGTTCGGCATCTTCCAACAGACCATCCGTGACGGATGGCAAGTCGAGCTCACCGACTATTGGCTCCGCAACGGCAATCCCTGGGAGATTCGCCGCCCGCAGGCCTCGGTCGACGTCCACTTCGGCGGCCATACTGAAACCTCAGTCGACGCCAGCGGCGCATATCGCGTCCGCTGGGTGCCGCACACGAGCGTCAAAGGCATTCCTTACGACACGCCGCTCCCAGGCTATCGCTGCGGCCTAGTGAACGACCTGCGGCTGTGGCGCTCCGAGGCGCCTGAGTCCTTCTACTTCGAGCGCTTCAACAGCGGCGACTACTCAGGCGCCGTCGCCGGCAAAGTCTTCGCCGAGAACATCTCCAAGGTCCTCTATCCCAACGATGAAGAGATCCAGGGCAAAGAACTTCGCCTGCAGCAGCAGTATTTCTTCACTTCATGCGCCTTGCAGGATATGATTCGCCTCCATCTCCGCGCGGGGCGCACTCTGCATAATTTCCACGAGAAGTGGGCCGTCCAGCTCAACGACACTCACCCCTCGATCGGCGTCGCCGAGCTCATGCGCCTCCTCGTCGACGAACACGGCTTGGGTTGGGACGAGGCCTGGCACATCACCACCAACACCTTCAGCTACACCAACCACACCCTGCTGCCCGAGGCCCTCGAGCGCTGGCCCCTGCCTTTGTTCAGTTCCCTGCTGCCCCGCCACATCGAGATCATCTACGAGATCAATCGCCGCTTTCTCGATGAGGTCCGCCAGCGCTTCCCCGGCGACGACGCTCGCCTGCAACGCATGTCGATTATCGACGATCACGACCAAAAGTACGTGCGAATGGCCAACCTCGCCACCATCGGCGGCCACGCCGTCAATGGCGTCGCCGAGCTGCACAGCCAGTTGGTGAAGACCGAACTATTGCGCGATTTCTACGAAATGTGGCCCGAGAAGTTCCTCAACATCACCAATGGAGTCACCCCGCGCCGCTGGCTCGGCGTCGCCAACCCCGAGCAATCGGCCTTGATGACCAGCAAGATCGGCGACGGATGGCTGCGCAACCTCGACCAGCTTCACGAGCTCGAACAATTCGCCGACGATTCGCAGTTCCGCTCCGACTGGGCAAAGGTGCAGCGCGACGTCAAAGTACGGCTCGCCGACTACATCCACCATCAGACCGGCGTCTCCATCGATCCGTCGTCCATGATCGACACCATCGCGAAGCGCATTCACGAATACAAGCGGCAGCACCTCAAGGTGCTGCATATCGTCAGCCTCTATTACCGCATCAAGAACAATCCCGAACCTCGACGTAACGCCGCGAACCTTCCTCTTCGGCGGCAAGGCCGCGCCCGGATATCACATGGCCAAGCTCATCATCAAGCTGGTCAACTCCGTCGCCGAGGTCGTCAACTGCGATCCTGCGGTTCGCGACCGGCTCAAAGTCGTCTTCCTGCCCAACTACAGTGTTTCGTTTGGACAGAAGGTCTATCCTGCCGCCGACCTCAGCGAACAAATCTCAACCGCCGGCAAGGAAGCCTCCGGCACCGGAAACATGAAGTTCTCCATGAACGGCGCGCTCACCATCGGCACTCTCGACGGCGCCAACATCGAGATCCGCGATGCCGTCGGCCACGAAAACTTCTTCCTCTTCGGCCTCACCGCCGACCAGGTGCAGGAAACCAAGGCCTCCGGATACAACCCGCGCGGAATCTACGAGTCGAACGCCGGGCTCCGCGAAGTCATCGACGGCCTCGCGTCCGGACATTTCTCACGCGGAGACCACGAGCTCTTTCGTCCGCTCATCGATTCGCTGCTGAACTCCGACCCCTATCTGCTCTTCGCGGACTATCAGTCCTACATCGAATGCCAGGATAAAGTCGACCAAGCCTACGCCGATCACGACCACTGGACCAGGATGGCCATCCTCAACGCCGCCCGCATGGGAAAATTCTCCTCCGACCGCGCGATCGACGAATACTGCTCGAAGATCTGGAAAGTGACTGAGTTAGGCAGACTGGGAGATTAGCAGGTCGAACACGACCGTCATCGTTAGATCTTTAAGAGAGCGACAACAGGTAAGAAACTGTTGCGGTCGGGCGGTCCACCGTTCAAACTTCCGCGAACAGGAGTGCTTCAACCTTCGACGCTCTTTGCGGGTACGGCCGCAGTTGGCGCGGCTCCGACTTCCAGCGCCGAACGGTCCCAGTTTCCGCA
>CAVUKL010000021.1:0-60399 GCA_963742015.1 uncultured Acidobacteriaceae bacterium | reverse complement strand
GCCGCTGACAAGAACCTCTTGGACGATGACCTCGTCGAGATGGTGAACGCCGGCCTGATTCCGGCGACTGTAACTACCAAAATGCGCGCCGGCCTCTGGACCCAGGTCTTTCCCAGCCTCACTGCCCACCAGGACATGACCATCGCCACCGAGGGTTCAGTCGCCTGGGCGATCCGGAAGAACAATCCGCAGCTCAAGGCGCTGCTCGACGAGTTTATCCAGACCCACGGAGTCGGAACGTCCTTCGGCAACACGCTCCAGCGCCGTTACTTGCAGAACACCAAGTGGATCAAGAACTCCACCAACACCGAAGAAATGAAGAAGTTCAACGCAAACATTGAATTCTTCAAACAGTACGCGACCCAGTACAACTTCGATTACCTCATGCTCGCCGCCCAGGGCTACCAGGAGTCGCTGCTCGACCAGAGCAGAAAAAATCCCTCCGGTGCAGTCGGCATCATGCAGGTCATCCCCAAATACGCCGCCGCCAAGCCCATCGGAGTAACCAACGTCAACGTCGCCGAGGGCAACATTCACGCCGGCGCGGCAATGATGCGCAACATCGCTGATACCTATTTCAACGATCCTGCCATCGACGAAAAGAACAAGACCTTGATGAGCTTCGCCAGCTACAACGCCGGGCCCAACCGCATCGCTCGCCTCCGCAAGAAGGCCGTCCAAGACGGCCTCGATCCAAATGTCTGGTTCGGCAACGTAGAACTCGAAGCAGCCAAAGACATCGGCCAGGAAACCGTGACCTACGTGAGCAATATCTACAAATACTACGTCGCCTACACACTGGCTTTGGCGCAACACCAGGAAAAACAAGCTGCCATGGCCGCGGCCAAAGGCAATTGATGCAGAGCCACATGCCGCCTTACGCTCTATGGCGCCACTAGGCCTCCGGCGCCGTCATTGTCCGTAATCGTGATATCGCAATCAACGCCAAAGTTAGTGAGATTGCAAACACTGAGCAGGCAATGAGAAAAGCTCCATCCAAACCAGTCTCCCCAATAGGCCGCTCCCTAAAGTCGCCAGCAATTCCCGTCCACCAGTAAGCGAACAGCCCGACATCCATCGCAAAATGACCGATCATGGCAGGAACAAGTGATCTCGACGACCACGCCAGAAGCCCAAGCAACACACCCGCGCCAAACACGATGGGAATCATCCCCACCAACGCCCATGCCTTGGTCAAGTGCAACACAGTGAAGAAGAATGAAGATATGAGGATCGCAATCCCCGCTCCGTGGCGATCTTCAATCGGCCGCTGCATGTATCCGCGAAATCCAGTCTCTTCGCAAATTCCCGCCGACGCCGCCGACACCACCACCGCCAGCCATCGCAATGGCGGTGTAGGCACGAAAGAAAGGTCGTAGCCTTGACGGAACGCAGCGGCCGGAAAGGATACAAATCGGAACAGCAAAACAATCGCACTGTGCACGGTCACCGCAAAGGCCAACGCGCCAAGAACGCCCCACAGCCATTGCTTCGGTGACAGGCCGCCGCGGCGAAACGCCCTCGCGCGAGCCGCTTGCGTTGTGAGTGGCGGTCCGCCACCAGCACCCCACCAAACATAGAGCCCCAGAAATATCGCCTCCAGAAGTGTCGCGGCCGGCACGCCCAGCTTGAACAGCAAAACAGGCCACACATTGATTGGCACCAGAACAATAAGGAAACCAGAGACAACGGCTCGAAGCGAAACTGGCACTCGCGGCCAAAGACCGGGCACGTTTTTCTGCGAAGTCACTCCACGCTCCCGCAATCTTGCGAAAGATCGTACACCTGCCTAAGCACACACCCGACGGCGACTGGTTCAGCAATGAATCAACCCGCGAGGAGCGGCAGATGGTTGCCTAAATCGGCTTCGGACTCGTATTCCGCGCTTCAGTCACATTGTCCGGCGAACCGGAAAACGATTTTCCCGGGCCATAAGCAAACTTTTCATACTTGTCGCCCACCTTGCGGATAGCATCATGCCAGCCATCGTCCCAGCTCACCTGCGCCTCGCCGTTCACATAGACCCAGGTACCATGGGCTTCGCCGATCGACTTCCTGGCAACGCCGCTTTCCTCCAGAGTGATGTAGAACGTGTCGCTTGTGTCGTTGCCTTGCCCAACTAACCACTTCCCCGCAAAGACACCTTTGCCTGGCGCCACCAGTGCCGGAATCGCTATCGGAGTCACCACCCCCGCCGCCGACTTGACCTGCATCGCCGCAATCGTCGAGGCAGGAATACTCTGCCGGTGACCGTCCTTGAAAACGATCACTACCGTATCGCCCTGATCGGTCGAAACCGGAGTGGCCCCCGCACAAAGACCGTCGACGGCGATCAACAACATGCCGAAAACCGCACAAACAAGCGTCTTACGCATAATCCGCTCCTAACACTCTCGAACTAAAGAGCTGAAGATCAGACATGATGACCCGATCAGGCAAGCTCAATCCTCGTCATGAGGTTACGCGCAAGAATGAGGGAATGTTCCCGCGCAACTTGTCGGCCCCTCCCGTCCATAGGGGCGCTACCCTGAACACTGACAGCTCGCCCAGTTTCATCTTTCCTCAAGCACGCCGCAAAGCCGTCGATTACTTTGGTACCGCGTCGTGCGATTATGCGATTTCACGCTTCAAAACTGGAGCTACCATCCTCACATGAGAATGGCAACCTTGAAGAAAAAGCTCGCCCTGATGTTTGTCCCGAAACGGAATCGTCTCCCTTTCGATGACGGCTATGCCGCGCTCGTCCAACTTGGCTGGCCGCCGGAGATCATCACGCATAAAATGTGTGACAAAGCGAAACAAGGTGTGATGAAGCCGTACGCGGGCATACAAAGCTGGATCAACTACAAGAGCGAGTGGGAATGGGCGGACGGTAGCAGGTAGCGCCACCTTTCTCAGTCTTGTAACGCCGTCACTAAGTGCGGCGCTGCATTCTGACGGAGGGATACCCTCAAGAGTTTGAGCGAAGCGATCGAATGCTCAGAAGCTTAAGGAGCCGGAACCACCCGATAGTAGACGCCGTTCGCTCCATAAGCCGGCTGCAGCCATGTATTCCCGCAAAGGTAATAAGTGACGCCGCCCACCGCCGGCGTTGCACAACCGGTTGGCGCCGCAGCAACAATTTCTCCCATCGAATACGAAGCGCCCGCGGCCACACCAGCGTTGTAAGCAGCGGCGTTGCTGGCCGAGGCCGTCGCCGCCCCAGTAGCCACCCCCGCAGCATAAGCGTTCGAAGTGGCGGCAGCGGTATTGGACGAGGCCACAGCGGCGCCAACCGCTACGCCAACCGCAGCTCCCGCCACAGCTGCCCCAGCCGCAGACCAGCCCCCGCAGTTGTAGCAACCGGTCGAGTAGGAGTTGACGACGACTGGCGGATGATACCCGTAAGCGGTGGTAGTCGTCGCCCCGTAATAGTGATCGCTGGCGGCGTAAGTCTGCCCCGACGAAGTCGTGCCAACCGTCCCCACCCCTTGGTAGTGGGTCGCCGAGCCCCCATATCCGTTTGTCGCAGTTGTCGTCCCCGACCCCTCGGCGTGATACGCGCTGCCGCCGTTGGAGTTGCTGTAGGAGGTACCTTGCCCGGGTGTGTGGGTCGCTTGGCCGTTTGTACCATCGGCGCTGTGGGTTTCGGTGGTATCTGAGCCCTGGGCATGATAGGCGCTGCCGCCGTTGGAGTTGCTATAGGAGGTGCCTTGCCCGGGCGTGTGCGTCGCCTGCCCGGTTCCGCCATAAGCATTCTTGTGGGTCGCCGTGTTCGAACCCGCTGCGTGGTAAGAACCACCTCCGTAGGCATTCGCATGCGCCCACGCAAATACCGGCTCGCATGGCGCGATGGTGATCGTTGCACAGAGAAGGCTGATTCCTAATCGTTTCATGGCCCGGACCACTCCTGAACTACGGGTTCGTCGTTGCTGCTGCAGAGGTTGGCTTCGCCATGCCCGGCGGTAGGGCGGGGCTGGCAAACGGAATGCGCTTACCCGCGGATGCCTTAGCGGAGCTAAACGAAGCCGCCGGGATCGTCGGATCAAGCTGCCAGTTAGTGATCACAAGGTTATGGCGCAACTGCAGAGGATCGTCGGCATAAATTGCGCGAAGCACTCGCGGCAATTTGTCCTCGGCGCCAATCCATGCCTCAATGAACACGCCGCCAGTATCATACGCCACAACATCGGTCGTCGTCCCTCCCACGATCTGGGATTGCCCAATGTAGAAGGCAATCCGCAGGTCCTGCGCAATGTCCTTGTAGGGATCGCTCACGAGCAGGTCGTCAAAGGGAAAGTAAACCGCCGCGGAGCGAAAGGCGGTTTCGAGCATCCCATCGACCGTCGGCGGCGCATCCGCAATGGCGACAAGATCCTCAGCCGGCGCATAGGCCATCATCGTCTTGCCGTCGTAATAGAAATCGGAAGCAGGGCCGTCCCCCGGAGTGAGCACCCGAAGTTTGTCCGGCCGCTGAAAGAGGACCTCCGACTTCGTGCCGTAAGCCAGTGGAAAACCCAGTCGGCTCGGGCTCTCGTAAGTGACAAGGGCGGTGAATGACATCGCCTTCGCCGATGCCAGCTTTGCGCAGGCGGCCTTCAATATGTCTATCGCCTTGGGTTCGAGTTGCGGCGCGCTTTGCGCAGGCGCGGCAGCTGTCCCCTGCGCCGGAGCCTGGAGCGCAACTCCGCCCACACAGCTTGTCGCCACAATCATCAGAGCGGGAAAAAACCAGGACCGGATGGAACAACTACCTCGAAACGCGGCCATTCGGCCTCCTTAAAACACCAGCATCCGCAAGCCAAATCGGCGGCGGCTAGACCGTTTTCACAATTGGTGTATCCGGTCAAGACAGGCTCGGCGCGGCTTTTCCCTCAAGAAAAGCCGCTCTTCATATTCGCTCCGCTAGGACACAGTATTTGTGAAAACGTCTACGGAATCATCCCGCACTCAAACATCTTGTTGGCAATGGGAGCTGCGACTTTGTTGATGAATATGGTCCGCATCTGAGGATCGCTCTTCAGGAATGCAACAGCTCGCGCCTGCTCGGGCGTCGGAGGCTGCTTGTTCGCTCTCTCCATCCAAAGCTGCTCACAGGTGGCGTTCTGATACTTGGCAATGACTTTAGCGGCGGCTTGGTCGAGCATCGGATACTGGTCCTGAGCGAGCGTTCCACCGGCGAGCGTAAGCATCAATGCTGAACTTAGTACACAAGCGGCCTTGCTCCTGAGGCTGAGCTTCATTGTGTTCTTCTCCTGGTCCCGAGTACTAACAGTGTTGTCGGTGATGGGCTTGGGCTTGGCCTGAACCCGCGTGATGTGCAACCTGGTTTCTCGATGTTCGCCCGCCGCACCAGCGCCTCCAAGCAAAGACTGGAGCGCTTCCGCATAAGCTGAAATCGACGGCACCCTTCGATCACCCCACACTATGCCGCCTGCTCTGCCTCGGACACTGTCAAAACTACCAATGCGCCCGAATTCAGGGATCAGATTTTACTTTTTGGGAGTTTTCGACCCAGCCCAATGCCACTTAAGTTGGCAATGGAACGGAAGAGTGCGCATGGAAGGAAATTAAAGGAATATCGCCTTATGCCCTGGACATTCCTGTGCGGCATGTTCCACCAATACCGAAGCCAGCCCCTCGCCATACCGCGAGAGGAACCACGCCGCCCCAATCAGCCGCTCCTGCAAATGTCCATCCGGAAACAACGCCAGAGCCAAAGCGTCCGCATGGCGGCGAAGGCTCGCCTCGCGTTGCAACTGGTGGTTCGCTCCCAGCCTCCGCAGCCGGTTCATCTGGTAGCGCATCTTCGACGCGGCCACATCCGCCGAACGCCCCAGACCCGCATCAAGCGAACGCAGATAGTCGGTCAGAGTTCGCAACTCTTCGTCCAGAGCATTCCCCGTCGCCGCCAACTTCCGCTTGTTCTCAACCGGCATAGCCCGTGCGGCCAGGCGCACCGCCAGTTCCTCAGGCCGAAGCGAAATCACGTCTGTCAAAGCCAGCTCGTGCTGTGCCAGCACCTCGGCAACTGCCGGCTCGATCAGCGTCGCGCTCAACCGCGGCAGCACCGGAGTCGTCCTCCCCAATATCCGCTCATACAGCACCTGCGACTGCGCGAAGTAGGCGATCTCCGCCGGCCCGCCCACATACGCTGTCGTCGGCAGGATCGAATCCTGAAATACGGGACGAAGCAACGCGTTCGGGCTCAGCCGCTCCGGCTCAGTCTCCAGAATCTCCAGCAGCGCCGCTTCCGAATAAGCCTTCTTCCCCGCCAGCCAGCCGCCCCCATTCTGCCCACTCGATGCCCGCTTCAGAGGCAGCCGCGCCCCAGACTCCTCATCGATCAAGAACAGAAGCGCCGACTGCGCCGTCACCAGCACCTGCGAATGATATCCACGCTCCGCGAGCAGCTTGTCCCGCTCCAAAAGCGCGGCCTGCAACTCATCGGCTGAGGTAATCGCCTTGCGCAACACTTCCGCGCCCAGAGCATGGCACTCGCGGCTCGACGCATCGATCACGATCAGCCCATGCTCGGCAAAGACCCGCGAGATAAAACGCGCAAACGCCTGCGCAAACGTCACACCCGGCCGATAAAACTCCTGCAGCGCCTCTGGTATCGCGCCCGGCTCCAGCAGTCCCGCAGCCTCATCCAGCACTCGCTGGATATCCTCGCTCAGCACCAACTCGCCAACCGGCTGCACTCCAGAGGAAACGCCAGCGCTTTCCATCTTTAGCTTCAAAGTGTGCAGTTCATGGCGAGAGGGAAAGGTCACATGATCGGCTTCCTCGATATCATGGTCCTCGGTCGCCAGCCAGAAGATCGGTACATGAGGATGCCCTGCCACTCGCGCATCGTGCGCTTTGCGGATTGCCGTTGCCGCCTTCAGCAGCGTATAAAGCGGCCCGCCCAGCAGTGTGACCTGCTGCCCGGTAACTACAGCGTTTGCGCCCCGCCGAAGCGCGGCAATATTTGCGAAGACCTTCTCGCTCGCGCCAAATTCGCGGTTCTGCGTCTCCAGAATCCCGGCAATCGCCTCGCGGGCACCCGGCGAAATCTCCGTTCGGTGCAGCATCCATCCTGTCGATTGCGGGCTTGAATGAAAAAACGGAAGAAGCGGCTCGCGCTGCTCCGCGTAATCCAGAAACAGCCGGCTGGAGTGCGGCAATATCGAGACCGGATAACACTCTATCGCCTGCGCCATCGCTACTCTTTCAATTCTCCCCAACCTGCAATTCCGACGAACGAACTTTGCTTAGTTTCTCACGCGGCGCCTGGTCCCGAATGAATCCAGCGATGAATCCAAAACCCGCGCCAGATCCAAACGATTCCGGACCGGAAGCGACTCGATCGCATTCCGCGCCAATGCCAAATAAGTGCAGTACAGAGTCCGATGCTCCAGCAACGCCCGAAGATGCAGTTCCACCGTCCCCCCATCGCCCCGGGCGAAGGGTCCGCTGAAGCTCCGCTCTGCGCCCTGCGAGAAAAAATTCCGCAAAGACGTCTCTGTCAGGACCCTCACCACCGCTTCTGCCTCGCGTCGCCCCAACCCCGCCAGTCCAGCCATCGCCACCGCTGCCTGCAACGCACTCACCAGCAAAGGCGAGGCCATCGTCGCCGCCGCATGATACAAAACCTTGCTCTCCGACGAAATCCGCACTGGCCTGCCGCCGAGCTTCCGCACCAGACCAGTGAGCTTCCGAGCCTCTCCAGGGCCGGATTCCACCGCAAACAGCAAGCCTCCCAACGGCACTGGCTTCCGCGTCGGAAAGCTGAAGATCGGCGCAATTCCACCGACCGCCGCACCTGCCAACCTCGCAGCCTCCAAAACTGCGACCGTCAACGCCCCGCTCGAATGGACCATCACCTGTCGGCGCAGGTCGCCGCGCCGCGCTGCGATCCAGGCGGCAGCCCCGGCAATCTCGTCATCGGGCACGCAAATCCAAAGCACTTCGGCGTCGAAAACGGCCTTCTCCTGTCGAATAACCACGCCACTCGCAAACTCCCTCTGGCGACCGAGGCCCCTCCGCACGATCACTTCAACAAGGGGAATCCCGGCGGCCACCACTCCCGCAGCCAGGGAACTGCCCCAGTTCCCCGCCCCGATCACCGCAATCCCTTTGCGAATTCCCGCCATCTCGCCCAACTCCACCGCCTTAATCGGATGCTACCGTTAAAGGTGATCTAAGGAGCAACCGGAACCATGCCAAAAAAGAGTGCGCGCAAGAAATCTCTCACGAAAGCACCCAAGCCCAGCAAGAAACCCGCTCCCCCCGAGACAGCCGAAGTCCTCTCCTCGACTCTTCAGTACGACGGCCCGCTTTTCAAGATCTTCAGCGACCACATCATCGAACCCAATGGCATCGAATCCACCCGCGACATCATCCGCCACAACGGCTCGGTCGTCATACTCGCTGTAGATGATTCCAAAAGCAAGCGTGACCCACTCATCGTCATGGAGCGCCAGTATCGCCACGCCGCTGGACAATATATGTGGGAGCTTCCCGCCGGCAAGATCGACGGCGACGAAAGCCGCATCGCCGCCGCCAAGCGCGAGCTTATCGAAGAGACTGGCTACCGTGCCAAAAAGTGGACACCCCTCGTCCGCTACTTTGCCAGCCCCGGCTTCCTCGGCGAATGGATGCAAATCTTTCTCGCCGAAGGCCTGACCCTCGGCGACTCCCAGCCCGAGGACGATGAGCGCATCGACCTCTATCTCATTTCCCTCTCTGAAGTCCTGCGCCTGATCGACGACGGAGCCATCCTCGACGGCAAAACCCTGGTCGGCGTGCAGTTCTATGCCCGTACCCGCAAGCAGAGGAAGCCCTGAATCTTTGGATTTCCACCGTCCGCCAAAAGAAGATGAAAATTCGTTGCAACTCCGAGCAAACCATTTTGCTCTCAATTGCGTCTCCATCCTAAGAAGATGGACTACAGGCTCCTCGCCACCATCAGATAAAGGAAAGGGCACGGCACGTGGCTACTTATAAAGGCAAGGTCAAATGGTTTAACAACGCAAAAGGCTACGGATTCATCGGACGCGAGGACGGCCCCGATGTCTTCGTCCACTATTCGGCAATCCAACTCGACGGATACAAAAGCCTCAAAGAAGGCGACGACGTCGAATTCGATATCGTTCAAGGCCAAAAAGGCCCCCAGGCTGATTCAGTCGCACGCCTCGATCAGGTAGCGTAGCCACTTCTCCTGCCTACAGACGTCCATGCGGAAGGCCGCCCCCTTCCGCTGGCGTCTCTCTACGGCCCATCGTGCATCCCCCTCCCTGGTTCCTATTCCCTGGTCTTTAGTCCCTATAATCCCCACATGGACAACCGCGCCATAGCCAATCTCCTCATCGAGACTGCCGACCTCCTCGAAATATCCGCAGGCGACCCCTTCCGCATCCGCTCCTACCGCCGCGCCGCCGAAGCCGTCGAGTCCACCACCGCCCCGCTCTCCAAACTCGCCGCCGAAGACCCCAAAAAACTCCTCGAAATCGCGGGAATCGGCAAAGGCATGGCCGCCAACATCCAGGAGATCGAGAAGACCGGAACCCTCCCCCTACGCGAAGAGCTCCTCCTCAAATACAAAGCCTCCATGCTCGAACTCCTCAAGCTTCCCGGCATGGGCCCCAAATCCGTCGCGCTCTTCTGGGAAGTCCTCCAGGTCGCCGACATCGACCAGCTCGAAGCCGCCATCGACGCCGGCAAGCTCGCCGAGCTCCCCCGCTTCGGCGAAAAAGCCGCCGAAAAGCTCAAGAAAGGCATCGCCGAATACCGCAAGAACTCCGGCCGCTTCCACCTCGACGACGCCGAAACCGCCGCCGAAAAAATTACCGCCTACCTTCTCGCCTTCCCCGGAATCACCACCGTCACGCCCGCCGGCTCACTCCGCCGCGGCCGCGACACCGTCGGCGACCTCGACCTCCTCGCCACCGGCCCCGTCTGCGACGAAGACAAAGTCGCCCCCGCCGTCGAATACATGGCGGCCTATCCGCCCATCAACGCCCTCATCGCCAAAGGCGCGAACAAGGTCAGCTTCCGCCTCCGCTCCGGCCTCCAGGTCGACGTCCGCCTCCTTCCCCAGGCCAGCTACGGAGCAGCCCTGCAATACTTCACCGGCTCCAAGATGCACAATGTCTCCACCCGCCAGCGCGCCCTCAAGCGCGGCTACACGCTCAGCGAATACGCCCTCGCCAAAGTCGAAGACGGAACCTTCGTCGCCGGAGCCACCGAAGAAGAGATCTACGCCGCCCTCGGCATGGACTGGATCCCCCCGAGCTCCGCGAAAACTCCGGCGAACTCGAAGCCGCCCTCGCGCACAGCCTCCCCACGCTCATCACCCAGGCCGACATCCGCGGCGACGTCCACATGCACACCACCGCCACCGACGGCCGCAACACCATCCGCGAAATGGCCGAAGCCGCCCTCGCCCGAGGCTACGAATACATCGCCATCACCGACCACTCTAAAAATCTCGCCATGACCAACGGCCTCGACGACAAGCGAGCCCTCGCCCATATCGCCGCGATCAAAGAAGTGAACTCAGAGATGGAAGGAAAAATCCGGATTTTCCCCGGCATCGAAGTCGACATCCTCGCTGACGGAGAACTCGACCTAGCCGACGAAACCCTCGCTCAGATGGACATCGTCATCGCCAGCGTCCACACCCTCTTCAACCAGCCCCTCGAACAGATGACCGACCGCGTCCTCCGCGCCATCGAGAATCCCCACCTCAAAATCCTCGGCCACCCCACTGGACGCAAACTCCTCCAGCGCGACGCCTACCAGATCGACATCAGCCGCATCCTCAAAGCCGCCGCAGCAGCCAAAGTCGCCGTCGAACACAACGCCAACCCCAACCGCCTCGACCTATGCGACCGCGACCTGCGAATGGCCAAAGAAGCCGGCTGCAAGATAGTCATCAACACCGACGCCCACCACACCACCGAAATGGAAAACATGAAGTACGGACTAAGACAACTCCGCCGCGCCTGGCTAACTAAGGAAGATGTCCTCAACACCCTCCCCGCCAAAGAATTCCTCGCCACCCTCCGCCAGCGGTGAGTCTCTTATTCGCCGCTAACATTTGTCTTCGTGTGCGAGGTGCGGAAGCGTGGGGCTTTAGCCCCACGAAAGAGAGCACGATCCAGAGGCCTTTAGGCCTGGGCTCTTCTTCTTAATTCCCAACCACGAGCTTAATACGCCGCGCCGCATGCCGATCCTCACGGACCCATTCTGGTCATCGAGGGCAGTAGTAACCATCCAACTAACCCAATAGTGTCATTTACATCCACTCATCCCCGGAGTAAACTCCCGCCAGTTTCCAAATCACATAACAAAAAGTAGCAAGATATCACGAAATGAAAGGTGCAAGATGAAACTAGCTCTCCGCATTGCGTTAGTAGCGCTATTTGCCTCCATCGTCTCTCTCTCCACGGCCCACGCCCAGGTCCCCTACACCCAGGGCCCCGTCGAACGCGTCACACTCCTCAGCATCCTTCCCGGCCATTCCGACGCCTTCTACGCCGACTTCAAGGCCAATGTCATTCCCATTTGGGAGTCGGAGAAGGCCGCCGGGCTCATCACCGGCTACCAGATATTCCTCAACCAGACCAGCTCCAACCCCGATTGGGACTTCGGCTTCGCGATCGTCTACAAAGACATGGCCGCCCTCGACGGCCTCCCTGACAAAGTCTATGACCTGCGCATGAAGCATTTCGGAGACAAAACCGCTGAGCAGAAAGTCATCGACAAACGCGTCGAGAACTATAAGTTCGTCAGCAGCATGCTCCTCCGCGACATCACCGTGCGATAGCTGAATTCCGGATGCCCTATCCCACGTCCTGCGTTTGGGACGTGGCATAGGACAGATATTGAGTCCGCGCGAGCGTGCCTCAGGATTCCTCGCTCTTCGCGGATGGCCGAGAAGTCGAAGCCAACCCAACCTCAAGCGCAGAGCGATCCCATCGGGCACAATTCGCAGCCGCCTCATAGGTACTCTGCAGAAACTCCAGCAGCGCCGCATCCGGATCCGCAGAGCGCCGCATCGCCTCGTAAGGCAGCACAAACTCCCCAAACCGCGCACTGAACGAGGCCTCGGCAGGCTTGATGACGCTCTGCGCGTAGCCCGGCGGCTCCGGATATGCGTAGCTGTAAAACATCGCCTCCGCGCCGGGAGCGCCAGGCCAGAAGCCGCAACTGCAGACCTCGTGCGAGTAAGCGTCACGCGTCACGCGATCCGGCAGCCCCGGCATGCTCGCGTGTTCCGGCGCCGCGCGCCCCGAAAAGCGCGTGCAGGCCAGATCGAGCGCGCCCCAGAAAAGGTGGATCGGACTTACCTTCCCCATAAAGCGCGCGCGGAAGATACCGATGACCCGCGTAGCCTGCAGCAGGACACGCCAGAAGCTTTGCACATATTCCGGGTCATAGGCCCCATGGGTGAAATCCTGATCGAAGGGAACAGCCTGCGCGATTTCAACCGGCATCCGCCATATCCGGACGGAAGTGCCGAGGCTATCCAGAGCCGCCATCACCTCCGCGTAGAATGCCGCAACCGCCATCGGCCTCAGAGCGATAGCTCTCCCGCCTCCATCGCTCGTCTGCAACAAGAGCAGATGATCGAGGAAGTCGAAATCGATCTGTAACATTCGCGCCCCATGCGGCATAAGCGAGGTAGTAAGGCCTCGGACCGTGGGGTAGAGAGTTACGTTCCAGCTGTGATTCACGGGCGGAGTGAGAGCAAGCCGCACCTTACCGATGACCTGCGTCCAAAGCTGAAGCGTGGCACAGCTATCGCGCCACTCGGTTTGAGGCAAAGCAGGCCACAGCTCATCGAAGCGGGGTGTAGTCTTTTCTTCCGGAATCTGCATAGCTCTCTCGGCTGTCTCGAACCTTCGTTTCCTTCCAAGCCTTCCCAATCGTCCAAAGCCAGTAAGCCAGTGGCCTGGATGATTGTCAACCTATCGGTCTCGATTCTTAGATATGGGTTAGGATGGTCGCGCGCATCTAACAATTCGCGACCGGAGAGCGCTCAATGACAATCCCAGCCGACGACACTAACAGAAACCTCGCCCACGCCAACCCGGATGACCATTACACTCCCCACATCGGCCTCGTCGGCGACACCTACACCGTTCTCCTTTCCGCAAAAGACACTGCCGGAAATTACTGCCTCATCGACATGCACATTCCGCCCGGCGGAGGCCCTCGACCCCACCGCCACGACTTTGAGGGGACCTTTCACCGTCCCCGAAGGCGAAATCGAAGCCACGTTCCGTCGCGCGAAGACGACCGTCAAGGCCGGCGAAACCAGTCATATCCCCGACAATGCCCCGCACCAGTTCCAAAATGGCACCAACCAGCCACCACGCCTTCTGTGCATCTGCGCCCCCCCCGGGCAGGAAGACTTCTTCGCGCAGGTCGGGGTTTCCGTGGCAACCCGAACCACCCGCCACCAAAATCCACTCCAGAGAATCAGGCCAAATTCAGGGAACTAGCCCAGGCCCTCGCCCCAAAATACAAGACCGAATTCCTCCCGCTCGTGTAACCAAATACGGGCGGCCCATTCAGGTTGTTCGTGTAAGTCTAAAAGCTGAGTAAAAGGGTAGGATGAGAGCAGTTTATTTTCCTGTTGAGCTAAGACAAGATACACCGAGCCCGATTAACTTCTCACGCTCCACAGAGGCCAGGCCACGAGTGTGCCGCTTCGTTTCGGTTAGATTTCCTATTCGCAAATGTCAGAATCGTTCGTAAAACCTACTCCAATGGCGGGCCAAGTCGAGCACAGCCCGATGACGTTTATACTGCCCGGAATTGCCGACGACCCAGCCAACTGGGAACCTCTGCGGGAAGCCTTTGATTATAGGATTATCTGTTATCTCGATTGGACCGAGATATTGGACAAGAGCCTTGCCTCCCTGGTCACACACGTGACAAGACAAATCCAAGACGCTCAGCCATTGGGAGAACTTCGATTGATCGGCTACTCCATCGGTGGGCAGCTTGGCTTCGCCGTAACTATGGCGCTCCAGTCTGCGGGGATACCGGTGTCTTGCCTGGTGCTTCTTGACGCCGGCGCCGAGGTCACTCCGATACCCAGGCCGCTCGGCCGGCGATCACGTGAGATAGTCATGGGCCTGCTCTCACTCGTTACGCGCAGGGGGATGGCTACGCTCGTTGCCAAGTGCCTGGCCATCAACTCAATGCGTCCACTTCTCTATCGTCTCTTGCGAGCGCGTCGTAAGAAGTTGCCGCTTGACTTCGATCGGTATCTCCATGTCAAAATTACGATCCAGCTTATGCTCCGAATGTACTGGCCATGGTGGCGCGCAACCATTGAATCGGGTTACCCGCTCTCCACTCCGACCTTCTTATTCCGAGCTGCAAACCATGCACCATTTGAGTCAGAGGATCTTGGATGGAGACGTTTCTTCCCTGGCCTGACTGTCATTCCCATTACGGCCACGCACGAAGACATGATGGAGTCTCCCCATATCGAAGGAATTCGCGCGAAATTGCAGTCAATATTTGAATCACCTCGTGACGATGATTGATCTGTATGGGCGAGTCATCTGGAAATGCGAGCGGCTCCGCCGCCCATGACTCGCAGGACCTCGGCGAGGCTTGCGGTGCTGGTATCTCCGGGCGTTGTCATGGCGAGCGCACCGTGGGCGACGCCGCACTTCACGGCCCACTCCACTCCCTTGTCGGCGAGAATGCCGTAGATCAGCCCGGATGCAAAGGAATCGCCGCCACCGACGCGGTCGAGAATGTCGACATTCCGTTGCCCGACATGAGCGATGCCGCCGCTATGCAGCGCTATCGCTCCCCAGGCGTTCTCTGAAGCGGTGTGGGCGATGCGCAGCGTCGACGCAATGACCTTCAGGTTCGGATACGCGGCAGACAGTTCGCGAAGCATCTTCGCGTAGCTCTCCACCGGCAACTCGTCGAAGTCTTTGCTGACTCCCTCAACCTCGAAGCCGAGCATGGCCGAGAAGTCCTCTTCATTGCCGAAGAGAACATCGACCTTCCGAACCAGCTCACGATTGACCTCCTGCGCTCTGGTCTTGCCGCCGATCGACTTCCATAAGGATTCGCGATAGTTCAAGTCGAAAGAGATGAGAGTCCCCGCAGCACGCGCAGCATCCATCGCCTCGCCGGCAACTGCAATCGTCGAGTCGGAGAGCGCGGCAAAAATCCCACCGGTGTGGAACCAACGGGAACCAAACTCCGCGCCAAAGGTCGACTTCCAGTCGAAGTCCCCCGGCTTGACCTGAGAGACCGCGGTATTTCCGCGGTCGGAACATCCCACGGCAGCGCGAACGCCATACCCTCGCTCGGTAAAATTCAGTCCATTGCGGACCTTGCGGCCGACTCCATCGTAAGGCACCCAGCGGACAAGGTCCTGGTCGACGCCCCCCTGCAACATAAGGTCCTCGACAAGGCGGCCGACAGGGTTATCGGCCAAGGCGGTTGCAATAGCGGTGCGAAAGCCAAAGCAACGGCGCAGCCCGCGGGCGACGTTGTATTCACCGCCGCCCTCCCAGGCTCGAAACGTTCGTGCGGTGTGGATGCGGTCCTCGGAGGGGTCCAGACGCAGCATCACTTCGCCCAGGCTGACGCAGTCCCAACGAACCGTCCCGGGAGCCTTTGTCTCAATTTCGTTCATCGATCTTCCTTTCTGGTTTGGTTTAATTCTAGCGGGCGTTTGGCCTGAGGATCGCCTCGGAGGGTAATGGAAATGAAAGCGGGAGGGATACCTTGCTCGGAGACTCCTGCGCTAAAACGCTCTCTGAATTTGCCTGACCTGGACAAAAGACAGTTTAGTTCAAAGCAACTACAAATTCTCTTATGATGGTGATATAAAGGGTCGTTCGCATCCGTGTTAAGGAGTTTGGGCAGGATCGGGCGCGAGTTACGGTAGCGGCATGCGCTGGAATCTACTCATGACTACGTCCTTCCGTTTTTCGTTGCGCTATTCACCTCTCCGCCGGTTTGGTCGCCTTGCACCGCACTTCGAGACGGTCGTGAAACCCTGAGTGCGTGATGAAAGAATGGTTGCCCCATGAAAATACAGACTTCTAAGCGAAGATCGGCTCTCCTCCGCGCGGCGCTGGGCACATGTCTGGTGGGCCTGAACATGCATGGGATAGCGCAACGCCTCTCGGTGACCAACCCGCTCGACGTGCCCCGATCAGAGGAGATCGTGGATCTGCCCCTCAGCGACGTGGTCCGCCATATACACGCAGCGCCGGAGCAGATCGTGGTCGTCGACGATGCAACCAGGCAACGTATCCCCACGCAGACGTACAGCACGCTGAGCGCTGACGCGCCCCCGAACCGCTTTCTTGTGCTGGTCAAGGTGCCCGCGCACGCGACACTGCACTTGACGTTTCAGCATGAAGGCCACACTCCCCCGCTCGCTCCGCTTGTCTTCGGCCGTGAAGCACCGGAGCGCAAGGACGACTTTGCCTGGGAAAACCAGTTGGTGGCTTATCGGATCTACGGCCCCGCCCTGCAAGCGACCGGAGAGATCACCTCGGGCATCCACTTTCGAAGAACTACACTTCCTTGAAGCAGCTCTCCACCGGCCCAATTCGCTTCTCGTTTGAAGTGACCTATGCTCCCTGGGACGGAAATGGAGTCGAAGTCACCGAGACGAAGCGCATCACACTCGACGCCGGCTCGCGGCTCAACCGCATCGACTCAACCTATACTTTCGCGGGCCGACAGACGATCGATGTGGCTGCCGGGCTCGCCGTTCATAAGGGTGCGGACCCGGAACAGCTAGCCGACGGACGCGTGCTCTCGGTCTGGGACACTCCGCAGGACCCGACAGCCGGCCGTATCGCCACCGGTATGGTGTCGCTTGACGACCATCAATCCACGATTGCAGCCGGACATGCGTTGATGATCTTCGCGGTGAAAAGCGGCCAAACCTTTCATTACGCCGCCGGCTCCGGCTGGTCAAAGGCGGACATGCCTACTCAGCAGGCGTGGGACGATTACCTCAAACTTTATCTGCTGCAACAGCAAAATCCGCTCCAGGTGCATTGGGGCAAATAGGAAAGGTGATTGCATGAGAGTGCTACAAATCGCGGACGAAGTGCGCTATCCCCGCATGTCGACGGCGGAGCTGCGCAGTACGTTTCTTCTCGACGACCTCTTTGAACCGGAGCTGCGTGAAGCTCGTCTACGTCGATCTTGACCGCACCGTCATTGGCTCCGCCGTTCCGCTTGCGTCTCCGCTTGAACTGCCCTGCCCCGAGGGGCTGCGCGCCACCGCATTCACCGAGAGGCGGGAGCTTGGCGTCTTCAATATCGGCGGTCCTGGCGCTGTGCATGTCGACGGCGAGTCTCATTCGTTGGCGAATCGCGACGCACTGTACATCGGCAAGGGCGAACATCGTGTCGCATTCACCAGCGATAGCCCAACAGCGCCCGCAGAGTTCTATCTGCTGAGTTATCCAGCGCACTCCGCGCATCCGACGGCAGTCGTCCTTGCGAAAAGGGAAACTCCGCTGCCGTTGGGCGACGCGGGAACCGCGAATCGGCGCAAGATCACCAAGCTCATCCACCTGGAAGGTGTGAAGAGTTGCCAGCTGGTCATGGGATTCACCGAGCTCGAGCACGGCAGCGTCTGGAACACCATGCCGCCGCACACCCACATGCGCCGATCCGAAGTCTATCTCTACTTCGACATTCCCGCCGATCAGCGAGTGGTGCATCTGATGGGGCCGCCTGGCGAAACCCGCCATCTGGTCGTCGCCAATAAGCAGGTTGCGATTTCGCCTGGCTGGTCGATCCATGCCGGCGTTGGCACGGCCAGCTATTCCTTCTGTTGGGGGATGGGCGGCGAGAACCAGGTCTACACCGACATGGACGCCCTGAGTGTCGCGGAGCTTCTGTGAGCGCAGCGTCCACGAAGATCGTGAAGACTTCGACGATTTGCCGACGGCAATTTCTTAAGATGGCCTCCGCTGCCGCGTTAGCTGGAAGCCCAGAATGGAACCTCCTAGCCGCGACGCCCAAAGACAAAGCTTACCGGCTCGTGACCCAGACAGACCGCGACAGGATTCTTAAGGCCGCCGGCGCATACGTGGCATTGAAGCCCGAAACAATTACCGCATTTCCATCCGATCGCAGCCCTGGCGGACTCCACGACTACTTCTCACAGGCGGACTATTTCTGGCCTGACCCGAAAAATCCCGATGGCCCGTACGTCAATCGGGATGGTCAGAGTAATCCGGCCAACTTCAACGACCATCGCAAGGCAATGATTGCCTTGTCGATTCAGATGCCCGCGCTGACCGCCGCGTGGCTGTTGACGAATGACCGCAAATATGGCCAGCACGCTTGCGAGCATCTTCGCGCATGGTTCGTTACTCCGGCCACGCGCATGAACCCCAACCTGGAGTTCTCGCAAGGAGTGCATGGAGTCTCAACCGGAAGATCTTATGGCATTATCGACACCCTCCACCTTGTTGAAGTCGCCCGCGCCGCGAGTATTGTCGCCCCGGGTTTGCTCTCAGCGCAAGATGCGGCGGCCGTGAAGGATTGGTTCCGCAGCTATCTGCAATGGATGAAGACCAGCGGCAAAGGAAAGCAAGAACGCGCCGCGCTCAATAATCACGCGACCTGCTGGGCACTCCAGGCGGCGGAGTTCGCTCGTTTCATCGCCGACAGCGAGACCCGCGATGAAGTGCGCCAGCAATATATCGACGTCCTTCTGCCAGACCAGATGGGAACCGACGGCTCTTTTCCAAAGGAGTTGGCCAGGACCAAACCCTACAGCTACTCAATCTTCAATTTCGATGTCATGACGACGCTCTGCCAGTCGCTCAAGGGTGTCGGAACCGGCCTTCTCACTTTTCAGCTCGCGGATGGGCGTGGCATTTGCAAAGCGGCGGCGTTTCTCTATCCATACTTGAAAGACAAGAGCACCTGGCCATACCGCAAAGACGTCGAGCATTTCGATGCGCTGCCAGCCCGTTCCCCAGGCCTCTTATTCGCAGGCCTCGCCTGCGACCAGCAGCAATACATAGCTTTATGGAAGACGATGAACCCCGATCCCACCGATCCGGAGATCATTCGCAACTATCCTGTTCGCCAGCCTCTGCTATGGGTCTAGTCTGCGGCGGTTAATGACAGATGGTATTCACATCCAAATCAGCGTGCGGACGAGCAGGGAGCGGCAACCCGCGCGCTTGCATGGCTTGCTCAAGCGTATCGGGAGTCCCAGGCAACGACAGGTCCAGATCGTTCTTGTAAAACGGGTCCTTCTCCGCGTCCTCGAGGCTGACAAAGGTCACGCCTCTCTCGCGATAGAGTTGCACCAGTTTGGGCAAGAGTCGCGCATCCAGCGCACCCACGTGCATCAGCAGGACATAAGGGATATCGCGGCCAGATAACGCTTTAGACATCGCTCGCGTGTAGCTGAGCGACGCATCGGCCGCGTCCAGATAGGCTTTCTCCAGCTGCGCGATGCCAGTCGCATCGCTCTTCGCTACGCAACGTGCGTACGGCTCGTTATAAAGATAGTCACCGAAGCTCATCGTCACGGCGGCGATCTTGTAGCCGTGTTCAGCAAGGAATCTGCGCGCCGCATCGCGCTTCTCCGCAGTGTCTCCTTCGGCAAGATATGGGAAGCGAAGCCAATGCCAGTCGGCGTTGCCCATATACGACTGGAGGAGCGGCTCGTTCTTGAGCACGTCAGCTTCCCAGTCGGCAACGGAGCGCTGATTCAGGTTCATGTGCGACCAGGTGTGGTTGCCAAGCGGAAGGCCCGCGTCGCGCCACTCCTTCAACATCCGCGTCGACAACGGTTCTTCTTCCGTACGGACTCCGTTCACAAAGCCATAAGCCGGCGGCATCTTCGCATCTTTCATCGCTGCGATAATCTTTCGGCCGATCTCAACCCGTGTCTCTCCTGGTGGCAACGCACTATGAGCCGGAAGGTCATCCCAGGTGAAAGCGACTTGCTGTGCGTGAGCGGAGACGGAGATCGCCGCCAATATGAAAGTGAATACCCGCAGCATTCCTCTGATGCAGGTTAATGACCGGTTCATATCGCGAGCGTCCTTCATTTGGGCATCCATATCCTGAAGTTGCCGCTGCAATGAAGCATGCTCATGATGTAGAGCATCCCGTCAAAGTAGCGCTGCTCGCCGACCGGAATTGGCGTTCTCCAAAGCTCCTCGACAAACGCTTTCTCATCCACACCCGGAGTCGCCGCAAGGCCTCCAACCGTAGTCGTCGCAACCATGCCGACGGAATGGCGGGGCGACAGCGGCTTTCCATCCAACGTATACCGGTCCGCGAAGGTGCTGATGCCCTGGCCGATAAGGAATTCTTGAATGCGGTCGCTTAGCACCGTTTCCTGCGGGTCTTTACGCCACCAGCTGTAGTCGACGCTCCAGTTGCTAACGGTCCGCCATGAGTCGTAGGAAAAAGGAACGACCTTCCCGTCCCATCCAATGCTCGGTGTCCCGTCAAAGTTGTTTCGATCGGGAGCGAGGCCGGTATTGGGCCCGGTTACCTTGGAAAAGAAATTGCGGCTGACGTCGGCCGCCATTGCCCAGAACTGGCGGTCCTGCTCCGGTCCCCACCGCGCAAACAGTTCGTAGAAGGCCGGCAAATGGTACGAGGCATCGGTGTCGCCGGGGCCGACGTTGGGAACGAAGCGGATCATGTAGTGCTCTTCTTCCACCATAGGTCCGGCGCTTGTGGGTCGCGGAGTGGACTGCCCGCCGGGCCGCCGAGAGCTAGTGTCCGGCGGCGTTTTGCCTTCCCCCTTGAGCTCGATCGCGACGTTGTGCTCCGCTTGCAGTCGCTCGGTATTGTTCGGACTGGTAAAAATCTGGCCGAACGGATTAAACGGCTCGTCGTCCGGATGGATCTTGAATGGCCCCGTCTCCGTGAGCACCGGATGGTGGCGCATTCCGGTGAGGATGCGGTTGGCCTGTTCCTGATAGTTGTAGATGCCCTGCCCGTTCCCCCAGCGATTCGCCGCAAAGAGCAGCGCCATCGCGTAGTACTCTTCGCCATCCGGAGCAGGCCCGGTCGAGCGCGGAGTGCCATCGGTATTCATCGACCACGCGAAGTAGCCGACATTCGGGTTCTTTGGGTCGGTGATCAGCATATAAGTGTTGGACCAATTCCAGAGCGCATCGAACTCGCGCTTCTTGTCCATCTGCACCGCGATCATCATCCCGTAGCTCATGCCTTCGGTGCGGGCATCATTATTGGCCCAATCCGTCATATAGGCCAGAGGACCGTTTGCATTGGAGCCGTCCTCGAAGTACACCCGCTCCGACAATGCGTCTCCATGAAAGAGTTGCTGAAAAGCCTTGTCGATCTTGGCTCGGGTCTCTGCCTGCGAATGTCCCTGCTCGGCAAAGAGATCGCGATAGGTTCCGGTCTTAAAAGCTCCCTCGCCATCGCCGGGATGACGCGCGATCTCACCCAACGGAGCATTGACGTGAGGCGGAGGAGGCTTGAATCCCGGAGGCGGACCCTGGCTGAAAGCGGCAGCATGAAAACCGAAGAACAGTGCCCACGCAATGCCCGCGTTCTGCAAAAAAGCGGATAGTCTAACTCGCATCGTCATCATCCCCTTATAGAAGAGAAAAGCTTGTCTCGATCAGAACAGGTCGTACCCATAGGAGACTGCCGATTCAAGTAAACGTTCTCGGGAAACTTGGAATATACAGAAGAAGCGTTCACACCGTGGGCAAGTTAAATAAATCGTTTTATCCGGGCACCGGAAGGCTGGGATTCCACGCATCACTGCCGGAGAAATGTCAGATCCTCGACGAGAGGGATACGGCACCGCAGGCAGGCCGCGCTTCTACGGATCGATTCCAAACGCTGTAGAAACACTCTTCACTTTGCGTCTGACGAACTCAGAGCATTGTTAACCATCTCCTGAGCTTCGCTGACGATTGCGTTCAAGTGAGTCTCGCTCTTAAAGCTCTCCGCGTAAATCTTGTAGATGTTCTCCGTACCCGACGGCCGTGCGGCAAACCAACCATTGGCCGCAACAACCTTCAATCCCCCGATGGGAGCCCCGTTGCCCGGAGCTGAGGTCAGCTTGGCCGTAATCGGCTCGCCCGCAAGATTCGACTCCTTGACTGACTCCGGCGAAAGCTTTTGCAGTTTCGCTTTCTGCTCCGGAGTGGCGGCTGCGTCAATGCGCGTATATAACGGTGAACCGAACTCTTCGGTCAGTTCGCGGTAATGTTCTCCCGGATCCCTCCCGCTGCGCGCGGTAATCTCGGCGGCCAGCAGGTCCATGATTGGCCCGTCTTTATCCGTTGACCATACCGTACCGTCATGGCGCAGAAAACTCGCTCCCGCGCTCTCTTCCCCACCGAAGCAGATAGAACCGTCAAAGAGGCCAGAGACGAACCACTTGAAACCTACCGGGACTTCGCGCAGGTCGCGGCCAAGACTCTTGACGACCCTATCGATCATGCTGCTGCTCACCAGGGTCTTTCCAACTGCGACCTCATGCCGCCACTTCGGCCGATGGGTAAGCAGGTAGCGAATGGCTACGGCAAGAAAATGGTTCGGATTCATCAGGCCGGCCGAAGGAGTAACAATCCCGTGCCGGTCCGAATCCGGATCGTTTGCGAAGGCCAGCTGGTATTGATCTTTTAACCCAACGAGACTGGCCATCGCATACGGACTCGAGCAGTCCATGCGAATCTTGCCGTCATGATCCACGGTCATGAACGAAAATGTCGGATCAATCACCGGGTTGACGACCGCGATCTCCAATCCGTAGACATCGTTAATCGGCTCCCAATACGGCCGCGCTGCGCCGCCCAGGGGATCCACCCCAAGTTTCAGGCCCGCGCCGCGAATCGCATCCATGTCAACCACGTTCTTGAGATCGTGAACGTACGGCATGATGAAGTCTTCCTGATGCGTGCTCGCGGCGCGGAGCGCTCGCGTGAGAGGAATTCGTTTCACGCCGGCATTGTCGGCCCGCAACAGATCGTTCGCCCGGTCTTCGACCCACTTCGTAATATCGGTATCCGCAGGGCCGCCGTTGGTGGGGTTGTACTTGAAGCCTCCATCCTCCGGAGGGTTGTGCGATGGCGTGATCACGATGCCGTCAGCGAGATGATCCTTGCGGCCGCGGTTATAAACGAGGATGGCCCGCGAGATAACAGGAGTCGGAGTCACACCCTCACCCTGCTGGATGATCGTATCTACACCGTTGGCTGCAAGCACCTCGAGCGCAGTATGCTGCGCTGGCCCTGACGCTGCATGAGTATCCTTCCCCATATAGAGCGGTCCGTCTGTGCCCTGCCCTCGGCGGTAGTCGCAGATCGCCTGGGTAATCGCCAGAATGTGTGCTTCGGTGAAGGTGCCGCGGAAGGGTGAGCCGCGGTGGCCACTCGTGCCGAAGCTGACCAGCTGATTAGGATCGGCCACGTCGGGACGGCGTTCAAAGTAATCTTTCTCCAGCCGGTCGACATCTATCAGCATTCCCTTAGGAGCCGGTTTGCCTGCGAGTGGCGAAATTCTCTCGGCGGTTCCGCCTGCTTTCGATTCAGCTATTAAACTATCCGGCATGGTTTCACCTTCCAGGTCTCAGATGCCTATTTGGCAATCCTGCGATCACTTGAAAATCTACCAGAGGTCGCAACATTCAGGATTGCCCCGCTCGCCAGGGCATCAGAATCGGGGTTCAGGGCGCCTCGCAGATGCAAACCAAAATTCGGACGCTATCTCACTCCCGAGCGTTTTGCGGAATCCAGAATCTTCGTGTTATCTTCGCCTGATGTAGATCGCTCCTGCGGGATTTTCAATGAAGCAAGCTGCCGTTGGCTTTCGCGCGCATTCCGGCTGGGCCGCTATGGTCGCAATAGCGCTCGAAGAGAACTCCCCTCGGGTTCTCCTGCGTCAAAGTCCCCATCTCGTCAAGAAGTTCACCTACGCATTCCGTCAGCCGTATCACAGCGCCGAAAAAATATCGCCGGCCGAAGGCCGCGCCTTCGTCTCGTTCGTACGCACCGAAGCCAGGAGTCTTGCCTACAAGGCTATTTGTGCCGCGCAAGCCAGTCTTCGCGAAGAGCACTATGAACTTCAGCGCTGCGCTCTTCTCCTTGCCTCAGGAAGACCGCTCCCTGCTCTCCCGCAGATTCTGGCATCTCATGCGCTGATTCACACTGCCGACGGAGAGCTCTTTCGCGAAGCGCTCCTCCATGCGAGCAGGCGCTGCGGCTTTGCGACCTTCACCGCGAAGGAGGGAACGTTGCTGGAAACGGCGTCGCACACGCTAAGCCTGCCCACGGAGGAGCTCGTTCACCGCCTCCGTAATCTCGGCGCCGAACTTGGCCCACCATGGACGCAGGACGAAAAGTTTGCCGCTCTGGCCGCCTGGCTATCTCTCGTTGAATCGCTGGAACCGAGCTAGCCACGACCATCGTCGTCAGGAGGAATTTCGAACAGCGTCGGTGTGCTCCACACAATGGCCGCGGCGGTCGCGTCGTTCCCTATCCGGAACGCAGACACAGCCCGAACCGGTCAGATCCCTGCCGCGTGTCTCCCTCGTCGAGCACGCGGTTGTTCACGCTGCAAAATCGCGTATCGTATAAAGATGCGGCATTTCCCCCTGCACAAAGACAAATCTACCGACCCCGCGGCGAAGCTAGCATGAATCAAACCATGACGGATGAATCCCTGGAAGCTCCGGTTACCAAGACCAACCATGAACAGGAAACACCTCTCGAGGCCTTCGCTTCGATCTGCGGAGTATTGGTCATCGGGCTCTTCGCACTTACTTTTATTTTTCAGAACTTCGAGATTCCCTCGTCTTCGATGGAGAAGACACTACTCATCGGCGACCACGTTCTGGTCGACCGCATCACCCTTGCGCCTCCAACACACTGGGCGCCGTTCATCCCCTATCGCAACGTGAAACGCGGCGATATCATCGTCTTCTTCAAGCCGGGCGAACCCGATCTATATCTGGTGAAGCGCGTCGTTGGCATTCCTGGCGACCATATTCATCTGCGGGCCGGCATTGTCTATCTCAATGGGCAGCCTCAAAACGAGCCGCTCGCGGACAAGCCGACCGACTCGAACTACTTTCCATACCGCGACGACTTTCCCGCTATCCCGCCCAGTGAGGCGAGCGATGTGACCGCGACGTGGACGGTCGAGCTGCCCACCCACGTCGATCAGTCCGGCGATCTGGTTGTGCCTCCGGGCAGGTATTTTGCGATGGGCGACAACCGTACCGTGAGCCTCGATAGCCGGTACTGGGGGTTTGTGCCGCGCGAAAACATAGTTGGACGGCCGCTCTTTGTCTATTGGTCGTTCATCCAGTCGGGCGATCAGTATGAGAAGACCTCGCTCGCCGACCGCGCCAGTTTCTTTGTGCACACGATCATGCATTTCTTCGATCAGACGCGCTGGAAGCGAACGTTTCACCTGGTACAGTAGTCGCCGCCAGACGAGAGGCGCATCGCCCATTTTTTCGGGAGACAAGTGCGAGTAAGATCGGTGTGACTGTAGCTTGTTCGACTCGCTCCGCTCGCCGAGAATGACTTCCCATGCTGACGGAAGCGGCAGTCGACATGATGTTTGCGGAGAGACGCTCGAATGCCGCCCGTCCAGGCCGTCGCAAAGAAACGAAGCCTCAAGCGGTGGATACTGCCGGCGGCGGCAGTGTTGCTCGCGGCCGCCATCGTGGCGCCCCCGCTCGTCAGCCTGAACCGCGTGCACCGCCGCATAGCCGACAGTATCAGCCAGGCGATCCGGCGTCCGGTAAGAATGTCCTCGATCAAGCTGCGCCTGCTGCCGCGACCGGGCTTTGAGATCGCAGACTTTATCGTTGAGGACGACCCTGCATTTGGAGCGGAACCCATCCTGCGCTCCTCCCAGGTCGTCGCATCGGTGCGGTTGTTGCCGCTTTGGGAGGGCCGGCTGGAGATTGCCCGTATCGCCTTCGACGAACCCAGCGTTAACCTAGTCCGTAACCGCGAAGGCCGCTGGAACTTCAACACTCTGCTCTCGCAAGCCGCGCAGATACCCAAGGCGCCGACCGGCGAACGCCATCCCAGAGGTCTCCAGCGCTTCCCATACATCGACGCCAGCAATGCACGAATCAACTTCAAGTCCGGCGATGAGAAGCTTCCGTTTTCTTTCTTCAATGCCGATCTGGCCGTGTGGCTCGAGAATCCCGGCGAATGGCGAATCGAGTTTGCCGCCCAGCCGGTGCGCACCGATCTCAGCCTCGACCTCGCTAACACCGGCACTTTCCGGTTAAATGGGTCGCTTCGCCATGCTGCGATGCTCAGCCAGATGCCGATGAACCTTCACGGCGAATGGGCCAACGCTCCGCTTGGCCAACTGAGCAAGATCCTCACCGGGTCAGATGCGAACTGGCGCGGCGAGCTCGACGCCACCGCGGACATTACCGGCAGCATCGACAACGCCCAGCTCAAACTCGCTGCAAACGGAGAGGGCATCCATCGCGTTGAGTTCGAGCCGCGCGAGCCGCTGAATGTGACCGTCACCTGTCAGGCCGGCTTCAGCCGTGCCAAGCGTCTCTTCGACGCAATGACCTGCCTCGTGCCAACGGGTCAGGGACATCTCCTGCTCACCGGCTCCGTCCGCGCCATGTCTGAAAAAACTGATCCCAATCTCACGCTCGAGCTGAACCATGTGCCGGTGCCTTGGGCACTCGACGGGGTGCGCCTGGTGCGGGCCGGATTCGGAAGTTCCGTGATCGCAAGCGGAGTGATCAACGGCACCTTCACATACGCTTCGCCCGAAACGACATCCTCCACAATCACGGACGCGCAGCTTCGCGGCCAAGCGACGGTGAACAACCTCACGATTGCCGGGAAAGCTCTGCAGCAGCCGCTTGCGCTGCCGGAGATTCATCTCGTCATGAATTCGCCGGCGCCACCCGCGACGCCTCGATCTCCCCGAATTCCAGTCTCGACCGCCAGCCATGAGCAGCTTGTGCTCGAGCCATTTGTCGTTGGAGCAGTTTCACCCGAAACGTCGGCCACCCAGCCTATGAAGCTTCCCGCGTCGATGACGGTGAGCGGAGTCTTCAACCGAAACGGTTTTAGCGTACATCTCGGAGGTGAATCCAAGATCGGAGAGATCGTCTCACTGGGGAAGGAATTCGGGCTCTTCCAGCATCTGCCGATCGACTTTGCCGACCAGGGCGTTGCCGATCTCGATTTGACCGCGCACGGACCGTGGATGCTTCCGGTCACTGACCAGCCAGTCGCCCCGGCAGCCTTCGACGGCACTCTGCGGCTCCACAATGCCCAGGCGACGGGCGAGTTTCTTGCCCAGCCACTTCACATTCCCGCAGCACAGGCGGCCTTGGCCGGCAACGAAGTCACCTGGACCGCATCCGGCATGAACTACGGCCTGCTGCATGGCGACGGCACGCTGAGCTATCCGGCATTTTGTACCGCGGTCGGCGGATGCGTTCCACACTTCAGCCTTCACCTCGCGTCGCTCGATGCCGAGACCGCGCAGAGTGCCCTGCTCGGCGCCCAGCGTCACGGGGAGCTGATCGACCGTCTGCTGGATCGCCTGCGCAATCTGAATGAGGCGAGCCCTGCGTGGCCCTCACTTATCGGAAGCGTCCAGATCGGTACACTGACCATCGAATCCCTCAACATAAAAGACCTCACCGCGGCGGTTGCCGTCGAGGGACATACGATTCAGCTGAAGTCCTCGACCTCCCACGCGCTTAACGGACAACTCCATATCTCTGGCAGCATGGAGGTTACCGACCATACTCCTCACTACAACATTGAGGCACAGCTCGACGATGCGAGCGCTCGCGCAGCCTCAAGCCTGTTCGCCGAGAACTGGGGGCCGGGATCGATCCGTCTTCAAACGAGCTTGAGGTTCTCCGGCTTCGCCCAGAAAGACCTGCTCTCGACCGCCAGCGGAAGATTTCACTGGGAGTGGACCAATGGAGCGCTGGCGACGCCACCGGCGCAGTTCGCGAATGTGAAAAGCGGCAGCGCAGCTTTAGGTCATTTCGACAGCTGGACCGCCGACGGCGTCGTAGCCAATAACGTTCTCGAACTGAACAAATCGGAGCTGGTGCGAGGAAAAGATGCGGCCTCGGTGTCTGGAACGATCAGCTTTGCCCGCGAATTGAAGCTCTCCTACATCGACCAGTCGACTCCGGTCACAATCACCGGGACTCTGGAGCAGCCAGTCGTGCAATCGGAACCCGCAGCACCGGTAAACTCAGGCACGCTGTAGCCTCAGGCTATCGGAAGCCTCGACCTCTTTTCCCAGGCGCTGGTACGCTTGGCGGCGAACGCAATGATTTCGATGGCACCGAGGAAGAAGATCGCATTGCCGATCCGGGCTCCAATGATTCCGCCACCGATGACCGGTTTCTCGATGAAAGCATGCCACCCGTAAGCCAGCGCGGCTCCCCCCGCCAGGGCAAGCTTGTGGTGCATCCCCCATCCACTGCGCCGCGACCAGAAGAAGACCACGGCTGCCACGACCAGATCGATAGCGAGGATCGCGCCGGCCGCGCCCCAGTTCCAGGCACTGGGCGTAACCAGAACAGCCGAGCCAGCGATCAAAGCAAGTCCAAACATGAGCCAGGGATTTGGAGCCGACGCAGCGTCTGCCGACCGAGTTCGTCGAGGCGTAAGGAAGGCCACGGCTACAAGTACGATACAGATCAGCCCCGACCCAACTAACTGCGCAGGTGAGGCGACAAACGGATCCTGGCGGATCTGCCCGAGCGTCGTCGCCGCTACTCCCAACAGGAAGAGCACCACCGTGACAGCAAGACCGAGGTTGCCAAGCCATGGAATCTCTGCCCGGTTTGGAAACGACGCTTCGACCAACGCAATCGAGGTCGAGATGCTCCACGCGGTATGGAGCGTCAGCACGAAGATCGTCCACCATGCCCCGATCCCAAGCGCCGGGATGTAGGCCGGCTGCAGCAGGTGAAGATTGAGCTTGAGATAGTTCGGATTGAAGAGTGATTGCGTGGTGTAGGCCTCTTCGACGATGCCATAGGCAAGTGCAAGCACGACGATGCTAGGCCATCCCCGACCAGCGCGGCGCACCAGCTCACGAATGAGCAACGCTCCCCCGCCATACAGAGGCGCGAGCACCAGGAGCACGGGGAGCATTTTTATCGGGAGGTTCCCCAGTAGAAACTCCGCGATCAGAGGAGCGACCAGAAATAGGGCCACCGCGGGCCAAACACTCTTCTTAGCCGGTCTCACGATCGCAGGAACCACGCCATCACCTCACGCTCGAGTCTAGCAATCCAGCCGCGGATTGCAGAGAGCGGAGCCGGTTGCGCGCACATGGGCGCTACTCCTATTGGACTTTCGGATTCGTCATTCGGCTCCGAAGCCTCGCTTCTGCATCGGCGCTCCAGTACTTGCAATCCAGCCGAATGAAAACGGACGTATACGGAATGGTCATATTCGTCTTGAGCACGAGCACGTGAAAGGTCTTCCCGGCTTCGTCGATGTTGCCGATGATCTGTTCGTGAGGAAGCGACATAACCGGAAGTCCGTGAAGAATCGCGGCGATCTTAGCCCGATAACTCGAAACGCCCGGCGCGTCCGAGTCCGGCACTTCGGGAAGTTCCGCATCCATGTAAATGACAGGCCGAACCTGAATGGAGCGATCGATCGTCTGGAGCACGGACTTGACGACTTCTTCCTGGCCTTCATTGGTCTCGATGGTCTCGACGCCAGGAGAAGTCTGTAATGGATAGGCCGAGTCGACGACCAGAATCCAATTACGATGACCGAGCAGCGGCATCTCTTCCCAAACTTTGGTATGCCAGTCGCGGGGCGAATTTGGCCTCGCCAAAATACGTTCTGTGTGCCAGAGTATGAAGCCCGCCAAAAGAATCATTAGAAACCCGAAAGCCACCGCTATTCTTTGCGCCGATTTCCCCTTGGGCCCAGGAACGATGTAAACCGGACTTGGCTGCGGCGGCGGTTCAAAGTCGCTCATGCATGCACCTCCAGCGGATGACCCGGGGAAACCACAACCGGCGACCCAAACTGAATCAACATGGCTCCGTCGCGAGCTGCAACCTCGCACGCAACAGCCGTTCCGCCCGAAGTCACTCGCAGCTTGCGGCTGCTGGCCGGATGAAACTCCGGACCAGCGGCCAGTTCCTTCAGAGAAATGCTACCCGAGGAGACTTCAAGCTTCACGGCGGATCCACTGATTGCAAAAATACCCCACGCACTGGGAGCCGACCAGAAGCATTCAAAAGCACTTCCATGGATCTTCGGCGCAAGCTCCAGGCTTTGCTTTCGTCCGTCCCAGCGAAAACCGGAGAGCACCGGGATCGCCGCCCAGCTCGCCATCGCTCGGGCATAATGCCTCCCGTACTCCGTTTCATCGTAAGGATTGGCGCGCTCACCGTCGTAGCGACGGCGAATGTTGGCGATACACTCCACCCCCTCCTTCACCATGCTATTAGCGATCATCAGAGTCGCTGCGGTGTACTCCAGCCCAGTGAAGTTCTCCGCATAGTACGGCATCGGAACCTGGGGACGAGTTCCGACCGTGTAGTCGCAGATGATCAGCGCGGCCTCGTCATTCAGCGCATAGACACGCTGCACCGAGGCGTGATTTCGCAGATCGCGCTTGTAGTTGTACTTGTAAATCGAATCGAGAGTCTTGCGAATATTAGAAGAGTCAAGTACATCGCCAAGGCCGGCGAGGGTGGCCATGTATTGGCCCACCAACTGGTCGACGAGGCAGCCATCACCCACCTGGAATTCGGGGTGAAGGGTATCTCTGGCACCCATCCCCGCCTGCAGGCCGGAGGCGATCTTGTCCTTGGGAATCGGGAGAATCTCCTGAAAGTAATATTCGCCATTGAAGAGATTGGCGTCGATCCACTTGCTGCCGCGTTCCATCATGACGCGGCAGTTGGCGGCGAGTTCGCTGTCGCCCATCGCATCCGCCATCAGCGACGAACCCCGCAGCGCGGCGAGGTACCAGCTAGTGCACATCGGATTCGGCCCGTAGAACTCAACGTCGTAGGTATTGTGTTGGACGCCATCCATAACGCCGAATTTGCGCTCGTCCCAGCCGCCGGGACGCCACGCGTAAGCTAGCGCCCGTCTTGCGGCAGGCCATTGTTTGCGCAACCATTCGTCGTCGCCGCACAACACCCAATCCAAATACAGTTTCACGATCTGGCCCATCTGGCCATCGGCGGCCGCCGCGCCCCAGTGCTCCTCGCCGGACGGCAGCTTGTGGCGAAAGTCCATGTGGCCCTCGGCGTCGGTGGCATAGCCGAAGCTCGTCTCGCGCATCGACCGCGCAAGCGTGGGAAAGAGAAACTGCGTCGCGACCTCGTAGTTCCAGACATGGGTGCAGGTGCCGAAGCCAAGCCCGGCATGATCGCCGCAGCCTTCAAATCCCTGGAAACTCCCGTCGGCGATACGAAAGCTGGTGTTCGAAACAAGAGTGCTGAGATTCGCGCTGGCCGCTTCCTTCACGACGTCCGGTAAGGTAGAGCGCCGCATCGCATCGACAAAAGCATGCGTATTGCTCTCCAGCTCGGGAAGATGCTGGTCGACATACTCGGCGACCTCCCAGGCGTCTTTGAACTGGGTGCAGTACCAGTTACCGATGATCGTCTGCCCCCCGCCTTTCGGGGCCTCCCAGCCGCAGCGGTCCGGCGTCCGGTTAGGAAAATACCACGCGAGCAGGAATCGGAAGCGCCCAGTTGCGCCGGGCGCAATCGTCTGGCGAATCGAGATGCAACCAACCGGCGCCGACGGCTCAACCTGCGCGCCCAGGCTGCCCGTCTTCGAGAACTCCTCAAACCAGAAGTGTTGCGGCCCTACATGCCAGATGCTGCCACCTCGCCACCGGGCAAGCTGCTCCGTCCTCGCGCCAGGGGAAGCCAGTGCCGCGAGGACAAAGGAGCCTTGCATGGGATCGTCCGCCGCCAACGACGGATTAGTCATATAAAGCCCGCTGAGTCCGCCCGACATGCGGACCTCATTTGTCCGTCCATCCACTTGGGGCCTGCGGCCATCCAGACTTACGGGGTTGGTCAGCGCCCATGCAACGACCACTTCGGCCGCGAGGTGGCTGGGATTCTTCACTTCATAAGTCAGTACTGCACAGGGCAGGCCCGAGCCATCCGCATCGAGGGGTTGGAATGGCGAGAACGCATCGAGCGCTACATGGACGGGGCAATGGGCGTCAGTAAACTCGACACGCGAGGTTGGAAACGATCCAAGGAAGGTCGCTTCGTCCAGGCGAGGCAGTCCGGGAGCGTTGGCGGCGCCCAAACCCTCCTCGTGTAAATCATAAGGGGGCAGAATCCGGCGCTCCAGGACCACGCTGTAGGCCGGATTGCCAGCCTGCTTCACATACATGCAGGGGAGGCTGTATTCGAGCGAGTTGCCAATATCGGCGCGGTTGAAGATCTGCCAATCTTGAAGGTTCCCACGTCCGCCCAACCCAATGCCGCCGGTGCCGATGCCTCCCAACGGACAAGAGATGCGGGCCAGCGCCCGTCCAGTGTGTCGCCGCGGAAAGGTGATCTCTTGCTTGCCAGGAGCTATCGATTGGGGGAGGTGGGTGCCTGCAGAAAGTTCCTTGCCCGGCTCCGACCTCGCTTGTGCCTCGCCGATCGCCTTTGAGGCGGCAGTCGCAGCCACGCCGGCCGCGACTGCGGTCTTCATGAAGTCCCGCCGTGTCGTCCCGTTGTTCAACTTGAACTCGTTCTCCGAGCGATTGATTACCGACTGACAGCCAGTAAACGCTAACTCGTTACGGTTGTCCAACTCGCTGAAAACATGAGGGTCACAGGTACAGGCGTCAATTCGCCGACGGAGTCAGCGTCGTCACATGCTCGCTCTCGCGCACCTCGGGCACCGTCCCATCGTTCACCTGGACGTCGGTTGGTTGGCCGCCGATCAGCACACGGTGTGAAACCTTGCCCTGCGCGGGAATCCGCAGATGCTCGGTGACGATTGCATTCTTGGAGCGTACGGTCACAGGGACCTCGGCCTCGGCAAAGCCATCATTGGAAATATCGAGCGCGACAAGCCACTGGTCTGCGCTGGCCGCGTGACTGGGATAGACGCCACCGATCGAGAAATCGGCCAACCCTCGATCGTGATAGACCCAGTCGTCGAAGAACCACTTGAGGTCCTTCCCCGTGGATTTCTCCAGCAACCGCTCAAAATACTCGGGAGTCTTGTCTTCATCTGGACGATAGGCTGTGAGCGCGGAAGCCAACTGAGCATCGCCGACAAGATCGCGCAACATCCAGAACACATAGGTTGCCTTGGTGCGGTAGTAGACGATGTCGGAGGCATGGATCAGGTCCTCGCCGTTGGCTTCTCCGGGCGTGCCCGGCTCGGCCAGCGCCAGCGCGCCGCGTGAAGCACCGACCGCCTCGAGCGCCGCATGACGACCGTCGACCTGTTCGACCCAGAGGCTGCCCAGAAACTGCGCCACTCCCTCATCGAGCCAAACCCGCGGCGAGCGAAAGTAGGCATGCGCCAGCGAATGCACCATCGCCGCATCGAGGTCCTTCGGGTCGGGCGAAGCCTTGAATCCAGTCAGGTAGATAGCGCCCTCTTCGGCTGCCATATCTTCCGCATCCGCGAGTCCGACGACAGTCAGCGGCGACTTCGGCTTTGCGCCGAGCCATTGTTGCACTAGGGGCGTCACCGTCCGGACCGCAGCCACATAGCCCTGGGCGCTGGCAAGATCTTCGGGAGCAACGTAAATCTGCAGGTCGCCGGAGTCGACCTTCTGCCGGTTGAGCAGGAAGAGACTCGGCGTGGCGAAGCCTAAGGTCGTCCCCGGCAGCGTCGCCGTCACGACACCGGGATAAGAATTCTCCGCCGCGGCAGCTTGAACTACGGGTACAAGTCGTCCGTTGATCACTGCGAGGTTCGGCGCGGGGGTGTCAGCGGTAAATTCGGCAGTGACCGTCATCTTGATCTGGGCCTCTTGCTGACGCCGTTTCTGCCGGCCAATCTCGGCGAAGAGCTTGGCGCCATCCCCAAGTAGCACCGGCGGCGCGCTGACCGGATACCAGACCACATTGCCAAATCCGCGCAAACCGATAAAGTCAGCGGAGACGCGGTCCCAGTCGGAGCGCTCGGCGCTGATCGTCGGAGCGCCAATTCGCTCCAGGCGCTCGCCGCTCAATGCAATCAGGCCGCTATAGAAGACCTCCAGCTTCAACTCTTCTTTTGGAGCCAGCGGGCGTGGCAGCGTCACCACCGCTTCATTGACCTCGCCAGTGTGATCGGCATCGCTGTCGACAGGATGCTGGGCGAACTTCGCGTCCACTGTGGCCGCCCCTTCACTCAACTTAATGCGCTCCCACTTGAGAGTCGAAGAAAGCTGGAGCGCAATCCGCTTGAGTGGCTGGTCACCATCGTTGCGCACTTTGATCTGCGCCCTGACGGCAAGCGACTCCTGTCGTGGGATCAGATGAATGTCGAGATCGTAGTCAAGGAATGTCGGCGAGTCTCGCTCTTCGAGCGTCGCCTGCAATCCCTTGGTATCGACGGCTGGCGGCTGCGCGGGCGAGTCAGGCTTGGCTGTGGCGCTCTCGTCATCGGAACGGGAAAAGAGGACCTTACCGTTCCCTTGGGGCGCTTGCGGCGTAGCCGCGTCCGGCTTGGCTGGGGATTGCGCTGCCGGCGACTGCTGACTTGGTGAACTCTGGGCTGAGCCTCCATCCTGCGCCTGCAAACCACACGTAACCACCCAGCCGCCCAGAACAACGGCGGCCATCCACTTCCAACTGCTCATGAACCCAAACCCTTCTGCTTCTTTACCGGAGCGATGCTTGTTGGACTCACTCCGCTCCCATTTCGTGCCGCCCGGCGTCGTTGCCGCGACGCCTCATAGAGGACCACCGCTCCGGCGGCCGAGACATTCAGCGACGAAACACCGCCGGCCATGGGAATCTTCAACAAGTGGTCGCATGTCTTTCTGACCAGGTCATGCAGCCCGGCGCCTTCGCGCCCCAGCACCAGCACGCAGCTCCCAGTGAAATCGAACTCGTCATAATTCATCGATCCGCGCTCATCGAGGCCAACCGACCAGATGTTCGCTGCCTTCATCTGCTCCAGCGCTCGAACCAGGTTGACCACGCGTGCGATCCGAACATGCTCCGAAGCGCCAGCCGACGCCTTGATCGCCACCGGACTCAACGGAGCCGATCTCCGTTCGGTCAGCACGACGCCGTCCACTCCCGCGCCGTCCGCCGTGCGCAGCAGCGCGCCGAGATTTTGCGGGTCTTCTACGCCATCAAGTGCGAGCAACAACCTCGTTGATACGCCCGAATGCGCCTCCAACAGGTCTTCCAGTTCCAGCAGCGACTTCTCTCGGACGACCGCAACCACCCCTTGATGAGCGGACGTCTGCGCTAAACGCGTCAGCTGCTCCCGAGGCTCAAATCGAAGCCGCACACCCGCCGCCCGGCAGGCGTCGATGACCTGTTGTAGGCGTGCATCGTGCCGCTCTTTAGCCACACAAACGTGGTCAAAACGCCGCACTCCAGCCCGCAGCGCCTCCTCCACAGGATGCAGCCCGTACAATACGTCCATCTAGTTAGTGTATCTTTTGCTGCGAGGGTCGACGGCGTGGTTCCGGATGCGATTCTGGCGCCAGCTACCAACTGATTGAAGAAAAATGTAATCGAATCCAATCCGGCCTGCGTCTTATTGGACATGCCGACCGTCTCCGAGAAAACCATGGGTGCAGCCACACTTAGCGCCAACCATAGTTTGGTTGAGCAAGCGAAGGCCGAGAATTACGTCATAGCGCAGGGTCTCAAGCGGCAGGACGCCGACCTGCTCGATGACCTCATCGTCCGCTATCAGCATCGTCTGTTGCGCTACCTGCTCTACCTGACCGGGAACCGCGAGGTTGCGGAAGACCTCTTCCAGGAGACTTGGATGCGCGTCCTTCTGCGCGGCGCGCAGTATAACGGCAACGCGCGCTTCGATACGTGGCTGTTCACCATCGCCCGCAACCTGCTCATCGACCTGCGCCGCAAGCGCACCATGGCATCGCTCGACGAGATGTGCGAGGCCGCCGAGGATGAGCGTCCGTTTGAGGTCGCGAGCGAAGCGCCAAACCCATTCGACCACTACAAAAGCCAGGAGGACGCTACGCGTGTGGCCGCGGCGCTATTGACCCTCGATCCGCTGCATCGCGAGGTTCTTGTCCTGCGCTTCCATGAAGACCTTGCCCTGGAAGAGATTGCAACCGTAACTCGCGCTCCGCTGTCCACGGTGAAATCGCGCCTCTATCGCGGACTCGCTGCCCTGAAGCCGCGGGTCGTAGCCGCCAGCGCACCGCCAGCCCCGCTCAAGCCAGCATTGTCCCAAAGGAGCGCCGCCGCGCTATGAACCCAGCGCCCGATTCTGGCAAGATCGACTTCACGGCCAGCAATCCGCGGCCGTTTGCTGATCCCGAGATGGTCCAGGCCTTGACCGGCCTGGATGCGAGCGCCAGCCTGGCCGTCGCCCAGAGGACCCGCCGAGTTGTCCGCGAAGCAGCGATGCGGATGCGCGAAGACCGGCAGCGCCGCCGCCGCAACAAAGGCCTCGCCCTGCTCATTGCGGCCGGCTTCATTACTCTCCTGACTCCCGCGCTGTGGAGCGGGATGGATGATATCTTCGCCGGAGAGCATCTCTCCGACCTGCCGACCATGGTCACGTTGACGGCTTTGACCCTCTTTTCCGCGGTCGTCGCCGCTCTCCTCGCCAGCGGGAAGAATCACCAGCCGGAACGTTAAGCAAAGCGGAACTTTTAGCCCTTTCCACCCGTCTGAATTGCTGAGACTGCAAGATTCTGTGGTTTAATTCTGTGCAGTAACTGACCAGTGATGAAAGACTCCACTTTCCTCCGCGATCCAGAAACTGGTACCTCGTTTGCCGACGAAATGCGCCTCATCCCGCGCTGGTCGGTAGCGCTCGCGGTCCTGGCTTTTGTCGCCGTGCAATACCTCTGGTGGATCGTGTTTCCGGCCGAGCGCCATCACCCGCCGCCGCCGCTCAGCCTGCGCATCTATTTCGCGCTTTCCTGGAGCGCGCTGGCGGCCTTGTATGTGTTGATGGTCGGCTATGTGAGCCGCGACGCGCCGCGGCGCGCCATGAGCCTTCGCTTCTGGATCGCCATCTGCCTCATCATGCCCGGCGGCATCGGTTCGGTGCTCTACTTCCTGCTGCGGCAGCCAATCATCTCCCGCTGCCCGGCCTGCGGCACCCGGACACAGTCCGACTTTCATTTCTGTCCGCAATGCGCCTGCCAGGTCTCGGCCAGCTGCGGCCAGTGCTACCGCGGCGTGAATATGACTGACCTCTTCTGCGTCCACTGCGGCCACGATCTGGCCGCAGATAATACTCCGGCGCGGTTGCGGGCATTTCGGGCGTGAGTGAACGCAAGACCACTCGCTCCTCGTCATGAAGGCAACTGACTTCGAGTACCGGCATCAGTGGCTTCTCCACGAGCTAATCTTAGGCGTGGCGATCCTCACCTACCTCGTTGATCGCGACGACATCATCTGGCGCTTCGTCAAACTGAGCTCGACCGATGCCCGGCCATCAGAGCGGACGCTCTTCGCTGTCGCAACCCTTCTTTTCGGAATTTCCGCTTGGATCTGTACCCGAGCTCGCGCTCACCGTTTTCCTCTGCGATCACTCCGCCTGGGTGAGTTTCTCTATGCACTCGCGCTTGCATCGCTTGTGCCTCTTGCGGGCTCTTTGATCCTGGTGATCGGCGAATGCGTTCGTATCTTTCGTCTTCTCCGGCGAGGCCCCGGAACCGCGGGTCTGGAAAGCCCTAAGAAACCTGACTGGAACAGCGCCCTGCGACGAGAGTCAATCAAGTGGGGACTGTTTGTCACAATGATCGTCTTCACCATTACGCTTCGCGATAGGATCGCCGAAATCCTGATCGGCGCGAGCATAATCCTCTGGGCACTGTTGAACTTACGACTATCGACGATGTGCTCCGGCTTGCGTCTGTGCATCGCGAACCGCCGCGCCCGAAATCTTCTATACTCAGGAATCGGTAGCAATGTCCATCACCGCCCTCATCATCGACGACGAACAGCTTGCGCGCGAAGAGCTCGAATATCTCCTCCGCGAAGAAGAGGACATTGACGTTCTCGCGCAGGGGCGCAACGGCATCGAGGCCGTGGAACTAATCCAGTCACACCACCCCGACGTTGTCTTCCTCGATGTGCAGATGCCCGGGCTCGATGGCTTTGCGGTGCTCAAGCGCCTCATCGAACTGCAAAAGGGCCGCGAAGCTGCGCCTCTGCCGCAAATCATCTTCGCGACGGCCTTCGACCAATACGCCGTCCGGGCCTTTGACGTGAATGCGATCGACTACCTGCTCAAGCCCTTTGACCACTCCCGGGTGATGCAGGCCCTGGACCGGGTCCGCAAGCACTTCCATGAGTCGCCACCGCGCCAGATCCACGCGGTTGCCGACGACGACAGTGCTCTCGATGGCGCCCGTCCCCAGGAGATAGGCACGCGCGACACTGGAACGCGCATCGAAGCGCTGCTCAAGCTGATGGAACAGCAACAGGCCGGCGTTAAGCCTACGAGTTCACACCTACACTCCGGCAAGATCGTGCTGCAGGCGCAGAGCCGACTCTTGCTGATCGACCAAAAAGATATCTGCTTCGCAGCCATCGATGAGGGCACCATCACCGTTGCGACGCCGACGATCGAGGGTCAGTCGAAGTGCCGCACTCTCGAGGAACTGCTCGAACTGCTCGACCCGGCGATCTTCTGGCGCGCCCATCGCTCCTATGTGGTCAACATCAACCACATTCGCGAAGTGGTGCCGTGGTTCAAATCGAGCTACCAGCTACGCATGGCGGACAAGAAGCAGACGGAGATTCCCGTAAGCCGCGCACAAACGCGCCGCCTGCGCGAGTTGTTCAAGCTTTAACTAAGCTTCAGTCGTAGCGCTCAAAGACAATCTGCTTCCGCTGCCATCCAAGCTTCTTGAGAGTTTCGCGGTTCGCCGCGACCATCTCGTTCAATCCGCAAATATAGGCGTGAATGTTGAACCCGCTGCCCTCGGCCACCGTCGGCTCTGCCTGCAGGTGGCCCTTCGCGTGATGTTCCAAGGCAATCTTCTCGACATACTCCTGCACATAGCCGCGAGCGCCCTGCCAGTCGTCATCCGGCCGGCTGAGTGTCGCGATGTAGTGGAAGTTCTCGCGCTCGGCCGCAAGCTTCTCGAAATAGTCCTGGTAATAGATATCGGTCACGTAGCGCGTGCCGTAGACCATCCAGATCTCCCGCCCTCCGCTCAGGTCTTCGCCGCATGGGCGCCGTGCTCGGGAAAGAGAGCCTGCGCGAAGCTCACCATGGGTGCGATGCCGGTGCCAGTCGCAATCAGAATCGAGTCGGTCAAGGGCTGCCTGAGCAGGAAGAATCCGTGCGGCCCATGAAATCTCACGCTTTCGCCTTCCTTAAGGTCGCAAAGCAGGTTCGAGAAGAATCCGCCCTCGACGCGATTCACGCACAGGTCGAACTCATTGCACCGGGGGGCCGATGCGATCGAATACGCACGGGTCTGCGACTTGCCTGACGGCTCAGCAGCCACCATGGAAACAAACTGCCCCGCAGCAAAATCAAAACGCGGAAGCTCGTCGACCTTGAACTCCAGATGAAAACACTGGGCCGCCTCGGAGAGACAGTATTTTCGTTCAAGCCTGGCCGTGTAAATCGGTCGCTCCAAATTGATGGCTCGTTCCATTTGAGAGTGAGAGGCAGTTTGAGAATCGGAAGGTAGCAGCGTTTCAGTCATCAGTCCCATACGCAGGCGGTCACTTGGCGCAAGCATATTGCATTGCGCTGACTATTAGACTTGCGAATCCGCGCAAGGGTTCACGACAGAATTCATCTGGTAAACGATGGATGCTTTCTCTTTCAGCTATGAGTTTGCTGCCGCCAGCAGGAAAACCAGCGGAGCATTCCAGTTGATCGCAATCTCATTCATTGAATACGCGCGCTGATCGTCGACCCACATCCGCATCGGCGGCTGTTTGGGCATCTTATCTGCGACCGGATCTCCACCATGGGCATTCGGCCCTCCGGAAAGCAACCCAGGCCAGGGTGCGGCGATGCCATCCGCCGCGCTGGGGCGGTGATGCGGATGCTGAAATGGCCGAACGCCTAACTGTGTCACCCAGGAGACGCCAAGGCAGTTTCGTCCCACGAGGTAGTGAAGATTATTCAACGCCGCCTCGCGCGCGGCGTTGTCCGGATGAAAATGATTCGCGATCAGCAGAAGCAATGACTGGTTGCCTGCAATTGAGTTCGACCCCCAAACATAGTCACCGAGCTGCATCGTGTTGCCGTAGCCGTTTTGCCGGCTGCGT
Source organism: uncultured Acidobacteriaceae bacterium (assembly GCA_963742015.1). Lineage (GTDB taxonomy): Bacteria > Acidobacteriota > Terriglobia > Terriglobales > Acidobacteriaceae > Acidisarcina. The sequence goes on along the minus strand of CAVUKL010000021.1, from coordinate 20,006 downwards.
TCGATGAGCGTGGCGGCCGCAGCCGCAGTCGCTTCCCTTATCCGCGACGTCGCCGCACTGTTGCCCTTGCGCTCGGCAAGCGCGTACGTCCAGCAGGCCATCGAGTCAACGTCACCCCAGCCCGGCGCATTGATGGTGAGGGTATTGACGCTGGCGGGACGGCCCGCTAGAAAGGCCTTTTCGTACTGAGTCTCGCCGGTGGTACGCCAAAGCTCAGCAGAGGCCCAGGCGAGTTCGTCACTCAATTGCCGATCTCCGTAGCCGCCGGTCGAGACTCCGGGCGGGTTCTCAAACTGCACATCGGGATGTGCCGCAGCCCAGATCCACGCCTGTCGCGCCGCTGCCAGGCAACGCTGCGCAAACGCCGCATCATAAGGCCCATAACAGCGCGCCGCAATGGCCATCACGGAGGCTAAATCTGCCGTCGCGCCAGTGCTTTTGTAAGGCGCAGAGCCGGTCCCGATCACGTAGCTCGTGAGCTTGTCGTCCTGGGGCATGATGAAGGCGCAAAAGCGCTCACTGGTCTGCTTCTGCCAGACACCGCCGTCCGCGTCTTGCAACTGCAACATCCATTCCAGGTTCCAGCGGATCTCGGCGAGATAGTCGGGCAGTTTACCGCCGCTCTCCGGAATCGCCAGCGAAAGTCCGCGCACTGCCGACGGATAGAGCTCCCAAGCCCAAAGCAGCGTTCCCGTCGAGATCCCTGAGTTGACCACGTAACGCCCGTAATCGCCGGCATCGTGCCAGCCGCCCCGATTTGGCAACGTGCCGGGCAACGCACCGCTCTTACCCGAGCTCACATGGAACGCGCCGTCGCCATGACAGGCGGGATGTTTGTATCCATCGCCAAGATCAACCGCGCAGCCACAGCGTTGACCATAGAATCCGCGCATCGTCAGCCTTAAGGCTGAAATATAGGCGTCAGGGGCGATATGGATAGGGTCGCTGCTGAGACCTGCGATCTCGAACTGGTATCGGCCGGGATTACGCAACGGAGAAAAATCCGCGACGTTTGTCTGGTCGCCTGAGGCGGGGTCGGTCGCGGAGGGGCTAAGCTTCCCTTTGAAGGCGACGGTGTGGTCGGCAAGAGAACGCACCAGAAACTCCCGTTGACTAGCATCAACGAGGCGGACCGTCGCCGCCTTCGCGCCGGCCGGAAGATAGCCTGCTTGATTTAAGAAGATTCCTGCGCCCGATGCCTCGGCAGGCGAGGATGCGCCAAGCGCGCGGGCCAATGGGTGCAGGGTGATACCCGCCGCACCCACGTACTTCAAAAACTCTCTACGATCCATCGGTTCAATGATAGCTCCTGCCAAGCGGAGATCCGGTTGGCGACGCTCAGGCTGCTATATTCCTTTCCATGTGCGGACGCTACTATCGCCAGTCGGACAAGCAGGCCATTGCCGAACACTTCGCCGCAAATGTCTACGACTTCGAGCTCCGAGACAGCTACAACATCGCGCCACAGTCGACTCAACCGGTCGTCCGCGTGAACCACGACAGCGGTGAGCGCGAGGTCGCGATGATGCGCTGGGGCTTGGTCCCTTTCTGGTCGAAAAACACGCTCGGCTTCTCGACGATCAATGCAAAGTGCGAAACGATCGCGACCAGCGCCGTTTATCGCGAGGCTTTCAGGCACCGTCGCTGCCTCGTGCCGGCCTCGGGGTTCTATGAGTGGAAAAAGCTGGACGCGAAGCACAAGCAGCCGTACGCGATCCGAGTGAAACACGAGTCGCTCTGTGCATTTCCAGGCGTATGGGAGAGGTGGAAGGACAAGGCCACGCAGCAGACTCTCGAAACCTACAGCATCATCACCACCGGGCCGAACGAGTTGACCGCGAGCATTCACGATCGGATGCCGGTGATTCTGCCCCGACGGGACTACGAGAGATGGCTCGCTCCCTTCGACCCGGCGCGGCCGCCCGTCGATCTGCTCAGGCCCTACGCCGCCGAAGAGATGATCGCCTGGAAGGTTGGCGCGGAAGTAGGAAATGCACGCAACGACTCACCCGAACTGCTTCGAGAGTGCGCATGATTCTTGATTCCGACAACCGCCGCGATTCTTCGACAGTCTCTAGCTGCTGCCGGAACCCTGAAACTTGATGGTCAGTACGGTGAGGTCGTCTTCCCGGTCTGGACCGGCATGGCGGTCGTCCCATTGGGAGAGATGCTGAAAGAGTCCTTCAACAAAATTCTCGGCCGTGGCGTCTTCGTGCTTTCCAGTAAACTCGGTGAGCCGATCGATGCCAAACTCTTCTCCTGAGGCGTTGGACATTTCGAGAATGCCGTCGGTATAGAGCAGCGCCCGCATTCCCTCGTGGAAGGGTTTTTCGACGGAGGTGTAGCTAGCGAAGGAGAAAGCGCCGAGCATCAGCCCGTTTTCTTCGACAGACTGCGCGGTGCCAGCCGTCGCTCCGCCCAGCACCAGGGGTGGATGGCCGGCTCCGGCATAGCGAAGGATTTTCTTCTCGGTGTCGATGTAAATATAGGCCGCGGTGACAAAGTGTCCCTTGAACTTGCCGCACAGAGCCAGGTTGAGTCCCGCCATCACTTGGGCCGGTTCCGAGGCCACCGGCGCCTGTGCCGCAAGCGCGATCTTCAGCATCGATGAAATCAGCGCCGCCGGCATTCCATGGCCGGAAACATCGCCGACGAAAGCGCCCAACCGCTTGTCATCGATCAGGATGAAGTCGTAGAAATCGCCCGCGACCTCGGTCATCGGAATGTAGCGCGCGGCCACGTCAAGTCCCGCTACGCTGGGCATCTCACGCGGCAGAATCGAAAGTTGGATCTGCCGTGCCGTCTCGAGCTCACTCTTCATCGCCGCCAACTGCTGAGCCAGCTTTTCGCGGATCCCGCGAAGCACCAGGTGGGTATGCACACGCGCCTTCACCACGGCGGGCGAGAAGGGCTTGTGGATATAATCCACTCCTCCTACCTCGAATCCTCTGGTCTCGTCTTCGATCTCGGTTTGGCCGGTGAGAAAGATCACCGGAATATCATGGGTCGACGGTGAGGCTTTCAGGCGGGTGCACACCTCAAAACCGTCGATGCCCGGCATCATCACGTCGAGCAGAATAAGATCCGGAGCCGGATCGGCCGCCGCGAGTTCAAGCGCCTTCGTGCCATTGGTAGCGACGCGCACCTGGTAGAGGTCTTTGAGGATCGACAGGGCGATCTGAATGTTGGCCGGCGTATCGTCCACCAGCAGAATGACTTTCTTTGCCGCATCGGTCATGCCGTTGCCTTTCCAGCGTGCAACCCGAGTTCCTGAACAATCTTGTCTAGCTTTTCGATCGCCGCCTCGAAATCGTAATCGCGAATCGAGTCGTCGAGAGCGTTCAATACCGAGGAATCGACCTTGCCGCCGACGGCATCGCGTAAGCTCGTGAAGGCCTCTTCGGAATCGCCATCAGAGGCATCGAGCAAGGCCCTGAGTCGCGTGACCGCATCGGAAGCGGCTTCGGCATTGAAGGCCGCGTGCGTCACCACGGGCGCTCCCTCGGTCTGCGTTGCCCCCAGCGCTGCCGCCACCTTGGCAACCTGGGATTGCAGAACGTTGTAGAGGTCGGCCAATAGTGAATTCGTCGCCACATCGGCCTCGCGAATCGCCTTTTCTACCGACGCAGCGGACTGTTGCACCGCGGTGATTCCCAGATTGCCGGCGACGCCTTTGACGGTATGGGCGATACGCTCGGCGAGACTGGCATCTCCACTCTTCAATGCCTCGGAGATTTGCGCGGCCGCGTCTCCCTGCTTCTCTGCAAACTGGGTAAGAAGGCTGCGATAGAGTTTCTTGTTGCCGGCGACGCGCTTGAGGCCGCCGACCACGTCGACGCCGTCGATCTCGGGAACAATCAGCTCACCAGAGACCGCTGGCGCTTTCACCGGCGGAGCCTCGGCTTTCTCAGACGCCGTCGTAGCGCTGCCTTCAGCGTGATGAGCATGCGCCCAGCGCATCATCGTGGCAAAGAGCACATCGGGATCGATCGGCTTGCTGACGTGATCGTTCATTCCCGCGTCCAGGCAGCGCTGCCGCTCCTCCACCAGCGCATGCGCTGTCATCGCAATGATCGGCAGCTTCTGCAGGTAGGGCTTGGTCCGCAGCAATTTCGTGGCGCTGAGTCCATCCAATACCGGCATCTGCATGTCCATGAAGACCACATCGAAAGGTGGCTCCTCTTCTTTGGCGGTAAGGATGTCCACCGCCTCGCCGCCATGGTTCGCGATGGTGACAATCGCCCCAGCGCTCTCCAATAGTTCGGTAGCAACCTGCTGGTTCATCTCATTGTCCTCAACCAGCAAGACGCGAATGCCCGTGGCGTCGGCCGTCGCGGTCACCTCTTTGCGGTGCCGCGACTGCTGCGCTTCCTGCGTGTCGGCAAAGATGTCCATCAGACTGTCGTAGAGCATCGAAGGGCTGATCGGCTTCAGAAGATAATTGTCGATGCCGATCTCCGCCGCCTTGGAGCGGATGTCCTCGCGTCCGAAAGCAGTGACGATGGAAATCTCCGGGATGTGCTGCAGACGACCTCCGCGCTTGATGATCTGGCTCGCCTCCAGGCCATCCATGCCGGGCATCTGCCAGTCCATCAGCACCAGTCCGTAAGGATCGGTCGCGTCGGCCGCGACCAGCTCGCGGATCGCATCTTCACCCGAAGAGACCGATTCAGCTCTCAACGCAAAGAGGCGCAGATTTTCGGTGAGTATCTCGCGTGCCTGTTCGTTATCGTCAACGACCAATGCGCGCAGCCCGGCGACGTCCGGGATAAAGCGCTTCTTCGGTGTCGTTGCACTTCCGATCCCAAACCAGGCGTTGAAGATGAAGCTGCTGCCTTTTCCGTATTCGCTCTCGGCCCAGATGGTGCCGTCCATCATCTCCACCAGCTTCTTGGAGATCGATAGCCCAAGTCCGGTCCCACCGTACTTCCGAGTGGTCGATGTATCGGCTTGGGAAAACGCCTGAAAGAGGCGCGCGCTCTGCTCCGGGGTCATTCCGATTCCGCTGTCGCGCACTGAGAATCGAACTTTGACCCGATCGTCGACCTGCTCTTCAAGACCGACGCTGACCACGACCTCACCCTTGTCCGTGAATTTGACGGCATTATTTACAAGGTTGATCAATATCTGGCCAAGGCGCAACGGGTCGCCGATCAGGTTGTGCGGAATATCATGCTGCGCGGAGATGAGAAATTCGAGGTTCTTCTCTTGCGCCTTCTGACTGACGATGGATGACAAGTTGTTCAGCACGTCTTCCATTTCGAAGTCGACTTTCTCGATGTCCAGCTTGCCGGCTTCGATCTTGGAGAAGTCCAGGATGTCGTTGATGATGCCGAGCAGCGCCTGGGCGGCGGACTTGATCTTGGTGAGATAGTCCTCTTGTTTGCGGGTAAGGTCGGTCTTCAGCGCCAGGTGTGTCAGGCCGATCACCGCATTCATCGGGGTCCGTATCTCGTGGCTCATGTTGGCCAGGAAGTCCGACTTGGTCTTGGTCGCCGACTCGGCCATTTCCTTGGCGCGGACCATCTCCGCTTCAGCCAGCTTGCGATCGGTAATGTCTTTCACGTTGGTGATCATCAGCTGACGGTCAAGGTATTCGGCCAGAAAAGTGGTGATCTCGACGTCAAAGGCGCGACCGGTACGGGTCGTCGACTTGCTCTCCCAGGTCAGGGAGCGCGTCTCGCGCAGCTCTGCCGTCCTTTCGGCAAGCATCTCTGGGGTGGCGTTCGGATTAATGTCCACGATATTCATCGCAAGCAGTTCTTCGCGTGAAAACTCCAACGCCCGCGCCGCGGCTTCGTTGGCATACTCGATCTTGCCGTCGACGGGATTGATCCAGAAGACCGGGTCGGCCGCATTGTCTACCGCATATTGCGTGAATTGAAGCCGCTTCTCGGCCTTGAGTCGCTCCGTGATATCGCGAAACGCGATGACGCTTCCCAGGACGTCATCGCCCCGGCAAATCGGCGTAGCAGTGTATTCCACCGGAAAACTCGTTCCGTTCTTGCGCCACAGGACTTCGTCAGTGACCGCGCGGGCCTTGCCGTCGCGAGCGGTCTGGTAGATCGAGCATTCTTCCAAAGGAAGCGGCCGCCCGTCGGCATACCGGTAGTGAATGCGGGAGTGCATCGCCTGGCCGATCAGTTCCTCCGGCTCATAGCCAAGCATCCTGGCCCCGGCGGGATTCACGAACTCCAGGAGCCCCTCGGTATTGAGTCCGCATATTCCCTCGTCGACCGACCCGAGAATGAGCCGGGAACGTTCCTCCGCCGCGGCGACGGTCGCTGCCTGCTCGCGGGTCTGCCCAAGCAGCTTCTTCGTCTCAATGGTGCCTACGAGGATTTCGGTGCTCAGCGCCACGGTCGGCAGCAATGCCTCGATCAACGCCTTCTGGCGATCGGTGAGCGTGCTCGCGGGAGCAAGTTCGATCACCCCAACCACGGCGCCGTGCGCCACCAGGGGATAGAAGTACAGCATGCCGGGCGTCAGGGTCGCCAGACCGGCCGGGACGTGAACGGCGTGTCCGGCCGTGGACGTAACGGTGAGCGCGCGACGCTCTGCCGCCGCCTGTCCCACCAACCCCTCCCCTAGCGCGAACGTCCGCGGTTCCAGGGACGGATCGAGGGCGAAGCCTCCAACCTGGGTGAAATGGTGGCGATCGGACCCGGCCAGGTAGAAGACACCGTACAGCAGTTCCACCGACTCTGAGATTCGCGACAATAGATTCCCCGAGAAAGCGGTGAAATTCTCCGAGGACTGCAACGATTCTGTAGTGGTCGCGATCTCCGCCTTGACCCAGCCCTGGATCTGTCGCTCGTTGGCAACGTTCCGCAGCGTCTCCAGCGCGCGACTCATCTGGCCGATCTCGTCGCTTCGCTCCTGATACGGAATCGGCTTGTCGCAGCGCTCTTCGGCCACATCCAGAATGTGACCGCGGAACTTCTGCAGCAGATTCACGACCTCGCTTTGCACGATGTAGATCGCAAAGGCGGCGGTCCCGGCAAGCCCCAGCAACGCCACCAGCCACGTGATAAATAAGGCCCGATGCATTTTGACGGTTAGCAGGTCAGACTCGTCGTCGACAGACTTGTTCATCGCGTCGAGCATGTCCGCCATATCCTGCCGGACTCCATCCAGTTTCGGATCGACCTGAGAATGCATGATCGATATAGCGGATTTGTTATCACCGCTGAGCGCCGCCTGGCGAACGCCTCGCGACAACGACACGCCTTCATTGAACTCGCGAGCGACGTTCCGGATCGCCGCCGCCCGTGCGGGATTGTTGCTTATTGCCTGGTTGGCATAGGAGTTAAACTCGCTAGCGATCGCATCGAGATTGGCGTCGACCTGACGTTTTGCGGCCGAATCGGTCTCGGCAATTTCCCGATATAGCCCCAGATTGTATCGGTGGCACAGACCCCGGGCGGCGACCACGCCTCGCAGCGTCTTCACATCGTCGTCGATGATCAGCGTGTAGGCATTGTCCGCCCGGATCATCTCGAAGGACGAATATGCCACGGCCACTAGAACCATCGCGCCCAGAGGAACGAGGGCCATCAGCAGCTTGTTGCGAATCTTCAGGTTGGACAGCACTCGTAATTTCTCCGTCGCCGGCGGCTGGGAATCAAAGCTCAAGCCCGGCGATTCTTCACTAGCATCATACTGCCGCCGTTCTTAAGTCTCACGACGTCCTTCCAATCAACCCAACGATACTGCCAACTCCAGCGACTCGGCATCGGCAAAACTAACAGTTGTGGCAAGTCGCCGCAGTCTCTACCCTTGTGCGTACCTGTGTTCGCGATGGGAATAGCGATGCTTTCCGATAGTCTCGCCGCTCTCAAGCGGAGAGGCTGGAAATCCGCGCCGCTGTGCCTGTTCCTATGCCTCGCCCTCTCCGCATTGTCTCGGGCGCAAGAATCCAGGCAATTCCTTCCCGAGATCGACATCTACTACACGATCAACCCCTTGGTGCGAACGAGTTTTCAGGCCAAGCAGACGCGAGAAGGCGGAGATCCCACTCAGGCGGAAATTGGCCCCAGCATCGATCTCTATCTCAAGCCCTGGATCAAACTCCGAAACGCGACGATCTTCGATTTGGATGAAGCCCAAAGGCGCGCCTTCGTCTTTTCTACCGGCTATCGTGTTCTTCCCTCACCCAGCGCTCCCGTAACCAATCGGTGGGAGCTTGTTGCGACCGCCAATCTCCCTCTTCATTGGGGCATCATGCTCTCCGACCGGAACCGGGCTGACCTGGACTGGCAGAGCGGCAATTTCGACTGGCGGTACCGAAACAGGCTTTCGCTCGAGCGTTCGGTGAAATTTGGCTCATACCACCCCAGGGCCTATATCCGCGACGAAGAGTTTTACGAGAGCAGATATCAGAAGTGGAGCACCACCGCACTCTATGCCGGCGGCACCTTTCCAGCTGGAAAGCGTCTAGACTTTGGCCCCTACTATTGCCACCAAAACAACACCGGAAAGAACCCAAATCAGCAGCTGAATCAACTCGGGCTGATCGTCAATCTTTATATCCCGTCAAGTAGAAAGTAGGCGTTGGATGGGTGTCTCGCCGCTTTCTCTGGCAAAAATAACAGTTTCCACGAGTCCAACTTCGCGGTAACTTGGCAGAGGGCTCAGAGATTTCCAGGGATATTCGGGTTGGCGGATACACCTGGCGGCTTGTTGCTTCTGTTTGTTCGCCAACCTTCGCAGTATTTCTGCCCGGGGCGATGCATCTGGCACACGGATGAGCGCTCGAATGTTGAATCGCCGAAGTCGAGGATCTTGGCCAATTGAGTCAAAGCACATTGCTGCTGAAGCTATCTTTGTTGAGCGATCCCAAGTTGCTCTGCGCGGTACGCGCCGCGGTGGGCGAAGTAACCGTGATTTTTGGGTTCCGGGATGCGGAGGTTCGGTCGATCGTACTGGCGGTGGACGAAGCATTGACCAACGTGATCAGACACGCCTATCGCGGCGCCTATGACCGTCCCATCCAGGTTTCCTTCTACCGGGATCGTGTCAAAACTGGCAAACGCTTGCAGGATGCTCTAAAGATTCAAATCGTCGATCGCGGAACACCGGTCGATTCCGAACAACTAGTTGGAAGAGCGCTCGACGATATTCGGCCGGGCGGTTTGGGGCTACACTTCATCCGTGAGACTATGGACTCCGTGACGTTTCGGCACGCTGGAGGACGAAACTATCTCCGTCTGATAAAGTCCCCTACATCGGCCAAACCCAGCGGGACAGTGGAAGAGGAGACCTAACGTGCAGGCAATCACGCGCCGTTTGGCGAAAATAGCTGTTATCGACATCTCAGGGGACATCGACCTTTCAAGTTCGCCGCAACTGCGTGGCGTCTTGCTAAAGGAGCTCAAGGAATTCAAGCCCTCCCGCCTGGCCCTGAACTTGTCCGCAGTGCGCTATATCGATAGCTCAGGTATCGCCTCGCTGATCGAAGGTCTCAAGGCCGCGCGCGACGCTAAGGTCAGGTATGTGTTATTCGGTCTCAACCAGACCGTGCGCGAAGTCATGCAACTCTCGAAGCTGGTCAAGGTCTTCGAGATCGTCGATAACGAAGAGCAGGCAACCGCGGAGTAAGCCTATCCGTTGCTGAAACTGAATCAGGCCAGGGAGCGCGTGCAGGAATTCCTCAGTCAAATTGGCGATGTCACCACCGGTGGACTGGCTTATGTGGGCTCTCTCGCCCTGCTGGCCGGACGGGCTGGCTACTTCACAGTTATCGGCCCATTTCGCGGTCAGCCGCTTCGCGTGCGCTCGTCCATCTCGCAGGCCATGGAAGTCGGCGTTCGAGCGCTTCCCATTCTTTCGCTCATCACCTTTTTCATTGGCTTGATTCTGGCGCTGCAGGGCGCTTACGAGCTTCGCACCTTCGGCGCGTTGAACCTCGTCGCCACCGCTGTCGCCCTGGGCATGACTCGCGAGCTTGGCCCTCTGATTACCGCAATCCTGGTCATCGGGCGGTCCGGGTCCGCATTCGCGGCCGAGATTGGCACGATGAAGGTCACGGAAGAACTGGACGCGCTCCAGACCATGGCCATAGGCCCGATCCCGTTTCTGGTGACTCCGAAGTTTATCGCCATGATCGTGATGGTTCCCTGCCTGACCATCTGGGCAAACTTCATGGGCATCATTGGCGGTTCGGTCTTCGGAGTCGCCGACGCCGGTTTCACATTTGGCAGTTACATCAAAGCATCGCTCGACGCGCTCTTCCTGCGCGACGTCATGACCGGCCTGGTCAAGAGCCTGATGTTCGGCATTACCATCGCGGCCGTAGGCTGCCATGAGGGATTGTCCACCGGGGCGGGCGCCGAACAGGTGGGGCGCTCCACCACCCGCGCCGTCGTCATGTCGATCTTTCTAGTAGTCATGGTGGACGTGATCTTTACCGCAATTTTCTTCTTCTTAAGCCCGAATTGAGGGCCATGGATTTTGTATGGATGAACTCGACAACGCGACGCCCCAAAAGCCCGAGACAATGATTTCGATCCGGGACCTCCGCGTCGCCTACGGCACGCGAGAGATCCTGCACGGCGTCACCTTCGATGTCCATCGCGGAGAGACGATGGTCATTCTCGGTGGATCGGGATGCGGCAAAAGTACCTTGTTGCGAACCCTCGTCGGTCTGGAAAAAGCCTCGGCAGGCGAGATCTGGCTGAAGGGCGAAAACATCGCCGCGATTTCACACCATGAAATGGACGAAATCCGAAAGAAGATCGGCATGTCCTTCCAGGGCTCCGCTCTCTTCGGTTCTCTCACAGTCGGAGAGAATGTCGCGCTTCCCCTTCGCGAACACACCAAGCTCGAGCCGTCGACGATCGAAATTATCGTTCGCCTAAAGCTCGACCAGGTCGGGCTGGCTGGCTTTGAAAATTTCATGCCTTCGGAGCTGAGCGGCGGCATGAAGAAGCGCGCCGGCATCGCGCGCGCCCTGGCGATGGACCCCGAGATCCTCTTCTTTGACGAGCCTTCGGCCGGCCTCGACCCGATCGTTGCCGCCGGCCTCGATGAACTGATCCTGCAATTGAAAAAGGCATTCCACATGACCATCATCGTGGTCACCCACGAGCTTGCCAGCGCATACCTCATCGCCGATCGGGCCGTTGTCCTCGATAAAGGCTACGTCGCCGCTCTCGGCACTATGGCGGAGCTCCGCGCCAGCGACCATCCCCGGGTGCGGCAATTTCTGGATCGTGTTCCCGAGCCCGCAGTCTCGGACGAAATGGATTATTTGCAAATGCTCACCGAAGATACTCGGCCGGGGCGCAACACAGCCAAGAATAGGGGTGCGTAATGGATGGAAAACGAGAACAGGCATTTGTCGGTCTGTTCGTGATCATTGCCGTGGCGCTGCTTCTGGTTACTATTTTTTCATTGACCGGCTTCCTCAGCCGCACACAGCCGACCTTCCACGCCAGGTTCGCCTTCGCCGGCGGCCTGGAGCCCGGCGCGGAAGTGCGCTACTCGGGCGGCCCGAAGGATGGACGGGTCACTGCTGTGGCTATCGACCCCAATGACCCTTCGTTGATCGATGTCACCTTCAGCGTGGACCCGAAGGTACCGGTGAAGACCGATAGCCACGTCAAAATCCAAAGCCTCAGCCCGCTCGGCGACAACCATCTGGAGATTGTGCCGGGAACCGCGGCCGCTCCACTTGCCAAACCTGGGTCATATCTCACCGCCGATCCATATATCGACTTCAGCGCGCTGACGGCCAAGCTGAACGACCTCGCGCCGGGTGCCCAGCAGCTGATCGGCCAGCTCAATGAGCGCGTCGCCGAGTTGAAGACGACGATTGCCCGGGTCAATGATCTGCTCAACGATCAGAACCGGGCCAACGTCTCCGCCTCGCTCGTACAGGTGAGAGGTCTGCTCACCGACAACCGCGCCAAAATCAAATCGACAATCGACAACCTGAATACGGCCAGCGCGAAGCTCCCGTCACTGCTCGACAACGTGAAAGCAACCTCCGACAACGCAAACAAGACCATCGGACACGTGGATGCCCTGATAGGAGAAAATGGGCCGGAGATCCACAAGACGATCCTCCAGCTACAAACCACACTGACCAAAGCTAACCAGCTTGTCGACTCACTGAATCGCACCTTGGACGTCAATTCGGACAATATCGACGAGACTCTGGATAACATCCGCCAGATCACGGACAATCTCAACCAGTTGACCGACGAGCTGAAGACCAGACCATCCGCAATCATTAACTCAAGCACCCCGCGCGATCGCAAGCCAGGAGACCACAAATGATCGTCAACGCTATTGATGGCCAGACAGGAAGCAGACAGCGTCTCGAAGAATCAAGATCAGCCCCTCACCGCAATGGCCGTCTCGGACAAGCGGCCTTGGCTCTGCTGGCGATGGGACTCGCGGCGGGCTGCGGATCATCCCGCCCGATCAATTACTACCAGTTGACCAATCCTGGCGCCGTTGCCCCGGCGACAGCGCAGCCGCTCCCGGTCAGCATCATCGTGGGCCTCCCCGCCGCTCCCGACCTCTACCGCGACAGCCGGGTGGTCTATGCGGTTGGCGACCAGAAGATCGGCGCATATGAGTACGAACGCTGGATCGGTCCACCGCCGGAGCTGATTCGCGATGTGATTCTGAGGAACCTGCGCTCCTCCGGCCGCTACCAGGGCGTCTATACCCCACAGGGCAAGGCCGGCGGAGACTACCTGCTGCGGACGCGTATTTATGATTTCAAAGAGCAGGACTCCGGCAGCACTCTGACGGGCCGGCTGACCCTGGACGCTGAGCTTCAAAATACAAAAACCGGCGATACCGTGTGGCAAACCTACTACAACCACGATGAGCCGATCAGCGCGAAGACGGTTCCTGATGTGGTCGCGGCCTTGAACCGGAACGTGCAGATGGCAGCCAACGATATCGCTTCCGGAATGGATCAGTACTTCGCCGCTCATCCGCCCAAATCACAGTAATCTGTGAAAATACGCTAGAGAGCGAATGATGAGTGAAATCCCTCCGGCTGAAACCGGGCATAAGAAAACCTTGCTCGTGGTTGACGACGCTCCTGCCAATATTCAGGTGGTGCAGTCGATTCTCAAGGATGAATACAAGATCAGGGTCGCCACCAGCGGCGAAAAGGCTTTGGAGCTGGTCAAAAGCCAGCCTCTTCCAGACTTGATCCTGCTCGACGTGATGATGCCCGGCCTTGACGGCTACCAGGTCTGCGAGCGGCTGAAGGCGGCTCCTGAGACGCGAGACATCCCCGTCATCTTTCTCACCGGGCTCACTGACGTCGGCGATGAGACGAAGGGTCTCGAGGTCGGAGCGGTCGACTACATCCGCAAACCGTTTTCTCCGGCTATCGTGAAAGCGCGAGTGCGGACTCAGCTCTTGATTCGCGACTCCCGGGAGCAGGTGAACCGCCAGGTGCAGGCGGTCAACAATGAACTGGAGATGGCCCGGCACATTCAGTTGTCGATCCTACCCAGTCGTCCTCCCGCCGTCCCCGGCCTTAGTGTCGCCACGCGCTATCTTCCCATGACGACGATTGCAGGCGATTACTACGACTATCTTCCGATCGACGAGAAGCATCTCGGCATACTCGTTGCCGACGTCTCGGGCCATGGCGCGCCATCTGCGCTGATCACCTCGATGCTGAAGATTGTGCTGGCCGAGCAGGCCCGCCATGCTTCGGATCCGGCAAAGGTGTTGGGCGGGATGAATGACGCCCTGTGCGGTAAATTCGCTCGCCACTTCGTTACCGCCGCGTATGTCTTCCTCGATCTGGAGAAGGGTGTTTTACGCTATGGCGGCGCAGGCCATCCGCCGCTCTCGATCTGGCGCGCCGCGAATGGCAAGGCAGAGGCCATCGAAGAGAATGGGCTCCTGCTCGCTCAGTTCCCCGAGGAGACGTACACCTTCGTCGAGGTGCCCTTCGAGCCCGGCGACCGGATTCTGCTCAACACCGACGGAGTCTCGGAATGTCCAAATCCTGACGGCGAGGAGTTTGGTACCGCGCGCTTACTCGCATTTCTCGACCAGAACCGAGAACTTCCGGCAGAAGGACTTGCGGATGCGGTCATCGAAACGATATGCCAATGGTCGAACCAGCCTCGGGGTCAAAACCAGCACGACGACATCACGTTCCTGGCGATCGACTTCGTTCAGGCTTGAGCCTTGGCGGCCATGGGACGAAAGATCAGAGTTTCTTGCGTAGGAACTCAAAGATCAGATAGCCGATCATCGCCGCGACGATTGCGATCCCAAGATTCGCTTCGGTAAAGATGTCTTCGAGAGCGAAGACCAGGCCTCGATCACGATGCATCAGCGTGCGCGTATATTCCCCCATCAGGAGGTTCGCGTAGAAGAGAAAGATGATGAAGCCTATCTCAGTGACCGCTCTCCAGAAGCTTCGTTTCATCGGTTCCTTCTCTTGCCCACTGAATCAAAGCGTGGCGGACACCCTGAGTACAGCTTATGGGATCGGCCTTGAATCGAGATGAATAGATGGATTCTGCAGCGAAATCGCACGGGCCATGATCGGTCATCGGCAGAATTACCAATACTCGGGACTTCGGATTCGAGATACGATGTTGGGGATGCTGCCATGCCCGGTGCGCGACCGCAATCCGGCGGTCCCGGCAACCTGAGTGCAGCCATCGAAAAGAGGAATAAAAGAGTGAATGTAATGAAATCTGCGGTAGTCTTGGCCGCCTCGATGGCAGTCTCCGTCGCGATGGCGCAATCCCCAGCTCAATCCACAACCCCCAGCCAGGCGGGCATCGACAGCGACATCACTCTCCTGCGCTCCGACGTGCAGACCCAGCGTACAGCCGTCGTGACCCAGGAAATGAAACTCACCGACGCTCAGGGCGCGACATTCTGGCCTTTGTATCGGGAGTACACGACCAAGCAGCAGGAGATCGGCGATCAGCGCGTTAGCATCATCAAGGACTACGCCAACAGCTACGACACGATGGACGACGCAACCGCCGACGGGCTGGCTCAGCGGCAACTGAAGTTCTGGCAGGCACGCCTCAAGCTCCAATCCGACTACTATCCTAAGTTCAAGAAAGCTGTCGGAGCCAAGCAGGCGGCGAAGTTCCTGCAGATCGACAATCGTCTCAACTTGCTCGTCGATTTGCAGCTGGCCTCGTCCATTCCAGTGCTTCAGTAAATCTCGGCTCTTGACCGAAACCTGGGCACTCTGACGAGAATAGCCGCGAGAGTGCCCAGGGTGAGTTGAGGCGCCGCAAACCGGCAGACCGGTATCTTGGCAAGCACTTCAGAGGAAAGCCATGGCGCAAGAGGAATTGAAATCCAAAAGTTTGAAAGCGAAGATCAGGCATGAGTTCGAGGAGATGCTCCTGATCTCGGCATTCTTTGGCTTATTCTTCTTCGCCTTCGCTACCTACAAGATGTATCTGCTCCACCAGTTTGACAAGGCGCAATTCACATATATAACCGCTCTGATTAACACACTGGTTCTGGCCAAAGTGATCCTGCTCGGTGGCTTCGTACGGGCGGGCAAAGCGATGGACCACAAACCGCTTCTCCTCACCTCCATCTACAAAGCGGCATTCTTTGCAGTGCTCGTCGCGGCCTTCCATTGGATCGAAGAGTTCGTGAAAGACGCTTTCCACAACGGCGGCTTAGCGGCCGCGTTTCGCGAAACACTCGCCGGTACCTCATGGCCATTGCTTGGCCTTGCGGTCATCTGCTTCTGCCTGTTTATTCCTTTCTTTGCTCTGTGGGAAATTCGCCGCGTGATGGGCGACGGCCCGTTCAGCGACCTGTTTGTGCGCAAGACAAGACCGAAGCTGACCGTCTCGCACTGAGGGATCAGCATTCGGACAGGTCTATTTTGTTCGTACCGCTATCGCTCTGCCGCTTCGCTCTAGCGGCGATAGCTGCCACCGTAACTCCGCGTACCGCTGGAGCCCGCGCCACGCTGATATTGCGAATACCGCTGGCTCTGCTGTGCCCCACGCTGCCGTGCCTGCGCCTGCTGGTCCAGATCCGAAGTGGATTGTGATCCGGCAGGACGGCTATATGCGCCATTCGACGTGGTCTGCTGCCCGTAGCTCTTGGCCTTCTGCTGGTCCGTGGCGTAATTCGGATTACTCTGCGCCTTCTGCTGGGCGGAGGCATAGTTCGGATTGCTCTGGACCTTTTGCTGATCTGAAGCGTAATTGGGATTGCTCTGCAGCTTCTGCTGGTTGGTCTCGCCGGGCGTGGTCGCGGTGTTGCTGGTCGGTTTCTGCACCGGATTCCAGCTGCCGTTGTTGTAGGTCTCCCAACCCGAACCGGTGTTCTTGTAAACATTCCCGTCATGGCCGGCATACATGTCGCCGTTGGCCGTCTTGCCCGCCGCCGTATTGCCATAGGCAGTGCTCACGCCGCCGGCCTTGCCGCCCGCAGTGCTCTGCGCCGTCGCCACCGTGCCGTTTGCGTTGGTCTGGTGCTGGGTGTAGACCGTGTTGCTCCCGTTGCTCACGACAGAATTGCCCCACGAGCCATAGGCATTTGATCCCTGATGCGTTGCGCCGTAGTTGCCGGTATACGGGTTGTAGGCCTGGGCAACTTTCTGGGTCCCATAGGCGTTGGAGACACTGGCGCCGCGAGCGTAGGTCCCGGTCGCCGGGTTATACGCCGCGCCCCAGCTCGCGCTCCCATAAGGCCCATACGCCGTGTGCGCGACACCGTAGGCGCCGGTATATGGGCTATAAAAAGTCGCCACACCATAAGTCATCGGGTAGGGATAATAAATCGGATAGAGACCGACTCCCACGACAACCACAGGCGGATAAATGTAGCCGGTGCCGGTCGTGACGACGACAGCACCCCCAACCGGCGTAACGTAGACGCCATAATATCCAGCGGTATAGCTGGCCACGACTACTCCATTGACGGTTGACTGAGTCACGTAAGTGACGTTGTATACCGGCGAACTCGGCGGGATGGTATAGATTTCGGGGGGCACGGTAGGCGCCGTCTGCCACGGGCCTTGCGGCGTGGTGGACATGAACCACACCCCCTGGAAGCAAAGGTAATAGAGCGAGCCGACCTGAATGACCCGGTTCGGCGTGTTCGTAGCATAAGAGAGTGTCGTTCCCTGAATCGGCACGAACTGCGGACTGCCGGAGTAATTCACCTTCACGCTCGCCGCAGCCTTTGCCGAATCAACTGTGGCCGTGGTTGGAATCTGCGCCAAAAGCACGGCGTCTTCCGCTTCCGGCGTACCAGGCACGGACGCCAGCACCCGTCCAGGCGGGCTCGCAAGGGGAATATTGGCAAAGTCCGGTGGAAGGTTGTTGCTGGCAAAAGACCATGGACCCAGGGCCGTTGGCGAGCTGAACCATCTCCCCGAGGTCAGGTAGTAGAACGCGCCGGTGGGAGTGTACTTGAAGACATCGCTATCGGTGTTGGTCGCGTAAGCCAACTGTGTGCCGGGAATCGGCGCGAAATTCGGCATTCCGGAGAAGACCACGACTTCAGCCGGAGTAGTGCTCGCGAACACCGCAGGCCCATTGGTGGCGCTGCCGGGCGGCGGCGGGATATAAGGCTTCAGGTCGTTCCAATTCGGATCGGCGGCAACCTTCGCCATCTCCGGCGACAAAACCGGAGTGGGGTTCCAGCCCATCGCCGGATTGCCCGAGATCATCCAACCCACGCCATTGAAGAGGTAATACTTTGACGTCGACTTATCCAGGAAGAGTGGCCAGTTAGCGTTCACCACCAAATCGAGTTGCGAATTCGCGACCGGCACTTTCACAGGATCGCCGTTCAACTGCAGCAGAATCGCCGGCTTAAAGCTGAAGTAAATAGCCGGAGGATCGTTCCTGACCGCGGCCACTGTCTTGGGTTTCGGCTTATTGGCGCTCGCGACCAGCCGGTCGAGAGAGATGGTAAACGTCGCAGTTGGCGGCAGGAAGCTCTCGACAAGTTGAGCCAACCGCGCCGATGAAGCCCCGTCGAGCGACGGAAAGAACGTTCCCGTAATCAACGGATGGCTCAGAAGGACGGTGTGTGCGTCCACATTGACATCAGTCTGCATCTCGGCGGTGACTACCCCTGGTTGCGTCTTGCCTCCAGCCGGAGTAATGGCGATCGCCATTCGCAGATTGAGCAGCTTGAAATCGTTCCAGGCATCCACCTGCGGCTGGTAATAAACCAAACGCGCGCCGTTGACGGTCTTTTCCCGGGGCCACCCGGCATCCTGGCCCCAACTCCGGCCAATGAAGGCCAAAGGCAAAGCGATGAAAACAACCGACTGAAGGGCGCGTCGGCTCAGAATACCCTGACGGGTAGCAGTAATCACAATCCGCAGCTTTCCTGGCGGGCGCACACATCCAACCGTGGATAACAGTCGATGGCTCGACGCCATAAACCAGGCTCATCCTGTCCTCGGTCTTACGCGAATGAGATATCCGCCCCGAATAACGCGAGACCTGGTCCTTTGAATTAGCTTGGCCTGAGAGCGAAATCAGGAATGAGGGCTAGCCCGCTTCGCAAGAGCCTGCGGGCAATTCTATCCGAATGATGTTGACGGCGTAAGCATGAAACTGGCCCGGACATCCCCACCTTCGGCGGAATCGTGCTCCGCCGAAGGCAAAGGATTCTGTCAGATCAAACTGCGCATCCTCGCTACGCGCAGCCTGCCCGCGGTTCCCTTCGCGTCGAGTTAGGTTCCGGCAATGCCCTTGTTTTGCAGAACCATTACGACCACGCGGCGGTTCTCGGCCTGCCCCTCAGACGTAGTGTCAGGAGCAACCTGGTTCGCGGTGCCCATCGCCCCAGGAGCCAGCATATTCGTCAGCGGAACGCTGGCGTCCTGCTCGAGGAACTGCGAAACCGCATTCGCCCGCTCGACGCTCAGTTTCTGGTTGAGCGCAGCAGACCCGACCGCCGACGCATACCCTTTCACCTGAATTACATAGCCGGTAATCGTCGTCGCTTTCTCGGCCAGCTTTAAAAGCTGGGGAAAATACTGCGGGTCGATGGTGACTTTGCCGTTGCCAAAGTAAACCGTGACCTCATCCATGATGTTGTACTCAGCAAGCTCACCAAAGCGCTTGTTGGCGGCAGCGATCGCAGCCTTGTTGGCAGCGATCTTTTGGTCTTCGACGTTTAACTGCGCCTGTTGCGCGGCCAGCGCGGCCTTTTGAGCGGCCAGCTCCTGCTCACTCTGCTGGATCTGCGCCTCATGCGCCTGCTGCGCCTCGACCGTCTGCTGCAGCCCGGCCTGAGCATCCATGGCGGCCTTTAGGTCGTTGCCTTTGAACCTGACCTTGTCGGCGACCAGCTGGCCCTGGTCGTTCGTCGACCCCGTGACCTGTACTGGAAGACCAGGGATCAGACAAGTCATGGCCATCTGCTTCGTGCGTCCCTTAAAAACGCCCTCTACTTCACCGACATCGGTGTTTGGAGTGAGCAAGACCACCAGCTTTGGGGTGTCCGCTGTCTGTATCGTCATAGTTGCGCCGCTGCGTCCATTGATCACTCCCTGGACGGACTGCGCGTGAGCGGTCACTGCGCCTCCTGCCAGAATGACGGCCAGCGTCGCGGTGAAGAGGATTACAGCCAGCGTATATCTTCCTTGCAGTGTGGTTCTCATATGTGTACTCTTCTCTCCGATGGACATCGGTCCTGAGTGCCTGATTCAGATATTTCCTCGGTCGTCCGCGACCGAAACCGTCAAGATATTGTCAGCAGACTTATCTTCGCGGCGATATTGGCAGAACTAACAGTGCGAAGATACGGCTCCTGGCCTGCGGTAAGGAAATCACCTGTCTTTGCGGGATTAGTTGTTACTTTTGCCAATAACGGCGGCAGTCGGGGAAGGTTAGAGTTCATGCAACGCTGAGGCGGCCCGGGTAAACGCCACCAGGCCTGAAGGAGAGAAATATGACTATTGGAAACAGAAGAATCTTCCGCCGTGCCCTCGCAGGGCTGTCGTTACTGGCCTTGCTGCTCGGCGCACGACATGGTTTTGCCAGAGACAAATA
>CAVUKL010000020.1:0-99225 GCA_963742015.1 uncultured Acidobacteriaceae bacterium | reverse complement strand
CTGGTTGAGGGTGGAGAGCGGGATGCGGAACTGCTCGGCGGTGTCGGTCTGGTTCCAGTGGCAGCGTTCGAGCTTGTCGATGATGATGCGGCGCTCGATGTCTTCGAGGATGTCGAAGAGCGAGGCGTCGCCGTTCTGCTCGAGCAGGCTGGAGGAGTAGCTGCGGCCGGTGAGATGGCCGGGCAGCAGGTCGGAGCTGATGAGCGCGCCGGAAGAGAGCACGACTCCGCGCTCGATGACGTTTTCGAGCTCGCGGACGTTGCCGGGCCAGTCGTAATCCATGAGAGCGCGGATGGCGTCGGGCGCGAGGGTGCGTAGCGCGAGATCGTTCTCCTCGGAGAAGCGCTTGAGGAAGTGGGCAGAGAGCAGCGGAATGTCTTCGCGGCGCGCGCGGAGCGGCGGCAGGTCAATCGAGATGACGTTGAGGCGGTAATAGAGGTCTTCGCGGAAGCGGCCTTCGCGCACTGCCTGGCGCAGATCGACGTTGGTGGCGGCGATGATGCGGACATCGACCTGGATCTCGTGGACGCCGCCGAGATGCATGAAGCGCTTGTCCTGGATGACGCGGAGGATTTTTGCCTGCGTATCCATGCTCATGTTGCCGATCTCGTCGAGGAAGAGCGTGCCGCCGTTGGCGATTTCGAAGTAACCCTTCTTGGCGGCGATAGCGGAGGTGAAGGCGCCCTTGACGTGGCCGAAGAGCGTCGACTCCAGCAGATCGGTGGGCATGGAGCCGGTGTTGACGGGGACGAAGTTCTTGTCGCGACGCGGGGAATTCGCGTGGATCGCCTTGGCGATCAGCTCTTTGCCGGTGCCGCTCTCGCCGAGAATAAGGATGGTCGAGCGGCTTGGCGCAACCTGAGCGACGAGGTCGAAGATCGTCCGCATGGACTCGCTCTTGCCGACGATGTTTTCGAAGTTGTAGCGCTGCTTGAGAGCGCGCTTGAGCTGGATGTTCTCTTCTTCGGCGCGGTAGCGCGCGATCGAGGCGCGAATGTCGGCGAGAAGCTTTTCGTTGTCCCACGGTTTTTGGACGAAGTTCTGCGCTCCGGCGCGGATGGCGTCGACGACGTTGTTGACGGTTCCGTAGGCGGTGATCATGATGACCGGCAGATCGGGATAACGTTCGCGAATCTGTCCGAGGACCTCGATGCCGTTCATGCCGGGCAGGGCGAGATCGAGGAGCACTAGATCGTAGGAGCGCTGGCCCAGGACATTGAGGCCGGCCTCGCCGTCTGGAGCGGTATCGATGGTGTAGCCCTCGAGCGAGAGCAGGACCTCGAGCGATTCGCGAATGCCGGCTTCATCGTCGATGATCAGGATGCGGTGAGCGTTTTCGGTGCTCGCGGCGGGTGACTCGGGCGGTAAAGTCAGGGTGGCTTCAGACATTTACGGTTTTCCTTACCAAGGGAAATTCCAGGTAGAAAGTGGTACCGGCACCGGCCTGGCTTTCGACCTCGATCTTGCCGGCGTGCTCTTGAATGATGCCGTAGGTCACCGCGAGGCCCAGTCCGGTGCCGCGTCGCTGCCCTTCGCGGGGCGCGCTCTTGGTGGTGAAGAACGGGTCGTAGATGCGCTTGACGTGTTCGGGGGCGATGCCCGAGCCGGTGTCAGAGATGGAGACGCCGACGTGGCCGTTGACTTCGGTGGTTACGCGCAGCGTGCCTCCTCCAGCCATGGCGTCTTTGGCATTCAGAAATAGATTCAGGAAGACCTGCTGCAGTTTCCCGGGGTTGCCGAGGATTGGCGGCAGCGATGGATCGAGCGACGACTCCAGTTTGACGTTTCCGGTCTTGAGCTGGTGTTCGAGCAGATTGAGCGTGTCGCGAATGACGGTGTTGACGTCGATCTCAGTGAAGGCCGTCCCGCTGGTGCGGGAGAAGTTGAGCAGGCCGTTGACGATCTCTGAGGCGCGGAAGGTCTGTTGTGTGATCTTATCGAGCAGCGGGCCGACTCGTTCGTCGCCGCGCACTTGTTTGGCGAGCATCTGCGCATAAGAAGAGATCACAGCGAGCGGAGTATTGACCTCGTGCGCAACACCGGCGGCAAGCAAGCCGATCGAAGAGAGCTTTTCCGCCTGGGTGAGCTGCGTTTCAAGTTCGATGCGGTCAGTGATGTCGTCGACCAGCACGATGCGCCCGACTGTGGCGAAATCGCGAGAGACCAGCGGCGCGATGGCGATGTTGGCGGTGCGCTGCTCGCCGGCGCGGGTTTCGATACGAAACTTGTAGAGGTTGTGTACGCCCTGGTCCTCTTTAGAACGATGAAATTCATCGACGAAGGATGATGGGAAAACCTCGCTCAGCTTGCGTCCGAGGGCTTCGGCGCGGGGCAGCGCGTAGAGCACCTCCATTTGCGCATTCCAGCTTTCGATGCGCTCTTCGAGATCGACGGCGAGGATGCCTACGTTGATCGACTCGACGATGTTCTCGTTGAACTCCTTGAGGCGCTCGTACTCCGAGGCCTTCTGCTTCAGGCTCGCATAGAGGCGCGCGTTTTGCAGCGCGATGCCGATGTAGCTTGCGAGCGACTCGAGAAGCTCCACATCTTCGCTCGATAAGAAGTCGGCGTCGGTGGTACGGCCCAGCCCGACAACCGCGATCGTGCGTTGTTGCAGGCGGCAGGGCAAGTAGTAGTTAAGGTCGAGCGCGGCGACGGTGCGCTGCTGGGCCTCGGGCAGGTGCATCGCATGCTGGGTATTTTCGAGGAAAATGTGCGTGCCGGAGTTAGGTTGGTCGAAGTCCAGAAAACCCAGGTCGAGGAAGCCAAGGCCGAGGCCCCCAAGATCGTGAGCGCCGGCGAAGGCGTGTCCATTTTTTCTCCCGCTGGCAGGGAGTGACTGCGGCAAGCCGTAGGCCGCGGCCAGAGTGTAGCCGCCGTGGTCGTCCGCAAGGAAGACCGCGACTTGGGCGACCGACAGGGTCTGCGAGAGGCGGTTGACGATGGCGGTGAGCAAGGCGTCGAGGTCGGTTTGCGAGCTGAGTCCGCGGCCGAACTCGATTAACGTCTGCCGGTAGTCGTAGCGTTTGCGGTCGAAGAGCTTGTCGACGCGTTCCTGAATGGCGCGCTTGAGCGGGTCGAAGAGGAGCGCGGCAAGGATGATCGCGGTGATGAATCCGCCCGAACCGAAGGCGGGCAGACGCTTCTGCACGATGTCCCCGGCGATCGAGACCAACAAGAAATACAGCCCGACGACGGTCGCAGTCGCCAGCGTGTAAGTGACGCCGCGCTTGAAGATGAGGTCGACATCCATCAGCCGGTAGCGAATGATGGCCCAGCTGAAGGTGAGCGGCAGAATCACCAACGAAATACCCGCTAGCTTTTCGAAGATGCCTGGAACCGGCACGTCGGCGAGATAGGGGACTATATATAGGAGCGTGAACGGCGTGATTGCGAGGATGGTGCCGCGGGTAAGCCATTTGAGCTGCTGGCGGCGAAGCGGCAGATCGGTCCGCAAGTAACTGATGTAGAAAACGATGCTCGCAAGCACCCAGCAGGTTGCGAGGTAGGCGTAGGCAAATTTGTTGAGCCGATCATCAAGCAGCGCGGTGGCCGACCAGAAATTGATTGCCACGATGCGGAGTCCGACGATGACAATGGCGGGCAGATAAGTGAGGGCGATCAGCCAGCGGCGGATGCCGAGGATGCGGCGGTCTTCGGTCGATTGGATCGGGAAGGCGAGGGCGAAGTGGAGAAACAGCGCGGGCTGCAACGCGGTCGCCGCTACGTTGCCCCAATAAATGACCCAATCGAAGTCCGTGAAGCGGTCGGTGTACTTAAATGAATAGAGGACGAACGACGCCAGGCAAAACAGATAAAAGTGAGTGGAACGGGGCGCGGTCCAGCGCCTGAAAAGCACGTAGAGGCCGATCCCAAGATAGACCAGCGCGATGAGCCGAAAACCCTGGTTCAGACTTAGGTCGGCGGCATCGAGGATGACCGAGTAGTCAACCCGATACCCACGCCGGTCAATGGTATAGGTCGCCGTCCCATAAGGCTTGGTGTGAAACATTTCGCGGTTGAGGCTGGCCACATGCGGGGTGGGATGGCCGTTGACCTCGACGAGAAGATCGCCGACTGCGATGCCGGCGCGCTGGCCGGGACCTCCCTGCAGCACCCGGTGTGCGCGCAGGCCTCCATCGGCCTCAAACCACGTCACTCCATCGATCGGGGTCTGCTCTTTTGTCTCCTGGGAGAGGTTGATCCCGGCAAAAACAATTGCGGCCAAGGTAAAAAAGGCCAGCAAAACTACCGAGACACGAGTTTGAAAGGACTTCCCCATACGCGCTGGACGCTTTAGCGACCTCACCGATACTGCAACTTGGCTGCCATGCTTTCGGGAGGCTGCGCGGAGCCTTCTTAGCTGAGTATAGCTCTCATTTTGGGGCAGATATCGGCATTTCCTGTAGTCGTGCATCTATGAATGGAGAATTGTCGATTGCGGCGTGAAGACTGGGTACCGGAGATCATAGGCCGCATTCCATTTTTCATAGGCGCATGGATGGCGAAGCCTGCGTAAAATCGACTCGGAGATTGTTGCGAGATGGCGAAATCCCTGGCTGTACCCTATTGGATCGTTACCGACGGGTTGGCGGAGGCGGCAGACGGCGGCCCGCTGCGGATGGCGGTGGTGCCTTGTCCGGAGGGCGGGCGGCATCTTGGGGAGGCGATTTGCGACCTGCGGGTGCAGGGAATCGAGAGCCTGGTTTCGCTGCTGGGTGCGGAGGAGATTCGGGTGCTGCGGCTGGAGGACGAGGCTCGGCTCTGCCTTGAGGTCGGGATTGGGTTCCGGTCGTTTCCGGTGACGGACCACTCGATTCCGGAGTCGATGGAGGAGTTTCGCGCGGTGGTTGAGGAGCTGCAGCGGGACCTTCGGGCGGGGAAGGGAGTTGGAGCGCATTGCTTCGCGGGAATTGGGCGCTCGTGCATGCTTATGGCTGGCGTGCTTTGCGCGGAGGGATTGAGCGCGGACGAGGCGTTTGCGCGGTTGAGCGCTGCTCGGGGATTGACAGTTCCTGACACTTGGCTGCAGAAGCAGTGGGTCGAGCATTTTTGCGAGTTGCTGGATGGGCGCGGGGGTTCGTCCTGATTTGGGATTCGTGAGCCGGTACGGCGTCTGAAGGCTCACTCTGCGAAGGGCTTCGCCGATATGAGGAGCATCGGGGTGTGCGATGCTTGCCGGGTTGGCTGGTGTCGCCCCTTCCGGATGGAGGCGGGGGTCGTGAAGGCAGAGGCTACGATCGGACGGGCGGTGATCGGGCGGGCTGGCGTGGAGAGCGAGAGCCCTTCCGACGACCGGCGGAAGGTGGAGCGTTTTCCGTGCGACGGGGCGGCCGAGGTGATCGTGCTGGGCGGCGCGCTGCGCTTCTCCGGCGAGGTCCGCGACCTGAGCGCGACGGGCTGCTGCATCGCTACCAAGGTGATGTTCACGCTGGAGCGGGGAACTCGGGTGGAGGTGACGCTGGTGGTGAACCGCGTCCATTTCCGCGTGGCGGCCGGGGTGCGGTCGAACCGGATTGCGCAGTGCGTGGGCCTGGAGTTTGTGAATGTGTCCGCGCGGTGTGCGCGGTTGATTCAGGAGCTGATTGCGGAGCTGGAGGCGAAGGCGGAGCCTTCCCATTCAAGCCAAAAGATGGCTTGAGTGGGGCACCCGGAAGCCGATCCCAGGTAAGCTTCGAGTACCTGGGGCACCCGCGCCGAGTTAGTTCCATTGCGGTTTGGGGTGGCCGAGTTCGTCGAGATCCTCAGGACCGTCATCATTTTCTGGCGATGTACCGCCCTCCCCCTGGGATTTCCTGGTTAAATCCTTGTTTTCAGTGGGTTGGGGAGGTTGATCCGGGCTAAGTTGTTGAATCCATTCTTCACGTTTCCGGTTCACTTCCCTCATCAGCAGGTCGGCGATGCTCTCCTCTTGCTGAGGATGGGCGGTTGCGCCTTCGGGGGCGAGTTCTTCGCCTTGTTCGGTGCGGGTGAGCTCGGCGATGGATTCGCTGGAGACGATCTGATCGGCGTTTTTCGCGTTTTGGGAGGCGATCTGGAGAGCGTAGAGGAGAATGCCGGCACGCTTGGAGTCGATGCGGTGGTCGGCGACGGCCATGCCCACTTCGCTGATGGCGTGCTGGATGGCTCCGCGGTCTTCGAGGTTCTGGAAGGCGAAGGGAAGGAAGCTGGGCTGCTGGGTGGCGCGTTCGCGGAGGCGCGAATGGAAGTAGCAGTAAGGCTGGCCGCGCAGGGCGGGGGAGCCACATTTTCCGCCTGAGGTCTTGATGTGCCGGCATTCTGGAGTCATTGTTCCCTCCTATAAGTGAGCTAGAAATGAGAAAGGCGGCTTTCGCCGCCTTGAGTTAGTCGTCTTCTTCTTTTCTTATGCCCTATTTATAGGATATCAAGTTGACCCCTTTCACTATGCCAACTTTGGAGATTTATTATCGCGTGTTGAATCAATGGGTTAGGCCTGAATTTCGCGAAGAGGGGGCTTGACAACATTCTTGCGTTCGCCGGGAATGCGCTGGCAGAAGTGTACAGTGTGGCATGGAACATTCGAGAAAGTTTTTGCTCGGTTTCATTGCCCTGATCGTCCTGATGACCCCGGGGCTTCTGTTGATCGGTTGCAACAACTCGCCGAACACATCCAGCAACGCCGGCCCCACTGTCCTGTTGACTCTCGCGCCCGCGAACTCTTTTACGTGGCCGCCCAACACGCCGTACCTAACTTACAATGCGGTAAAAATGTTGGCGCCCAGTACTGAATGGAGTAATGCGGGAGGGACAATTCAATGGTCTCCCAGCGAAAGCAGCCCACCTACCTATGATTGGTTCGCGGCAATTGCGCCGGGAGACAACTCAGGCATTCGATATCTTAGAGTCAACATCACTTTCTATAGCGATTGCAACGGCCAAATTCCGGGATCGAATCCCGCGACACCCTGGTCGGCAAATCAGACTTTCGGTAGTCCATCCGGTCCCGTGCTGGCCACTGTTCCCTTGTACATTGTGGAATTGTCGCCCAAGGTAATAGGCCCCTACAAATGTACCGGGCAAACTTCAGGACTTGGTTCGGCGCCCCCAACCTTCCCGGGCGGCAGGGTCGGTCTTTACTTTATCCAGGCCACGTCGACCAATGGCAACGGAATCACCACCGGCAACAACGCGAGCTTTTTGATCACTATTGGTAAGGTAGACGGTATCAACTATGGGCCACAGTGATTCAGGGGAGGAGCACCCATTCCACTCAAGCCAACGAAGGGCAGCGCTGTCGACGGCGTGGTCCGGGCGATCCCGGTGGTGACCGATATTAATTGACGCCCCGCGTCAGGCCCTTATAGCCTCTTTGCCATGCCAGGCGATGATCAGCGTCAGGGGCCGGAACAGGAGCCCTCCTCTGTCGACTTTGAAAAATTTTCGAAGTTATTAGAAAATTTTCGCGGGTCGACGCGCGAGTACCTTGGATTTTGTTCCGAGGCGTTTGAGAGTGCCAGGGATTTAAACAAGCAGCTATTCTCATTTCACGAGCGATTGCTGCTTATCGACCTCGGCACAATTGGCCTTTCAGTGACAGCTCTCACGTCCGTTGCATCGAAAGCTGCGGTGATTGGCTGGCGTAAATATCTGATCATGACACTGGTTGGTTTCGCCTGGGGAGCTTTGTTAATGTCAGCATTCTTGTGCAGGGCGGTCATGAATGACTATTTGGGCGCCAACAGGAAGCTTTATAACGAATGGCTCGCGAACGGGCTGGAATTAACCGGCGGTAGTGTGGCTAACGACCTGCGGAGGCTTCCGCTGGCGTTTAGGGGCACGTTTCAGTTCCAGGGCGAGCTAACAGATGCGGCTACGTTGTTCAACCGGGGGGCGGCCGAGATACAAGGCGCGTTTAACGAGGCGAAGCGGCTGCACCTCGAGAACACGCTGAAGACCGGTGGCGCTAAGGAGGGTCTGTCCACGGCTGCCGCGTCCGTTCACGCCATAAGATATATGCAGTGGGCGCTAATGCTTCTCGCCGTAGCGGCGCTTGTGCTTGTCATTTCGCTTTGAACGCTTCTTAGGCGCGTCTCACCTCAAGTCTCGTCCGTTGGTAGACATCAGGTATGCGAGTTAGCGCAGATATGTGAGGTCGCTGAAGAGCTGCGGGACGCTTCGACGAACTTAAGACGCGAAGCATTTTGGTATACAGGCTGCGGCGTGTGGATTATTACTGTCTACGAGGTGGTCATGCGATTGAACCACTACGCGCTAGCGCTAGTTTGTTTTTCTGCGATGTCTTCGGTGAGCTGGGCCCAAGGGTTGGGCAGCGGGAACCGCAATGTTCCCGATCAGATCATGGCTCCCAATGTGAACGGGATATTTGTCAGCCCGGTGCAGAACGCACCTTTTTCGGGCGTTGTGGAGGTAGTGTCCAAGCAGAGTTTCGGAGACGGCTCGACGAACACGCTCAGAATGATCAACTATACGGGGCGCGATTCGAAAGGGCGAACTTACACAGAACGACGCCGGTTTGTTGCCGAAGGATATCAAGGCGAGCCTCCGCTGCAAGTCTTTCTCATTTTCGATACGGAAGCCGGCGTGGATTATCGTCTCGATCCGTATCTGCTGGTGGCGTGGAAGACCGTCACCGAGATGCCGCCGACGCCTAACCCTGAAACCGTTCCGATCACGGACCCAAAGGGCTCTCCTGGAGTGAATATCGAAGATCTCGGAACACAGATCTTTGATGGCATGACGATCCACGGAACTCGCCAGACCAAACCCGACGGAACTGTCGATGAATACTGGTATTCGCCCGATCTGTCGATGTGCACGATGCGAAAGCATAAGGATGCCCGGTGGGAGCAGACGTTTACTCTGACGAAGCTGGATCGGCATGAGCCGGATGCGTCCAAATTTGCGGTTCCGGCTAACTACAAGATCGTGGCGCAGGGGCCGCGACAATTAGCCGGAGAGCCAGGCGTCTACACAGTTGGTGGCGGGGTGACGCCGCCGGTAGTTATTCACTCTGTAAACCCGAGCTATAGTCAGCAGGCGCGGGCTGCGAAGGTGAAGGGAATTTGTGTGGTCAGTCTAATTGTCGACGTCGATGGAGTGCCGCAACATGTTCGGATCGTGAGAGGGCTGGGCAACGGTCTGGATGAGAACGCGGTTGCGGCGGTTCAGCAATATAGATTCAAGCCCGCCCAGTGGGAGGGAACGCCAGTTCCTGTCCAAGTGAATATAGAAGTGAAGTTTGATATCTACTAGCGTGGACGCTCCTCTCCGTAGCTTTGAAGAGAGACTGCAGATCCTCCGACTGCGCGCCTTCGGCGCTTCGCTCAGGATGACATTTGTTCGGGGGATGGCGATTGTTTGGGTTGGTGGAGTGGTGATCCCACTCAAGCCAACGGATGAGTTGAACGGGGCACCGAGCAACTTTCAAGGATGCGCCTGCGGCGCGGCTTCGGGAAAACCGCAGGTCCTTCGGCTGCGCCTCAGGATGACAGGTCTGTTGGGGGATGTCATTTGTTCGGATTTCAGCATCGTTAAGCTGGATGCGCCTGCGGCGCGGCTTTAGGCAAACCGCGGGTTCCTTCGCTTCGCTCAGGACAGGCTCTTCGGGCTGCGCCTCAGGATGACATTTCTCCCTGGAGTGGCGATTGTTTGAAAGGTAGATTGATCATCCCACTCAAGCCAACAGCGGGCTTCGCACCCGAGCGACGAAGACCCGTCGTCGGGTACCCCGTTTGAATGGGGCACCCAACCATTGCTGGAACTGCGGGTCCTTCGGACTCCGCCGCTTTGCGGCTCCGCTCAGGATGACAAATTATTTGTTGGGGCCGCCGTCGCTTACTTAGGCGGGTGGGAGGAATTCGGTTTTGTATTTTGGGGCGAGTTCTTTGGCTTTCTTTTTGAATTCGGCTTCGGAGTTGGGGTTGGGTTTGGGTGGTGGGGTGGTTCGGGTTTCGACGGGGACTCCGACCTGGGCGAAGAAGTCTTCCTGTCCGGCGGGGGCGCAGATGCAGAGGAGGCGGGCGGGCTGATCGGCGGCGTTGCGGAACTGGTGCGGGGCGTTGGCGGGGATGTGGATGGTTTCGCCGGCCTTGACGGTGGTCTTTGCGCCGCGGAAGGTCGCTTCGATTTCGCCGATGAGGACGGTGAAGGTTTCTTCGAAGTCGTGGCGGTGTGGGGGAGGGCCTCCGCCGGGCGGGATGTGCATGTCGATGAGGCAGTATTTTCCGGCGGTGTCTTTGGCGGAGAGGAGGACGGTGTAGGTGTCTCCGACGAGGCCGATGTGGGGGAGGGTTGTCGGGGTTGGCGTGGGTGAGGTTTCGGCTGGGGTCGTCGGCGGGGATTGGCATTTGGGTGGGTCTCCTCTGACTAGGGACTAGGGACTTAGCTTAGTGTTTGTTGGCGAGGAGGTGGTTGAACTCTGGGTTCTTTTGGAGGTAGCTGGCGACGAGGGGGCAGATGACGTCGACTTTGAGGTTCTCGTCGCGGGCGTATTCGAGGGCGGTGCGGGCGAGGGTGGCGGCGATTCCGTGGCCGCGCAGGGCGGGTGGGACTTCGGTGTGCCAGAGGGTCATCCATCCCTGGTCGTCGCGGTCGAATTCGAGCCAGGCGGTTTCTCCGTCTTGAGAGAATTCGAAGCGGGATCTGGTGACTTTGTGGGGGTTGGTCATAGTGGAGTTTCAGCTCGCCCGAATTTGTTGTTTCTTCAGCCTTTGGTTTGGTCCCAGACCATGGCGTCGAAGGTGTGTTTGATGTGGAAGCCGCGGGTTTGGTAGAGGGAGACGGCTTCGGTGTTGCCTTCGGTGACGGTGAGGGTGATGGTGGTGTAGCGGCGTCTGCGGAGTTCGGCGGCGGCGGTTTTGAGGAGGAGGGTGCCGAGGCCGAGGCCGCGGTGTTCGCGGGCGACGCAGATCTGGGTGATGTGGGCGGTGTCATTGCGGACGCGGGAGCAGAGGACGAGGGCGGCGAGTTCTTTGCTGTTGGTCTTGACGATGACCTTGGAGGCGGCGGGGTCGAAGGTGCCGCATCCAGGGAAGCGGACGACGTTGTGGAGGAAGCGGAGCGAGCCGGCGGTGGAGCGGTATTGGTCGTTGATGTGGCTGTCGATGTGGCCTTCGTAGCAGGCGGCGATGAGGCGGCCGGCGGGGGTGAAGTCTTCGTCGCGCCAGTTGCGGAGCTCCAGCTCCGGCGGGAGTGGGCGGGGCGGGCGCGGGTTGAGCAGGTCGGATTGAAAGAGGTTGGAGAAGGACGGCGTGAGGTCGCGCTCCATGAAGAGGCGGGGAAAGATCTGGAATCCGGAGCGGTTGAAGACCGGGGCATGCGAGCCGTGGCGGTGGAGGAGGAGCTGCGACTCGATGCGGTCGATGCCGGGGGAGTGGATGAGGAGCTCGATGATGTGGTCGAGGAGGCGGCTTTCGATTTCGTTGGCGGTGTGGGAGCCGCGGCCGGGAATGGCGAAGGCGTCGCCGATGACGGCCTTATGTTCCTCGTAGATACAGAAGACGTAGCCGGAGATGCGGCCGTCTTCGATGGCGACGTAGCCGGGGAGGACGCGGGAGTCGAGATATTGGAGAAGGAGATCGGCGGAAGCGCGGTAGTCCCAACGCAGGCGCTCGTTCCAGAGCTTGACCTCGGCTTCGAGGACGGGTCGGAGCGAGTTCGCCGAGAAGTGGCGAAGGTCGAGGATCTCGAGCTGGAGCGCCGGTGTCATTCAATGCCGAAATGCGGGCGATTCCGAATTGCGTGCTGGCCGATACGATTCGAGAGTGTCCGTTAGGATGCTAATTAGCTTAACCTAACGGCCGTTTTCCTATTTGCTTCGGGCAGCGACTGAATAAATGATCAGCCCTTGCGGGGTATAGGTAAAGAGCGGTTCGTAACTTCGGCCTTCCAGTATGTGACGCAGATCTCCTGCGTAAGACTCACGGACAACTAATATATGTTGTTCGTCGGGGACGACCAGGGCGCCGTTCTCCTCATAATTCACGACTTGCTTCTCTCGATAGAAGGAGAGGCCGTATTCCATATCGCGCTTGACGCGGTAGACGGCGAGGGTTTCGCCGGGCCTAACAAAGGCCTTGAGAATTTGAGAGAGGGGCCGGGCGGAGTAGGTTTCGTCGATGATCTGGGCGATGGCTTTGGAGCCGGGCACGGGGCCGATTCCGAAGAAGGGGCCGACGCCGAGCAGGTAGAAGAGCAGCATCACGATGGGTACGAGGGTGGCGATGCGGAGGCGCTTGATTCCGAAGCGGGCGACGACGACGAGGATGAGCATGGCGGCCCCGACTCCGGTGACGCTGGCGGCGGCGATGGCCCTGGTTGGGGGCATAACTCCGGGATTTTGCAGGTAGCGGGGTAGCAGGAGGACCGCGGCCGAGAGGCCTCCGGTGAGCACGGCGTGGGTGACGAGGAGCCAGGGCTTGAGGCCTTCCTCGCGTTTTCGGTTGAGATAGTCGCCGGCGAGGATGGTGAGCGCGGGGATGGAAGGAAGGACGTAGCCGGGGAGTTTCGATTTCGAGAAGGAGAAGAAAACGATGGGGAAAAGTGCCCAGAGGACGAGGAATTCAGGGAAGGCGTCGCCGGCGCGGTGATGGCCGATGTATCGGACTTTTGCGCGGCGGGCGCGCCATTCGGCGAAGGAGCCCTGGACGGCGTCGACCAGCGCGGCGATGGCGATGACCGCCCAGGGGGTGAGACCGAGCAGCATGACCGGGATGTAATACCAGGCGCCTTGTTCGTGCTTGTAGAGGTCGGTGGCGAAGCGTTCGAGGTTGTGCTGGAGGAAGAAGACGCGGAGAAAGATGGGGTTGCGGTGCTGCACGGCGATGAACCACGGCAGCACCATGGCGAAGTAGAGGATCACGCCGGGGATCCAGATGCTGCGGCGCAGCAGCGACCATTCGCGGCGCAGAGCGGCAAAGCTGAGGATGATGGCGATCGCCATAAATGGCGCGATCGGACCTTTGGCGAGAGTCGCCGCGCCGACGAAGAAATAAAGGTCGAAGAGCCAGAACTTGCTGTCGGTTTCATACCAGGCATACCAGCCGAGCATGCCGATGCAGAAGGGCGCGGCGAGCTGCATGTCAGTCGACGCGCCTCGGGAAAAAGCAATGATTCCGGCGCAGGAGGCGGTGATGAGGGCGGCGTCGAGCTGGCCTCCGGGGCGGAACCGCCGCATGTGCAGGTAGATAAGGACGATCAGAGTAAAGGCGAAGCTGGCCGAGGGCAGGCGGGCGGACCAGTCGTGGATGCCGAATTCACGGAAGGAAAACATGGCGCGCCAGTAATAGAGCGCCGGTTTCTCGAGCCAAGGCTTGCCGTAGAGGATTGGCGTGACGAAGTCGTTGCGAGCGAGCATCTCGCGGGCGACCTGGGCATAGCGAGGTTCGTCGGCTCCGACGAGACCGAGCGCCGCGCCTCCAAAGACGGGCACGAGCCCGTAGAAGAGGAAGAAGGCGGTCAGCCAAAAGAGAGTGAGTGCCTCCAGCGAGTTGCTGAGGATGGCGGCGCGCGCGGAGATGAGATTTTCCCGGCTGAAGGCAGCCCGAATGCTGGTAGCAATGCCCACGTTGGTCAGACCGTTTTCACTCTATCTAATTGGTGGTTCAACCTGTTGCGTCCGGCAGCAAGTGCAAGACTTTTGCCTGCGGCCCGGCGGCGTGTCGCGGGCCGGCAGCGAAGGGCTGAGTTCTCCCAGCGGATCTCCGGGCAGTGGAGGGCCGGCAAGGAGTCTCCTTTCTAACGATCTAGGCTATCAGATGGATGAGGAAGATTGAGAAGTAGAGCGATTTAGCCAAATTCCGCTGCTGGCTACGATCAAAGGCCAGTGATCGAGGCGCGGAGAGCGCTTTTGCAAGGAGCAGTTCTATGACGCAAGAGACTGTTATCTGCGATGCTCGCAACCTGCCAGGGCAGGGTAGGTTCGTCATGCAGTGTCCTAATTTGAAATCCACGCCATAACCTTTCTTTTTGGTAGTGCGAGATGGGCGTTTGGCGGTTTGTCGGCGACCGTACAGACGCCGAGTTTTATTTCTGCCATCCTCGCGAAATGGAGACCAATTCGGAGTTTCACATCGTTTCCGCGGAAAGAATGAATAGCGGGGTTCTCATCGAATTTTCAGATAACAGGTGGGCTCTCTATACTCCCGAATTGCTAAGTAAGTTCTTTTCGGAAGCGGAGACAGTTCCTCTCGACCCAGATGATTAAGCGTCCACTGCGGCGCTCAACCGTGGCTCACGGGAGTGTTCTGGGCGCTCACAATCCACCATCGGTCGTTTTGCCTCGCAAGTACATAGAGAGCCAGCTCCTGAACGATGGAACCTTGTGACGGATCCAGTGGCATTTGGTGCTCGTCCAGGCCGGTCCGGCGGACACTTGCGCAGGCCACATCGCGGCTGAGGAAGCCGAGGGCTTCCAGAGTGAATCGCGAGCTATATCCGTATTGGCGGGAATTGGCGGTCAAACGCTTGTGGATCGGATTCAACTGATCCAGGCCGATGACAATCTGGCCTTTGGGGCTCCCCCAGATCACATCTTCGCTAAGAACACTGTCAAAGAGGTCAGCGTTCGACGTATTTACGGCACGTTCCAAGGTGGCAATCACGGCCAGGATTGCATCCCGGTGTCCGGTGGTGTGCGCTTCGAAGAACGTTGGCGCTTGCGGCAGGGAGCGGGTGGATTCGGTTTTCAGGTTGTCTGTCATGATGCTTGTCAGTTTAGGACCTCAAGTAAACTTGAGGTCAAGGGAGAAAAGAGAAAGGCTACGGATTGAGAGACGGCAGGCGAGCCAACGGCCTGGCCTTCGTTGGTAAGAATTCGATTAGCCGGTAGGGTGGTTTGGTCTTGCGGTTCTTATTCGAAGCGGTGTAGATTGGGCCATCTGTCTGGCAAGGGCAATCTCCGCCTAGGTAAGCTTTTTCGCGCACGAAGCATGGAGGGTAGCCGATGGTTAAATCCATAGCCGTCGTTGTTGGCAGCTATCTGCTCTCTATCGTGCTGGTTCTGGCGACGGATCCTTTACTCTCGCGAATTTTTCCGGGCGATTTCGCCAAGGGCCACGTCCCCTCCAATCCAGCTCTGATGGCGAGCACGGCGTTCTTCGTTGTCGTCTCGATCTTTTGTGCCTGGGTCTGCGCGCGCTTTGCTCCCCACCCCGCCGCGCGGCATGTGCTTTGGTTCTTTATCCTCGGAGAAGCGATGGGCGTCGGCGCAACGATTCCCAACTGGAGCACGGGCTGGCCGCACTGGTACTGGTTGTCGTGGCTGCTCACATGGCCGGTTAGCTGCTGGATCGGTCTCCTGCTTGCTAAACGTCAAGGTAATTCGCCGTCCGCCTGAGTTCTCATGGGCAAAGTTCCGAGTTACCGTCCCTCGTGAGTAAAGTGGTACGTAGTCATTTGTCCGACATGCCCGAGTACACGGACATGTGACGCGATTCGCGTTATCCGTACATATCTGTTTCTCGTAGGCCTACGTCGTAGCTTCGCTATTCTTCATCACTCAGCAGATTGCTGACGCGAATGATCGTCTCGATTTGCTCGGCTGATAGCCGGGAAAGCAGGCTGCGCCGGACGGATTCGGCTCGAACAGGAAGAGCAGCCTGCAGTTTTTCGCGACCTGTCCTCGTAAGCGCAACAAGAGTCGACCGGCCATCGCCGGCCCGACGCTCAAGGAGCTTCCGCTTCTGCATGCGGCTCAGTTGGTGCGACAGCCGGCTCTTTTCCCACCCCATCGCCGTGGCGAGTTCCTGTTGGCGCAACTCTCCTTTGCCAAAGGCTGCGAGGCGTGAGAGCACGCCAAACTCAGGACCGGAAAGTCCCGTCGCTCGGGCAATATCACGTCCAACGCGTTCGAGTACGTCCTCACCCATGTACAGGAACGCGTGCCAAATGCGAAGTTCACGCGGGGACAGCGGTTTTCCCGTCATAATTCCGAGCCTATCAGCGCGGTGGTTGACATGACAACTTTGGGTCATATAATTTGGTTGACGTGTCAACTTATTACGAAGCCCCTTTACGAAGCAATTTCGATCGCTTCTATGAACTGCGAGAGTTTCTCCATGCTTTTGGTGATGTGCGTCGTTTGCTAAAGCCAGAGCAGTTGACGATGCGTCTGAACGCCCTGGATCAACTCGACGCCATCATCGGGGGCCTCGATCCCGGTGCGGTAACAACCTGCTCCGATCGTGGACTCATGGCCGATGCCAGGGCGCTCAGATTGCAATTCGAGACCGCAAACACAATGCTCTATCATGCTGCGCAGGCCGAGATCGCCATTCATGGAAATTCACCCGCCCTGGACGGTTGGCTGAGAGAAGCGAGAAAGGACGGAAAAGCTGAAACGCTACGCCCCGGTCTGAGCTTCGATCTGTTCGACGAGATCGTCAGCGGCGTTCTCCAGCTTTGCGGGTCAGAAGGAGCCAGTTATTTGCCGTCTCCGGAGATGACGGCCTACCAACCAACACCTGCGCGTCACATCCTCGATCTGATCGCAGGCTGCAAGTTCGCGAGCGACGACGTTCTTGTCGACCTGGGATCGGGGTTGGGACATGTCCCTCTACTGGTGGGCATTCTGACAGGAATTCGCACCCTAGGGGTCGAGGTGCGGCCGGACTACGCGGCAAGCGCACAGCAAGCGGCTCAACGCCTCAATTTGAGGGGCGTTCGGTTCGTGGCGGAAGACGCCCGGACTACGGATCTCTCAGGCGGCACCGTGTTCTACATGTTTACGCCTTTCACCGGCTCTATCCTTACAGATGTTTTGCACCGGCTGCACAGGCAAAGCGAGACGAGGCAAATCACAATCTGCGCTCTAGGACCTTGCACCCGCATCCTGCAAGCCCAGACGTGGCTAGGAGCAAACCACCGGCCGGACACAGAGAGAATCGCCATCTTCAGATCTCTATGAGTCCCTCACCGCAGGCGGCCGACTAACCAAGTGCCGCTGGACCATCAAAACCAGCCTCCGGACGGCACGAGGCCATTGATGCGCAGATACGTGACGAGATTGCCGTAGTGCAAGGCGTCATGATTTCCGACTTGCGTCAAGATGAACATCTTGTTCGTCTTGGCGCCAAAGAAGTCCGCCGGGTCATTGAGGTGCGCATCGGTGAACTCGGAGTACACGCCATCGCAGTAATCGAACCCGCCTTTGAGGCGGCCCATGATCTCGGTCTTCGAAACCTTCGGGGAATCCGGATCAGGGTTCGCTTCACCCTTGGCGTTTGAACACAATATGTAGGAGATATCCGCCACATGATTCAGGATCTCGGCAAAGGAGCGAACGTCCTTCGTCGGCCGGTAGCTGTACTTTGACTCTGGCATCGCCTCCGCAGACTTCATGATCTTGTCCTGCATATTGCTGCGAAAAAGGGATAATGTCGCCGTCAGCGGATTCGGCGCCTTGATCGGATTGGGCATGACTATTTGGGCATTCGCCAGGGACGCCAGGAAGGAAACAGCTACCAGGCCAACAGGAACCACGGTGCGAGCAATGGATCGGAACATAAAGAACCCTCCAACCTTTCCGCCTGCGGCGGAAAGGGCTTTGAGATTCACAGGTCTCGTTTGACTGTTCTCTGCACGAGGTGCGATCTGCCTGGAACTGTGCACTTAGACAGCCAGAATGCATCCAACTTCAAGTCACTGATTCATAAGTAAGTTCAGTTCCAGGGTGGCGATCGGCAACGCTATCTTTGTCCGGGATTGAAACTCGCCGACCAAGAACGAACAGTCGGTGCGAGCATTTGCCATTCAGCGTGGCCCGACGGGGGAATCGAGCTGGAATGGCTGGTCAGCCATCGGCTTAATCGAATCTCTGAAAATACAGGGAGGATAATGCCGCTTTTGTAAATTGGCCCTACACTGTAAAATTGGCGCGTTTCCCAACGCGGCTTATTGGCAGGCCCAGACGGACCCGCCAGGTTAGCGATTCAGCAATCAGGATACCGAGCATGTCTAAGCCAAGCACGTCCAAGCCCAGCATGTCTAAGCCCAGCACGCCAAAGCCCAGCATGTCCAAGCCCAGTATGTCTAAACTGAATGTGCCTAAACTCGGCACCTCCAAACTAAGCTTGTCTAAAAGGAAAGATATGAGCAACGGCGAGCAAAAGGATACGATTCACGCGGCGGTAGAGATCGTTGGTCCGGATTCCGGCGCCAGCGTCGACAAGATCCGGGACATTCTCTTCGGATCGCAGATCAAGAACTATGAAGCCCGCTTTGCCCGGCTGGAAGAAAACCTCGTGCGCGAGACAGTCGAGCTGAAAGATACGATGCGGCGACGCTTCGAGTCGCTGGAGGGCTTCTTCAAGAGTGAGACCGAGGCGCTGGCGGCGCGTCTTAAGGCCGAGCGCGAGGAACGGAGCAGCGCACTTCACTCACTCGAACAGGAGCTCAAGTCCATCCATGATGCCCTTGGCCGGAAGATCCACGAACTCGACGCATCGACGGCCGAGTCAGACAGTGCTTTGCGCAAAGAACTGATGGCGGAGTCGCGCAAGCTGCTCGAAGAGATTGACCAGCGGCATGACAGTCTGCGTTCGCTGCTCGAGCGCCGGGTCGGGGAACTCCGACATCAAAAGACCGACCGCGCGCTGCTGTCGGCGCTGTTGGCGGAGATTGCGGCTCAGATTGGCGACGATGGCCAGCCCAACGAATCCGGCGAGCCGAAATAAGGCGATGCTGCTGTGCCTAGAGGATCGTTGGAAGAATGAGCACACCCAGACAAACCGGGGTCGCGGATACTCCGGTGCAGACTGCAAACGGTAGCGATGATCGCCTGCTGCAGTTGCGCGGTCTGCTGATCGGGCCGGAGCTGGAGCAGATCGAGCAGCTCCGCCATCGGATGGACGATCCCCAGGTGCGCTCTGAGGACCTGAGCAAGAGCATCGCCGAGGCCATCGCGCTGCGGTCGAAGCAAGACCGCAAGCTGCAATCCACCCTGCAGCCGATCATCGAAGAGGCGCTGCGCATCTCCGTGGCGCGCGACCCGGCGATGATTGCCACTTCTTTGTTCCCCATTATTGGCGAGGCGGTGCGCAAGTCGGTCGCGCATTCTTTGCAGGGGATTTTCGATTCGCTGAATCAGATGCTCGATCGCGGCTTGTCGCTGGAGAGCTGGAAGTGGCGCTTCGAAGCGTGGCGCTCGGGCAAATCGTTTGGCGAGGTCGCTCTGGCGCGCAGCCTGAACTACCGCGTGGAGCAGGTCTTTCTGATTCATCGCGAAACGGGATTGCTGCTGCGGCACATCTCTGCCGGCGATGACGTGGTACAGGATGCGGACATGATCTCGGGAATGCTCACCGCCATCCAGGATTTTGTTCGCGACTCCTTCGGGCCAAAGAAGTCGGACGAGCTGGAAGTGATGCAGGTCGGCGATTTCAAGCTGTGGCTGCAGCACGGGCCACTCGCCCTTCTCGCGGCGGTGGTCAGTGGCCAGCCGCCACCCGAGTTGCGCCAGGTTTTCGTGCGCGAGCTGGAGGCGATTCACCGGGAGTTTGGGCCAGCGCTGCAATCGTATTCGGGTGATGCAGCGTCCCTCGCGGGCGCCGAACCACATCTTAGGGAATGCCTGCGTGGCGCGCAGACGGTGAACGCGAAGACATCCTATACCGCCGTATGGGTGGTCGCCGTGCTGCTGCTGTTGGCGATCGGGACGATGGTCGGGCTGCGCATCCGCGACAACCGGCGCTGGGCGGGATATGTTGCGCGGCTGCATAGCGAGCCGGGCATCGTGGTCATCGGTGCGCAGCGCCACTGGCTGGGATATTCGGTGCAGGGTCTGCGCGATCCGTTGGCGGTCGATCCGGAGGCCCTGCTTGCCGGATTTGGTGTGCCCGCGCAGAAAGTCTCCGAGCACTGGGAGCCTTATCTCTCGCTCGATCCGCATTTCGAGGGCACTCGGCAGCTGGAGGCCAACAAGGCGCTGCTGGAGCAGCAGGTGATCCGTTTCGACCTGAATTCGTCGCAGCTTCGCGTCGATCAGGCCGCTCTTCTTGACACAGTGGAGCAGCAGGTAAACCTCCTGAGGCATACCGCCGATGGAGACCACAGGCAGATTCGGATAGAGATGGACGGTCACACTGATAGCACGGGTACGGAGAGCCGCAATATCGAATTGAGCCGCGCCCGCGCTGAGACCGTCGCACGAGCGCTTGAGGAAAGAGGCGTTCCTCGCGCCCTGCTGGTGGCCTCTGGCATGGGCGACACCAAGCCCGGGCACGCCGAGATGGAGACATATCCCCAGGAGCTCGACCGGCGCGTGACGTTTCAGGTGACGTTGAACCCGCCGATCTCGGCGTCTGCGGAGCCAATGCCTTGATCCAGAAAAAAGTTTGCATGGTGGGCGCCTTTGGGGTCGGCAAGACCAGTCTGGTGGCGCGCTTTGTCAAGAGCATCTTCTCTGACAAATACCACACCACGGTGGGAGTGAAGATCGACAAGAAAGCGCTGACTATCGACGGGCAGGAGATGACGCTGATGCTCTGGGACCTTGCCGGCGAAGACGCTCTCACCCAGGTGAAGTCTACCCAGCTGCGCGGATCGTCGGGGTACATCCTGGTGGCGGATGGATGCCGGGCGAGCACTCTGGAAGCTGCTATCGACCTGCATTCGCGCGTCGAAGGGGAGCTGGGCAAGGTCCCGTTTACCTGCGTTGTGAACAAGGCTGATCTGCGGGAGACGTGGGAAGTCGATGCAGCGGCGCTGGAGCGGCTTTCAGGTCAGGGTTGGACCATGCTTTTGACGAGCGCGAAGAGCGGAGAAGGCGTAGAGACGCTTTTCGAGGAGTTGGCGGGACGGATGTTGCAGGAGAAGGACGATCGTGGCTGAACTGAGCGAAACGCGTGCCCAGTCTGATCGCGATCAGCGCGCCGATGCCGCAGCGATCCTGCTTTCGGCGATGCAGTTTGCTGTATTTGAGCGCGACACTCATGGACGGTTCGCAGTCGTCAACGAATATCCGGATTGGTTTTTGCGCCTGGCGCCGACCGTTGCTGAAGATCTGGCGCCAAACCTCACCGAGTATTTTCCTGCGCTTGAGAGCTTTCTCCCGGTGGCCGAAGAGTTTTGGGCGACCGGCTCGCTGGAGCGTTTGCAATCCGACTTTTGGACGGAAACCGATAACGACGGAACCGAGTATCACCTGATGGCCCAGGCGGTCGCGACAGGAGGGCGGGCGTTTT
The DNA here is from genome assembly GCA_963742015.1 of uncultured Acidobacteriaceae bacterium. Lineage (GTDB taxonomy): Bacteria > Acidobacteriota > Terriglobia > Terriglobales > Acidobacteriaceae > Acidisarcina. The sequence goes on along the minus strand of CAVUKL010000020.1, from coordinate 78,064 downwards.
TGGTGATCGAACGGGGGGATGCAACCTATGTCGGGCATCAGCAACTGCAACTCTATGCCCATGAGATGGTGGTGCAACATGAGACGATCACTCGCCTGAACCGGGAGATCGAGCGGGCAACGCAGGCAAAGAGCGACTTTCTCGCTACGATGAGCCACGAGATACGGACTCCGCTCAACGCGATCCTGGGCATGGCCGATCTGCTGGCGGAGACCGATCTCAATTTTGAACAGAAGCGGTATGTCGAAGTCTTCCAGCGCGCCGGCGGAACGCTTCTGGCGCTGATCAATGACATCCTCGATCTCTCCAAGGTGGAGGCCGGACACCTGGAGTTGGAGCAGGTGGACTTCGATCTATGGGAGGTGGTTTCCCGAGTGCTGGAGCTTGCGCGGGCGCGGGCCACGAGCAAGGGACTGGAGATCGGATCGGTTCTGGCCGAGGGTCTGCCGCGCATGTTGGTGGGCGATCCCTTGCGACTGCGCCAGGTTCTGCTGAACTTGCTCGGGAATGCGATGAAGTTCACTGCCAGCGGCAGGGTCGATATCGAGGTGCGGCAGGATCCGGAGAATTCAGAGCCGGGGGCTTTGCTTTTCTGTGTCAAGGACACCGGCATTGGGATTCCTCCGGAGAAACTCGGAAGCATCTTCGAGAATTTCACCCAGGCGGATTCGTCGACGACGCGGAACTATGGAGGAACCGGGCTGGGGCTGGCGATCTCGAAGCGGATCGTGGAGTTGATGGACGGAAAGATCTGGGTTGAGAGCACGGTCGGCGTGGGAAGCAGCTTCCTCTTCACTGCGAAATTCGCGATCTCGGAACGACAGGCAGCGAGCGCGGTCACACAGCCGCCGATTCCAGAATTCCCGAAGCTTTTCTGGCCGCGAACGAGGCCCCGGCGATCCACATTCTGCTTGCGGACGATTCGGAGGATAATCGCTTCCTGATCGCCGAGTACTTGAAGCGATCGCCTTGTATTCTCGACGTTGCCGAGAATGGAGAGATTGCGCTGGGCATGATGAAGAGCCGTCACTATGATCTGGTGTTGATGGACGCTCATATGCCGGTGATGGATGGGTTCGACGCCACGAGAGCGATGCGCGACTGGGAGCGCAGCCGCGGCACGCTGCCCATGCCTATACTGGCGCTCACGGCAGATGCGTTCAAGGAAGCGGCGGGGCAGAGCGCGGCGGCAGGCTTCACTGCTCATCTAACCAAGCCCATCGCGAAGGCCACGCTGATGGACGCCATTCGCCGATATGCGGCATCGTGCAATCGGGCCGCTCCGGCTGCGCCGTTGAGCGGGGACCGAAACGGAACCTCAGCCATGCAAGCCACAGTGGTGGACGACTCTGCCTTGGATCCGTCGATTGCGATGCTCGTGCCGCGCTTCCTCAAGAACATGGGGAAGGAACTGATCACGCTTCAAGCCGCCCAGACTGTTGAAGACTATCCCACCCTTCAGCGGATCGGTCACAATCTGAACGGGACCGGAGGCAGCTTCGGCTTTCCGCGAATCACCGAGCTGGGCGCTCGCATCGAACAGGCGGCAAAAGACCGGGCGATCGACGAAATTCGCCGCGCAATTGATGAGTTGGCAAGCTATCTTGAGCAGGTTCAAAGTAATTCATAGAGCAAAAGCAGGGTTGATGTGAGGTGTCCGGGGCTCAATGTAGGCTTTCATTTTGGGAAGAGACTTGGCGGGCGAAGTGGTTTCACGTAAGCCCGCACTGCTACTGCAGACCGGGAAGTGTGTAGAACGACCGGTGTACGAGGAGCAAGACCATGCGTGTTCGTTTTTGGGGAACTCGGGGATCGATCGCCACACCCGGCCCCTCTACTGTGCGATTTGGCGGCAATACTCTCTGCGTTGAACTCATCACCAACACCGGCGAGCGGCTGATCTTCGATTGCGGCACCGGGGCACGGCCGCTGGGCATCGACCTGAACCACTCCGTTCCGCGTCCGCTTCGCGCGACAATCCTGCTCAGCCACACGCACTGGGACCACATTCAGGGATTTCCCTTTTTCGCCCCTCTTTTCGTGCCGGGAAATGAATTCACCATCTGCGCGCCGGAGGGAGTGGGCTCCTCACTGGCCAATGTGCTCGCAGGGCAAATGGAGTTCACCTATTTTCCAGTTAAGCTCGATCAGCTGCCGGCGAAAATCTCTTTCCGCGATCTTCCCGAGGGGCAGCACAACATTAACGGTATCGGGGTGAAAACCCAATATCTGAACCATCCCGCCACTTGTCTTGGGTACAGAGTAGAGACCGACGGCGTTGTGGTTGTGTATCTCACCGATCACGAACCTTTCTCCGAAACTCTCTGGCGCGCAGATGTGCCGGTTGGCATGCTCGAATCGATCCTGCATGCGGGCGACAGGCGCCATGCGGAGTTCATGCGTGGCGCGGACCTGGTCATCCACGACAGTCAGTACACGCCAGGGGAATATTCCACGAAGAAGAACTGGGGTCACAGCACCTATGCATACGCGGTGGAACTTGCCGCAGCCGCCGGTGCGAGGCATCTGGCGCTCATTCATCACGACCCGCTGCACGACGACGCGAAGGTGCTGGAGATCGAGCAACAGGCGGCCGCTCTGGCGGAGAAGACTGCCACCCGGCCGCATGTTTTTTGCGCCTATGAGGGTTGCGATGTCATGGTGCACCCGCTGCGGCGGCCGTCGAGTCCGGAGGCTGTTCAGCAGGCAGTGACGACAAAGCCGCAAAGGCGGCTATCGGTGTTGATCGTTGACGATGATCCGAACGTCCACCTCCTGGTTGAGGCGGCGCTGGCCAAAGACTATGAAGTGTTGACGGCGGAAGACGGTGAAGAGGGGCTCGAAAAGCTGGAGAGCGGTCATCCGGACATGGTGGTGCTCGACCTGAATATGCCCAACCTTGGGGGCATGGCGGTTTTGAAGAAGCTGAGGGCCGACCCGAAGCTCTCCAACCTTCCTGTGCTGGTGTTGACAGTCTCGGGGAACGAGGCCAGCACGCGAGCCGCCTTCGAAGCGGGGGCGACGGACTTCCTGACCAAGCCTTTCACGATCCCGCAATTGAACACGCGAGTCAGCACGTGCTTCGCACGTGTGTTTTCGTCATGATCAGCTGTGTCTTCGTTACCTACTTGTGAATAGTTCTGGCGACAAGCTGCGGAGCGCCGACGGTTCCCGTGCCGGCTGCGATGGCGGTGCCGGGATTGCTCTGGCTGGAGACTACCCCTCCCACGACGCCACCGACCACTGCTCCGGCAGCCACGAGCGAGACGAGAGCCACATGGGTTGCGACGAATCCGGGAATCGTCGCGGTTGTGGCCGCAGTGCTTGCGGCGGCGACGTTCGTCTGGGCGATTTGGGTATGAGTAGTTAACTGGCCTTTACTGGCAGTTACGTTGATGTGAAACTGCCCAGCATGGCCGTTGGGTTGAAAGCCCTGGGCGTGGATTTGCCCATTGGCATCGGTCTGGCCGGAAAAGGTCTTTGCGCCGTTGAGGAAGGTGGCGCCGGCGTGCCCACTTTGGGTAGTGACGGTGAAGAGCACCACAGCCCCGGCTACCGGCTTATGATTTTCATCCTCGACCTGAACGATGGGTTCGCGGGCGGTGCGCTCCTTGATGTTGTTGGAGACGTCTTCTCCCTCGAGAATGACGATCCGCAAAGCGGGCGCCGGCGGCGCCGCCTCTTGCGTGGGGCCGAGATCGCGTTTTGACGGAGCCACGTTCAACGAGGCGACGGTCCCGTCGAGTCGTAGCTTGGGAGTGGGCGCGGCAGGAAGCTCCTCCGCTTCGCACGAAGGCATCGCTACCGCTAGCGACGGCAGCAGCAATGACGTGATGAGAGCGAAGGTCGCGATTCGTGAGGTTAAGGCCATTCGCAGGCCGGGCGCGGTCATCATGGTGCAGTCACCTCGGTGGAAGTTCCAACGGAGTTCGTCAACGTGGCCCCAACGCCGCCCACCGCAGAGGCATTTCCTGAAAGCGTGAATAGCTGAGTGTAGGTGAAGGCGCTGCCGAACTGGTCCGAACCCGTAGTGGTGTACCAGGTCTGGAACAGTGTGTTAGCGGGGACGGTGATGGTCTTCTGGTTCAGCGATGCTCCGCTGGCCGGGGTAAAGGTGAAGGTGGCGGATTGAATCTCGCGAGTGGTGGAGAATCCTGTCACCAGAACAGTGAGCGTATTGCCGGAGGCACTAAACGAGACAGTGCTGATCGTAGGAGCGACCCGCGGCACAACGATCGTAATCGGAGTGACATTGGCGGGCGTGACGTTCACTCCGGCGGCGGTGAGTTGGAGCGTGATGGTGATGGTACCCGAGACGTTCCCGACCTGGACCATGACGACTGGAGTCGCGGTTGAATTCGCAGGGAGGGGGAAGGTCAGGCTGCGACCGCCAGGAGCCACGGTCACGCCGGTGGTCGTGGAGACGAGTTGGATCTCAGGGTTGTCGGGATTGCCTGTATCGGGTGCGAAGGTGAGGGTCATCGTTCCGGTGATCGCGACCGGATAAGGCTGCGTCAGCGAGAAGTTCAGCGTAGATTGCTCGCCTGGGTTCGTTGGCGGAGCGGTAAAGGTCACCACTGCGGGGGTTCCGGGCAAGATGGTGAAAACCTCCGGCGCCGAAGTGGATCCGGAAAAAGCGTCGGTTATTGTGATGTTGGCCGTTCCGGCAGTTGTGATCAAGGCGGCCGGAATCACCGCGGTCAACTGGGTCGCGCTGACAAAAGTGGTGGCCAGCGGAGTGGCATTGAAGTTCACGATCGAGGTTGCAGTAAAGTTCGCTCCGGCTGCCGTAATCGTGGTGTTGGCTGCACCGGCCTGCGCTCCGGCGGGCGTGATCGAATTGAGCACCACGGGGAGGGCGGCGGTTCCGACACCGCTGATCGAGAAGGATTGCGGTGAGTAGACGGCGTCGTCGGTAATCGAGACCGTCAGGGTCCGCGTGCCGGTTGCGGTGGGAGTGAAGCCGATCTGCAGGGTGCAGGTTCCACCGTTTGGAGCAAGCGTGGCACCAGCCAGGCAGCTTCCGCCAACCAGGGAAAAGTCGGTCGTATTTCCGCTCAAGCCAAAACTGGCCTGCGAGGCGATGGTGACGGGTAGGTTGCCGATATTGGCGAGGGTGACTGTTTCGTTCGCGGCGGCCACGCCGATGGGGGTCGTGGGGAAGGCAAGCGCGCCGGCTGGGAAGACTTCTCGCACCGCATTGTTGCCTGCGTCGGAGAAGTACAGGTTGCCGGCCTTATCCATTGCAAGAGCCGACGGCGCATTGATCCCGGCGCTTCCCGCATTGTTCAGGCCGCCAACCACCGTGGAAATAACACCCGCGGTGTTGATCTCGCGAAGCCGGTTGTTGCCCGAGTCCGCGATATAGATATCGCCTGCAGCATCCAGTTCCACGTCGTTCGGGAGATTGATCTCAGCGGAGAGCGCAGGCCCGCCGTCTCCAGTGAAGCCGGGAGTCCCGTTTCCGGCGATGGTGGTGATGATGCCGGTGGCGGCATCCACTTTGCGGATGCGGTTGTTCAGGTAGTCGGCAATGAAAAGGTCGCCCGCAGTGTCGATGGCTACTCCAGACGGGCAGCTCAACTGCGCGGCGGTTGCCGGGCCACCGTCTCCGCTGAAGCCGTCTGTTCCGTTGCCCGCGACGGTTGTGATGATGCCGGCGGTATCGATCTTGCGAACAGCTCCGTTACCGCAATCCGCGACAAAAAGATTGCCGGAGGCGTCGAAACGCGCACCCTGGTTCAGAGACAGTTCCGCGGCGGTCGCGGGACCGCCGTCGCCGCTGTACCCAGGTGTCCCGTTCCCGGCGATGGTGGTGATTGTGCCGGTCGGATCGACCTTCCGAATCCGGGCGTTGAGCGTGTCCTGGATATACAGGTTACCTGCCGAATCGGGGGTGACTCCGAAGGGTCCTTTCAGCTCCGCTGCCGTGGCCGGACCGCCGTCGCCGCTGAAGCCGGCCGTGCCATTGCCGGCGACGGTGGAGATGTTTCCAGACGTGTCGACCTTGCGGATGACGCTGTTCAGGACATCGGCGATATACATGTTGCCTTGAGCGTCGAAGGCGACGCCGTCGGGATCGTTCAACTCAGCCGCTGTCGCCGCGCCTCCATCGCCGCTATAGCCGGCGGTTCCATTTCCAGCAATCGTCTTCAGGTTGCCGGGGTTTACCTGCAGTATTCCGCCTGTTCCCGTGCCGGTCATGTTGACAGACTCGTTTGGCAGTGAAGTATTGTCGGACACCAGCAATCCGGCGGACTTTGGACCCACTCCATGTGGCGCGAAGGTAATCGTGATCTGGCAACTCGCGCCGGCTTCGAGCGTCGCTGGACAATTGTTGGTCTGTGCGAAATCCCCTGGGTTCAATCCCAGATCCAGAATGATTGTCGTGATGGTGATGGCGGCGTCCGTAGTATTGGCGACCGTCACCCCTTGAGGGGCACTGGTTGTTCCGACGGTCTGATTGCCAAAGGCAAGGTTAGCGGGAGTCAGTTGCAGCGGCAGCGGGAGCACGGCAAAGGCAGCCGTGTTGGACGTTCCGCCATCGGGGTTGACGACTACTAAAGTCAGGGTTCCCACCGTCGATAACTGCGCCACGGTAAGCGTCGTGGTTAGCTGGGTCGCCGAAACAAACGTGGCCGCCTGGCTTGTTCCGTTGACGGTGACGGCTGCTCCGGTCAGGAAGTCTGTGCCGTTGATCATCACCGTCGTTGCGCCGCTGCCGACGTATGCTGCATTGGGCGTCAGGCTTGCGATGGCTGGGGTGGAAATCGCCACGGGGACGAGAGTCACCGGGGTGGAGGTGCTGCCTGTAAAGTTCGTATCGCCGGGATAGCTGGCGACTACATTGTGATTGCCCGGCGCGCCCGTCACCGAAACATTTGACAGCGTGGCTATCGCGGTCTGGGTGCGTTGGGTGAGCAGGACGGTCATCGTATTGCCGGTATTGTTCGTCGCAGCCAGGTCCGGAACGCCGTCGCCGTTGAAATCACCCGCCGTTATCGATGTGTAGCCCACACCAGGGCTTGCCGCAAGGGCAGTGAACGTCCCATCTCCATTACCGAGCAGCAGCTTGATCGTGCCATCGCCTGCGTTTGTCACAGCGAGGTCGGCGTTACCGTCCCCGTTGAAGTCGCTAGCCACAATTCCGTACGGGCCGGCGCCGGTTGCCGGACTCGCCGGCTGGGGTGAATGTTCCATCTCCGTTGCCCAGAAGGATTGTGACGGTATTACTCCCGCCGTTCGTGACGGCCATATCGGCTTTGCCGTCTCCGTTGAAGTCGGCAATGACAACGCGGTTAGGCTGGGTGCCTGTCGCCGGGCTGGGCGCAGCCGTGAACGTTCCGTCTCCGTTGCCCAGAAGCACCGTTACCGAGTTGCTACCGAAATCCGGCGTCGCCAGATCAAGCTTCCCGTCCCCATTGAAGTCGCCTGTGGCGATCCCATAGGGGCCGTTGCCTGCCGCTGGACTTGCCGCCGCTGTGAATGTCCCGTCCCCGTTTCCCAGCAATATCGTCAGAGTGTCGGACTGGCCGTTTACTATGGCCATGTCCAACTTTCCGTCCCCGTTGAAGTCCCCCACCGCGATGGACTGGGCCTGCTTTCCCGTCGTGGGACTGGCTGCCGGCGTAAAGGTTCCGTCACCGTTGCCAAGAAGCACCGTTACAGTGCCGTTAGGCCACACTCCAGCCACTTCTACGCCGGAATTCGAGACAACCAGGTCGGCCTTGCCATCTCCGTTGAAGTCGCCCACCGCAATATATGTTGGATCTATCCCAACCGCCGGACTAACCGCCGTCGCGGTGAACGTTCCATCTCCATGGCCCAGCAGCACTGTCACTGTGCTCGGATTTTTCCCGTCGCCGTAGTTTGCCACGGCCAGGTCGGGAATCCCGTCTCCATTGAAGTCGCCGGTCGCCACAGCATTCGGATCGTTCCCGACGGCAGGGTTCGCCGAGTTAACAAAGCTTAATCCGAGAGTGGCTGTTCCCAGCGCCGCCATTCCCAATGATGTATTTCCATTTGTCGTATCAAGGAAGTTCACCTTCCCAGTCGGCGTTGGGCCTACGTTGACGAACGCGGTCCATCCGAGCGTGTTGTCCGCAAAGTAGCCGTCGTTCACGCTCAGGTACAACTCGCCCGTCGCAGGCAGCGACGCAATATTCAGAGACGCACCGACCTGGAAGGGCGTGCCGTTGGTTCCAATCCTCCCTATCAGCGAATAGCACACAAGGTTCGGGGCAATCACCCCCACTCCGGTGCACGGGTTGGGCGGGTTTGACCCATTGGGGCCGTTAGTACAGCTTTGCCCCGCAGGGCAGCCGCCTGTATACCAGTCCGTCTCGCCAGTAGCGGTGATGGTAAGCGACTGACCGGCAGTCACAGAGATGCCCGTATCGATCCATGGCTGGTTCGGGATAACGAACACGCTTGTCTGCGCGTAAGCGCTTCGCGTCCCGACAACCGTTCCGGTCAGGGTATAGTTCCCCGGCGTGCCGCTGGCTGCGATGGTTGTCGCCGTGGGATAGGTTCCGGTTCCGGTCACTGTCAGCGGCTGCGCGGCAGAGGTGCTGGTGGCGTTGGCCGCCGTTCCAGCGAATATTGCTTTGTAGCTATGACTGCCGATTCCGGGGACGAATTTCAGAGCTGCCGTGCCGGCGGCCGTCAACTGGCCAGTGCCGAGAATGGCTGAGTTCTCGCAGACCGGTGCAGTCGCATCGCAGAAGGTGACCAAACCAGGCGTCACAGGCGCGCCGGTTGCGATCGTTACGGTTGCGGTCAAGGTGACCGCCGTCCCCGAAGGCACCGTCGTGACCGCGGTTCCACCCGAGGTTACCGCCAGCGTGGTCGCTGTCGTCGCTGCTGGGGTGACATCGTAGCTCAAGGGTGCCGAGACACTTGCCGCAAGGTTTGCGTCTCCGGGATAGGACGCAGTCAGGCTAATCGCCCCGACGGGCAGCGCGGCGGTAGTGAACGTTGCGACGCCACTGGCCAGCGTCCCCGTGCCGATCGCCGTTCCTCCATTCAAGAAGGTCACTGTCTCGCCGTCGGTGGTAAAGTTGGTGCCGTTGTACGGTGCCAGGGTCGCCGTCAGCGTCACTGGCTGTCCGACGAAGCTAAAGGTCGGGTTAGCCGTCAGAGTGATGGTTGTCGCCGGAAGCTGCGGCGTGCCCATCAGGGGAATTGCGGTGGAGATGCTGGTGCTGAAGTTCGTGTCTCCCGGATAGGACGCTGCAACGTTGTGTGTCCCGGTGCCGGGAACTGAGAGGGGCGTAAGCACAGCTGTCGTAGTCGAGGTGAGTTGATCGAGCAGGACGGTCTCGTTGTTGCTGCCGAAGTTGGAAATTGCCAGATCCGGATTGCCATCGCCATTGAAGTCCCCGATGGCCGCTGCATAGGGACTCGTGCCAGTCGGGAAGACGGTCTGTGGCTGGAACGTCCCATCACCGTTGCCCAATAACAGGCTCTCGGTGTTGTCAGTGAAGTTTTCAACCGCAATGTCGGGCACTCCGTCCCCGTTAAAATCGGCGACGACAGGATTCAGCGGGCCTTTGCCGGCAGCATAAACGGTCATACTCCCGAAGCCGCCGCCTCCTGTTCCCAGCATGATTCCCACGTTTCCGGTGATATCCGAGTTACCGTTGTTGCCAATCGCGAGATCGGGATTGCCATCGCCGTTAAAGTCCGCAACCGCCAAGCCCTGCGGCGAAATGCCGACTGGATAAAGGAGTTGGGCCTGAAAGGTTCCGTCGCCATTGCCGAAGAGGATGCTGACCGTGTTTTCACCCTGATTGGCAACTGCCAAGTCGATGTTGCCGTCCGCGTTGAAGTCTCCCGAAGCCAGCGTGCGTGGATTGGTCGTTTGTGGATTATTAGTGCCGACGGCATAGGTAACTTCTTCCTGGAAGGTGCCGTCGCCGTTGCCCAGGAGGATGCTGACGTCCCCGGCGTAGTAGTTGGAGGTGGCGATATCGAGCTTGCCGTCATGATTGAAGTCGGCGACGATGATGCCGGCGGGTCCATCGTCGGTCGGGTAGGTGACCTGCGCTTGAAAAGTGCCATCGCCATTGCCGAGCAAAACGCTGACCGTGTCGTCGTCCGTGTTGGTCACGATGAGGTCGAGCTTGCCATCGCCATTCACATCGGCGGCAACGATGCCCTCGGGCAACCCTCCAACGGGATAGGTGGCCTGCGGCTTGAAGGTGCCGTCGCCGTTGCCGAGGAATACGCTCACCGTACCGCTGTCGTAGTTTTCAACCGCGAGATCGGCGAAACCGTCGCCGTTGAAATCTCCGGTAGCGACGGCGTAAGGCGCGGTCCCGGTGGTGAGCGGAGATCCAGTCGCAGCTACCAGCGTCTGTGCTTGATTTTCCGTGCCGAGAGGAGCGGTCCCCAGGACCGCGTTCGAGTTGGTCTGATCGATGATAGAAACAGATCCGGTCGGGGACAGCGTCGACACTCCCAAGCCAACGACGGTGCCGGTCAACGTGTAGCTGCCTGGATTGCCAGTCGCGGTGAGGGTCGTGGCGGTTGGATATGTGCCTGTGACGGTAACCGATTGCGTTGGGGAAGTGGCAGCGGCTGCCGTGGATGTTCCGAGAAAAACCGCCTGATAGGAATGCACGCCGGGGGCTCCGGGATAGAGCGACAGAGACGCCGTCCCAGCGGAATTCAACTGCGCCGAACCGAGATTGAACTGACCGGTGCAAATTTCGGTCGCAAGACTGCAGAAGACGACCTGGCCAAGGGTCACGGGGACCGGCGCGGTCGGATTGTTCTGTATGACGGTCGTGGTCAGGGTTACCGGCTTGCCATAGGCTACCGGCGAGGGTGCGATGGCCAGCGTAGCGGTGGTCGTAGGCAGAACATTCAATATCTGAAAGGGTGCGGAGTTGCTCTGCGGAGTGCAATCGCCGTTGCCGATGTACACCTGGGCCGTGCCAGCCAGGGTAATGTAGTTCGCCGGTATGGTCGCACTGATCGCGGTGTTGGATCCGGTAAAGGATATGCCACCGGCTTCAGAGGAGGGACTACTGACGCAGAGATTGTAAATGTCATTATTCAGGAAACCGGTGAAGTTTCCGGTCAGATTCAAGGTAAATGCCGGACCACCGGCCGTCACTGAATTAGGCGAGACGCCGGTGATGACGGGAGCGACGGTTTCGAAGGCAACCGTCGAGATCAAGCCGGAGCTTGTCGCGATATATGAGTAGATTCCTGGAATCGTCAGTGGATAATTGCCGAAGCCAAGAGTAGCTATGCCACCTTCAGTAGTGACCACGGGGTAGGTCTGAGGAGTATAGCCGGCTGGCCCTGTGATGGTGACGGTGACGGGGACTGGCGGGGTAGTTACGATGTTTCCTAATGCATCCTCCACGGTGACCGCTGCCGTTCCACCGTTGCCGCCCTGGCCGATCGCTGCGGCAGGGGGAATGGAGAAGACCAACTGCGTGGGCGTGCCGCCGGGTGTTGCGGGGGTCTGGCCGAGACTGGATCCGCTTGCGCCGTAGGTTGCGTCCCCGGAGTAAGCGGCGATCACATCATTAAGTGTGTCCTCGAGCTGGTTGGTGGTGTAGGTCGCGGTCCCGGTTGGGTCGAGCGTGACCGTTGTCTCCTTCACGGAATTTACATAGAAGGTTGCCGTTCCGGTTGGGACCCCGTTTCCGGTAACCGGCTTCACGACTGCCGTAAAGGTGATATTGGCTCCGGCTGTTGTCGAAGACAGTGTCGTGGTGGTGGGAAGGTAGGTGGCACCGGCTGTCGCGCCGAATTTCGCGATAAAGGAATTGCCGCCTGGTTCGCCGCCGGCGTTGTTTATCCTCTGGATCGCATTTGTCGTGACCGGAAAGTCATAGGAATAGGCATATCCGGTCAAATAAGCATTGTTTGACGCGTCCAGGGTGATGTCATAGAAGAAGTCCCCGTCGAAGTAGGATTCCTCGCTTCCTCCAAAGGCACCCGCACCGCTGCCGCCCACGTACGTGGAGTATTGCAGCGCGGTTCCGCCCGGATTGAGCTCAGTGAAGAACCCAGAATCGACAACCTGGGCGCTTCGCGGTCCTGCCTGAAAGGCATCGCCGGACACTGGAAAATCGCGCGACTCGGTAGCGCCGGTGATGTAGGCGTCGCCCGCCGTATCGAGTGCGATGCCAGTCCCGAAATCACCGGCACCTCTATCGCCGGCTGTTGTGCTCGCTACCCCGCTGCCGCCGACGTAGGTCGAATAGATCAACGTCGAAAGGGTTGGATTGAGCTCGCTGACGAAGACATTGGTTGCAATATTGGCGGCGGCCTTGTTCGTTGTCTGGTATGCGCCATTGCTGGTTGGAAAATCCGTGGATAAGGTAACTCCAACGACATAGGCATCACCCGCAGCATCCAGGGCCACTCCAATGCCGTCGTCGCCGTTATCGGTCGCGTCCAGGTCCGAGTTTCCATTGCCGATCGTTCTACCTGTGCCGCCCAGGTAAGTGGAAGCGACGAGGCCGGCGCCGGTGGCGTTCAGTTTACTCACGAATGCGTTGGCAGCAATATTTGCGGTGCCGTGGTTGACTTGCTGATAGCCGGTGGCCGGAAAGTCGGGGGAAAAGGTGTATCCAGTTACATAGGCTTCGCCGGCGGCGTCGACTGCGATTCCATAACCTGCTTCGCCCGCGCCCTCCCCGTCACCATTGTTCAAAGTGGTGGGACTGATGCCGCTCCCGCCAAGATAAGTGGAATAGGCAAGTGAAGTTCCATCTGGACTGAGTTTGGCCACGAACGCGTTCGAGGCCAGGTTTGCGGCGGCTTTGTTGGTCAGTTGGTAAGCACCGGTGGTGGTGGGAAAGTCGGTCGAATAAGCGGTCCCAACAACGTAGGCGCTGCCTGCCGCATCTACGGTCATTCGCAGGGGGGAATCGCCATCGAAAAAGTCAAAGCCATTGGTCGTAATTTCGAGACCGCTGCCGCCCAGATAGGTGGAATACACCAGCGCACTGCCGTCGGGGCTGAGCTTCGAGATGAAGGCGTTTTGGACATCGTTGGCAAAACCCTTGTTCTGCGTTTGGTATGCCCCCGTAGTCACGGGAAAATCGTTGGAATAGGTTTCGCCGCATACATACACGCTGCCCGCCGTGTCGACAGCGATTCCAAAAGCATCGTTGCCTTCGACGTGCGTGGTGCTGCCGGTTCCACCGAGATAAGTGGAGTAGACAAGCGCGGACCCGGCTGCATTGAGCTTGGCTACGAATGCAACCTCGTTGTCCATGGCATTCGTCGTTTGGAAGGCGCCGGGGGTGACGGGGAAGTCCGTGTCTACGGTGAACCCGATGACGTAGATGCTTCCGGCCGCATCTACCGCGATTGCGGTTCCGGCATCCTCGGTACTTCCGCCCAGATAGGTTGCGTAGCTTAAGGTCGGATCAATGACCAGCGCCTTGCTGCGATCGTACTTGCCGACTTTGAAGCCTACAGTGTGGTTTGCGAGCAGGGCATACCGGCCTTTGACCGGGACTCGCTGACCCTGCTCGTCTTGATAGACGACGGGCTTCTCGAAGGCAACTTCGCCATTGTCTCCAATAACAAGGAGGTTGCCGTCGTGGTCAAGCTTAAGTTTCTGCGCGCCTGAAAAATGCAGCTTGACCTGGTTGGGATTGACATGGGGCGCAACTACGAAATCGTATTCGAGCCTGCGCTGATTGCCGTAGTAGATCAGGTCAACGCCGGGGTAAACGCCGGTGTAATGGACCCTAGCGAACGTGGGCACGCGGGTGCGCCAGCGGGTGGGATCGTTGCCAATAAAATAATTTGTGGTACCCGGCAGCTCATCGGAACCGCTCACCTGCGCTTGAGCGTTGGCCCCTTTCAGCTCCATTCGCAGTGTGTCTGTCCCGAGCGAGCCGGCCGTCAGCTTTGCCAGTCTGCGGCGTTGCGCGGGGCTTAGAAACGGCCGGAGCATGCGCAAATGTGCGATCTCCCGCATATTCCTTCTGCTTGTGAGTGGCGCCGGCTTGCTTAGGGCCAAGACCGCTTCGTTGGCGGTCAGGTAGAGGCCATATCCTTGTCCCTTGGCGAGGAAGTTCACGCTCTTGTCTGCCTGGCCTTGATTCGCCGTAAAGCTGAGCGGCAGCTTGGCGAAGTTCGGCGCGACCGCAGGCTTCGCTACCTGGGCGGTCTGGGCGGTCAGAGCCTGGACGCAGCATAGGACTGTGCCGAGGAAGGCCAAAAAGAAGCGCCAATCCGGCAGTGCTGTTTCACGCTTCGAGCGGGCTGATGTGCTATGTTTCGCTTCGGTTCCGGTCCTGCTCATTCAACCTCGCTTTGAATCTGTTGGCTTCTCCGGAACGCTCGCAATGCCGGAACGGTTTTTCCCGGGGTGGAACAATCATCTTTCCATCACTCTTCATAACGCCGGTCTTACCGCCGCGCTGCTTGTGGTTGTGATGGGTACTGTCGGCGCCGGGATAAACAGGACTCGCGGGGTGGCGCCTCCCGCGTCGAGAATCCAGAGCGGACCGCCGCCGCTGGTTACGAGGCGCACGGTCGTGCCGGTCGCGGAGCCGCGCATCGCCTGCACCTGGCTCGGGGCGCAGGAGCAGTGCGACTTGGCTGCGGCTGCCGTGCCGGTGAGGTCCACACGGAGCACGTCCCCTGCATGGTTGGCGGCTACTACCCAGCGGCCGTTAGGGGTAATGTCCAGCGCCACCGGAGATGCGATCGCGCCGGCCGGCGACAGATTCGCCGAAGCGGGCGCGGTGTTGATATGGGAGATGGCGGTCAGCGCGCCGGTCCCTCCGTCGGCGACAACCAGCTCATCGCTGCCGGGCACGAATTGCATCCCGCCGAAAGACTGCGCCGTGGCGACCTGCACGCCCACGCCCTGTCCGACAAAAGCAACTACAGATGAGCCACTCTGGCCGGAGCCGGCGGCAAGAGCCACGGTACCGGTGTCGCTGGCCGCGCCACCAGCTATAGCGGGCAGAGCTGAAACATTCAGGTTACGGACCGCCGGTGATTGCGGCAGTCCGGAGATAACCGAGGCGATGTTGACGCCCGAGGTACTCTCTCCGGTTACCAGTGCGTAACTTCCCGCGTTGCTCAAGGCGAGGGCGTTGG
The DNA here is from genome assembly GCA_963742015.1 of uncultured Acidobacteriaceae bacterium. GTDB lineage: Bacteria > Acidobacteriota > Terriglobia > Terriglobales > Acidobacteriaceae > Acidisarcina. The sequence continues at coordinate 62,971 of CAVUKL010000020.1, read as the reverse complement.
CTCCGGGAACACTAGCGATCTTGGTTAGTGCGCCGCCGGGTAGCGGAGACTGAAAGACGCCTCCATTTGAATCCAGAAACAATGCCATACCTGAGATTCCGGAAGAGGCGGTGGCGATGAAGGCCGCGCTCCGGCCCGAAGCGGAGACGGTCGCGGCGCCGAGGATCGACGCGCCGGGCAGTCCCTGAACTGGGCGCAAGCCTTGACTAGACGAGTCCCAGACGTAGCCAAGAACCGGCCCGGTGGCTGGCTGAGACTGAGGCTGAATCGTTCCGGATGGCGCGGAAGACAGAGGATTCAACGAGGTTCCGCAGCCAGCCAGGGCCAACGTCAAGAGAGCCGGAATCGCCGTCGCAATCCTGAGCACTTGCTTAGGGCTAGTCATTCTACCTCTTCTACCTCCGGCTTCCAGCGCACTTTAGGGTAGTGACAATGGTGGCGGAATCGTATCACAAATTAACGGTTTTGATACCCCTTAACTGTGAATGGAGATTCCACCTGCAGTCTCGGAGCGATGCTTTGACGGAGGAAACGTTCGAACGCGAATGCCAGCGGAACGGCGCTCGAGCGAAATTGGATTGAAGCGTCATGGCCGCACTCGAAAACGAGCGCGGCCATGATGTTCTGGATTCGTGATTACTGCACGGTTACCGTAAAAGTCGTGCTCGCTGTTGTTGTCGACGTCGTCTTATCGGTTCCGACAACAGCAAATGTGTAAACACCGGGGCTTGTGCCCGGAGTGGCTGGATGATTGGGGCCGATCGTAACCCCGCCGCCGCACCCAATGCCAGCCAGAGCAGTGACAACGACAAGGAGACCCAGCATTGATCTCCAACCGCGCCGCCGCGCCGGTATCCCAAACAGAAGAATGCAAGCCAGAGCCGCTCCGTCGGCTGCCAAAGACCATCTGTTCGTCTTCGGATGAACCAGGGCGATGGTCGCGGGAGCGGTCGTTGCGACGGTGGCAGTCACGGTTGCAGGCGCTTCCGAACTGCCGATAGTGGCAGTGTTGGGGGAGACGGTGCAGGTGGGATTGTTTACACCGTTCGCGCCACTCGGCGAAGTCACGATGACGCATCCCAGGCCGATCGTGCCGGTGTAATTGCTTGCCGTGATCGTGATGGTCGAAGTCCCCGACTGACCTGGGGCACTCACGGTCGCGGGGGTGGAAGTCAGGGTGAAGAAACTCACCGTCACGGCCACCGTGCCGTTGGCCGTGATCTTACCAGTGGCGGCATCGGCGGCGGTGATCGTTACGGTATAGCTTGCCGCCGTAGTCGCGACAGTTGTCGCAACGGTGAGCGTGGAGGTTTGCGTAGCGGTCCCGCTGATCGTCACCGAGGTCGGTTTGTAGGAGCAGGTTGGCGGCGAGTTAGCGCCCGCCGGGCCGGCGACGGAGCAGGTGAGGTTCACGGCTCCGGCAAAGCCCGCACTGGGGGTAACTGTAACCGTGCTGGTTGCAGATGTTCCCGCCGCGATCGGAGCGATGCTCGTACCGGATATGGCGAGACCGGGGACCGAGGTCACTACGACTGTTCCGGAAGAACCTGCGTAGTTGGCGTCTCCGCCATACGTAGCCGTGATCGTGTTCGCGCCGGCCGTCAGCGCACTTGCGTTGACGCTGATGGCAGCGGTGGCGATGGACGCGCCGTTGTTCGGCTCCTGCGCCGCTGCGACCATGCCGGTGCCAATCGTGGCGCCGTTGAGGGTGAGCGTCACGGTGCCGGTAGGCGCGGTCGCTGTACTCAATGGAGTCGGCGTAATGAGCGAACTAACCGTGAAGGGGCCCGAGCCGATTGAAGCTGAGCTCGATGTTACGGTGTTCGACGTGGTCGCCTTGGTGATGGTGAAAGCGACCGGGGTGGCTGTGCTGGCGTTGAGGCTGTTATCTCCGCTATAGGTCGCGCTGACAGAATGCGCGGCTGTCGACCAGAAGTAAACCGGCAGCTCGGCGTAACCGAAGCTGTTAATCGCGACCACTCCAGCCGCGGCACCTGAACTGCTGCCGGGCAGCGGCCCCGCGGTGTCGGCAAACGTCACCGTGCCGGTCGCGGTGGCGGGAGTCGGCGAGCTAACCTGCGATACTCCGATGGGTTGAGCATCGAGGCTGAAGGCGGTTCCAAAAGGATAGCTGCCGGAGATTGGCAGAGGGCTGCCGGAGCCGTTTTCGCCGAAGAGCTCCAGCACGCTGTTCTCTTTGGCGACGGTGACCTGAATCCCGGGAGTGGATTGGCTCTGAGCGAAGGTGATGTCGCCGCCGTAGTTTGCCCAAACTGTGTAGGTGCCGCCGGGCAGATTTGTGAAGCTCTGCGGCCCAGTCGTGCCGGCGGCAAGCGTAATGGTGGTCAGCCAGTTGGAGTTGTACGTGTTGGCCTGCTCGTTGGCGTTGCTCACGACGGCTACGTCCCCGGTCGGCGTTCCTCCAGCGCCCGCGACTGTGGCGTCCAGGGTGACTGCCTGACCATGGGTGATGCTGACCGGGGTGGTGGCGCCGTTGATGGTGAAGGCAGTGGTTGTCGAAGTGAAAGTCGCCTTGTCCCAATCGGCGATGAGTTGGGTCACGTCCACGCTGCCCAGGCCGGATGCCTGATCGTAGCCGACAGCAGCGTTGTAGCCTGTCTCGAACAGATTGCTTCCGCAATCCGGCGAGCCGGAGACGCAGTAAACCGAGTTGTTGCCAGTGGTGATGTCGTGGAAGGCCAAGCCGTACGTGGCGGGCACGTTTGCCAGGTTGTAAAGCACGTAGTTGGCCTGCCCCAGACGCGCTCCGCCCTGGCTCTGACTGATGAGAGCCAGCATCCCGGCGAAAGTCGGCGCGGCAGCCGAAGTGCCGCCGACTCCAATAAATTCAAAGTTGCCGCTGGAATCCGGGGCGCAAGTGACCGTTTCTCCGGACTCAGTGAAGGTGTAGCACACGAGCCATGCCGCGGGGACGCTGTCCGAGAAGGCCGCAAACAGTGAGAGATCGGGAAGATCGCGAACGCCGTCGGCGGGGATATTCAGGCTACCGCCGGTCTGCCATGAGGGCTTGGGGTAGCCGGTTATCGTGCCCGTAACCGGAAGACAGCCGGTCAGGTTTCCGTTCCCGTCATATTGCGGAAGGATGCAACTGCTGGCGCCACCACTCGCGGCGAATATGTTGGTCTCGCCGCTGGGGTCCATGAACGGGACGTTGGCGCTCAACAATCCATTAACGGACGTGGAGTCATTCCCGGGCACTTCCGGGATGTACCCTAGCGCCGAGGTGAAGTTCGCGGTGTTGGTTGGCGAGACGTAGGTGGTGAAGTCGGTTGCCAGAACATCGAAGTCGGTGCCGCCGACTGCGACGTTGAAGGGCGTGGATGCGAGCCCGTTGACCTGGAGACCATGCTGCGCCTGCTGCTGGGTATCGAAATCGTCGCAGCCAGCGGATCCGGCGTCGCCAGCTGCGACGGTGACCGTGATGCCCTGCGAGGCGGCCTGTTCCCAAAAACTGTTGATGAGTTGGTTTCCAGTCGTGCCCTGGAACGCTTCGCATCCGGTGAAGCTTACATTCAGAATGCTTACGGCATTATCGTCGACGGCACGGTTGATGGCGAGGAAGAGGCCTGAGTCCAGGTTGGTGTCCGCCGCGGTGTATAAGGTCTCTGTGGCGCCGGGTGCGAGGCCACCGGAAACCTCAAGATCGAGCAGGGCCTCCACCACATCGCCGTTGACTCCAGGGTCGTTGCCGTCGATGACCACGGTTGGCGTCGCCGCCGGCAGCCCGAAGAGGCTGCGGTAGTCATCGACGTCCGAAGTGGCGATATTTGAATCGCCCGCAATGCCAATGCTTACTCCAGTTCCCGTGTAGGAAGTCGTGCCGCTGAATCTCGTATTCCAGGCGTTGGGAGTGTCATAGATGGTGGCTGCGTCTCCGGGAACGACGAAGAGAATATACGGATCGGTCGGGGTCCCCGATCCGATGGTCAACAGGGGAGCAAGTTTGCCGGTGGTTTTATCGCCCTTACCCAACTGCCGCTCGATATGCTGCGGCTTAGGGAAGAAATTGTTCAGGCTGGAGAGACCCGCGACGACGGGCGCCAGCGCCGCTGGTATCTGGGGATCGGAGATGTTCGCCAGATGCTGCTCACCGTTGACGGTGAAGCTATGGATCTGAGTGTGGAAGGCCGTCTGGATCTGGCCGACTGATCCCGAAAACTCGATGATCGTATGCGCCTTATTGACTTTGTTGACTTTGAATCCCTCGGACTCGAGCCAGGTAGTGACGGTCTGGATATCAGCGTCCGACACGCCGAACTTTGCGCCAAACTGTTCCGGCGTCAGCCATTTGCGATATTGAGAGGAGTTAGGATCCTGCAACGAGCCGAGAAATTGCCGCAGGGCAATCTCCTGACCCGGACTCCGTTGCAACACCAGTTGCATCCTGTCCGCGGGCAATGACGGGTTGGCCGGCCCCTTGTCATATTGCGGCCTGGCTAGCGGGTGGACATTTCCTTTCAGTGTCGTCAAAACGGAATCATCGACGGCCTGGGTAATCCGAGCCGGATTTGCGGCCGCCTCCTGTTGGGCGATTGCGGGGCCCACGGTGGCTAAAGTCAGGAGGGCGGCGGAAACACCACCAACGAAACCGCGAAATGACCAGCGAATGAGTGCTTCCGGCGAGCTTGGGATGGACTGCATGGCATTCTCCGTTCGTGACTCCGTTGTTTGGATCAAGGAATTTAGGGCAGCAAATTTGTCGCGGGAAATTCGACCGGAATGTTTGTATGGCAACGGACAGCCGCTGTCAAGTGTTCTTTGCGGCTTTAAGCCGAGCTTCCTGATGTGTTGTCAGCAACGCAGGTAGTGTTAACGCTTCGAATGGGTACTTTCGCGTTGTCACGCGAACGGATTTGCTTCGAGCTTGATTCGGTTGGTTGTTGAATCGATGAATTGAAGAACGGATGCTGTCCATCACTCGTCGCGCAGCGTGACGATAGGATCGATTTTCATCGCCCGTCCAGCGGGCACCGAAGACGCTGCTAGCGCCACGAATACAAGCAGCAGGCCGATGCCTGCAAATGTGGCGGGATCATAGGGACGCATGTTGTAGAACATGGTCTATGAAATGAAACTTCGAACCAGCGAACCTCATTTATCATGACGCTATGAACTCGGAGGCGTTGGCGGGAAGTGTTGAAGTGTTCTACGCATACTCGCATAGTGACGAGCCATTGCGTGAAGAGCTAGAACGCCATCTTGCTTTGCTCAAGCGTCAAGGAAGCATCCGAGGTTGGCATGACCGCCGGATAAATCCAGGCGCCGATTGGGAAAACGAAATCAGCGCGCACCTAAGTTCGGCAGACTTGGTCCTTCTTCTGGTCAGCAGTGCTTTCATCGCTTCCGACTACTGCTACGAAAAGGAAATGCGACTCGCAATGACGCGACACGAGCAGGGATTAGCGCGTGTCGTCCCGATCATTTTGAGACCGGTGGATTGGACCGATGCCCCATTTGGCAAACTGCAGGCGCTTCCACGCGACGGAAAGGCAGTCACCACGTGGGCCAATCACGATGAAGCCTTTCTGGATGTCGTACGCGGTATCCGTTTGATCATTGCGGATCTGGTAGGGCAGAAAACCCAACCGAACCCAAGTCGCTCTAACGGTTCTGGAGCGCGGTCTCCGTCAAGCTTGTTGATGCCAGAAGAGGTATTCGTTTTAACGGGCGGCGGCGGCCCTGGAGTTGACGTGGCCGCATTCGCCGAACTAGCTCTTTCCGGCAGAATTACTGTGGCGGTTGACGAAAAAACGGATACAAAAAAGTCAGGGGTGGTGTCAACGTATCTTGACACGTTTGCGCAGGTTCTCGACCGTACTCCGGTCAGCGATGTTCTCCTCGGCGATACTTTGAGCGGCCTGATTCGCCAGGCTGAAAGGACCTCCGATGGGAGGATGTCAGACACCCTCATTGCCAGCAACTCCGCTTTCCGTCCCCGCATTAGCACCATCGCGCGAGCGCAGCTTGCGCAAAAAGGCTTCGTGAAGGAAATCAAGACGAAGGGGTTCTTAGGTATCTTTACTGATACGACTTACTCAGTTTCAGCCGATAGAGAGGTGGAACAGCTAAGGCAGTTTCTCGCGGATTGTGTTGCGGGGACTAATGGGTTGGATGAGCGCACGGATTTATTGCTGACGATTCTCTGGGGCGATAGCCGAACTTACCCTGGGGTTCTACCGTCAGTAGCGTTTCCATCAGGTTTGCGAGAGTCGGAGAGGATGGCGCTCAGCGAGCGCTTCAGTGACTACGTTAGAGAACATCCCTGGAGGGTGCGTTTCGGTATCCATATGCTGGTCTGTACATTTGCATCCTGGTACCAAGTGGATGTTGAAAATGAATCCATGGGAAATTTTGCCACTTAATATCTGATAGGTGTCGATTGGCGTTCCGAGTTAGCGAGATCGCTTGCCCGGAGTCAATTCCTCCCTGAAAAATGATTCGGTTGATTGTTGAATCGATCCATGGGCGAACGGGTTCTGTCCGTCACTCGTCGCGGAGCGCGACGATAGGGTCGATTCTCATCGCGCGTCCGGCGGGCACTGAAGAGGCGGCCAGCGCCACCAGCACAAGCAGGATGCCGACGCCCGCAAATGTGGTGGGATCGTAGGGACGCACGCTATAGAGCATCGCGACCATTAGGCGCGTGACTGCCATGGCCGCGCCGATGCCGAGGACTGTGCCGGCGAGCGCCAGCAGGAGTCCGCGCCGAACCACTAGCCGCATCAGTTCGCGCCTTTGCGCTCCGAGGGCCATGCGGATGCCCAGTTCGCGGGTGCGGCGTGCTACTTCGTATGAGAGCAATCCGTACAAGCCGATGCACGCCAGCACGAGCGCCAGAAGCGCAAAGAAGCTCGACAGGCGGGAGACGAGCCGTTCCTGAAAGAGCGTTTGCTCGATCTGCCTGGTCTGCGTTCGCACGGCGAAGAGGGGCAGGTTGTTGTCGGCCTGTGCAACGATGCTGCGCACTTGCTGCACCAGTGCAGTGGGGTCGCCGGCGGTGCGCAGCTCAAAGTGGGCGCTGTTGCCCACCAGCGGCAGGAACATGGTTGGTGCGATATCTCTCCGCAATCGGGCGTATTTGGTATCGGCGGCAACGCCGACGATGAGATAGCCGGGCTGCGGACCCGTTGCCGGCTCATCTTCTTGCGCATCGCCCATATGTCGGCCCACGGGATTCTGGTTGGGAAAGTACTTCCTGGCAAACGCTTGATTCACGAGAACCGGAACGGGAGCTGTTTGCGGCTCGGTTTTTGGCCGCGCGCCCTGTGCTGGATTGGCGAATGCTGCGTCCTTCGCTGCGGCGCTCACTACAGCGTTTGTGGTCTCCGCCGAGGCAAAGTCGGCGGGCGTGAATACGCGACCGGCAAGGACGGGAATGCGCATCGTCTGGAAGAAATCCAAACCGACCCGGAGCGTAGCGGTATTCGCATTCGACTTGGGAGGCGCACCGTCGAGGTGTACGTCGCTGGCTGACCAGCTTTGGCTCAGGAGCGCGTGCCCGGAATAGCTCGCTGACACCACGCCTGGCAGCGCTTCGAACCGCGCCTGCAACTGCCGGTAAAGCTGCGCCGTCTGGGTGTCTTTGTATCCCGCCAGGCTGGGATCGATGCCGAAGAGCAGGATGTTGTGGGTGTCGAAACCTGGATCGAGCGTCTGTAGTTTATGCAGGGTGCGCGCCAGCAGGCCGGCGCCGACCAGCACAACCACCGAGAGCGCCACCTGCGCGACAACCAGCGCGTCGCCTAGCCGGACACGCCGGCCGCCCTGCGATGCGCCGCCGGGGATGGAAGACGCATTCTCCCTGAGCGACGGTGTAAGGTCGGCGCGCGCGCTGCGGAAGCTCGGCGCAAGACCGCACAGGATGCCCGTGATGAGCGTAACGCCGCTGGTGAACGCCAGCACGCGCCAGTCTGGAGCGATGACAAACGGGAAGGGCTGATCGAGGCCGCCGGAGATCAATCCGGTCAGCGCATGCACGCCCCACACGGCAACCAGAATGCCGAGCGCGCCGCCGGTGATTGCCAGTACCAGGCTCTCCGTCAAAAGTTGGCGCGCAATCCGCGCGCGCCCCGCGCCCAGCGCCTGGCGCAGCGCCAGCTCCTTCTGCCGATTGGCAGAGCGCGCCAGAATCAGGCCGGCTACATTGGCGCAGGCAATGAGCAGGACAAAGCCTACCGCCGTCATGATGAGTTCGAGCATGGCTGCAATTTCGCTGCTCTCTCCGTTCAAGGCTTCTCGTGCGGGCGAGAGCCGAAGAGTGGGCACGTCGCCCGCGCTGAAGATCGGCTTGACGGCGTGCAGCATCTCCGCATGGAAAAGTGTGGCTTCCTCAGCCTGTGCCTGCTCGATGGAAACGCCCGGCTTGAGACGGCCGGCCAGAACGACCCACCAGTTTGCTGGATCGGATAGCCGGTCCTCTGTCCCCCACCATTCGCTCCGCACACTCCTCACAAGCGACAGGGGCATAAAGAAGTCCTGACCCTTGCCGGGCGTCAGGCTGGTAAAGGCCGGCTCGGCGACGCCCACAATGGCCGCCTCCACGTTGTTGAGGCGAACGGTGCGGCCCACAGCGGAGGGGTCGCCCGCAAAGGCGCGCTGCCAATAGCCGTAGTCCAGCACAATAGCCGGCGGCGCAGTGGGTGCATCGTCTGCGGGGCCCAGCGTCCGTCCCAAGACCGCCTTCGCGCCAACGGTCGAGAAGTAATCGCCGCGAGACATACTCGCCCTGCGCGATATTTGCCGGCCCGTTCCCGCTTAGATCCACTTCGAGAGGACCTGCAAACGCCGTCACGCCGACAAGCGTGTTCGTGTGGCTGCGCACGGCCTCATAAAACGGCACCGAAAATGAGCAATTCTTCGTCTGGTCCTTGTCGTCGCAATCGCCGTAGTCGCTGCGTCCATGCAGTTTCGGCTCATGATGCGAGCCCCAGCTAAATATCACCAGGTGCTGTGGGTCTTCGACGGGCAGCGAGCGGAACATAACTGCGTCGATGGCGCTGAAGATCGCAGTATTGGCGCCGATGCCGAGCGCCAGAGTCAGAATTGCAACCGCGGCAAACCCCGGCGACTTGGCGAGCATGCGCAGCGCGTAGCGCAGGTCCTGCATTGCCTGTTCGATCCAGAGCAGCGAGCGCTCGTCGCGATGCGCCTGCTTTGCCTGCTCCACGCCGCCGTAAGCGCGCCGCGCAGCCAGCCTAGCTTCTTTGGGGGACATGCCGCGGCGCTCGAAGTCGTCGGCGAGCAGAGTGAGGTGAGAGGCGACTTCGCGGGCGAGATCCGCTTCCACGCGCTTGTTGCCGAGGAGGCTACGCAGCCTGGCAATGATTCTCCTCAAACGCGCCATGGTTACTGCTCCTCCCCGAGGAGCTTTTCGACCACGCCGGCCATCTGGCGCCAGCGCACGGTCTCCTCGCCGAGGGCCTTCAACCCTGCTTTGGTGATGGTGTAGTACTTTGCTTCGCGGTTGTTCTCCGTCTTGCCCCAGGAGCCGCGGGTCCAGCCATGCTGCTCAAGGCGGACAAGAGCGGGATAGATGGTGCCCTGGTTGAGATTTAACATGTCCTCGGAGACCTGCTGGAGACGGTTGGCGATGCCATAGGCATGCTGCGGGCCCATCGTGGCGAGGGTGCGGAGGATCATGAGATCGAGAGTGCCTTGCAGAATCGGGATCGGCATTTTCTTCACTTGGTATTCAAGTGGACATGGCTTTCACTTGGTTGTCAAGTGGAAAGCGTGAAATGTATCCGAGAAGCCTGAATCAGGAGGCGGCCGCGTTGCCGATGCAGACAGGAGCCGCTCTGCGCTGCGGACGAGCCATCCAATAGATAGCGAGGATGTGCGTGATCATCAGCATTGGCACATAGAGAATCGGGATCGCGTATGCGGCGCCGAGTTGCCCCGCGAGCGCGGGAAGACCGAGCTTGATGGCGTGGTAATAGGCGAGAATGAGGTCGGCCGTTCCCACGAGATTGAAGGCCACGACGAACGACCAAAAAAGCGGACGCACTCTGACCGTGAGAAGGGCCAAGATGGCCAGGAGTCCGGTTGCGAGGTCGCCGTAGGCGGCGAATATGGCGAAGCCAGCGGGCAGATTGGGGCCGACGACTCCTGGAAGAAGAAAGACGAGCCCGAAGAAGCGAAAGCTGTGCACGGTAGCGATGACGCGGTGCGCGTCAAGCCGTTCCATCGCTTTGAGCCTGGGAAGAACATACACGCTGAAGCACAACAGGCACGCGACATAACCTAAAACGAGATGTATCTGGAAGATCGTTTGCGGTGACATTTGCCCCTCCTGGCGTATAGGATTATGTGCATCATCCTATGGATTCATAGTTTTTCGGAGGGGTCGGAGGCAGGCTCAGCCGTTAGATGATTTGCAACATCCTATAATGAGCCATGCGTTACAGCCCCGAACATAAAGCCGAGATTCATCAGAAGATTGTGAAAGACGCGTCAAGGCGCGTTCGCGCGGAGGGCATAACGGGCGCGGCAGTTACAGCTGTTATGCGGGATGCCGGCTTGACCCACGGTGGTTTTTACAAGCATTTCGGAAGCAAGGATGAGCTTCTCATGGAGTCACTGAGCGAGGCATTCGAGGAAATTGCCGAGCGCCTTGCTCATGCGGGCGAGCAGTCCCGACCCGAAGCGGCTTGGAAAGCCATAGTGAAGACCTACTTGAGCCTGGAATATTGCGACCATGTCGAGCGCGGTTGCCCGTTGCCGGCTCTTGCGCCCGAGTTGGCGAGGGTTGATAAGGCGATGAAGCCCCGGATTTTTGAGGAGCTGAAGAAATACAGGAGCCGCATGCTTCCGTTTATGCCTGGCCGGCGAAATGCTGACAAAGAGCGGGCTTTCTTTTCCATCTTTTCGACGATGGTCGGGGCAATTGAAATCGCCCGGATGCTGCCCGAGCCGGAGATGCGAGAGAAAGTGCTGGCGAGTGCCAGAGAGCTTCTTTTGCGGAGTTTTTGATTGTTTCGGGTCGACTGAGACTTCGGAGTCGTGACCGAAGGATGGGTGAACCGGAGGTAATCCTCGACTGACGCGAACCGGCCGAGGCACACTTTTAGACATTCAGATCGTTCCCTGGGCGATTTTGCGACCGATCACAGATAATTTCATCTGAACCTTTGCGCCCCTTGCATGCAGAAATCTGACCCAGCCTCCCAGAAGATTCGATGTCACCCTTTGCCTCGACGGGCTGACGGGACTTTGGCTCGTCAGGACAAAGGGGCCGATCTCTAGTGTCCGCAACGTTGTTCCTGAGCCGGACATTCCGAGCGTTTCGGCATCGTGATTTTCGTCTGATGTGGATTGGGGCATGTGTCTCAACCATTGGGACGTTTGTTCAGCAGTTCGCACAGAGCTGGCTTGTCTACGACCTTACGAAGGACGCCTTCTATCTGGGGTTGGATCTTTTCCTCGGGCAGCTCCCGATCATTCTGTTCTCGCTGGTCGGGGGCGTCTTTGCCGACCGGATGGACCGAAGGAAGATGCTGCTGTCCTCCCAGTACATCCAGATGACTTGTGCCTTTGTTCTTGCGGCACTGTTCTTTACTCATACGGTAAGGGTCTGGCACATACTCTCTCTGTCTTTCGTTGTTGGTCTGGGCCAGTCGTTCGGCGGCCCGGCGTACTCTGCTCTCCTGCCGACGCTTGTCACCGCTGACGACCTGTCCAATGCCATCGCCATGAACTCGATTCAGTTCAATCTGGCGCGCGTCCTTGGGCCGACCCTGGGAGGTCTCGCCTACGCGACCCTTGGCGCCACCTGGTGCTTCGCATTGAATGGAGTTTCCTTTCTTGCGGTCATCGTTTCGCTCTTGATGATCCAGATAAAATTCGTGCCGGCAAGATCGAAAGAGACGATTCTGAAGAGCATGAGCGAAGGGATGATGTTCATTCGCCAGCGTGAGGGATTGGCTGCACTGGTCCTTCTTGCTTTCAGCACGACGCTTCTCGGGTTTTCTCTTACCGGGTTCCTGCCGGTAATCGTTCGTACGGTCTTCCACGGGGGCCCACAAACGTATCAGGTTCTTCTGATCTGTTCGGGCGCGGGATCGGTCGTCGGTGGGCTAATGGTTGCCTCTTTCGGGCGGTTGAAGGGGCAGGGGCATGTCGCTTTACTGGCCTTGCTGGCACTGGGAGCCGCGATCGCCGGCTTCGCCATGAGCAGATCGCTTCCACTCTCGTGCCTGTTGATCTTTATCAGCGGGGTGGCGATCATGGCGTCCGCATCGCTCATGTTGTCCCTGGTTCAGCTGATCGTCTCCGAACAGATGCGCGGCCGGGTGATGAGTGTCTACAACCTTGCTTTTCGAGCAGGCATGCCGCTGGGAGGTCTGGCGCTCGGCAAGCTGATTCCTATGGTTGGAATCACGGCTGCCCTTGGAGGCTCCGGAATCCTGTTGATCGCGGTCACCCTTATCTTCCTGATCGTAATGCGGGGTGTAGCGACTTTCCAACGTGCGGCCGGAGCTGCAGGTTAAGGGATCCGATGATCGAAGAATGCAAGGATCAAGAAACGGCACAGCGTTACCGACCAATCTTCCTGCAGGTACCGTTCACGTCGATGGAGAACTTTGATGGAATTTCAGACAAGCGGTTCAAGGCGGCAGTTTCTCTCCGGGGTTGGCATGGCGGCAGTTGCGGCCATCATCCTGCGTCCCCGCTTAGGCTGGGCGGCAGATGTGACGGATCCTCGCGTAGCCGACATCGTCGCGACGACGATCGGGATCGATACCCACAATCACATCGACGTTCCCCTCACCGCCGCCGAAATGCCCGGCCCGGATATCGATCTGGCCGGCGAAATGAAACGGTCGGGCCTCTCCGCCATTTGCATGACCTTTGCGACCGACTACCAGCCCGGCGATGCCTACGACCGCTTTCTTAAGGGGCTGGCATCGATGGATCGGCAACTGAAGCGCAACGGCATGAAGCGTTCCCTCACTCCGGCTGACATTCTTGCCTCCCATAAGAACGGCCAGCCGACGGTCGTCCAGGCAGTCGAAGGCGCCCACTTCCTGCAAGGCCATCTTGAGCGGGTGGAAGAGGCCTATCAGCGGGGCTTGCGGCACTTCGGGCTGCTTCACGACAGCGACGCCTCCGTGCCGCTGGGCGACGTTTACACCAACCCTCCGCGCTATGGCGGATTGACCCCATTCGGGACGGCCGTCATCAAGGAATGCAATCGACTGGGCATGCTCGTCGATCTTGCTCACGCCAATATGCAGACCACGGAGGCCGCGCTCAAGGTCACGACCCGGCCGGTCATCATCTCTCACACGGGTCTGGACACGCAGTTGGGGAGCAATCCGTCCATGGCGCAGATGATGCGGCCAAGACTGATCAGCAAAGAGCAGGCCACAATCGTCGCCCATGCGGGGGGGCTGGTCGGTGTCTGGACGCACCTCGCCGACACGCCGTTGGACTACGCGCGGAATATCCGGGCGCTCGTCGATGTCATCGGGGTCGATCATGTGTGCATCGGAACGGACACCAAGCTCACCCAGCCGAGCCCACGCGTCGGAGGCCCTCCGCCTGGAGGCTCTGGCCCTGGCGGTTCCGGCCCCGGTGGTCCCGGTGGACCTCCTCCGGGAGGCCCTCCTCCCGGAGGTCCTGGGCCTGGTTCGCAGCGTGCGCGTGTCGGCGAGCGAACCAACCAAGCATGGCAGGATCAAACCGCCGGGTTTTACTATGTCGTGGTCGATGCCATGTTAAAGGCCGGCTTCACCCCAGACGAGATCGGAAAGATCGGTGGCGGGAACTTCCTGCGCGTCTTCGGCGAGGCCGTTAAGAAATAGGTTGTTGGGTTTCGAATCCTGCACCGCGACAAGATGCCCGTTTCATGAGAAACGGCACGGAAGACTGGCGTGGCCCGAGGAACTGTTCGCGGCCGACACCGGCTTCGGCGTCGTTGCTAAGATGCTCGTCAGCATCCCTTGCACGCGTGTACACTCGACTGAACCCCGGCTGCACATATGCAGGTCCCTAACTGGGACATAAATCAAGAACTTTTCGGACGGGTATGACGATCGCTGCTGATACTGTCTTTGGTCCTTACAGAATAGTTGAGAAGATTGGCGCCGGCGGCATGGGTGTGGTTTTTCGCGCCGTCGATACGCGGCTGGAGCGCGAAGTCGCTCTCAAGGTAGTCTCGGACAGTTTCCTTAACTCGGACGCGGGGAGCGGGAGTCCTACTCCGGCGGGCACGCCACACTCGGCGACCCATCTCTCGCATGGGCGCTTTCTTCGCGAGGCGCGCGCGGCGGCGACTCTGAACCATCCGAATATCTGTGCGATTCACGATGTGGGCGAGCAGGACGGACGCCCTTACCTGGTGATGGAGTTGCTCCGCGGAGAGACGCTTAAGCTGTTTCTCAGCCATCATCGACTCTCTGCTTCTGAGGTACTCGCATTTGGACAGCAGGCGGCGAGCGCGCTGGCCGCGGCACATGCCAAGGGCATTGTTCATCGGGACATCAAGCCGGCCAATCTATTTGTGGTGGACAGCGGGCGTGACCGGAAGCAATTGAAGATCCTTGATTTTGGCCTGGCGAAGAAACAGGGGCTAGAAGCGTCGCCCGACTCAAGGTTCTTTGGATTACCGGGCGATACCGAGACGGCGACCGGCGGGGCTACAGACCTTACGATTCCGGGGTCGACGGTTGGGACCGCTGCCTATATGTCTCCGGAGCAGGCGAAGGGCGACCCACTCGATGCGCGTACCGACTTGTTCAGCCTGGGCAGCGTTCTGTATGAAATGGCGACCGGCGAGCCGGCTTTTGGGGGCCGGAGCACGGCGGAGGTGTTCGCTTCGCTGCTGATGAAAGACCCACCGGCGGTGAGCAGCGTCAATCCGGCGATGCCGCGCGCGCTCGATCCGATTATTGGAAAATTGCTGGCCAAGGACAGGACGCAGCGCTATGCGAGCGCTGAGGACCTTTTGGCCGATCTTGAGGCGGCTCAGAGTTCGTCTTCGACTTCCTCTACGTCTTCATCCGCCGTCAAGCCGACGTCTGCTTCGTCGGTTCCGGCGGCATCAGGTCCCGTTCCTCTGGCGGCAGTTGCACCGCAGAAGTCCCAAACCGGATTGATGGTTGGCGGGGCTTTGGCTGTTGTGGTGCTGGCGGGCGGATTCTTTTTGCTGCGCGGGCGTTTAGGTGGTAAGGCCAGCCAGGAATCTGCGGCAACCGCTCCCGCGGCTACGGATTCGGCGACGAAACCCAAGGCGCTGAAAGACGCCATCATTGTCGCCGACTTCATCAACAAGACCGGCGATCCGGTTTTCGATTCCACTTTGGATCAGGCACTTCGCGTGCAACTTGGCCAGTCTCCGGTGCTGGATATTGTGAGCCAGCAGCACCTTCGGCAGAGCCTGCAGTATCTCGGGCGCAAGCAGGATGAGACCATTACGCCGCAAATTGCCAGGGAGATCGGCGAGCGAGAGGGCATCAAGGCGATCCTGACGGGAACGATTGCTCCGCTGGGCAAGGCATATCTCATTACACTCGGCGCTCAGAACACCGCCAGCGGCGACGATATTGCGAGTGAAGAGGCGACTGCGCCCGACAAGGAGCACGTGCTGGACGCGCTGAATCAGGTCACGACGGCGATGCGCGCCAAACTGGGTGAGAGTCTCTCCAGCATCCAACGGCTGAATGCTCCCTTCGGTCAGGCAACGACGCCTTCGCTTGAGGCGTTCCGGGCTTACGCTCTTGGCGATGAGGCACATCAGAAGGGGAACGATATCCCCGAAGCGATGGACCACTACAAGCGGGCGGTGGAGCTCGACCCGAAGCTGGCGATGGCCTGGGCGCGTATGGGCGTGCTTTACCTGAACACCGCCCAGGTCACCAAGGCGAGCGAATATTTCACCAAGGCCTACGAGCTTAGCGGGAATGTGAGCGAGCGGGAGAAGCTTTATATTGCCGGGCACTACTACTCCTCGGTGATCGGCGATTTGAATAAGAGCATTGAGACTCTGCAGGTCGCCACCCAGGAATATCCCCTGCAGATCGACAACTTTATCAACATCGGCGTTTTCTACCTGCAAAACGGCGAGCTTGAGAAGAGCGCCGCCGCCAATCGCAAGGCCCTCGAACTGCAGCCGGATGATGCTATCGCGCTCGAAAATGGAGTTGCGACCGGAACTACTCTGGATCAACCGGCCGAAGCCGAAAAGTATATCGCGGAAGCTGCCCGTCTCGGTTTGAGTGGGACCAGCCTGCTGGCGATCGAGCTGCAATATTACGCGGTGCAGGGTAAGTGGGACAGCGTGCAGCGCATTGTGGCCGAAACGGCGGGGCGTCCCGACCAATCTGCGGTAACCGCTACTTTGGGCAGTTTATATCCGCAACTTGGCGAGATTCAGCTCGCGAAGACGACCCTGCTTCGTGCGGCCGATCAGGCGGCGAGCGTCAAAGCGAATGATGCCCAGGCCAGCGGTTTGCTCGCCGCGGCGGCGGCAGGCTGGATGGTCGATGAATGTTTCGATGCAGCCGGAGTTGCAAAGCACGCCTTGCAACTGGATAACGGCAAAGTCACCCAGATCGCCGCAGCCACGACACTGGCTCAATGCAACGAAGCGAAGCAAGCCTCCGAGGCGCTTTCGGCTCTCGAAAAACGGTTCCCGCAAGACACGCTGGTGCAGGAACTCTTCGTGCCGCAGTCTCGCGGCTGGCTGGCACTCAAGGCCGGCGACCCGAAGCAGGCGCTTGCCTATCTTGAACATGTGCGGGCGCACGATGCGGCCTCCTTTGCTCCTTATATGCGAGGTCTTGCGTATCTGCAGCTGAAGGACCCTGCGAATGCCATTGCCTCATTTCAGGAGGCGACGCGTCTAAAAGGCCAGGCTTATCTCATCGGTAGTCCGTATGGCTTGTCTCTTCTCGGCATGGGCCGTGCTTATGCTATGGCTGGTGACAAGACCAATGCGAAGAAGGCCTATGACGTCTTCTTTACGGAATGGAAGAATGCTGACGCAAACCTTCCCATAGTCGCCGAAGCGAAGAAGGAATACGCGCAGCTATAACCGTGATAGCAGAGTTGCGGTGAGGGCCGGGAATGAACCTGTATGGGCCGATCAATGCGCAGATTCGGGTAGTTCCCAATCTAGAGAGTAGATATCCTGCGTCCCGGCATCTTTGAGTAAAAGCAAGGGAATCGTCGGATCGAGGCCCAGGCATGGTCCGATATTGCCCATGGGTGGAGGGTTCGTCTCGTCCAAAACTCACCGGAAGGGTCTCCAACGATGAGAAATCAATCTGGGCGACGCTTTCGCTGAAGCGCACCGGAGATGCGGGGATGGCCTTTCGCCTTATTAAGAAAAATCGTAGCTCCGTGCCACCCGCTACTATGATTTAAATGAGCGAGGCTTTTCATTTTTCCCCGGATGTCGCACGCTGGCCGAGCCCCTTATCCATGAACTCATCCACTCCCATAGAACGAGCAAGAGCTTTAATTACCGGCGATAGTGAGATGGCCGATCGCATTCGTGCGCATAACTGGGATGCGACACCATTGGGGCCGATCGAAGAGTGGTCCGAGACACTGATCGCGACCGTCAATTTGATGCTGCATTCGCCATTTCCAACGATCGTCTCGTGGGGTCCGGAGATGGTCTTCCTGTACAACGATGCAGGGATCCCCACTTTGATGGGAAAGCATCCCAATGCGCTCGGCCGCCTCTATCGAAGTGTTTTTCATGAAGCATGGGATTTGGTGAGCGCCGACCTGGAAGGTTGTTTCTACCGGGGAGAGACGCCGGTACGAGACAACATGTTCATTCCGATCCTGCTGAACGGAGTGACCGAGGAGCACTATTGGAGCTATTCACTCATCCCAGTCTATGAGAACGGAGTGATCGCGGGCATATATGACGCATACCGCAACACGACCGAAATCGTAAAGGGGGCGCAGAGACTTCGCGAGAGCGAAGCGAGGCTGAAGCTGGCGACCGAGGTTGCGGAGGTGGGAATCTTTGTTTGGGACCCTGCCCAGGACCGGGCGAGGTGGGAAAACGATCGAATGTACGAGATCTTCGGACGGACGCGCGAACAGGGCTCTTTGAGTAGCGCTGAATTTCTGCGCGAAGTTGCGCACTCCGACTACCGGGAAGGCTTTCGGGAAACTATGGAAGCGAGCCTCAAAAAAGGCGAGGGATTCCATTTCGAGGGAATCATCCATCTTCCGAACAACAACGAGCGTTACATCGAAGTGAACGGGCGGCTTCAATCGCAGCCTGATGGATCAGGCGCGCACATTCTCGGCGCGGTACGCGATGTTACTCGGATCAAAAAGACCGAGGAAGCTCTTAGAGAAAGCGCTAAGCACCTCGGCGAGTTGGCGGCGATCGTTGAATCTTCCGAGGACGTGATCCTGAGCAAAGACCTGAACGGCACCATCACGAGCTGGAATGGGGCTGCGACGCGCCTGTTCGGTTATTCGGCAGAGGAGATGATTGGCGCTTCGATTCTCAAGCTTATTCCGGAGCACCTCCATTCCGACGAGAAGACGATCATTGAAAGCATTCGTGCCGGACGACGTGTCGAGCACTTTGAAACCGTGCGCGTTACCAAGAGCGGCAAACTAATCGATGTCTCAGTTACCGTTTCCCCGGTGAAAGACGAACTGGGCAACGTCATTGGGGCGTCAAAGATCCTTCGCGATATCTCAGGTCGCAGGCGGATCGAACAATCCTTGTTGCAAGCCGAGAAGATTGCGGCGACCGGCCGCATGGCGGCCACGATCGCTCATGAAATCAACAATCCCCTCGAAGGGGTGACGAACCTGCTTTACCTGCTGCGTCCGATGATCACCGATCCGGATGGCGTGAGCTACCTGGACTCTGCGGAAATTGAGCTTGGCCGTGTCTCGCACATTGCTAAACAGACTCTGGGCTATTACCGCGAACATGCAGCGGCGAGCAGAGCTTCGATGACGGAGATGGCATTGCACGCCATCACTATTTACGGCCCGCGGTGTACGGCTAACGGCATTGAGATCAGAACGGCGCTCGATTCATCAAGGAAGGTTGTGATGCGCCGTGGGGAGATGATGCAAGTGATCTCGAACCTGATCACTAACTCGATCTATGCGATGCCAGATGGCGGGGTCTTATCCATCTCCGTGGAAGATGCGATGCCCCCACGGGATGGCATCGCGCTGACTGTTCAGGATAACGGCGCCGGGATTGCGCCCGACGTTCTACCTAGAGTGTTCGAAGCGTTTTTCTCGACCCGTACTACGGTGGGCACCGGCATCGGTTTGTTTGTCGCGAAGCAGTTTGTCGAGGGCCATGGGGGACAGATCGAGATTCAGAGCAAGAATGATGGGGAAGATCACGGCACTACGGTTCGGGTCTTTCTGCCGATCTCGACGGCGTATGAAGATTCCGGCAAGTAGTGAAGCCACGATGTTGCAGGGACGGGCGGGTTATTGCGCTGATTCGGCTGATTGCCAATCCAGGGAGTAGATATCCTGGGTTCCGGTATCTCTCAATACAAGCGGGGAATCGTCCGGGTCGAGTCCCAGCCAGGGGCCGATGTTGCCCACAGTTGGCAGGCTCGTCAGGTCCAAAACCTGTTCCAGCTCGCGGTCGGCGATCCGAACTCTCATCACGGCTGGATGGTCCAGTGGCCGCAAGAAGTAAACGTATTGTCCGTCTCTTGACCAGTTAGGAAAGCCAGCGATTACCTTGGCGAGTTGCGACCATTTCTGAGTCTGGAAGTCAAAGAGCACCAAGCTCATCCCGTCAATCGGCATTGCCACGATGAACCTGCCATCCGGCGACCAACGGGGCGAGTACAGACCTCGGGAGCCCGGCAGCTCGGAAACACTATGGGATTTCAAATCGAGGACACGGAGGGATGAATTGCTGTCTGTCGGTACGCCTCCGAAGATGATCTTGTCCCCGTGCGGCGACCAATCGGGATCCTGCTGAGGCTCGGGATCATCGGGCAGTATTTGCTGTGGGCTGCCGCCGTCGGCTGCGACCATGTAGATCTTTGCTGGTTTGCCGACAATGTAGTTATAGAAAATGATCTCTTTGCCATCAGGCGACCAGCGCGGCAACGCCGCAACCAGGGGAGGGGAGCTGAGCTGTAACTTATTGCTACCGTCCAGCTTGCTTCGCCAGAGGATGCCCTCGGGGTAAGAGACGTCGGCCACCGACTTGCCGTCTTTAGAAAATATGACGTCTTCAGCAGAGATGCCGGAGAGAAAAGGCGTCAACTGAGCCGACCCGGGTTCGGCGCGCTCCAGCTCGCCGCGGTAACTTCGGCCTACTATGAAAAGTTTCTTGCCATCTTTGCTGGGAAGAGGGGTGAACAAGCCTAGCGGACTGGAAGTCAGCTGGAAGGGTTTGTTCGCGGATAAGTAAGGAAAGGACCTGTTTTCGGAGACAGCCCAGATTTGCCCCCGAGATTGGAAAACGAAGTATTTTCCGTCTGCCGTCCATTTCCCGCAGCATTCGTCTGGAGGATCGTGCCACCCGGGAAACAACGGGTGCAGATTTGTCCCCTGGGTCGAGGCCTCCCAGAGTGAATTTCCCCGGGTCTTCTTATCGTTGAGCGTAAACCTCAGCTTGTCTCCCGCCGGTGACCACGCCAGATAGAAGCCTCGGCCGTTGAGTGAAACCAACTTTCGGGACTCTGTTCCATCATTTCTGGCGAGAAACAATTCGCTTCCTTCGGCGTAAGCCAGCATCTTGCCATCGGGAGACCAGGCCGCGTCCTGCGCGACAGCGGAGCCCAATCGGCGAGGCGAACCACCGAGTGTTGGCAAACTCCAAAGATTTCCTGACCCGTCAAGGGCGAGAAGCTCAGCTCCGTCGGGAGAGACGCTCTGAGGAGTCAGACCCGCTGACGGGGCGGTGATCGAAATCGGTTCGCCACCCGAGACAGATACTTCCGCGATCCTCATTGAGGCTTGGTTCCCCATGCCGAAATAAAGGCGTAGCCCATCGGTGGCTTTCAGTATCTTCGCTTCGCCGTCGTGGGTGAGCTGGATGTAGTTTGTGACACTCGGCAGCGGTTGGGGGCGGGTCCAGTAGTAAATCAGCGCTATAAGGGCAGCTGCCGTTATAGCCGCGAGTGGAGCTACCCAGTGGCTACGAAGAGCTGGGCGGCCTGATGCGGGCGGGCTGCTTGTCTCCGCCGATTTGTTCGCGGTGAAAGCGCCAGCGACCTTCCACGAGGTTGAAACCGCATGCGCCGATCCATCGATGCGTGATGGTACAGAATGCGGCACAGTCTCCGCCGCCGAGTCGCGTTGCAGGCGCTTCAAGTCGGCGCGGATTTCCGACGCGTGCTGATAGCGGTACTCGGGGTTTTTCTCGAGACACAGTTCGATGATCCCGGCGAGTCCCGTAGGGATGTCTGGGTTCAGTCGTTCCGGTATGACCGGAACCTGTTGAACGATCGAGATCAGAAGCTCTCCGGTGGTGTCTCCGGAAAAGGGAGACTGGCCGGTGCACATTTCATAGAGCACGATGCCGAAAGAAAAGAGGTCGGTGCGTTGGTCGAGGGGCTTGCCCAGGGCCTGTTCGGGAGACATATAAGCCGCGGTTCCTAGAGCGGCGCCGAGGCCGTCGGTGAGCTGAAGATATTCGGCCCGGGATTGCGGCGAGTCGTAGGCGAGCTCTTTGTGGGGCACCAATTTCGCCAGACCAAAGTCCAGGATCTTGGCGCTGCCTCGCCGGGTCACGAAGACATTGGCCGGCTTGATATCGCGATGGATGATTCCTTTTTCATGTGCGGCGTCGAGGGCGTCGGTAATGTCGATGGCAATTTGGAGCAGCTTTTCGAGGGGTAGGGGGCCGCTTTGGATGAGGCTCTTCAGGGTTTCGCCGTCGAGGAATTCCATGGCGATGAAGAGCCGGCCGTCGGCTTCGGCGATCTCGTGAATGGTGCAGATGTTGGGATGGTTCAATGCCGAAGCCGCGCGCGCCTCGCGACGGAAACGCTCCATGGCGGCGTGATCATTGGCGAAGGTATCGGGTAAGAACTTGAGCGCGACATAGCGGCCGAGGACGATGTCCTCAGCTTTGTAGACGACTCCCATGCCGCCGCCGCCGATCTTTTCGAGGTTGCGGTAATGGGAGATGCTTGCTTCGCTCATGGAGATATTCTCGCAAATCCGGGAGAATCTTATATCTCCTCAAAATCGATGCGATGAGAGTGAATTCCTGGTCGCGGCGTAGTTTCACGCGAACGCCGACTCCTGGAGGAGGGAGATTGCCGCGAACTGAGGGCGTTCGCTTATCGCATGGCGATCTGGCGACAATAGAAACTAACAGGACTGACGGACGCGTATTGGTTCGCGTCCGTCGCAGTCATCCCGGATATGACGAGCTTCGTTGGAGGGATTGCGGGTCAGTCGCATCCACCCGCGCGTCGCTTACTGTTTCGCCACGTCGAGGTCGATGGTCAGGGCCACGTCGTCGCCCACCACAGTTGTCGGGAAACCGGTCGCGATGCCGAAGTCGGTCCGTTTGAGAGTTGTCGTCGCGGAGAAGCCGGCGTGCGGCTTCTTGTCCATTCCGTTGACGGGCCCGGTGGGACCATCCACCTGCAGGACCACGGGCTTGGTCACGCCGTGCAAGGTAAGATTGCCTGAGACCGTGAGGCCAGTGCCGCTCTTGCTGACGCTGGTGCTGACGAAAGTTGCCGTCGGGAACTGCGTCGCATCGAAGAACTTTGGACTCTTAAGGTCGTTGTCGCGTTGGGTCACGCCGGTGCTTACAGTGGTGACATCGATGGTGACGTTGACGGTGGACTTGGTGATATCCGCGTCGTTCCAGACGATGGTGCCGCCTATATTGCCGAAGTGCCCGCGAACCTTGGTAAGGCTCAGGTGCAGGATGGAAAAGTCGACTCCGCTATGTGCTTTGTCCGGGACCCAGGTGGAGGTTTGCGCGAGCGCCAATGGGGCGGCGAGCGCGAGCATTCCGAGAATTGATGCCAGGCGTCTGATCATTCGAGAATCCTTTGTCTGATGGGTGTGGAATCGGCTACATAAACGCATGCAAGGCCCTTTATTCTGCATCGATCTCAACGGCAACCCGCCCCTTAGTTATACACGGTGTTCCTAACCGATTTCCTGGGCGATTGGCGCGTGCGCTTTTATTCTCGTGCCATTTCCTGGGCTGGAGACGATCTCGAACTCGCCTCCGATCAGGTGGATCCTTTCGCGCATGCTGATCAGGCCGAGTCCGGCGGCGAGCCTTGCGGTTTCCATATCGAATCCTACGCCGTCGTCGCGGATTTCCAAGCTGAGCTGATGGTCTGAACCGGTGAGCCGTACCGTGATGTTTTTTGCGCGGCTGTGTTTTGCGACATTGTGCAAGGCCTCCTGGACCACGCGCAGGAAGGACAGCGCCATGATGCCGTCGAGCTTTTTCTGGACGCGGTCGCACTGACAGTCGATCGGGATCCGCAGCTGCTGGGAGCACTCGAGGCAATGGCTCTGTACTGCCGCGGCCAGGCCAAGGAATTCGAGCGCGGACGAATGCAGGCCGTGCGAAAGGCGACTCACTTTATGAGTGATTGCGTCCAGCTTCCCTGCGAGCTCTATCAGGTCGGCATGCCTTTGTCCGGGGTGTCCGGAAACTGGCTGTCCGGCGCGAAGCATCTGGATCTTGAGCACGGCGAGGGACTGGCCGATGTCGTCGTGAAGCTCTCTGGCGATCCTGGTACGGTCGGCATCCTGGGCATTCAGCAGCTTACGGCTGAGTTCGTCGCGCGCCAGCTCCGAGTCGTGCAGCTCCTTCTTTGCGAGCTTGAGGGACGTAAGATCGTTCGCCACTAAGGTCAGTGCCCGGGGCGAAGTGCCATCCCTATCAAATACTGAAGAGAAAGTTATGTCGAACCAGAGAAGGCCGCTGTCGTCGGAACTGTCAGCCGTCATCTGGGCCGAATGGCGAGCTATCTCCCCGGCTATCAGCCTGCTAACGGCTGTCTCGAATTCGGATGGCGCCCCTGCAGACTGAAGGAACTCCCGAAAATTCTTGCCCAGCAAATCAGTCCTGGGATGACGAAGGATTTCGCAGAGGCGGTCATTCACGGAGAGGAAAGCGCCTTCGATCGTCAACTGACCTGCGGCCACGCCCAGGCGGTCAAACACTGCACTCCAAGAACTCGCTTCGGGATGATCCAATGTTCCTTCGTAGGTGTGAGGTTTGGTTTCGGGTTGGCCAGCTGGAACAAACACTACCGGGCACCGTAGTGATGAGTTGCTACAAGTGAGTATACGAGGAGCGACAAATGGCTTGCATTTCGATTATCGGAACCCAAACCCAACATCGCGTCTCCTGACGAAGAGAGACGAAGGAACCTCAGGTTAGTTTCCCTCTCAACGACGAAGACCTGTCGTTTGAGACTCCGGTTGCGAAGCCGGAGCACCTGCGTTGGATGTTTCGACGGCGGTCGAGGATTCGGCGGCGGGCTTGGGGCGTTGGCGTTTGCGACCCATGAGTTCGTCGATGCGGGCCTTCATCTTTTCGGAGCGGTCGATGTGGAAGCTGATGTCCGGGATGTGCCGCTTGCCGGTGCGCTCGAGCAGTTCGTGGCGGATGTAGCCTCGGGCGGCCATAAGCGCGGCGAGGGTTTCTTCTTCTTCCTTTTCGCCGCCGTCGACGGTGATGTAGACGAGGGCCGACTTGCCGCCGGGGTTGAGTGCAACCTGGCTGACGTAGGCGAAGGCGATGCGCGGGTCAGAGAGCTGGCCCTCGATCATGGCGGTGATTTCGTCGCGAAGGGTCCCGGCGACCCGGTCCTGGTGGTATTTACGTGCCCTTTGTTCTGGCATGGTGGATCTACTCCGGCTAAATTTCAAGGCTATCAGAAACATCTCGCAAATTAGACCTGAGCGGTCGCGGTAGCGAATTCCTCCGGTCCGCTGGAACCATACTCACGGGAGAGACGTAGCAAACAGCACGCAACTACGCGGGAGGTGGGGCAGATGGCGATGGTTCTCGATCAGTTCAAACAGGTGGTCAGAAGGCTGGGCCGCGCGCCGATGTTTACCGCCATCACGCTGCTCACGCTGGCGATTGGCGTGGGCGCGAATACGGCAATATTTAGCGTGGTCGAGGGTGTGCTGCTGAAGCCACTGCCATATCCTCACGCTTCAGAGTTGATCGGTGTGTGGCACAGCGCGCCGGGGATCAACATCAAAGACCTGAATATGTCGCCGTCGATTTACTTTATCGACCGCGAGCAGAACACCACCTTGCAGGACATCGGTGTCTACAACGGCGATTCGGTCAGTGTGACAGGGGCAGGCGAACCCGAGCATGTACAGGGGCTGGATGTTACCGACGGCACGCTGCCTTTGCTAGGCGTAGTTCCGGTGGTGGGACGGTTATTTACGCGACAGGATGACACGGCGGGCGCGCCGCAGACGGTGTTGCTCTCCTATGGATACTGGCAGAAGAAGTTTGGTGGCGCGACTTCGGTGATCGGGCAGACGCTCAACGTGGACGGCAAGCCGCGGCAGATCATCGGTGTTTTGCCGCAGGGATTTCACTTCCTTGACCGTGACGACGATGCGTTGTTCCTGCCGATGCAGTGGGACCGCAGCAAGACCAAGCTGGGCAATTTCAGCTATCGCGCGTTGGCACGGCTGAAGCCGGGTGTGACGATGGAGCAGGCGAGCGCAGATATGGCGCGGCTGTTGCCCATTTCCGTGCGGAGCTTTCCCGCGCCGGAGGGTTTTAGCGCCGCCATATTTGAGAAGGTGCAGATTCATCCGAACCTGCGTCCGTTGAAGAACGACGTGGTCGGAGACATCGGCAACATGCTTTGGGTGTTGATGGGTTCGATCGCCGTGGTGCTGCTGATTGCCTGCGCCAACGTGGCGAACCTGCTGCTGGTTCGGGTTGAGGGACGGCGCCAGGAGTTGGCGGTCCGTTCCGCTCTGGGCGCAGGGCGGGGACGAATTGCGCTCGAGCTGCTCTACGAGAGCGCTCTGCTGGGGTTTGCGGGCAGCGTGATCGGGCTGGGGCTAGCTTACGGCGCTCTGCGGGTTCTGGTCGCTATTGCGCCAAACGGACTTCCGCGCATCAACGAGATTGGCATCGATCTTCCGGTATTGCTCTTCACTCTGGGGTTGGCGCTGGTGGTCAGCCTGCTGATTGGCCTGGTTCCGGTCGTGCGCTATGCCGGCCAGGGACTGAATGCCACACTCCGCGAAGGAGGGCGTTCGCAGAGCCAAGGGCGCGAGCGGCACCGTACGCGCAAGGCGCTGGTCGTGGTGCAGGTTGCGCTGGCGCTGGTGCTGCTGATCTGCTCGGGGCTGATGATCCGCACCTTTGTGGCGCTGATGCATGTCTCTCCGGGGTTTGTTGAGCCGGCCGCTGTCGAGACGTTTCGATTTGTGATTCCGGAGGCGCAGATACCAGATACTCAACGCGAGAAGGTTGTCCATATGGAACAGGACATCCTGGACAAACTCGCGGCCATTCCCGGCGTCTCCTCGGTCAGCTTCTCGAGCGCGATCCCGATGGACGGAAATGACTCGAACGATCTGCTCTATGCGCAGGACCACGTTTATAAAGATGGCGAAATTCCGCCAATACGGCGATTCGTCAATATTTCGCCGGGGTTCTTCGCGACGCTGGGCACGCGCATCGTAGCCGGCCGCGATCTTACCTGGACCGATACCTATGACAAGCGCCCGGTTGCGATCATCTCGGAAAACTTCGCGCGCGAATATTGGCATGATGCGGGCAATGCGCTGGGCAAGAGAGTACGGGTCGGAAGCACCGACGACTGGCGCGAGATTATTGGAGTTGTCCAGGACGTGCATTATGACGGCGTCGATAAGCCAGCGCCAACTACCGTTTACTGGCCGGTGATGGGTGACAACTTCGAAGGAGAGAAGCAGATGCTGCGGCGGTGGATCGCATTCGCCATCCGCAGCCCGCGCGCGGGTTCGCAGGCTTTTATCAGTGAAGTGCAGCAGCGAGTTTGGGCGGTAGATGCCGAAGTGCCGCTGGCCTATACATCGACTCTCGGCGAGTTCTCGAGAAAATCGATGGCGCGCACCTCGTTCACCCTGGTCATGCTCTGCATCGCAGGAAGCATGGCGCTGTTGCTGGGGATCGTTGGAATTTACGGCGTGATCTCATATTCGGTGGCGCAGCGGACGCGGGAAGTTGGCATTCGCATGGCGCTGGGGGCGCAGCGGCAGTCGTTGATTGCGCTGTTTGTGCGGCAGGGGATGTTGCTCACCGGCATCGGCGTGGTCTGCGGATTGGTGGCTGCGTTCATCACGATGCGGTTGATGTCGTCGCTGCTGTTCAATGTGAGCTCGGTCGATCCGCTGACTTACGCGACGATTACGGTGCTGGTTGTGGTGATCGCGTACCTTGCCTGCTATTTGCCTTCGCGGCGGGCGGCAACTGTCGATCCGGTTAACGCGTTGCGGGCAGAGTAGCTCTCTCGATGGGTTGAACCCGCTCCATGGACTCTCGGACTTCAGCACGTGAGAGCGCGCGCGGAGCTTCATCAACCGGGCCGAGATTAAGCGGTCGCATGCACCTTTTGCTCGCACTCCCAGGTCCTGTAGGCGTCGCTGGCTTTACCGAGCTGGTACACCGTGTTGCGCGTCTCAACCCTCCCCTCGTCGACATCAACGCTCAGGATTGGCGAGGTGTAGATGAATTCTGCATTGGGAAGATTTGTATGACCGGCGACCTTGCCCATCAAGTGCTTGCCGGGTTGCAGTTCCTCATAATTCAGAGCGACCGCCCTTTGAACGACCGCCCAATTCTCGATGGTCACTAATGGTTTCTTCATAATTGGTTGACTCCCGGTAGTTCCAACTCTGGTAGTTGGATGCCAACGGCCATCCGATAACCCTGCAACTTTTTTGCCGAAAAATAAAAAACGGAGCCTTGCTCGGGCGATTCCTTAGTTTCGGAGGAAGTTTTACCGCACTCGGGCAAATTCTTCCTTGCCACTCGATTCATTAAACCGAAGAAACCTGGAGTTGGATTTCGCTCGGGCGTTGAGTGAGAGCCGGTTGGGTCTAGGCGCTTTGGCTGTCGCTACGACCTGCGCGCTTCTTTGTCTCTGCAATCGCAGCATCAGGGCATTCCAGATACCACTGGCAGGCGGCGCGAACGAGCTCGGTGAAGGTCATATTGTGTTTCTGCAGACGGGCCTTTACGCCATCCACGAGTTCTCTGGGCAGGCGGGCCTGTACGGGGACGAGTTCGCCACGCTCGCCGAGATAGTCCAGAGGTGTTTTCGCCTTGGTGGGCAATCCGAGATCCTTCCTTGACCTAATCAGGTTATCATTGCCAGAAACAATTCTGTAATGTTCTATTGTATTGACATTTGTAATGATATTTTGTATATCAATATTCAAACCGGAAAGGGGAATGACATGGAGTCCAGACAACAAAACCGAGCCGTTCTGATAGCGCGCACAGGACATGTAATTGCAGTCTGCGTGGCGTTGTTACTCGGATCTGCGGGAGTATTCAAGCTTTTCAGTTATCCGCCGTTCCTCAACTACTACATCGAGTCAGGGCAGCCATACTGGGTGTTCTATGGTTCGGGGGTTATAGAGTGCCTTTGCAGTGTCGGCCTTTTGGTACCACGGACTCGCTTGTATGCAGCGTGGGGGCTGTTGGCCATGATCTTCCTTATTGCCTGGCGACCCTGGTCGGTTCACCAACTGTCTTTTCTGCTGCCGCAATGCTTTGCGATCGCGATGCTGATTGTGCTGGTTTGGCCATTGCGGCTGGTTCTGCGGACCGGACCGTGACCTTCTCCACGCGCTGATTTCCTGGGCTTAACACGCGAGTTATCGTCATTGTCCATCGTTTGCATTCGACAACGGCGCCGGACACAGTAATGAGCTTCAACACACGATCGAAGGAGCTGAACAAATGAGAGATCAAATCATTCTCGTGACCGGTGCAACCGGCAATCAGGGCGGTGCCGTGGCCCGGCACTTGCTTTCAGATGGATGGAAAGTCCGTGCGCTGGTTCGTAACCCGTCGAGCGCGCCAGCCTCTGCTTTAGCCCAAAGCGGTATCGAAGTCGTTGCTGGTGACCTGGACGATCGGCCCAGCGTCGAGTCCGCCATGCAAAATGCTTATGGTGTCTTCTCCGTACAGTTGACTGAGATGCCCGGCCAACCTGGTTTCACGACAGAGGACGAGATCCGGCAAGGAATCCTGCTGGCAGATCTTGCAAAGTCTCATGATGTGAAGCATTTAGTCTATACGTCAGTTGCCGGGGCTGAGCGGGACGCGAAAATCAAACAGTGGGAATCGAAGTGGGCCATCGAGAAGCATATTCGTGCGATCTCTCTTCCGGCGACGATTCTGCGTCCCGTCGCCTTTATGGAAAATTTCCTTATGCCACAGAATGGGGTTGCGGTGGGGAAACTACTCTACTTTTTCCCCGCCGATCTTCGCACGCAGGTGATAGCTGTCGATGACATCGGCGCCTTTACCGCATTGGTTTTTCGCGAAAGAGCCGAGTATATCGGCCAGGCTATTGAACTTGGGGCGGACAGCGTAAGGTTTTCGCAGATCGCTGAAGCATTTGGAAGAACGTTAGATCGCCCGATCGAGTATAGCCAAATCCCCTTGCAGGTCCTTGAGCAGCAACATCCCGACCTCGCAAAATGGATTGTTGCAGGAATGGAGTTTGCCGCGCGCGACGGCTGGCGTGCCAACATACCGGACTTGCGTCGAAGGCTACCGCGCCTAAAGTCGCTGGAACAATGGCTCGCAGCGGAGGGCGGTGACAAGCTTCGTAAGCTTGCCGGCGCGCCGACTACCTAATACGCCGGGCGTGAGACTCTGCTCTTGCCAGAAGGAAGTGGCGGGAATCCGTGGCGCCCGACTGGTAGAGTTTCGAGCAAGCGTCGCCGGAAGCGCCGGGGACGCGGTTTTGCCCTGCTATACTTTGAGCACTTTTGAGGAATTTTCCTCCTAGTGCAAGCATGAGCGCCGGCCCCAATTCGTCCGCTGGGCAAAAGCTGAAAAGCCAAGAAGGAGGCCGGGAGGACGGTCTCGCGCAGGGAGGGGCGGAAAGACCCGCCCACGGGCGAGCATCGGGCACCTGGGGCAGCTTCCGGCTGGTCGAACTGGTGGGCAAGGGCAATTTTGGCGAGGTCTACCGCGCCTGGGACCCGCATCTGGAGCGCGAAGTCGGGCTGAAGATCCTGCTGCCACGGTCTGAGGGAGATGAGGCGCAATTCAAGGCGCTGCTGCGCGAGGCGCGCGCGCTGGCGGCGGTTCGCCACCCGAATATTGTCCCCGTGCACGGCATCGATGAACATGATGGGCTGGTTGGCTTCTGGACGGACTTCGTTCACGGCAAGACGCTGGCCTCGCTGGTGCGGGAACAAGGGCCCTTCGGCTATCGCGAGGCGGTGCTGGCGGGCATCGACGTCTGCAAGGCATTGAGTGCGGTGCATCGCGCCGGGTTACTGCATCGCGACATCAAGGCGGAAAACGTGATGCGCGAAGAGGGCGGGCGCATTCTGCTGATGGATTTTGGGCTGAGCACGCTGCCTCATCTGCAGAAAGACTTCGCCGGAACTCCTGTGTACATGGCGCCGGAGCTTTTTGACGGTGCGCCGGCTTCGGTCGAGAGCGACATCTATGCGGTCGGCGCGTTGCTGTTCTTTCTGGTGACTGGTAGGCATCCCTCCGGCCTCAAGGTGAGCGGCAGCGGGACGCCACAGACAGCGGGTAGCGATGAACTGACGTCCGACCTGGCGGTGGTTTCGAAGGCTGCGGCAGCGAGGTTGCTGACCAGCCGATCGGTGCTCGACCATCGTCCAGATTTGCCGGAGGCGTATGTGCGGGTGATCGATACGGCGATCCAACCCGATCCGGCGAAGCGCTTCTCGAGCGCAGGGGCGCTGTTGAGCGCGCTTTCTGAGGTCCTGGTCGAGACGGGCAAAGAGACCCCTGGTGAAATGACTCCGCAGTGGCTTTTGAAGTGGTGGCGTTATGTGGCTCTGGTATTGGTGCTATTTGCCGTTGCCGGCGGATGGGGATATTTCCACTATGCCGGCCGGGCCAGGGCGCGGAGCGCGACGCAGTCGGCCAACCTGAACGAGAAATACTTGCAGGCAGTGAATTTGCTTCGCCGCTCGGACAAACAGAAGAACGTGACGGACGCGACGGAGATGCTACACGGGGTACTGGCACAGGATCCCAACTTTGCACTGGCGCAATCGGGGTTAGGCCTCACCTACTTCATCCAGTATCGCGACAGCCCGACGCCGGGGTTGCTGGACCAGGCAAGGGCGGCGTGTAACCGGGCGATCGCAATCGAGCCAAACCTTGCGCCGCCCTATGTCACCCTGGCGAGAATGGAGGCGATGGCGGGCAACAATGCGCTCGCCACGCAGCACGTTCAGCGGGCGCTGGAGCTGGATCCGCACAGCGCGGACGCTTATGGAGCGCAGTCGGAGGTCTTCTCTGCCGAGGGTCGAGAGGCCGATGCGATCGCCTCGGTCGAGCGGGCGATGGACTTAGCTCCGGAGTACTGGCGCTGGCCGGTGGTGCTGGGGTCGTACTATTTCAACGACGGCAGGTTGCAAGAGGCGGCGGAGCAGTTTGCCAAGGCCGCGCAGATCACTCCAGACAACGTGATTGCGCTGCGCGATCTGGGGTTGGCTTCGCTGCAGCTGGGACGCCTCGATGTGGCGCAGGCAAACCTGGAAAAGGTCGCGCAGCTGGATCCGAGCTCGTCCGCGTTCTCGGCGCTCGGGACGCTGCTGGAGCTGCAGGGAAAGTATCCGGAGTCGGTGACGATGTACCAGAAGGCGCTGACGCTGAGCCCCAACGATTACACCGCGTGGGGAAATCTGGCTTCGGGATATATGTGGAGTCCGGGCGGACACGAACACGCGATCGAGGCCTACCGCAAGGCAATCGAGCTGGCCGAGGTGACACGCAAGGAGACGCCTGAAGACCCGCTATTGCTGGCGGTGTTGGGCGGCTACTATGCCGCGGTTGGCGACGCCGATCATAGCTTGCCATTGCTGCGGCAGGCGGTGGCGTTGTCGCCAGATAATCCTGACGTGCTGTTTCGTGTGGGGGAGGGCTACGAGATACTGCATCAGCGCGGCCAGGCGATTCGATTTATCACCAAGTCGATTGCTCTTGGGTACCACGAGAGCGAACTGCAGCGAAGTCCTGAGCTCGCGGCGCTGCGCACTGACCCCAACTTCCAACGGGCGTTGCGCGCCGCGCGGGCGAAACATACTCTGGCCAAAGGATCGTGAATCCCACCCTGCGAAGAGCCGCAGGATGGGGCACCCATGTTAGTGAGAGCTGCAAACAATCGCTGGACAAACAATCTCTGGACAAGGCGAAGCAAAGCAGTTAACGTTTGAGGCCATGACGACTACTAAGGTTTTGATTGAGGACGAATTAGGGCTGCGGGTCCCGAGTGTGGCCAGCGTTGCGGTTGTTTCCGGAGACGGAGTCACTTTCACCGCCGACTCGGACGCCGATTCGAGCCTTTATTTTTCGCAAGCTGCCGCCGCTGTCTTGACGCCGTCGCCGAGTTCGCCTGTGTCTCTTGCATCCGGCGCGTCGGTGACTTATACCTTTGGGTCGCCTTCGGGACAGGCCTATGGGGTAATTGTGCAGGCCCCTGGAGACCCGGCCCCAACGGACTTCGATTTTGGGCCGCCCGCCGATCCGCCACTGCTGGTCATTCAGCCGGGCGGAGGTTCGAGCTTTCCTGGGCCGGTACAGCCGATCAAGACGGGCGGCTAGTGCGGCGCATTTGGTGGTAGCGATGCGGACCGCTGAAGACGCAGATCCTTCGCTTAGGATGACAGTTCTCTCCCAGGATTCAGAGACAAGCCGATGAGCGATGCCAATGACCTTCTGATCTTCAACGGCATCAATGGCGCGACCGGCGAATATGATCTGCCGCCGATGCCGGTCGAAGTGATTGCCAGGGTTGCGCGCGGGGAGACCTTTGACAAGGAGGCACTAGAAGAATTGCGCCGCCGGCGGCAGCGCGATTCCGAGGCGCGTTTTGCCGTCAAAGAAGGCGTTGACCCGAAGAACCTGGACGAGACAGGCTGGGGCGTTATCTTTGCCTTTGGCGTCGATCCGGCTATCTATGAGGCGCTGACGCCGCTGCTTGAGCTGCGCAAGCGGCAGGCGAATGCGAAGCGCGAGGGGCTTTATCGCGAGTTCCGCGATGCCGATGCCTACCGGCCGGGCGAGAGCAAGCTGAATTTTCTGAATCGCCACGGTGTCGGGCCGGGGCCGGTCGATCCGGAAGCGATTCCTTACTACCTGCTGATCGTGGGCGATCCGGATACGATTCCGTTTCGGTTTCAATACCAGCTGGATGTGCAGTATGCGGTAGGGCGCATTCATTTTGAGACGGTCGCGGAATATGCGGCGTATGCGCGGTCGATTGTCGCCGCCGAGACAGGCAGGCTGGCGCTGCCGAAGCGGGCGGCGTTTTTTGCCGTCGCCAACGATGGCGATGGGGCGACGAAGCTGAGCCATGATGAGCTGGCGACTCCGCTGGTGACATGGGCGGCGCAAAACAAGCACGGCTGGGTGGTGGACAGCTACTTTGACGAGGCGGCGACCAAGGTACGGCTGGCTTCGCTGCTGGGTGACGATGCTCCGGCGTTTCTATTCACCGCGAGCCATGGCATGTGCTACGCGAATGGCGATGTCAGGCAGCTGGCAAAGCAGGGGGCTTTGCTTTGCCAGGATTGGCCCGGGCCTTCGTTTCGCGGGACGCTTCCGGACGATTTCTTTTATTCGGGCGAGGACCTTGCCGCCGACGCGAAGATCTTCGGTACGATTGCGATGCACTTTGCGTGTTTCGGAGCGGGGACGCCGATGCGGAGCGACTACACCGCGTCGGGGCAGCCGGATACGATTGCGCCGCAGAGTTTCTTGGGCAGGCTGCCGCAGCGGATGCTGGCGCACCCGCAGGGCGGGGCGCTGGCGGTGATCGGCCATGTGGAGCGGGCGTGGGGCTGCTCGTTTCATTGGGACCGCGCGGGGAGTCAGACCGAGGTCTTTAAGAGCACGATCAAACGGCTGATGGAGGGGCATCCGGTCGGATCGGCTGTGGAATATTTCAATGGCCGCTATGCCGAGCTGTCGACTGACTTATCAATTCAGCTGGAAGACGCGAAGTTTGGGGCGAAGGTCGATCCCTATCTGCTGGCCGGATTGTGGACGGCGAACAATGATGCCCGGGGATACTCTGTGGTCGGCGACCCGGCGGTGCGGCTACAGTTGGTGAAGGATTCACAACCGGCCGAGCGGCCGGTATTGGAGGTCAATTCTGTGGCAGTTCCCAACCCGGTACTTCCGGTTGTGCCGCCCGTGATGCCGACTGCGAGCCAAGTCATGGTCGATTATGGCGTCTTCGATTCAGTGAAGAGTGCCGCGACCTCGCTGCAGGAGGCGGCCAAGAAGATAGGCGATTGGCTGGCCGAGTCCTTTGAGACGGTGACGAGCGTGCATGTGAGCACTTATGTGAGCGACGACCTGAGCAAGGCGAAGTATGAGAATGGCGTCTTCAGCGGCGCGACGCTGCGGGCGGTAACGATCGCGAACCTGGATGGCAACACGCTGCTCTGTGTCCCCGAAAACAGCGGCGCGGTCGACGAGGCGCTCTGGAAGATCCATTCCGACGTATTTGAAAAGGCGCTGGCCAACCGCATTGAGCTCTTGAAGACCGCGGCCGCGACCGCCGCGAGCCTGGTGCCGGGGTTGAAGGGTTTGTGAACGCTGCCGATCTTGAGGAGCTTGCTGCGCTACGCGGCGAAGTGGAAGAGATTGCGCGCGATGCCAGGCGGATTCCGGCCGAGCCTACCGGCGCTCCATCCGCGATGAGTTACTCCTTTGGAATTCTTGGTGGAATGGCTTCCTCCGCTGAAGAGAAGGTCGCGGCGATTGTGGAGTCCATCAAGGAGACGCTGGCCAAACTTGCGCCGGTGGCACACTTCGAGACTACGGTTGATGGCTTCACTGCGAGGACGGTGGTCAGCTACTCAGGGTTTGCGGCCTCGGTTTGGAGCAGCGGCACAACTGCTGGGCTGGTGGCCGCGCACCTGGAGTCACTCCGGCGGGTTTATGCGTTTCGCGCGGCAGTGACGGCGGTCGTCGCTGCCGTGGGGAATGCTGTGGTGGCGATTTCGATTGCGGTTGGGAATCCGTTGACAGTGTGGCACGCGATCAGGTCAGCGGAGGCGTTGAAGTCAGCCGT
The DNA here is from genome assembly GCA_963742015.1 of uncultured Acidobacteriaceae bacterium. Classification (GTDB taxonomy): domain Bacteria; phylum Acidobacteriota; class Terriglobia; order Terriglobales; family Acidobacteriaceae; genus Acidisarcina. Next base: position 27,701 of record CAVUKL010000020.1, on the reverse strand, counting down.
CGACCGGCTTGCGGCTGCGGTAGCAGCGAATGCGCAATCGACCTCGCAAATCGGCAAAGTCTGCATAGAGATGGCCGGGTGTGGTTCACTCCTTGCAGGAGACCTTTTCGACCATGGGCCGAAAACCTTATTTGAGAATTCGATTCTTCATCGCGGCCGTCGCGGTCGCGGCTTTGTTTGCACAGGGGCTTCCTGCGGGTAGCCAGCAGAGCTGGACGGCGAGTTGGATTACGCACCCGACGGCTCCTTTGCGGGAGCCGTTGGTGCTGCATTTCCGGAAGTCGCTGCAGCTTGCGGCGAAGCCCGATCATTACATCGTGCATGTAAGCGCGGACAACCGATTCGTTCTCTATGTGAACGGGCATCGAGTGGGCGATGGCCCGGCGCGGGGCGATCTGGCGCATTGGCGATATGAGACTTTCGATTTGTCGCAGTATCTGGTGCAAGGCAGCAATTTTGTAACAGCCACGGTGTGGAATTACGGAATCTATGCGCCAGTCGCGCAGATAACCGATCGCATCGCTTTTTTGGTGCAGGGCGAAGGCGAGGCGGAGGCCGAAATCAGCACGCCCAAGGACTGGATGGTTGAGGTCGAGCCGGGGCAGAGGCCGGTGCCGAGGAAAGCCGGCGGGTCGAATGAATATATGGCGAACGGACCGGGCGAAGAACTGGATACGGCGAAGTATGACTGGACCTGGAACGACCCGAATGCCACGGGAGGGGCGTGGGTGGCCGCGGCCTCGCCGATGCGGGAGAACATTTATCCGACGGCGGCTCGTGCCGGGCTCTCCGGTCAGCAGGTGGACAATTACTGGCAGCTGGTTCCGGATGAGCTTCCGCATATGGAGTTCACGCCTATCGAGGCGGGAAAGGCCGTGAGGTGGGACTATTCGGGGGCAGGCACATTTCCATCGACGTCGGTGGAGATTGGGGCGAATCGCCACGTTCACATTCTGCTCGATCGGAAGACCCTGACGACGGCTTATCCGCAGTTGACGGTATCCGGCGGCGAGGGTGGGAACATTCGGCTGACTTATGCTGAGGCGCTGTATGACGAGAAGCACCACAAAGGCGATCGTGACGCGGTTGGGAACCTACAGGCGGAGGGCTTTCATGACACGTTTCTGCCCGACGGCAAATCGCATCGGACATTTGAGCCGCTGTGGTGGCGGACGTGGCGGTATCTTGACCTGGATATCCAGACTGGAGCATCGCCGCTGACGCTGGAATCTTTGACGGCAGATTTTACGGCGTATCCATTTGAGGAGCGGGCTTCGTTTGAAGGCAAGACTGGCGAGACGAGCGACGCCGATCTGGCGAAGATCTGGGAGATCAGCTGGCGGACGGCTCGGCTGGATGCGCACGAGACCTACATGGACACTCCTTACTGGGAGCAGTTGCAGTATGTGGGCGATACGCGGGTGCAGGCGCTGATTTCGTATACCGTGGCCGGCGACGACCGGCTGGCGAAGCAGGCGCTGCAGGCCTTCGATGAGTCGCGGATTCCGGACGGGCTGACGCAGAGCAGGTATCCGACTTCGCAGCCGCAGATGATTCCGCCGTTCTCTTTGATGTGGGTGGGAATGCTGCATGACTACTGGATGTATCGGCCCGACACTGCCGTGGTGAAGGCGCATCTGCCGGGTACGCGGACGGTGCTCGATTGGTTTGCGCGCTATGAGCAGCCCGATGGATTGCTGAAGAAGCTGCCGTGGTGGAGCTTTGTGGATTGGGTGGTTGGCGGGGAATTGCCGAACTACGACGCGAATGAGGAGTCGTGCACAACAACGCTTCAATATCTGGGAGCGCTCGGGGATGCGGCGGAGATGGAGAAGGCGCTGGGTGATGCCGAGCGGGGTGGGCACTACAGCAGCAGGGCCGAGCATGTGCGGAGTGGGCTTCGCGAAAAGTGCTGGGATGCGGGACGCGGGTTGATGGCGGACAACCCTGGGTTGAAGAATTTCAGTCAGCAGACGAACGTCCTGGCGGTGCTGTTCGACGTGGTTCCTAAGGAAGACCAGCAGGCCGTTTTGAAGAAGATGTTGAGTCTTGAGCCGGGAACTCATCCGGGTGGGGTCTTGAGCTGCTCGTATTACTTCCGCTTTTATCTGGCGCGGGCGCTTGATCATGCGGGGATGGGCGACGATTATCTGGCGAGCTTGAAGCCGTGGCGGGAGTTGCTTCCAGCGCACTTCAGCACGTGGCCGGAGATTCCTGGCGATACGCGTTCGGATTCTCATGCGTGGAGCGCGCATCCGGCCTATGATTTGCTGACTTTAGTGGCGGGGATCGAACCTTCGGCGCCGGGGTTTGCATCGGTGCGAGTGGCTCCGCATCTGGGCGAGCTTACGAGTGTCTCGGCGAGGTTTCCTCATCCGCTGGGGACGATCGCGGTGCAACTTCAGCGAAACGGCGACTCGCTGAGCGGGAGCGTGACGCTGCCGGCGGGTCTTAGCGGCTCCTTCGTCTGGCGCGGCAAGGAGCAGGCGCTGCATCCGGGTGTCAATCAGATCAAAGCCGATTGACGGCGGCGATGTGCCGGCTGTGTGCGCGATCACGGATGCCGCTCGATCGAGATGGCCATGGTTGCGGAGTTCCCAGTGACGGCTTCAGCATCCAGTTGAGTTGGGACCGTTCCATCGGTCAGGGGCGTGAGGGTGACCATGCCGTTGCTGTCTGAAGTGGCCTGGACGGTTTGGGATGCGAGCACTGGGGCGGTTGGGCAGCTGCCCGAGGGCGGACATGGCGGCTCCCACTGCCGGAGGGTTTCGTAGAAGCTCACCGTGGCCCCGGCCATTGGATTTCCGGACGCATCGACGACCCGCAGGCTGACCGGTGCGATTGGATCACCGACGCCGAGGTTCTGATAGGTTCCGCTGACTGCGATGAGTGCGGCAGTGGAAGGATCGTCGGCGACGATGGTGAAGTAGGCGCAGCCCTTGCCGCCTGGTGTACTTCCGGCGAGACACGCGTAGACGGTGGCAGTCGAAGCGACTGCGAGCGGGCCCAAGGTGATCTGGGTCCACGCGATTCCGCCGGCATTGGTGGTGCTGGTCGTTGAGGTGACTGCCGCACCGGACTCTCCGATCCACGTTATGGTTTGCCCCGGATAGGGAAGGGCGTTGCTGAGGGCGAGTGCCTGCGGCGTCCAGTCGAAGGTCGTGCCTTGCGCAAGATAGAGCGTGCCGTTGAGCGCGGCGATCGAGGGAGCGGCTGCGCCGATAAACTCCGTAGTGACGCCGACCCCGTTGGCGATCGAAGCCGTCACCGCCGCGAGTGCGGTCGTTGTTGGAGTGACAGAGATCGTGGCCATGCCGTCGCCTCCGCTGGTTGCGGTGCAGATATTTTGACCGCAGGCGAGTGAGGCTTTTCCTTTTGTAACTGTATAAGTGACAATTACGTTCGGTGCGGGTTCGATGCCGTTCGCTGCGATGGTCTCCACGGTGAACGACGACGGCACGCCGATGCGGACGGCGTTGACCGGCGCGCTGACGATGCGGATTCCGTCAGTGGATTGCGGGCCGTAGCTCAATCCGGTGCCGGAGCTGCCCTCGATGGTTGTCCATCCCTGCGTTACGGGGTCGGTGATGGTGACATCGACATTGCCGGTTGCGCCGCCGGCGGAGGGCGGCGCGATTGCGGTAATTTCGGTGGGAGTGATGCTGGTGACCGCAGCAGAAACTCCGCCGACGGTGACGGTGTTTCCTGAGCGAAAGCCTAATCCATCGATGACAATCGGCCCTCCGGTAAGGCCGATGCGCAATGGGGTCACGGTGTCGGCATAAAGCACCCGTCCGCGATACAAATAGTCGGGACGCCCGTCGCCGCGCTGGTCGGCGAGGGCAATGCGCACGTCGCCATCATTGGCGGCCTCGAAGCTGAGCGTGGTAAGGCCGGTTGGCATGGCGTTGAAGGGTTGGGGCGTGCCGATCTCGGGAGCAGTGCCGAGCGGGTCGTCGCCATTCCAAGCCCCGATCACAACGCGCGCTTTGGCTGCTGTCTCAACCCCGCTTTCGTCGAGTGGCTGTGCCTCAACGGTGAGCTGGCGACCACCGCGGATGTGGGAGCGGAGCCAACTCGCGTGATCGTAGCCGGAGAGGCGGGCGAGCCATTCGCCGTTGACCGGGATGGCCACCGGCGCCGTTTCGGCGCCGTCGCCTCCGCTATTGGCGTCCGCGGCGGAGTCGGCGATGGTTTCGTCCTGGATGGTCGCGGAGCCGGAAGTCAGGCCGCGCAAGATGACGGTCGGCATCGTTCCCGAGGGCGCGACCTGGCCCAATGTATACGGCCCTACGGATTCGTTTTCGATGTAAAGCGGGTTGACCGGCTCGAAGGTCAATTGATAATCGGCCTCAGTCGCGCCGGGCGGAAGCGGAATGCCGCTGAGGTCGTACCAGCCCTCATCTGTGGCAGTGACTGTTCCAAATTGGTCGAGCGGTTGGCCCGCGCTGTTAGCGGTTCCATCAATCAAATTTCCGGCGTTGCCGATAAATAATTGCCCGCTTACCGCCGCAGCAGGGTATCGCATGTCGGGAGTGTCGGTGCCAGGAATGAGCGGACGAGCAACGACGTTGACTCCCTGCATGCCCTGCGCGGTACGAAAACTGATTGTTCCCTGAATGGAGATTGTCGCAGTGGCTGTTACGAGTTTTTCGGGAAAAGCCGGGAGATTTTCGCTGTTTACGGGGTAGAGTCGATTGAGCGCGGCGACGTCATCAGTGCGCGGAGCAATTGTGCCTGTCATGCATGGGTTTCCGTTGGAATTACACAGTTTTTCCACTGGGTGCATGAGGGGCCATCCGAGCAGGCCATCGGGGGTGGTATTGCCGGGAAACATCTGGTCGTTGGCCTGGGACCAATCGAGGCCAAGCGCGCGTCCAAAGCCGCGAAGAAGCTCATATTGCACCAGCGCAATATGGGCTGCATCGGCGGTGCAGAGGCCGTTCAGGATGAGCAGAGCGTGGGCGATTTTAGCATCAATCGAAAAATTATCCACAACCGTTGTGACGGCGTTGACGTTACACCCGGCGGGGTCGCTGGCGCCGGCCCCTTCAAGGGCGTTGAGCACCGATCCGTCGACGTCGTAGATGATGCCGAGGGGGGTGCCGGTTGCGGTATTTTGGACGTCCTGGGGCATGATGAGGCCGTTGGGGCCGGCGTAGAAATTCGAGCCGTTGACGTCTTCGGCGAGGCTGCCGGCAGCGTCGATCTGGAGGGCGGCGGTGGGGATGCCGCTCCACAGGGCGGCAGCGGCGGCGACCATGGCGTTGGCCTGGGCTTGGGTGACGGTGGGGCTGAGGTCTCCTAGGTCGGTGTAATAGTTCACAACTCCATTTCGCCAGACCAAGGGTTGGCCGAGCACCGAGGGATTGAAGTAGCTGGAGCCGGCGACCCAGCGTGGACCCCCCGCGTAGGCCGGGACGGCGGCAGCGATTGCGAGGGTGACGAGGATGGAGGTGAGCGGCCAGCGGATTCCCATGCATCCATTGCGCCATGGAGTTCGCGGCCTTTGAGGGGAAAAGCGGGGGGCGGGCGGAGGCGGATTCCAGAATGGGTGTGGGCGGCTGGGGATTTCCCGATTTGGAACATTCCGTTAGACGAAGGGCAAGTAATTCTCAGGTCAAACCAAGGCGCGTCTGTGGTTCGCAGGAAGAAGGTGATTTGACCTAGTGGCGCATCTCGTGAATCTGACGTGCCAGAGCAGGCCATCTACGGTGTAGCGCTCCTTGGGCGCGTCGTGCACGATCAGATTCAGTTGCAACACGTGCAGGTAGATTCTTGAGATAGGCCAGAGGCTGTGCTCAACGGCCCGCCAGTTGGGCGCGTTTCGAGGGAAAGACCCGCATGACGGGTCTCACATCTGGCGATTCCTTGAGGCAGAGTGGACTCGATCACGGGCTGGTCACGCAGAATATCCTGCGTGAAGTCCTCGCCCGCGACGATGTAACTCCAGTCCTTAAAGTGAAGACGAAGCCGTCCAGCAACGGGCGGGACAAAACGTCGTCCGGCACGCGCTCCAGCTGGCCCAGAGGTCGCGGCGGGAGCGAACCAGGTAATCGTAGGTTTCAGGGCTGTTCATTTGCCGGTCTCAGGGGTCTGCTGGTTCTAAATTTCTGGGTAAAAATCGAAGAAGGCGTCGATGCTTTGCCGGAGTTGGGCCTCGATCTCCTCGCGGGAGCCCTCGAGGATGTGCATGGTGACCCGGGCCGAGTTGCCGTTTTTCAGGATGACCGGAGCCTCGCCGACCTCGGCCACTTCGTCGGCTGGCAGCAGTCTCATTCCGTAAACCAATGTCAGATTTGCCATATATTCAGTTTAGACTCGACAGCGGTCGGCACCGATGCGCGTGGCCTGCCGAGTGAATCCGGCGGGCACCCGGTAGAATCGAACAGCAGCGAAAGAAAAAGCGAAACCATGTCAGAAACCGTACGCGATACCGTAATTCTGGGCTCCGGCTGCGCCGGCTTGACCGCAGCGATCTATACCGCCCGGGCCAACCTGAAACCTCTGCTGCTGGAGGGCCACGAGCCCGGCGGCCAGCTCTCGATCACTACCCTGGTGGAGAATTTTCCGGGCTGGCCGGAAGGCATTCAAGGGCCGGAACTGATTGAAAACATGAAGCGCCAGGCAGCGCGGTTCGGCGCAGAGTATGCGATGAACCATCTCGTTTCGGTTGATCTATCGAAACGGCCGTTTGCGCTGAATCTTGGGAACTCCATGGTGCACACGCGCACCCTGATTATTGCAAGCGGAGCGTCGGCACGGTGGCTGGGGCTGCCTTCCGAGCAGGCGCTGATCGGTCATGGGGTAAGCTCCTGCGCGACCTGCGACGGGTTCTTCTTTATGGGGAAAGAGATTGCGGTAATCGGCGGCGGCGACTCGGCGATGGAAGAGGCGCTTTTCCTGACCCGATTTGCGACCAAGGTGACTTTAATCCATCGCCGGGAGAGTTTTCGCGCCTCGAAGATCATGCTGGAGCGGGCCATGGCCCACGACAAGATCCAGTTTATGACCAACACTGCCGTGGAGGAGGTGCTGGGCGTTGAGGAGCGCGAAGTTGGCGGTTTGCGCCTGCGCAATGTGGCGAGCGGCGAGGAATCGGTGCTGAAGGTGCACGGGATGTTCCTGGGGATTGGCCATGTGCCGAACGCGAAGATGTTTGCCGGGCAGATCGACCTTGACGATGACGGCTACGTCAGGACGCACGACAATGTCTTTACCCGGGTGCCGGGGGTCTTCGCCTGCGGCGACGTGCAGGACCGGCGCTATCGCCAGGCGATTACGGCGGCCGGCTCCGGCTGCATGGCGGCGCTCGAGGTCGAAAAATACCTCGAAGAGCACGGACGGTGACACTGGATTACTGATGCCGGACGGGCCGTATCGAAGGTGCGGTTGGAGACTTTATCTTTGTCCTGAATGCGCACAGTGACGCCTTGCGGAGGCGGCTGTGGCGTTCGAGAGACTGTAGACTCTTGATGAGGAGGTTTGTATGAACCGCGTCGTCAACCCTTTTCTCGTCTTTATTTTAGCCTCCGTCGCGGCCGCCTCCTGCGTGGCACAGAACACCCCTCAGCCTTGCCCGGTGAGCTATTCCCGGCTGCAAATGCCACTGCGGCATCAGGGCGGAATGTCAACGCCGATGGTGCAGCTCTCGTTCACTAATGAGACCAAGAAAAAGATCGACCGCGCTAAGTTTGGGCTGATTGTGATCGATTCGGACGGCTCCGCGGCACCCTACGGTAAGGCGCTCACCTTTACCGCCGGGGCCGACCCCGGGAAGATGGTCAACGCCCAATGGGCTCTGGATCTGGAGAAGATAGATATTGAGCACATGGGCGAGACGGTCTACCTGGAGAGCATTGAGTTTGCCGATAACACAACGTGGAAGGACGACGGCAACCAGCGCTGCCGGGACGACGTCTACTTCGGTCCGAAGTAGCCCGCCGCTTCGGGCCGGCTAGCAACGCGAGGTCGATGGCTCTGTTCTACTCTGGTCTGGTGACTCATTTTAGCGAGAGACTTGCCCGCGTTGAGGAGCAGATCGGCGTCGCCTGCCGCCGGGCGGGTCGGCCGCGCCCGGAAGTTGCGCTGATGGCAGTCTCAAAGACTCATCCGGTGAGCGCGATTGTGGAAGCCGCCGCTTGCGGTGTGACGCTCTTTGGCGAGAACCGGGTGCAGGAGTTTCAGCTGAAGTCAGAAGAATTGGCGCGGGACGCGGCGAAGCCCAGGATTGAAATGCACCTGATCGGCAAGCTGCAGTCGAACAAAACGGCTAAGGCGGCGGAGATATTTGCTGCGGTCGATACGGTTGATTCGTCGCGTCTGGCTCATCGATTGAATGATGCGGCGGTGCGGCAGGGCCGGGTTCTACCGGTGCTGCTGGAGATCAAACTGAGTCCGGAGGAGTCGAAGAGCGGGCTTGATCCCGAGTCGCCGGAGCTTATGCAACTGCTGGAGCGGATGCCCGACCTGCCGGGACTGAAGCTGCGCGGCCTGATGACGGTGCCGCCGTGGTCGGAAGATGCTGAATGTGCGCGGCCTTATTTCGTTCAACTGCGCCACTTGCGTGACCAACTTGCGGTGCGGTGGCCGGGGCTTGATTTTTCGCGGTTGTCGATGGGGATGTCAGGGGATTTTGCGGTGGCGATCGAGGAAGGCTCGACGTGCGTGCGGATTGGGACGGCTCTGTTTGGGAAGCGGCCTTATCCGGCGAAGCCGGAAGAGCCATAGTCGAGCCGGTCAGCATTCCTGGACTTTGAAGCCGACGCGAATACGATCCTTCTAAAGGGCGCGAAGGATGAAGCTTCCGCAATTCCCTCGGGCGTGGCGTTCGCTCCTGTAGACTTTTTGCTTACACCGGAGCATAAATGACCCTGTACGCAATCGTCCTCGGGATTATCGTCCTCTCACTGCTTACCGTATCACTGGCCCGCGTGGGCAAGGTCAAAACCAAAGCTGATTACCTGGTGGCGGGGCGATCGCTGCCTACGTTTGTGCTGGTTTTCACGCTGCTCTCTTCGTGGATTGGCTCGGGCTCGCTGCTGGGTGGCGCGGAGAACGCTTACCGGCATGGATTTCCTGCGTTGTGGCAGGGCGCGGGTGGCTGGGCTGGGCTGCTGCTGATCTACTTCATCGCGCCGCGGGCGCGGCATTTTGCGCAGTACACGATTCCCGATCTGCTCGAGGCGCGCTACAACCAGACGGCGCGGTTGCTGGGCGTGATTGCGGTGCTATTCGCGTATACGGCGATCGCGAGCTATCAGATCACCGGCGGCGGAGACATTCTGCATTTGATTTTTCCGACTGTCATCACCGCAAATCTGGGCAAATACATTATCGCTCTGTTTGTGATCCTCTTTACCGCGATTGCAGGCATGTCTTCGGTTGCTTATATGGATGTAGTGATCGGGTCGCTGGCGACGGTGACGATGTGCGTGGCTTTGCCGATCCTGATTCATCATGCGGGCGGTTGGCCGCATGTGACGCATTCGTTGCCAGCGACGCATTTTCAGGTGCTGGGCGACTTTACGTTTGTCCGCGCGATGGAACTTTTTCTGCCGACCTGCCTCTTGATGCTGGGGAACCAGGCGATGTATCAGAAGTTTTTCTCGGCTAAGTCGGAGAAGGCGGCGAGCCACGCAGTGGTGTGGTGGATTGTGGGGACGGTGATTTTGGAGACGGTGATCGTGGCGCTAGCGGTGGTCGGCTCGGTGCTCTTCCCGACCGGCGAGGTGCATGATCATCCGCGTGAGATATTGGCGTGGACGGCGTTGCACGGGCTGAGCGGAAGCCCCATGCTGAGCCTGCTGGGCGCGGTGCTGATGGGCGCGATCTTTGCCAAGATACTTTCGACGGCGAATAACTTCCTCTTTTCCCCGGCGACGAATTTGGTGAACGATATCTTCCTTCGCTATCTGGTACCGAATGCTTCGAACAAGCGGATACTCATTGTTTCGCGACTTATGGTTGTGCTGCTGGGTTGTTGGGCTTTGTATCAGTCGCTCAATATTGAGTCAGTGCTCGCGAAGGCGCTCTATGCTTACACGATTTATTCGGCGGCGCTGACTCCGGTGATTTTGGCGGCGTTTTATTCGCGGCGAGTGAATGCGCAGGGCGCGGTCTCGGCGATTGCGGCGGGGACGGTGGTTACGGTTTGCTGGGACTTATCGTTTGTGCATAAGTCGCTGCCGGTTTGGCTGGCGGACCGTGACGCTATATTTCCTGCACTTGTGGCGGCGCTGATTTGTTTGGTGGTGGTGAGTGCGTTGACGAAGCCTCCGAAGGCGGAGCAGGTGGCTCAGTTTTTTCCGGGGTAGAGCGCACAGACAGGAAGTATCTGGAGTTCCGTTCTTTGCCGGGTTATGATGGCGGCGGGGTTAGAGGATTGCCTGTATGACTGAAGCTACCGAAGAGAATCCGCTCGAAGAGATCAAAGAAAAGATCAACGAAGTGATTGAGCTGCTCAATGAGCCGTATCTTCCTGTCGCCGTGATTGACGATGCGGAGACTGCGGAGCCGGTCGCGCCCAAAGACTAGCCTCCACGCGATAAGTGACTGACAAGTCCCGCTCGCGCTGGTTCGCTTATCTGGCGGCTGGCGTGAGCGTGGGCGTGAAGCTGGTCGCTTTGCCGGTTTCGGGATTGATTTCGCAGGTGAAAGTGAAATCCTGCCAGCCTTTTGGGTTGCGGGCGGAGCCCGTTCCGGTTAGCTTGGCGTTGCTTTCCAGATTGAGCGTCTTGGGGTCGTCGGTGCCGAGGAAGACGCGGTCAGTTCCGGGGATTTGTTTCTTCAAGACGGGGAGCGCGGCGGGCCGGCAGATCGTTTCCGCGACCTTCTTGGCGTTGCTCCAGCCATTGGCCATATTTCTATCGACAGACGAGCGCAGGGTTGCGATCTGGCGGCTGACCGCAGCCGTCTCGGCTGGCGAGAGCGCTGGCTCGGACTGGCTTGGAGTCTGCCCAGCGGGAGCGGCGTTCATCGAAGTAGCAGCGAGCATGACGGCTAGAGTGATTTTGAGCATCCGGTCGATCTCCGATTGGAAATGCTGGGCTTAATAAAGATAGCAAGCCCTTGGCGATCTTCCTGCCCCGGAATTGCATTGTCTACCATCGGCTGAACAAGAACTGTTGATGAATAGATTCACCTTGCTCCGCAGCGAGGTGGACGCGCATCTCTCTTAGAGAGTTTGAAGTGAGTGGAGGAGTCGGCATGGCGCATGAGGCAGCAAGGGTCCCAAAGATGACGGCGCGGGTGACGGAAAACGCGGCGGTGCGGAAAGGGATGCGTCCGCGAGTGCTGATCATCGGCGGGGGGTTTGGGGGCCTTCATGCCGCGATGGGACTGGCCAAGCTGCCGGTGGACGTGACGATCGTCGATCGCCGCAACCATCACACCTTCCAGCCGTTGCTTTATCAGGTGGCGCTTGCGGTGCTGTCGCCGGCGAATATTGCGCAGCCGATTAGGACGATCTTTCGCGACAAGCCGAATGTGGAAGTGTTGATGGACGAGGCGCTCAGTTTCGATCTGGAGCGGCATCACGTGCAGATGAAGAGCGGCGCGATGATGGAGTACGACTATCTGATCGTGGCGACGGGCGCGACGCATTCTTATTTTGGACGGGATGATTGGGCGCATCTGGCGCCGGGGTTGAAGTCGGTTGAGGACGCGATCGAGATCAGGCGGCGGGTGCTGCTTGCGTTTGAGCTTGCGGAGCGGCAGATGCTGGAGACGGGTTCGCATCCGCCGCTGAATTTTGTCGTGATCGGCGGCGGCGCGACTGGAGTGGAATTGGCGGGCGCCATCTCCGATATTGCCAGGCTTTATATGAAACGCGACTTCCGGCATATTGATCCGGCGATGGCGAAGGTGATGATTCTTGAGGGGAGTCCGCGCATCTTGCCGAGCTATCCCGAAGACCTTTCGCAGAAGGCGGTCGAGCAGCTGAGTCATATTGAAGTGGAGGTCCACACCAATACGCGGGTGACCGATATCGAGCCGGGATATGTGATCGCTAACGGGCAGCGGATCGATGCGGTGGTCACGCTTTGGGCGGCCGGGGTGCAGGCTTCGCCGCTGGGCAAACTGCTAGGGGTCGAGACGGACAAGCGCGGCTGCGTGCTGGTGGATCTGCATTTAAATCCGCCGGGACATCCGGAGATTTTTGTATGCGGCGACCTTGCTCACGTCGAGGAAAACGGGCACCAGGTTCCGGGCGTGGCGCAGCCGGCGATGCAGATGGGCGACCACGCGGCGCGGATGATTGGGCAGGACCTCGATGGCAAGCCGCGGACGAGCTTTCACTACTTCGACAAGGGCGATATGGCGACGATTGGAAGGATGCACGCTGTGGCCAAGGTGGAGTGGCCGTTCAAGGCGCACTGGGGTGGGATTCCCGCCTGGGCTACGTGGCTGGTGGTGCATATCTTCTTCCTGATTGGGTTTCGCAACCGGATTTCGGTGCTGTTTGAGTGGGCGTACAGCTACTTCACTTTTTCTCGCGGAGCAAGGCTGATTACCGGCGACCACACGCTGGTGGGATGGAGCGAGCAGGAGGGGGTTGCTGCGGCTCCGCGGCTGTCTGGTGGCAACGCGGCCCTATCAGAGATGCCGGTAAGCGTTGCTGCAAATCCGATCGATGTTTCGCATTTGCCGGAGCGGACGGTGACGGCGACGAAGCAATCGGCTTGAATGAATTGGCTTCGAGAAACACCTCAACGAAGTTTTTATCTCACTCAAGCCAACGGATGGCTTGAATGGGGCACACGGCTTGTCTGCAATCGGGCTGTGTCCGACCCAAGATTGAGGGAGACGATTTCTACTTTGTCGGTCTCGTTGAATTGCATCCCTTCGGCTGACCTGGCTGAGTCTGTGGTTCGCCATCTTACGGCGATTGCCGCTCCGCATAGCGAGAGAACGAGGACCGCGGTAGTTGCGGGTCTTTGCAGCATCTCCCATTCGGTACCGGCAAATAGGGGTGAGAGCGCGAGGAGCGCGAAGAAGATCCAGAAGCCGAACTGCACATTTCCCTTGCCGGGCAGATAGGAGCAGGTGAAGGGGACTTTGTGAAAACGGTAGATAGCGAGCTCGCAGAGGATCATTCCGAGCAATCCGAAGCAGAGTAGATGTGGCGCGGCAAGCTTCCAGGGCCAGATGGTGAGGAAGAGAGCAGCGAAGATCGTCCACACCGGGGCGACGACGAGTAACAGGAATGTGCGGCGGAGCGCGTTGGTGTAAAGCATCACGCTACGGATTTCGGTGATGCGGTAGACCCAATTGGCGCGGAGGGTGATGGGCAGCGCGAAGACGACACGCATTGCCGCAGCGGCGACGCACATCATCAGGATGCTTACGGCGAGGAATGGCACGCTGGCCTGTTCGCTGGCGGAGACATGGGCGATCTTCAGGCTGGCGAGCGAGGGGCTGAGGAAGACGAGCATGATGGTGAATCCGATGCCGAGGTAGAAGCTGAGGATCATGCGGTGCTGACGGCTGCGTAGCAGCGTGCGCACAGTGAAGAGTGAAACAGCGGTTTGCAGGTTGTCGCCGAGGCGCGGTGTCCAGCTTCCGCCACGGGAGCCGGGGAGGATGTCCGGTTGCTCGACGATCTTGCGCAGGGTGCGGAAGTAGGCGAGGAGGATCGTGGCTGCGGTGCCGAGTACGGTGATGGTGAGCCCGATCCAGGCGCGGCTGGCAAGGGGTATGAAGCCTGAGTCCATGCTGCCGTTGAGTTGCTGGAAGAGGCCCAGAAACCAGTAGGTGGGCAGGCAGGCTAGCAGATGCTGGTTGGCGGGATCGGTGCGGGCGGCGACGGATTCGAGTGATGGCTCCAAGACATACATGGTGAGGAAGAGGCAGAAGGTGAGCACCTGCAGGAGCGCGGAGACGCGCAGGAAGATTTGCCTTGGCAGGAGATGAGTGGCTGCTCCCTGGATCAGGAGGGTAAAGCCGAAGACGAAGGTTGCGGCGGCAGGCCACGGTGATCCAGTAGGCGATGAGGGCGCGAATCGCGCCGACGAATCCGTTGCCTGCTGGCGAGAAGAGCATGGGCCAGAGCAGCCCAGCGAAGGCGTTGAGAGCGAGGACGGGGAGCGCAAGCGACGCTCCGAAGGCGGCGAGTTTGGCGAGGAAGAGGGTCTGGGTTCGCACCGGCAGCGGCCCGAGGACCAACACATCGCGGCGATCGGGGAAGGCCGAGTCCCAGCTGAGCACGGCGAAGAGGCCGACGACGACCATGGTGGTGGCGATTAGAAAGTGTTCCATGGTCCAGGTGGGCTCGGGCGGCATGCGTCCGGCGCCGAGCAGGAGGATTGGCAGCGAGACGAGGAAGCTGAAGCCGAGCAACAACGCGGCGAACTGGCCGAGGAGTTTGGTGGGGTCGCCGTCGGTCGAGAGCAGTTCGAGATCGATGACGCGGAGGCGGAATTCGCGGAAGAGGACGCGGAATTGGTGTTTCTCGAATTGCTGCGCCTTGGGCGCGATCTCCGTTCTTTCAGGCATGGATGAGGTCGGCTATCTGCCGCGAGATGGCGGCGGTGTCTTGCTCGACGGCGAGCTGGGAGAAGATCTCTTCGAGCGTGGGCAGCGACATGATGGTACGCAGATGTTCGATCGAATCGTCGGCGACGATTTTGCCGCGATGGAGGATGACGACGTGCGAGCAGATGCGCTCGACGGTCTCGAGTTCATGCGAGCTGAAGAGGACGACCTTGCCTCGGCCGGCGAGTTCCTGAATGAGGCTGCGCAGGACGAGGGCTGAGCCAATATCTAGCCCAGAGAATGGCTCGTCAAGCAGGAGCAGATCGGGATTGTGGAGGAGCGCGGCGGCGAGGAGAATCTTCTGGCGCATTCCTTTGGAGTAGGACGAGATGGAGACGTGGCGGTCGCCGTGGAGATTGAAGAGATGCAGGAGGCCGTCGATCTTTATCGCTGCCGGTTTTGCGGGCAGGTCGCGGAGCTGGGCGACCATGCTGAGGTATTCGATTCCGCTCAGGTGGGTGTAGAGGTGGGGCTCTTCGGGGACGTAGCCCATGCGCTGCTTGTATGCGATGAGGTCTTGCTGGATGGGTTTGGCTTCGAAGAGGATTTCCCCGGCGCTCGGGTCCATGAGTCCGGCGATCATCTTCATGGTGGTGGATTTGCCGGATCCGTTAGGGCCGAGGTATCCGGTGACTTCGCCGGGGCGGGCGGTGAAGCTGGCGCCAGCGACGGCGGGGATTCCGGAGAAGCGCTTGTAGATGTTGTGGAGTTCGAGCATGGGTGCTCCCGTCGAGTGCACGCGCCCGTAAGGGACAGTGGTCGATGCACAGAATACTACATAGGGTGAGAAAGGGCCGCAAGCCGATTGCGGTCCGAAGACTGTTCGGTTCCGAACGTATCGATTGCGCTAGTGGACGCGACGCAAGAGGTAGACCTAACTAACTCCCGTATTTTCAATGGCTGAGCTGCGTCCATCGTGGCGAATGGAATGCTTGGATGGGACTTGGATCTTCAGGTCTAAAGCGCCTCACGGCGTGAGAGGAGCTTACTGTGTTGACAGATTTGAAATTGGCCCTGAGGCAGTTAGGCAAGTCGCCGGGATTTGCCCTGACTGCGGTACTCACCCTCGCGCTTGGTACCGGGGCCACAACGGCAATCTTCACTTTGGTGCACGCCGTCTTGTTGAAGTCGCTGCCGGTCGCCAAGCCGGAAGAGCTGTATCGCATCGGCGATAAGGTGCATTGCTGCATGTGGGGCGGCTACACCCAATGGGAAGAGTACTCGCTCCTCAACTACGAGCTTTATAAGCAATTTCGGGATCATACCCCGGCCTTCACCGATCTCGCCGCCTTCGAAGCAGGCAATTCGGGTCTCTCTGTCCGCCGGATGGGCAGCGAGCAGCCGGCGCAGTCCGGCAATGGCGAATATGTCTCGGGGAACTACTTCCGGACGTTCGGAATCGGGCCCTGGGCTGGCCGCGTAATCAACGAAAACGATGACCGCGAAGGCGGTGCGCCAGTCGTGGTCATCAGCTACCGGACGTGGCAGCAGAAGTTCGGCGGGGATCCGTCGCTGGTCGGCTCGACGCTTCTCATCAATGCCAAGCCCTTCACCGTGATTGGCATTGCGCCTCCGGGTTTCTTCGGCGGCGCGCTCAAGAGCTGGGGCATGCCTGAGTACTGGATTCCGCTGGCTGAGGAACCGATGCTGGCAGGGACGAACTCGTTTCTGAAGCAGTCCAACGCAAACTGGCTCGACGTGATTGGCCGGGTGCGGCCGGGCACCGATCCGAAGGCGCTCGAGGCGCAACTGCGCCTTGAGCTGCGGCAATGGCAGATGAGCCATTTGGCGGACATGGGTCCGCAGGATAAGGAACGCATGGCCAAGCAGACGCTGCACCTGACTCCGGGGGGCGGCGGGGTAACGCAGATGCGTGAGCAATATCACGATGGCCTGCGCTTGTTGCTGATTGCGGCTGGTTGTGTGCTGTTAATTGCCTGCTCCAATCTGGCGAATCTTTTGCTCGCTCGGGGTCTTGCCCACAAACAGCAGACTGCAGTCCGGATGGCGCTGGGGGCCTCGCGCCCGCGGATGGTGCGCAAAGCGCTGGTCGAGAGCCTGCTGCTCGGGCTACTGGGTGGGATTGCCGGTCTGGCCATTGCTTATGCAGGCACCAGTATGATCCTGCATCTCGCGTTCTCGGGCCCGAACAGTTACGTGCCGATCGAGGCTGCGCCTTCGCTGCCGGTGTTGTTCTTTGCGCTGGCGATCTCGCTGATCACTGGCATCTGCTTCGGCGTGGCCCCGGCGTGGGCCTCTTCACACGCGGACCCGATCGAGGCTATGCGCGGCGCCAACCGATCCACGGCGAAGAAGACTGCGTTTCCGCAGAAAGCACTGGTCGCGGCCCAGGCCGGATTGTCGCTGGTGCTGCTAAGCGCGGCGGTGATGCTCTCGCAGAGCCTGCATAACCTCGAGCATCAGAGCTTAGGCTTCGAAACCAAAGACCGCTATGTTGCCTGGATCGATCCCGCTCTCGCCGGCTATCAACCGGAGCAACTGCCTGCGCTCTATCAGCGCATTCAAGAGCGTCTTGCCAGCGTTCCCGGCGTTCGCGGCGTCGCTCTCTCGTCTTATGCGCCGATGAGTGGTGATGAATGGAGCAACAACATCCGAGTCGAAGGCAAGCCGGAGCCAAACTCGAGCGAGAACACCGGCGCCGCCTTTGCCCGGATGACGCCGGGCCACTTCGAGATCCTGCAAGCGCCGATGGCGATTGGACGCTCCATCACTGGGGAAGATACTGCCAGCTCCCGCCACGTCGCAGTCATCAACGAAGCCTTCGCGAAGAAGTTCTTCAAAGGAGAAAACCCGCTCGGCAAGCACTTCGGCTCAGGCGACATCAAACATGCCGGCGACTATGAGGTGGTTGGCGTAGTCAAAGACATCCGCTATATCGTTTCGGACCGCGACTCCATCACACCCATGTATTACCTGCCGGAAGCGCAGACGATCCATTACGACAAGCCGGATGACAACGTCGGCGAAGGCCGCAGCCATTACTTGTACAACATTGTCGTGTGGGCGCCCGGCAGTCCTGCCGGTCTCGGAACGCAGCTGCGCGAGGCCCTCACCGAGATTGATCCGAACCTGACCATCCAGGAAATCAAGTCGTATGACGACACCGTGGGTTTCGATTTCCGGCAAGAGGGGCTAGTCGCTCGGTTGACGTCGCTCTTCGGCGGCTCTGGCGCTGGTGCTGGCCGCGGTTGGCATCTACGGCGTGACCGCCTATGGCGTAGAGCAGCGGATTAACGAGATCGGCATCCGCATGGCACTGGGGGCGGACCGCCTCTCGGTGATCCGGATGGTGCTGCGCGGGGCATTCCTGCAGGTGGGCGTCGGGTTGTTGATCGGGATTCCAGCAGCAATCGCCGCCGGACACGCGATGACCGCTCAGCTCTTTGCCGTACAGCCATGGAATCCCGACAATTCTGGCGATCGGCGGCGCTGTTGCTTGGGTTCGCAGCGCTGATAGCAGCGGTGATTCCGTCACAACGCGCGGCGAGCGTGGATCCTGTGGTAGCGCTGAGGAACGATTAGAGCAGACGTTCAGGTACTGTCATAAAATTCGTCATCGTACATCTAGAGCAGAAGTACAGTTGGTGTCATGTGCCGGAGAGTGTCCCAGTAGGCTTTTTCCTGGGAGAAAAAGCCTGCCGAGTGAGGTGAATCTCAGTACAGTAACTGTACTTCTGCTCTAACGCAAAGAGCGCGCTCAGATGTGGGCCGTCCGCCTGGTCGCGAAGGCTGTGGAAAGGAGCCTCTCATGAACTCGCTTACGCTGAAGATCCTGCTGACCGTATATATCGTCTATGCCTTGCTGAAGTTCTTCGAGTTCTTCTTCAGGGATGAGGCAACGAAGATGAAAGGCCTCTATACCGTCTACGTAAAAGGTGGCGGCGCCGTGGTCAAAGCCTTTGACAACGGCATCCTGATCCTGATGCTGATCTTGCTGGGCCTTTTATTCGCGGGTGGAGTGGAATACGTTAGTTTTACGACCGGCCTCCTGGTGGGCATGACCATCATCCAGGTCTACTTCCACCGGTTTTCCGATCCGTTGCCGCCGGAAAAATCTCCCGAGCCTCCCATCACGGCGCTCAAGATGCTCTCCTATTCCGTCGTGGCAAATCCGGGCAAGGCGTGGCGGGAGCTTGTCTTGATGACGCTTCTCTTTTTGTGGTGTCTCTATATGCTTGCGACGCGAGGATTTGGCCTGTTTACGCGCCACTTCGTACTACACAGATGATCCGTGTGCTAGCGAGCCAGTGTGGGACCAGCGTCGCGCTTGAAATTTACTTCAAAGAACCAAGCATCCCGGCGCTTCGCGTCCCGAGGTTTGGCATCAATTCGCGAATAAAATGGGCAACCGAAGGCCGCCCTTTTATTCGCGTTCACTGCGCATCGTGCGAAAGACCGTGCTAAACCGTGACTGGTTGTTCGGCGTTGACTTTTACTGGGGTTAGCCAGCCGAAGCGGTCGGGTTTTAGGCCGTTGGCGATTCCGAAGAATTCGTCGGCGAGCTGTTTGGTGATGGGGCCGGTTTCTCCGTCGGCTACCAGAATCCGATCGACGGAGCGGATGGGCGTGACCTCGGCGGCGGTTCCGGTGAAGAAGGCTTCGTCGGCGATGTAGAGCAGCTCGCGGGGCATGGCCTGCTCGACGACCGGGATGCCGAGGTTGCGGGCGAGGGTGAGCACCGAGTCGCGGGTGATTCCGGAGAGCACGGAGTTGGTCAGCGGGGTGGTGTAGATGACTCCGTTGCGGACGACGAAGAGGTTTTCTCCGGAACCTTCGGAGAGATAGCCGTAGACGTCGA
This sequence comes from uncultured Acidobacteriaceae bacterium, assembly GCA_963742015.1. Taxonomy (GTDB): domain Bacteria; phylum Acidobacteriota; class Terriglobia; order Terriglobales; family Acidobacteriaceae; genus Acidisarcina. The sequence continues at coordinate 8,347 of CAVUKL010000020.1, read as the reverse complement.
GGGCGATGCCTTCGACGTAGCCGTTGGCCTCGGCCTCCATGCGGATGAGCTGGGAGTTGAGATAGCCGCCGCCGGCCTTGGCGAGCGAAGGCAGGGTGTTGGGCGCGGCGCGGTTCCAGCTGGAGATGCAGACGTCGGCGCCCTCGTCTCCGGGAACGTATTTGCCCCAGGGAAAGTTGGCGATATATACATCGATGGGCGAGCCCTTGGGGTTGACGCCGATTTCGCCATAGCCGCGCAGGGCAATGGGGCGAATGTAGCAAGGGGCGACGTCGTTGGCCTCGACGAGGTCGACGACCGCGGTGCAGAGCTGGTCGAGCGAGTAGGGCAGGCCCATGCGGTAGACCTTGGCCGAGTCAAGCAGGCGCTGCATGTGTTCGGGCAGGCGGAAGATGGCCGATGCCTGGGGCTGGGCGTAGCAGCGGATTCCCTCGAAGACCGACGAGCCGTAGTGGACGACGTGGCTCAGGACGTGGATCTGGGCCTTCTCCCAGGGGATGAGTGTGCCGTTGTGCCAGATATTGGCAGTGGTCTGAATGGGCATGAACGTTGGCTCCTGGCTGACGCTTAATGATCGATTATATCGTCACTCCCGCGGAATCATTGCTGCCCGGGGAGGCGAGATCTCGATGCAGACGCCGCCGCTGAAATCGAAACGGAAGCGATTGGGGCTTGCCAGCAGGCCTAACTCCCTTGGGGATGGTTAGCTTATCGCGCTGGATTCATGCGTGTTGTCCGGTCAGAAATGGAACACTTTTAGATCACGCGCGGTTCATTGTGGCTGCGGGCGTATAGAGCGACTATGGGGGTGTTCGCGGGAGTTTTAAGACGCGACCAAAGGAGATCCCCAATGAAGATCATGCGTAGCATTCTCGCAGTTGCAGTTATGGCGGTAGGCGTTGCTGCTTATCCGCAGAACCCACAATCCTGGACGGTCGATGTACCGTTCGACTTCACAGTCAGGCACGTCAACCTCGAAGCCGGGCGCTACCTTGTTCGCCAATCCGGCCAAACTATCTTTCTGACGTCGCGGAGCGGTAGGACGGCCTGCGTGATGGTTCGCCCTGACTACACCTCGAAGCCGGCCAATCACTCGAGCCTGATCTTTAACGTCAACGACGGAGAGTATGCGCTGGCGCAGATCAAGAACCAGGGCAGCAACACCGAACTCGACGCAATCGTCAGCAAGCGCGCGTCAAGACGGCTTGAAGCCTCGACCGCTTCTCAAACTGCAGAGGTGGCGGCCCTTGGAACACGTTGAGCGTGTACAGCCCTCCGTTTGGTCGCTGTCCACGTTAACCCTGCGGGCCCTCTTCTTCCAATGGCTGAAGTTCATTGGCGGAAGAGGGCCCGCGGCTTGATGCAGGGAACTTCAACACCGTGTACCCTCCCACCGCCGACACCCTTATTCCTTATCTGCAGGCTTTCATTGCGCAGGCAGCCGATTGCTCTTCAGGTTCCCGTGCTCAACAGCACGAACATCGCCTGGCACGACTTACCGGGGTCGGGATGGTGTCGAGGCTTGCGCGCCCATTGATACAGGAGAGGGATCATTGGCCGTTTCATAAGCCCTAACCTGATGGATTACTTAGGCTTACCAGATCAGAAACAGGTAACTTTTAGATCACTCGCAGTTCATTGCGGCAGGTCGCGCATGGAGCGACTATGGGGGTGTTCGCGGGAGTTTTGGACGCGACCAAAGGAGATTCCCCATGAAGATCATGCGTAGCATTCTCGCAGTTGCGGTTATGGCGGTAGGCGTTGCTGCTTACGCGCAGAACCCTCAATCCTGGAAGGTGAATATCCCTTTTGACTTCACCGTCCGTAACACCAGCATGCCGGCTGGAACCTATACGGTTCACGAGTCTGGTCCGGTGGTCTTTCTGACTGCCTACAACGGAAAAGCCGCGAGCGTGATGACCAACAATGAAAACCTTTCGAAGGCGTCAGACTACTCGAGCTTGACCTTTAACCTCAACGATGGCCAATACGATCTGGCACAGATCAAGAACATGGGAAGCAGCATCGAGTTGAAGGCCGTGACTGGCAAGCACGCCCATAAGCAGCTCGAAGCTTCGAACGCCGCTCAGACTGTTGAGGTGGCTGCCCTTGGAACACGTTGATTGTGTACAGCTCTCCTTTGGTTCGCTGTCCACGTTAACCCTGCGGGCCCTCTTCTTCCAATGACGAAGTTCATTGGCGGAAGAGGGCCCGCGGTTTTGTTTGGCGAGGGCACAGGGCACAAAAGATTGACGCGCACTTCCGACGCTGAGACTCTACGATGGGATCCGGTTAATTGGTCAGGATTTGAGGCTGGTTGCTACTTGGTTCTGGACGCTCTCGATGGCGGAGAGCCAGAGTCCGGCGGGAAATAGTTGCGAGGGCGCCTGGGCGGCGTCGACTTCGAACATGGCGACTGGCGCCACGAAACGATAGCCTCGGCGCGAGATTGTTTCGATGAATTGGGTGTGTTTTACCCGGTCGCCGAGCGCCATGCGCAGCTTGCGGATGGCGGCGTTGAGGCCGATATCAAAGTCGACAAAGGTATCGGCTGGCCAGAGTGTCCGGTGCAGCTCTTCCCGAGTAACGAGATCTCCGGCATGCTCCAGCAACAGAGAGAGGATGCGGCGGGGCTGTTCCTGCAGGCGGACGCGGTAGCCGTTCCTGCGCAGCTCGCTGGAGCGCGTCTCCAGTTCGAATCGCCCGAAGCGATAGACGCGATGGGAAGTGGGACTACCGCCGAACTGGGATTGAGCGAAGGTCATACAACACCCGCAAGGCCATCGTAGCGCTGATGCATGGAAAACACAGTCCCACGAAAGTGTTAGAGAGTAGTTAACTCTTCCAAGCAAGAGAGTTAGTCGTTGTCCCTGCTGTTAACTCTATGGTGATATGGGGCGTTACCCCGTTTCATCGGCAATCTCAAGAATGTGGGCGGATATAGTGGGATAGATGCTGGCGGCGATGCTCAACCCGACAAACGCGATCATGAACCTGCCGCACTCGAACTATGTGCGCTTCTCGCTGCTGGCGCTGAGCTCGATCTTCTTTCTGGTGGATCCGTTTGCGGCGATTCCGACCTTTATTGCGATTACCGCAGGCGCCGATGCGCGGCGGCGGCGGCGGATGGCGCTGCGCGGTTCGCTGACCTGTTTCATCATGCTTACTTCGTTTGCGATTGCCGGACAGACGATCTTCAAGATGTTTGGCATCAAGCTGCCGGCGTTTGAGATTGCGGGCGGACTGATTCTGCTGCTGATCGGCATCGACATGCTGGAGGCGAAGCGTTCGCCGACGCAGGAGTCTTCAGACGAGGCGGAAGAGGGCGCGGCGAAGGAAGATGCGGGCATTGTGCCGTTGGGGATTCCGATGCTGGCGGGTCCGGGCGCGATCTCGAGCGTGATGGTGCTGGTGGGGCAGGCGCAGAAGGCATGGGAGATGGCGGCGATTCTTGGGTCGATCGCGCTGAGCGCGACGGCGAGCTATTTCGTACTGAACGGGGCCGACCAGGTGAGAAAGCTTTTGGGTGAGACGGGAATTCGCATTTTGGTCAGGATCATGGGGCTGTTGCTGATGGCGCTGGCGGTGCAGTTCTTTGTGAATGGGCTGACCGATCTGGGCGTGATCGCGAGGCAGGTGCCTGGGTAGGCACCACAGGGCGCAGAGGTTGAATTCCTCGGATGCTGCGCGAGGATTGGCATTTTTACCAGTTGACACCGCAGTTGCCAACGGCCAAACTTCCCCCATGCGAAAAATGATGCTCGGCCTCGTAGCGACCGCCTTGCTCACGCCGTTAGGCTGGGCACAAGTTCCTGTTTTCGAAATTACGCCAGTATCAAGCTCGGTCACGTTCGACGTGAAGTCTTCGGTCTCCATCGTCGGCAAGTTTGACCAGTGGAAAGCCACTCTTACGATGACAAGCCCGGATGTCACGACGGCCGCTTTGGACATCCAGGTCCAGGCAGCCAGTGTGAATACCGGCAGCGGCATGAAGAACGGCAAGCTGAAGAGCAAAGACTTCTTCGATGTTGAGCAGAATCCGTTGATCACGTTCAAGTCCGATCACTGCGTCCAGACGGGGCCATATACCTTCGACGTCCCAGGGACGTTTACGATCCGCGGAGTCTCGAAACCGCAGACCTTGCAGCTGACACTGGCCGGCGGTAAGGGGACAGGCTCGGGCGAGGTCAAGGGCAGCATGTACTTTGACCGTAAGGACTACGGGATCAATGGCAGCATTCCTTTCGTCACGATCGCCGACCGCGTTCAGGTGGATGTCGACCTCAAGGCGAAGCGCATCAGCGGGCCTCCGGTCGTCTTCAAGCAGTAAGCCAAGTCTGGTCAGGTTGTCCGGCGCGGGGAATCTGATTGAATGAAGTCGGCGCAGCGTGGGAGCTGAACCGGTTTTGCGGTTTCGCTGCGCCGGCCTTGAAGATAAGACTCTTCTGGTCGAGGTAGAGCTTGCGACTTCCTTCATTTGCGCACTCCGCCGCAAGATGATACATTCAGGCGGTTTCCGACATCACCTTCTCTTTGTTTCCCCTTAGAGCGTTGGATCCCTGGGAGGAAAGCCAGATGCTCGACTTGCGCGGCGCAACCCTGCGCAGTTGCCGTAACCCGCGGATCGCAGCGGCCTCGATGCTTTTCTGTCTGGCATTTATCAGCAGTTGCAAGAGTTCGGACGACGCCGCGGCGGCGGCTACGCAGCTGACCGCGACGGCCAGCTCGTTGACGAGCTATTACTCCGCTCTCGATACGATTCTTTCCGCGACCGATCAGCTTTATCAGATCGAAGCGGTGGTCAACCCTTTTGCCCCCTACGACGCGCAAACCAAGGGTTATGTAACTGACACAGCAGCCGAAATTCAGAAGCGCGAAAAGCTGGCCGCGGCGCTAACGGCGCTGGCCGATGAGTTCGCGAAGCTGAGCGGGTCAACGGCCGGGACGGACGCATCCACGGCGGCGGGAAATCTGGAATCGGCGGTGGCTGGGCTGAACGCTCCGGGCGTGTCGATGAGCGCCGGCAATGTGAACCTTATGAAGGAAGCGGTGGAATTGATCGTGAAGGCGGTGCAGGAACACAAGGAACGGCAGGCTGCCGCGGCGATCGATAAGTTCACCACTGCGCTGGACACATGGTTCCAGAGCGAAGAGCCTTTGTACAACACGATCGGGTCAGGCTACGCGAATATCACGAAATCGATTGCCCAGGCGCTGATCCGGCAGGGACAGGTCGATCCTTCCGCATTCCTGAACGCCGTTTTCAGCCCCTACGGACTGACCGCGCAACTCACAGACCCGGTGCTGAAAGGCAAAGTACAAACCATTCTTGCAGCGCAGGTTGACCAGAAATCGGCTGCGCTGGCGACCGCGCAGCAAACGGCCACTACGGCCATGGAGAAGTCGCTGCGCGAGATGGCGAGCCGCATTCACCTGGTGGCGATCGATAAGCCGATGGCGATGCGCGCGGCCCCAATCACGCTGACCGAGGTGCAAAACTGGGTTTCGCTTGTACCGAAGATTGGGCCGGCGGCTGCCGCACGGGCAGCGTCGACGGCAACGGGCACACCGAGCAATTAGAAGGGAGAGTCAGATGCAGAGCCCCTTGCAGGAACTTGAGACCACTTACTTCACGTTGCAGTCGCAAATCGACACGCTCAGCGAAGGCTGTCTGGGGCAGGGGCAGCGCGACACGCTAAGCGCGCAATATGTTCAGGCCCGACAGAATTATTGGGCTTGCGTGAACAAGGCCTTTCACGATGACGATCCGCAGGTCCTGAGCCTGACCAACCAGATTGAGGCAGCTAACCAACAGCTCGCGACCGCCGTCGAGCAAATGGGTGACATCACCAAGACGATCACCGACATCACGAATGTGGTGTCGCTCGGGGCGCAACTGGCTGCAAAGGTGATTGCCGTCTAAATCCGCCGCTTTGAATCCGCCGCTTTGATGGGCGGCGATTTGACCGGCGAACGGAATTCCTTCCCTCCTAAGCTGACATTCAAGAATGCGCCGACTTGGGGTTCTCGACGGTTCTTGAATCCAGACGCGATTGATAGGCCACGTAGAACGCTGAGCCTGCAACCATAAAAATGGTGAGCAAGATCAGAGCCCAGGCTTCGTGGTCTTTGATATAGGCCTTAAGCCGAGTCCCGTCGCTAAGACGACTTAGTCGCGTGAAGGCCGCGTGCACGAACACGCAGATGACGAAGATCGAGGACGGAACAGTGAACGTATCCGAGAAGAGTCTTCCATATCGGATCAAGAACAACGCAAACGCAAAGTTCGCTATATACAGCCCGACCTTCCCGTAATCCGTAGTGGACTTTTCGGTCTGGGGAGAGATTTTTGGGGAGGTTTTTGCTGGAAAGGTGATCTTTGTTGTAAGTAACCCGTTCCAGTAACTCTTAATTGACTTTATGGTCTGGGGTGCGATTCTCGGGGAAAAAGTGATCATATTCATTGGCCCATCCTCATCCCGCTGCCATGACTTCGGCAAGAACTTAAGTCACCAAGGAACCAAAGCGAGCAATACTGCGCTATTCGCGCCTTTTTCTGAGCGCGCAGAGTTTCCTTTTCGGTGCGCCCGGCAATTGATGCGCTAATAAATGTTCTAGTCTGGCGACATGCCTGCCTGGACATCGTGGGTCATCAACCTTTCGATCGCGGCATATTTCTTCTCGATGGTGTTGCCGCTGGGTCTGCGGGTGTTGCGGCTGCGCTGGGCGCGGGACGGCTTTCTGCTGCTGGTTTTCATGATCATCCTGGACATTCTTGGGCACCGGGAAGCGGAGGCGGTTGCCGGGCTGGCGCTGATCGCGGGTTCGGTGTGGTGTGGGGCGCGTTCGTGGCGCCTATCGGCGAGGTTGAAAGTAGCCTGGCTGCAGCGATGGCGGGAGGGCGGCGGAGTTACGGTAGCGGCGCCGTTTCGTGGGCGGTGGAGGGCGTCGGGATGCGGGCTAGATGCGGCGAAGAATCATCATCTGGCGGCGCGCGATCAGTGGTTCGCGGTGGATTTCGTTCGCGTGGACAGGGGGTCTCTGGGCAGCGAGATACTGTCTCCTGTCGACGGGGTAGTGGCTTATGTCGAGGATGAGCATCGGGATATTCGTCCGCAGCGATTTTTTCGCAAGCCGAATGTAAGGTCTCCGGCGGGGAACTATGTATCCATTCAGGTGAAGACTTGTGAGGCGAAGAGGCGTGAGGCTACGGGCGCTGAGGGTGCGGCGGTCTATGTGTTGCTTTGTCATTTGCAGTGGGGTTCGCTGCGGGTTGGCGTTGGGGCAACGGTTCGGGTCGGGGATGTGGTCGGGCTTTGCGGAAATAGCGGGAATACGAGCCGTCCGCATTTGCATATTCATGCGCAGGATCGGGCCAGGATTGCGGTTGGGGTCGCGCAGGGATTACCTTTGCGATTTGATGGGGCTGGGGGGTCTGAGTGGTTGGAGCCAGGGCGGGTATTCGAGGTTTGACTTTCGCCGCTGCCTGGCCACTAGGGCAGGCCAGCGACAGTGTACTTTTGCTGTATGGAGCGGGCGGCTTCCAGCCGGAGCAATCGAAAAGGGACGGCGATTTGCCTGGCACTGGTGGCTGGGTATGTTGACGGTTATGGCTTGCGGGTTCTGAACAACTATGTCTCGTTCATGAGCGGGAACACGACGTTTGCCGGTTTGGAAGCGGGGCAAGGTAAGCTTATGGCGGCTCTGCCTCCCGGCGTGGCGATCGCGGGTTTTCTGGCGGGCAGCTTTGCCGGAAGCTGGATCTCGCACTCCAAATATCGGCAGGCCGGACGATCGTTGCTTGCGCTCTCTGGCGGATTGCTGGCGGTCTTCATCGTTTTGAATTTCCATAATTCTCTCAACGCGAACCTCGGACTTGTGATGCTTAGCTCGGCGATGGGACTTTTGAATCCTGCGGTCTCGCGAATTGGGAAGGAGTCGCTGAGTCTGACCTTTGTAACCGGCACTCTGAACAAGATTGGCGGTCATCTCGCGCTGGCGGCGCGGCGCGAGCGTCCCGCAGATGCCGAGGGTGCGGGGGATACGCATCTGCGTCGGGCGCTGCTCGAGGCCTACGTTTGGATGGGGTTTCTAGCCGGAGCAGTGCTTTCAGGTTTAGCGGCTTCTTGGCTTGGGAGGCTTGCGCTTGTTCCTGCCTGTGCGGTCCTGATCGTTGTTGCGTTAGCAAGTCAGGACGACTAATCTGACGATCATTTCGTTCGCGAAAGCCCGTTCGCGGTTGGCCGGCACCGACCCTAGCTATCCCACTCAAGCCAACGGAAGGCTTGAATGGGGCACCCGACCGTTCTGATCGTTGTTGCTTTGGTAAGTCACGACGATGCGGGCC
>CAVUKL010000019.1:0-15960 GCA_963742015.1 uncultured Acidobacteriaceae bacterium | reverse complement strand
GCCTTGCTGCTGTCGGATGACGATCCCGTGAGACTGCTGGATCGTTTAAGCGCCTATTCTGCTCCGATTGTCGATAAGTGGGGCGATCCGGCGGAGAGGTAGTGTTGACCAGCGACGGGCGGATATTACTCTTCTAGCTTCGCGGAGTTTTCAGTGTTGCGTTCTTTGGCGTAAATGGTGTGCGTGATACGCGGCGGTTCGTTACCGCGGTGGAAGCTCACCACATGGTCGCGGATTTTGCGGTCAGAGGCGGTAAAGCGTTCGCGCTGGCGCAGGTAATCGATCCAAGACTCCATCACGAAAGTTTCATTGAGGCGGCGGGGATCGTTGGCGTCCTGAAAGATGCCCCATCGCATCGCGCCGTCGCGCAGCCTCACGTCGCGCAGCTTATGCACGGCGTGGACGAAGTCGTTGTAGTCTTCGGGGGCGACGCAGTAGTCGATCAGAATGCGGACCGGCCCATCGTGCATCTCCGGTTCCATGATTAGGTGGGGCACGGCGAAGTCGGTGCGCATGGGACTTAGATCGGGCTGTTCACCGCACAACACATGCAGGCGCCGGCTAAAGGGCAGCGTAACCAGCAATCCTCCCGCAGCGGCGGCGAGTGAAATAGGCGTCGAGAGGTGCTCCGCGAGGAGTCCCCAGATGACGCTGCCGAGCGCCATGCCCCCGGAGAAGACCATCTGGTAAGTACCCAGGGCGCGGGCCTGAACCCAATGCGGCGCAGAGACCTGCACGGCGAGGTTGAGGGTCGACATCGTGCTCGTCCAGGCAAAGCCGGCGACGAGCAAGACGGGAATGATGACCAGCGGATACCTGACAAAGGCCAGGATGAGCAGCGTTCCGATGAAGACGCCGGTGGAGATGGCGATGATCGAATCTGCGGAGAGTTTGCGGCGGACGCGCGGCAGACTAGTCGCCCCGACGACCGCGCCGAGGCCCATGCTGCCGTTGAGGATGCCATAACCAAGCGCCCCCTGATGCAGATCGCGGGCGGCGACAACCGCCAGCAGCGCCCAGACGGCGCTGACAAAGACGGTGAAGATGAAAGCTCGAGCAAGTGCTGCCTTCAACGGGGGTGCGTATTGGATATAGCGAAGGCCGGAGCGCATCGACCCCCGAATGCGCTCCGCCGGCAGCGCGCTCTTGAAAGCCGGCTTGCGGCGCCATTGGTAGAGAACCAAAATCACGCCGACGAACGAGAGCGCGTTGAGGGAGAAGGTCCACGCAGCGCCGGTGTCGGCGTGAGTAAACGCGGCGACGGCGATGCCGCCCAGCGCAGGGCCGAGGGCGCGGGCCAGGTTGAATCCGGCGCTGTTGAGCGAGACGGCGTCAGGCAACTGCTCGCGCGGCACCAGCTCGGGCATGATCGCCTGCCATGCAGGGCTGTTCATCGCCGTGCCGATGTTAAGCAGGAAGGTGAGCGTGAGCAGCACCCAAGGCGAGATGATGTTGAAGAAAGTCAGCACGCTGAGCAGCGCGACAGCGCTGAGCATCCAGGCTTGCCAGAAGAGCAGCAGACGGCGCCGGTCGAAGATGTCGGCGGTCGCCCCGGCGAAGAGACCGAGCATTACGACTGGCAGGCTGGCCGCGGTCTGCATGAGCGCGATGAGCAGCGGCGAGGTTGTGAGCACCGTCATCAACCAGGTGCCGGCAGTGTCTTGCATCCAGCCGCCTAGGTTGGAGACTGTCGAGGCGATCCAAAGCTTGCGAAAGAGCGGGGACTGGAGCGGCTCGAAGCCGGTCGCATGTTTTTCTGACGGCGGCGTGGGAGCGGGAACCGCCGGCGGGTTGGGTGCATTGGCAAGAGGCATGACAAACGCCGGGCATCGGTTCCGGCTGGCAGGAATATCTACCATGATACCGAGCAATGATGTATTTTCGTGTTAACCCATCTGAAACAAGGCCGAAGCGGTCGATCGCTAACCCCATTCGCGCCGTCATTCTCCGGAATCGAAACTATAAGCCGAGGTGCAGGCTACTTGTCTTCCGTTACCGCTACGACGCCGATCTCGATGATCGCCAAGCTCGAGAAATACTTCGAGTTTGCGGCCCTCGGCACCAACTGGCGCACTGAGATCCTGGCTGGCTTCACGACCTTCGTCACGATGGCCTACATCGTTGTGGTGAATCCTGCGATCTTGCACGAAGCGGGAATGCCCTTGGCGGCGGTGACAGCGGCCACCTGCGTTTCGGCGGCAATCGGCAGTATTCTGATGGGCATATTGGCGCGCTATCCGATCGCGCTGGCGCCGGGTATGGGGTTGAATGCCTATTTCACCTATTCCGTGGTCAAGGGGATGGGTGTGCCTTGGCAAACGGCGCTTGGCGCGGTTTTCATCTCCGGCGTGGTCTTCGTCCTGCTTACCGTGACGGGATTGCGGCAGAAGATACTGAAGAGCATTCCGCACGAGCTCTATCCGGCGGTTGCGGGGGGCATCGGCCTCTTCATAGCCTTTATCGGTCTCAAGAATGCCGGCATCATCGTTGCGAACTCCTCGACCATGATCTCGCTCGGCAATGTGCGCAGTCCGGAGACGGCGCTGGCGCTCTTCGGCATTCTGTTGGTGGCCGCTCTTCAGGTCTGGCAGGTGCGCGGAGGCATGCTAATCGGCATCGTCGGCACCGCTCTCAGTGGATGGACGCTGGGCCTGGTCCATTGGCATCCGACGCCTTACAGCCTGTCGGCGATCACGGCGACCGCCTTCAAACTCGATCTGCGCGGGGCGCTCCACTTTGGGCTCTTCGAAATTGTCTTTGTTTTTCTCTTTGTAGACCTCTTCGACAACCTGGGAACGCTGGTCGCTGTGACCAAGAAGGCCGGGCTGATCAAGGACGATCATGAGATTCCCCGCGTCGACCGCATTCTGCTCGCGGACGCAACCGCAACCATCTGCGGCTCGCTGGTGGGGACGAGCACGGTGACAAGCTATGTTGAGAGCGCGGCTGGCGTCGCGGCTGGTGGTCGCTCCGGGGTCGCTGCCATTGTGACCGGGATCCTCTTCTTCATCGCGCTCTTCATCGCGCCATTTCTCGGAGTGTTGCCCTCGGCCGCGACGGCGCCTGCGCTGATCGTGGTGGGTTCGCTGATGCTGTCGACAATCAGCGAAATCTCCTGGCACGATCCGCTGATAGCGTTTCCGGCATTTCTCACTCTGATCATGATTCCGCTGACCTATTCGATAGCCAGTGGGCTTGGGTTTTGGGATGATCGCGTATGCAGGATTGCGGCTGATTCGCGGCCACTTTCGGAAGGACGACTGGCTGCTCTATGTGCTGGCGCTTCTGTTCCTGCTGCGGTTTATTTACATGGGAAAGAGTTAGCGTCGCTTAAGCGCCTCTAACCCATCCAGCGTTCGCGGCCAGTCTTTTCCCAGCAAACGCGACAGACTCCGGTCAGCGAGCACTACCCCGCCAGTCTGGCATTTGGCACAGTAGTTGGTTTCGTTATCGGCGTAGCGAATGCGCAGCACCTTCTCGCCGCATCGCGGGCACGGCTCTCCGTAGCGCCCGTGGACAGCCATATCTTTGCGAAACGCGGTCACCTTTTCCGGAAAGGCCGTTTCGGATTCGGCTCGCAGACGATCGATCCAGAGCTGGAGCGTTTCGCGGGTCGCGGTGTAGAGCCGCTCCCACTCCTCGGGCTTCAGCTTCTGTGTCAACGCGATGGGTGAGAGTCTCGCCGCGTGCAGAATTTCATCCGAGTATGCGTTGCCGATGCCATCGACGACGCGCGGGTCGGTGAGCACGCGCTTTAATGTGTGGTTTTCGGCGGAGAGAGCGGCGCGAAACTGGTGGAGGTCGCTGGCGAAGACATCGATGCCTCCGGGGTCGACCGAGCGCAGTGCATCCTCGCCGGCCAGAACATGCAACGACGCGCGGCGTTTCGTGCCGGCTTCGGTGAGTACCAGCGAGCCTTTGGAGAAATCGAATGCGGCGAGGCTTTGACGTCCAGCGAGCTTCGCCCCCGGCGGACGCCAGTGCAGGCGCCCGGCGATCATCAGGTGGAGCACCAGCCAGAGATCGCCTTCCAGACCGAAGGCGATGCGCTTGCCGATCCGCCGCAGCTCCCGCACGGTGCGGCCTTCCACCGAAGCCAACGGCGGTTGCGCTGTGCGCAGCAGAGAGATGCCTGCCACGCGGACGCGCTCCAGTGGCTCTCCAACGATGCGCGGCTCGAGAGCGCTGAGGTAGGCGGCGATGTCAGGCAGTTCCGGCATGGTTATCAGCTTGCCCTTTCGGGAAACACTTATGCAATTCGAGCCGTCAGTCATCTTGACGTAGAATCAGGTTTCGTTCCGGAGAAGACCATGCAACGTCGCCAATTCCTCGCCGCTTCTCTCGCCGCTTCCGCCACTGCTCTTTCCGCAGGGGCTTCAGCGCAAACTTCCGCAGCCAGCTCTCGGGAGTATTACCAGATTCGCCGCTATCAACTGCAAAACGGGCCCCAGACCAAGCTGGCGGAGAGTTACTTCAACGACGCGCTGATTCCCGCCCTGTCGCGGATGGGCATTGGCCCGGTCGGCGCCTTCAGCCTTTCCATCGGTCAGGAGACGCCGGCGTATTACACGCTGATACCCAGCACTTCGGCCGAGTCACTGGTCTCGCTGGACCTCAAGCTCGCCCAGGACGCCAATTTTCTCAAGGCGGCCGAGCCATTCTGGAATGCACCCGCGACTTCGCCGCCTTTTGTGCGCGTCGACGCATCCCTGCTGATCGCGTTTGAGGGGTGGCCAAAGCTGACCCCGCCGGCTTCGGCAAAAGCGAAGCGTATCTTCCAGCTGCGCACCTACGAGAGCCCCAGTTATGGCGCTCACGTTCGTAAGGTGGAGATGTTCCACAAAGGCGAGTTCGAGATTTTCACCAAGGCCGGTTGCCGCGCGGTATTTTATGCCGATACGCTGACCGGTCCGCGAATGCCCAATCTGACCTACATGTTGAGCTTTACTGATATCGATGAGTTGAATGCGGGCTGGGCCAAATTTGTGGCCGATCCCGACTGGAAGACGCTTTCCGCGTCGCCTCGCTACAGCTATGAGGCGATCGTGAGCAACATTTCCAACCAGATATTGAACCCCTTGTCGGCCTCGCAAATCTAGAGGTTAGCGAGCCCGTCAACGGCCATCAGGTCGGCTCGCGGCGGACGCTCTTTCCCGGCTGCCGCCGATTGTGTTAGTCTTCATGCCTTTCAGAGAATCTCCTCCACGCGGAGTCCTGTCTACGCGCGGAACCGGAGGGTTTGATGAACGTATTCGCCGGCAATAACATCCGCAACGCAGCCATTACCGGCCATTTCCACTGCGGAAAAACCACTCTTGTCTCAGCCATGCTTGCGACCGCCGGTGCGGTTCCGTCTGCCGGTCGCGTCGACGACGGCACCGCAGTCACCGCGTACGACGAGGAAGAAATCGCGCGGCGAATGACTCTCTCCAACGCCGTCGCATGGGGTGAGTGGAACGGGGTGAAGGTCAACCTCGTCGACACGCCGGGCTTCAGCATGTTCGTCCACGAGGCCAAGGCGGCCATGCTCCCGGTGGAATCCGCCGTGGTGCTGGTCGACGCCTGCGCCGGGGTTGAGCCGATGACTGCGCGGGTTTGGTCTTATGCCGATGAGTTTTCGCTGCCGCGCATTTTAGTGGTCAACAAGATGGACCGCGACTCCGGCAAGCCGGCGGCGAATGGCTCCGGGCAAGATCCGCTGGCCGAGACGCTGGCACTCTTGGAGTCCCTGCGCAATGCATTTGGACGAAGCGTGGTTCCCGTTCAGTTGCCGATCGGGCAAGGTAGCGCGGCCTCGAAGACGCCGTTTCGCGGAGTGATCGACCTTATCTCGATGAAGGCGTTTTTGTATCCCGTCGGCTCCAATGGCAAGGGTAAGGTTGGCGAGATTCCAGCAGAATTGGTCGAGACGGCGAAGTCGGCGCATGAGGCGTTGGTCGAGCTGGTTGCCGAGGGCAAAGACGAACTCATGGAGGAGTACTTCGCCGAGGGTACTATACCCGAAGAACACCTTGTGGCTGCTCTTCACGAGGCAATTCGCGAAGACCGCATCTTCCCGGTTCTTTTTACCTCCGGGCTTGCCAATATCGCTACCGACCAGTTGCTGGAGTTTCTGCGCGTCTACGCTCCTGCGCCGGTCGAGCGTGCTCCGGTGGCGGCGCGGGCCACTCCGGTGCATGTGGTGGTGGCGGGCAGCAACGGCCACGAGACAGCGTCATGGAATAACGAAGGGACTGAGATGGTCACTCGTCCTGTTGCAGATGACCAGCCACTTTCTCTCTATGTCTTCAAAACGATCTCCGATCCCTTCGCGGGGCACATTTCGTTCTTTAAGGTTTTTTCAGGCGTAGTGCGCAACGATGCCACGGTGCAGAACTATAACCGCAATGCGGCAGAGCGATTCAGCCATCTGGCGATCATGGAAGGCAAGGTGGCTGCTTCGGTTACGGAACTGCATGCGGGTGACATCGGCGCGGTCGCCAAGCTAAAGAACACCTTCACGGGAGACACGCTGGGCGATAAGGCGCAGCCGATCTTTTATGAACCGGCGATGCTGCCCGAACCGGCCATCGCCTTTGCGGTCGAGCCGCGGACGCGCGCCGATGAAGACAAGCTCGCCACCGGACTCCACCGGCTGATGGAAGAGGACACGCTGATTCGCTTCTACCGCGATCCGCAGACCCACGAATTCCTGATCGCCGGGTCGGGGCAGCAGCACATCGAGGTGATCGTCTCCAAACTGAAGAAGCGCTATCACACCGAGGTGACTCTGCAGGCGCCGAAAGTGCCGTATCGTGAGACGATCCGCGCTGGCGTCGAAGCACGAGGACGGCACAAGAAACAATCAGGCGGGCACGGCCAGTTCGGCGATTGCGTGATTCGCATCGAGCCGATGCCGCGCGGCGCCGGATTCGAGTTTGTGAACGACATCTTCGGCGGGGCGGTCCCAAGAAACTACATTCCGGCAATCGAAAAGGGCATTCAGGAGGCGGCGCTCCGGGGTTATCTTGCTGGGTATCCGGTCGTTGATTTCCGGGTGATCCTGAAAGACGGCTCCTACCATGATGTGGATTCCAACGAACTAAGCTTCCGCATGGCGGGACGGATTGCCTTCCGCAAATGCATTGAGCAGGCGCGTCCGGCGATCATCGAGCCAATCATGAAGGTGCAGATCGATGCCCCGGAATCGGCTGCAGGCACACTGATGGGCGACCTCAACGGCCGTCGCGGCAAGGTGCAGGGCATGGAATCGCACCGCGGATCGATCAGCCTACGTGCCGAAGTTCCGATGGCCGAGATGCTCAGCTACGGCGCCGACCTTACGGCGATGACCCAGGGACTCGGCAGCTTTCACATGGAGATGGACCACTATGATCTCGTCCCCGCAGCGCAGCAGGAAAAGATCATCGCTGCGTCCGCACAGCGTCTGCACGCCGAAGATGAAGACGATTGATTTCGTTGAGTGTCAAAGCCCGCTTTGCCAGTGTATCGAAGCGCGTTACCTTACCCGCCAGCGTTAGATGGATGCTTAAGCGCTCAGCTTCCATGTAGCCGTTCTTCGTTTCGCTCGATCTCAGCTACTTCAGCTGGCTTCAGCTTCTGCAGGGTTTCCAGCAGCTTTCTTGGGTCAAAACTCTCTACCTGGTAGTCAGCGTTGGCGCAATCGCGATCGGCGGGGCCCGAGATAACGACTACCGGAATTCCCGGCTTGAGTGCCTTCAGTCCGCCGACGAGCGACTCGCAGGGCATGCCAGGAATATCTGCGTCCACCACAGCTCCCGCAATGGCCGGAAATTGTTGCAGCGTATCCAGCGCCTCTTGCGCGGAGTAAGCAGTGAGTACGTTGAACTTAGCGGTTTCGATCACCAGCTTGCGGGTCGAAATGCTGCCCGGAAACTCCCGGTCGATCACGAGAAAACAGGGTCGTACCATCGCTAAAGTAGTTGCACGATTTCGCTTTGGCGTTGCATCGACTCGGCCATTTCAGCAAAGTATTCGAGTTTCGCGCGCGGCGCTGCCGTCTTGAACTTAGCCTCAAGCCAGTCATTGGTGAGTTTGGATCGACCGGTTAGATCGACTGCACCGGAATCATCGTCAGGTCTTCGACCAGACCGATCTCCTTCTGCACGAATGGCTCGGCATAGCGAACACCCGTGAGCACGCCGTAATGTCGGGCCATGGCGAAGGTGCGCTCCCGAATCTCTTCCTCCGGGACGAAGAGGCCGCTGCCTGAGCCCTGGTTAGCATATTGCGAGCGATAAGCCATCAATGCATTGAAGCGTGTCTCGATGTGGTCTGAAATGTCGACCGCGAAGCTGGGCCGCACATCGGCGTAGAGGCTGGCGTAGACAATTTTGAATGGGCGGTGCGGCGCCGCCCCCGTATCAACCTTCGCGAGACCGGCGAGAAAACACGCTTCATAGCCCAGCGTCGAGGCGGTGTAGTGGTCGGGGTGGCGTCCAGTCCAATATGGCAGAATCACTACTCTGGGGCGCAGCCTCCGTACCACCGACGCAACTTTGATCCGGTTTTCGTAGGTGTTCTCGACCCGTCCGTCGGGGATATCGAGCGCCTCTCGAGTATCGACCTGTAGGATGCGTGCCGCCTCGGCCGCCTCGGCAGTGCGCTCTGCGGCCGTGCCTCTAGTGCCCGCCTCGCCCTGAGTCAGGTCCAGAATTCCAGTGCGCAGGCCGAGGGCCTTCATGCGCAGCAGCGTGCCGCCGCAGGTTTGCTCGACATCATCGCGATGGGCGGCGATGGCGAGCACGTCGACGGTTGCCATTGGGTCAGTAGGTGGTGTTGTTTGCGTCGGAGGAGCCGTCCATATAGGCGACATCAGCGGCGGTGCCTACGATCGTGACGTCGGAGTTATCGAGCGCAGCGAAGTCGGTGGTGCGGTAGATGTATATCTGCCCGCCCTCGGCGACATAGATCTTATGCAGTCCCTCGACATCGGCAATTCCCGTTAGGTCGCCCTTGTAGGTATCGAAGCTCACGGCGTTTGTGCCGGTGTTAAACATCGTCAGGCAGCCTGTGGACGAGGCGGGATCGAGGTGATAGCGCTCTCCGGCCTGGCACTGCACCGAGCCGATGAAGAGTGTGTTGTCGTCGGCGAAAAGCATCTTGTTATGGGTACCATCAGAGATCGAATAGGTCCCGAGTATCTGGTTTGTAGTAAAGCTGAAGACAGTGAGATTGCCGGCGAGAAAACCATCCGGCTGCACCGATTGCCCGGCGACGTAGAGCGTGGTTCCATTCCCGATCGCGTTGGTGGCCCCGCCGGGAATCGGATAGGTTGCATTTGCCTGCAGATTGATTGCGGCTGGTCCGAGCGCTCCGGTGTTCACTGAGGAGGTAGTAATCGGAATGGTTGTAACGCTAGACGCGCCGCCGCCGCACTCCGGACCGCAGCTTAGCACGTAGATCGACGAGCCGTCTGGGGAGAAAAGTGCTTTCACTGGACGGTCGAAGCTGGCTGTCCCGGCCGGAGCGCTGATTGGAAAGACGCAGTAGACGGGCAGGTTTTGCGGTTCGCAATCCTGCGCGGGAAGACCATAGGCATTGGCAGGCCAAGTCCCGTTGGAGGCAAAATACGCCTGGTATGAGGTCTGCTGCGGTGCAGTCAGGTGGACAAGGCTGTAAGCAGTGTTGGAATTCTGGACAAACGCGAGCGCGATGGTACCGCTTGGATTGAGGGAGACCCGATAGACTCCGGGAAGGTTCAGCGCGATGGTGCGGCCGATCACGCGATCCTGTACTACGAAGTAGTGGGCCGTTTGATCGGCGGAAACGACGTAGTTCTCGTTACGGCTGATGAAGATGCTGGCCGCGGGTGCCCCGGCGAGACTCGTCGCTTGCTTCTCGGTCGAATAGTTGATCAGCGAGAGGCTGCCGTCTCCAGAGTTATAGACTGCGCCAGCCTGCTCTTCCGGCATGTTCTGGATCGTCAACGGCACACTTACCGAGGCTCCGCTGATCGAAAAGGTCTCGTTGATATTGTTATAGGCGTGGCGGATGTCGTAGTAGGCGTCGACAAAGGTCAGAGCGCCCTTGGTGAAAGCGCTGGGGTTTTGGATTGCAATCAACACCCGGTTGGTAACGCCGCTGGGGGGCAAATTGCGCCCCGCGAAGTAGAAGTTCTGGCCGCAACCCGCAAGAAACAGTGTCGCCGAAATAAGCACCAGGGAGAAACTTGCCAAACGGGTGTTAAACCACGGGCGCAGCATACTTCTTTTCTTCAAACCAAACCCTCACCGATCCATTACGGACGAACTACCGGAGTCTGAAGTATAACAAAGCCCTCTGTCGCTGGCGCCGAAACACCGCCTGGCATAGCATGAACATGGAGCCACACGAATGGGACGACTTCAGGAACTATTTGGTGAGCGGACGGTGCTCTTCGACGGAGCGATGGGTTCGATGCTCTACGATCGCGGCGTATTTATCAATCGCTGCTACGACGAGTTGAACTTGTCGCAACCCGAACTGGTGCGTTCGATCCATGAAGAGTACCTGCAGGCTGGCGCAGAGATCATCGAATCGAACACCTTCGGCGCCAACGCCTTCCGGCTGGCCCGCTTTGGCTTGCAGGACAAGGTCTTCGCTATCAACCGGGCAGGAGCGCAGCTGGCGCGGCAGGCAGTCGCACAGCTCGCCGATAAACAGGCGGGAGAGGCCTGGGTTGCCGGGTCGATCGGTCCGCTGGGGGTGTTGATCGAGCCGCTAGGCAAGACTTCGCTGGAAGAAGCTCGGACTGCATTCACGGAACAGATCAAGGGTCTGGTCGCTGGTGGCGTCGATTTGCTGGTAATCGAGACGATTTCGGCTCTGAATGAAGCTGAGCAGGCGCTGCTGGCGGCTGTAGATGCCGCTCCGGGCGTGCCGGTGCTGGCGCTGGTCACCGTGGATGAAGAGGCGAACTGCCTCGATGGCGCCACGTGCGAGACGGCCGCGGCCAAGCTGACTGCCTGGGGGGCGGATGCGGTCGGCGTGAACTGCAGCGCCGGGCCGGCTACGGTGCTCACCGCGATCGAACGGATGGCGGCGGCGACTTCGCTCCCGTTAGTGGTCATGCCAAATGCCGGGATGCCTCGCGCCATCGAGGGCCGGAATATCTACCTCTGTTCGCCCGAGTACATGGCGAACTTCTCCAAGAAGTTCCTCAAGGCTGGCGTGCAGTATCTCGGCGGCTGCTGCGGGACGACGCCAAACCATATCCGGGCGATCAAGTCGGCGATGCGCGCTGTGCAGGCGCAGAAGCATCCAGCGAAGGCAGGGTCGCGCGAACCGATAGTCACCGAGACGCCGCCGGCGCCCTTGGCCGAGCGGTCGAAGATCGGACGGCTGGTGGCAAACGGCGAGTTCGTCACGCTGGTCGAGATCGTCTCGCCGCGTGGAATCTCCGCGGTCAAGGAGTTGGACGGCGCGAGACTGCTGGCGAAGCTAGGAGTGCATGCGATCAATGTGCCCGACTCGCCTCGCGCCTCGGCGAGGATGAGTGCTCAGGCACTTTGCATCCAGATCCAGCAGCAGGCGGGGATCGAGACGGTGCTGCACTACACCTGTCGCGACCGCAACGTGCTCAGCATCCAAAGCGATCTGCTCGGAGCGGCGTCGATTGGGCTCAAGAACATTCTCTGCCTGACTGGCGATCCGCCGAAGCTGGGAAACTATCCCGACGCGACGGCGGTCTTCGATGTGGACGCGATTGGACTGGTGAACATCGTCAACCGGCTCAATCATGGCCTGGATATCGGCGGCAACGGGATTGGAGCTTCGACGGGATTTACGATCGGCGTCGCGGCCAATCCCGGCGTGCCTGACCTGGACAACGAGATTCGCCGCTTCGCCTACAAGGTCGAGGCGGGTGGAGAATATGCGATCACTCAGCCGGTCTTCGACCTGAATGTGCTGGAGACCTTCCTCAAGCGCATCGAGGGCTTCCGGATTCCGGTCATTGCCGGCATCTGGCCGCTGACGAGTCTGCGCAATGCCGAGTTCATGAAGAACGATCTGCGGGTCAGCGTTCCCGATCAGATCCTGCTGCGGATGCAGCAGGCGGACACACCGGAGCTGGCGCGGGCCGAGGGTGTGCGCATCGCGCAGGAGATGTTGCGCGCGGCGCGGCAGATGGGTTACGGCGGCATTCAGGGAGTGCAGGTGAGCGCTCCGTTTGGCCGCTATGCGGTTGCTGCCGAGGTGATTGCCGAGGTGCTTCCGGCGCCGACCGCGGCAGCGCCGAGTGTTCCGGTTTCACAAGCTGTGTCAGTTGAGGGACTGCAAGTTGGCAACGTTTGAAGAATCGCTGAAGCAGCTGGAGAAGATCGTCGATCAGCTGGAGCGAGGCGACCTGCCACTGGAGGAGTCGATCCGGCTCTTCGAGGAGGGTGTTCGCCTCTCTACGGCGTGCAAGCAGGAGCTGGAAACCGCCGAAGGCAAGGTGCAAATCCTGATGAAAGAGCGCGACGGCAGCATGCGCGCCGAGCCTTTTCCGGGGAAGTGATCCCTTCCACTCCGGGGATACCCCTTACCCCGTCTCTGTGAATAACCCGCTTGGTTTCATCGAGTTAGGTGGTGGTCGGCGCTGTAAGTCGATCATTCCATTGAATTTCGCTACAGATACTCTAAAATCAATAACTTACAGCGTTTCTACGGAGTGGGCTGGCTCGCTCTCATAACCCACCCCGGCTATGAATGGCCCTCGAGCTGCGTCCTGGCTACTGTTCAAGGTTATCGTGCTGGGTGGATTTCGGGTGGGAATTCTTTGGGGAAGGTGGGTTGGTTTCCCAATTTGGGAATTTGGTTTTGGGCGCTAAAAGGACTGGAGCTTACCCGCTCCAGGATCGGAGCCGACGTCGTTATGCAGTCAGGAAGACCCATTTCCAAGCCCTGGCGATGGAAGGGAGTTGCTCGCAGAAGGACGGCCCAGGCGACGATTTGCTTAGGCCGGGGCGAATGCGGCGCAATATGCGTGGCTTAGCGAAAGCGTCCACCGGAATCCTTATCGCATTCCTTTGCAGTAGCTATTGGGTCTTCGGTCGACTCGACTGCGCCGTGCCCGCTCTTAAGTAGAGCGTTTCCACCGCCAGAAATATTTCGTTGACTTTCAGCAGTAACCCGCCCATACTTCCGGGGCAATGACATAGACAGGCCCATAGCAGGAGGCGCCGCTATGAAACTGCCTGACCTTCACTGGTCTCCCGTTGTGAAAACCCTGTTCCAACACCCACTGGCGCTGCTCGGGGGCGTTCTGCTTTGCCTCGTCCCAATGGCAGCAGCGCAGAGCGTCACCTTTGCCGGCACGCAGAGCACAATCGCAGCGGTCTGAGTTCCCTGACGGGAATCGCCGCGGACGGCGCAGGAGATCTGTTCCTCACCGAATACGACGCGGGTGTCGTGGAATTGCCGCGGACAGCGACGGGCGGGGGCCGCCGACTCTACTGCCGACCAGCGGTTTGTCTCATGGGGCGGTGGGAATCGCCCTGGACAGCGCGGGGAATGTGTTCATCACTGACTTTTACATCGCCTCGTGGTGGAATTGCCGCGCACGGCGACGGGCTATGGGCCACAGTTTAACTGCTGACCTGCGCATCCTTTGGCTTACTTCAGGTTGCTGCCGACAGTGCGGGGGATTTGTTCATCTCATTAAGCAGTCAAGGTGTGGTGGAATTGCCAAGGATAGCGACGGGCTATGGGCCGCAGATGGGCCGGTGATCACTTTGTTCGGCGACGCTCTGGGCTTGCCGCCGACAACGCAGGGGATGTGTTCTTCGTCAATGTCAATCCCATACCTTGGAATTGCCGCGGACGGCGACAGGCTACGGGCCGCCTAATTACCTGCAGACCAGCGGTTTGGATGTCACCTTAGGAATTGCCGTGGACAGCGCAGGGGATGTGTTCGTCGCCGACAACTACTAAACAACCGCGTGGTGGAATTGCCGAAGACAGCGACGGGCTATGGACCGCAGACGACGTTGCCGATCAGCGGTTTGAATCAGCCCAACGGAGTTGCAGTGGATACCGCGGGGGATCTGCTCATCGCCGACGACGGCAATAACCGTGTTGTGGAATTCCAGACGCATTCGGTCGACTTTGGAGGCGCGAATGTCTGCGCGCCTGGAGCGACGACGCCTGCGCCATGCAGCCAAACGCTGACGCTCAACTTCAATGTCAACGCCGACATGACGCTCGGCACGCCGAAGGTGCTGACCGGCGGCATGCCCCGACCTCGACTTCACCCGGGCCAGTGGCAGCACCTGCACCGGGGCGGTCACAGGGGGCACACCTGCGTGGTGAACGTGACCTTCGGGCCCCTGGCCACGGGATTACGCAATGGCTCGGTTGACATCACCGACGGCAGCGGGAAGGTGCTCACCACGACGGAGATTTATGGCTTTGGGCTGCCGCTGCCGGCCACGATCAACTTCAGCCAAGGGTTTGGCCAGGCTCAGGGAGTGCTGCAATTCAACGGCAACTCCTCTCTTGCCGGGACGGCCCTTGAATTGACCAACGGCGGATTGTACGAGGCCAGCAGCGCTTTCTATCCGTCGCCGGTCAATGTGCAGTCGTTTACCACCGACTTCACGTTCCAGCTCACCAATCCAGCCGCGGACGGCTTCACGTTCGCGATTCAGAATGTTGGCCCCGGCGCGCTCGGCACGGACGGCGGATCGCTGGGATATGGGGGCATTGGCCAAAGCGTGGCGATCAAATTCGACCTTTACCAGAATCACGGCGACCCCTCGAACAACTCGACCGGCCTTTTTGTCGACGGGGCCCTCCCGATCGGGTCGACCTCGGTCGACCTGACCGGCAGCGGCATCAACCTGCACAGCGGCGACAAGATGGACGCCCATCTCACGTATGACGGAACGACCCTCAACCTTACCCTCACCGACACGGTGACCTGGAAGACCTGGTCGCACCCGTTCGCGATCAACATTCCGGCAACCGTCGGCGGCGATACCGCCTACGTCGGCTTCTCGGGCGCCACCGGCGGCGAGACTTCCACCCAACAAATTCTCACCTGGAGCTATCAAGCCGGCCAACCGCTTTACTACCCGGCGGGCTTCTCTTCCGCGAGTAGCCTGTCCATGAACGGCAGCGCGTCGGTCTCCAGGACGGTCCTTCAATTGACCACCCGCGAATCGGACGAGGCCGGAAGCGCTTTTTATACAACGCAAGTGAACATTCAGGCGTTTACCACCGATTTCAAGTTCCAGCTCACCAATCCAGTCGCCGACGGCTTCACCTTCACGATTCAGAATGCAGGCCCCGCGGCACTCGGCGGGCTCGGCGGTTCTCTGGGATATGCGGGCATCGGTAATAGTGTGGCGATCAAGTTCGATCTCCACCAAAATCTCCGGGGATTCCCTCGAACAACTCGACCGGCATTTTTGTCGACGGAGCCCTGCCCATTGGGCCGACCTCAATCGACCTCACTGGCAGCGGCATCAACCTGCATAGCGGCGATAAGATGGACGCCAACCTCACCTATGTTGGGACGACCCTCACTCTCACCATCACTGACCTGGTCACCCAGGCAACCTGGTCGCACCCATTCACGATTAACATTCCGGCAACTGTCGGCGGCGACACCGCCTATGTCGGATTCACCGCCGGCACCGGTGGTGAATCCGCAGACCAGCTAATTCTGAATTGGACCTTTGAGTAAGCTGGAAAGCGTCGCACACATTCGAGTGTCAGGTATCCGCAGATCGACGATCAAAACGGCTGAATATCGATGTCAAGAAGCGCGCAAAAGACTGAAAGGCCCAGCATCCGACGACGCCTGCGGCGTGAGTATCGCTGAATAAACCGCCGATGGAATTGGAACAAGAGGCCCGCTGCCGAGAGCGGGCCTTTTTGGCTCTCCAATTCTCTTGGGAGGGGCTTCGAGGGTTTCTTCCTGGAGAAGCGTTTTCCAGTCCGATCGGCATTACTCCATCGAATAAAACGACA
>CAVUKL010000018.1:0-134506 GCA_963742015.1 uncultured Acidobacteriaceae bacterium | reverse complement strand
CTACATGTTGAGCTTTACTGATATCGATGAGTTGAATGCGGGCTGGGCCAAATTTGTGGCCGATCCCGACTGGAAGACGCTTTCCGCGTCGCCTCGCTACAGCTATGAGGCGATCGTGAGCAACATTTCCAACCAGATATTGAACCCCTTGTCGGCCTCGCAAATCTAGAGGTTAGCGAGCCCGTCAACGGCCATCAGGTCGGCTCGCGGCGGACGCTCTTTCCCGGCTGCCGCCGATTGTGTTAGTCTTCATGCCTTTCAGAGAGTCTCCTCCACGCGGAGTCCTGTCTACGCGCGGAACCGGAGGGTTTGATGAACGTATTCGCCGGCAATAACATCCGCAACGCAGCCATTACCGGCCATTTCCACTGCGGAAAAACCACTCTTGTCTCAGCCATGCTTGCGACCGCCGGTGCGGTTCCGTCTGCCGGTCGCGTCGACGACGGCACCGCAGTCACCGCGTACGACGAGGAAGAAATCGCGCGGCGAATGACTCTCTCCAACGCCGTCGCATGGGGTGAGTGGAACGGGGTGAAGGTCAACCTCGTCGACACGCCGGGCTTCAGCATGTTCGTCCACGAGGCCAAGGCGGCCATGCTCCCGGTGGAATCCGCCGTGGTGCTGGTCGACGCCTGCGCCGGGGTTGAGCCGATGACTGCGCGGGTTTGGTCTTATGCCGATGAGTTTTCGCTGCCGCGCATTTTAGTGGTCAACAAGATGGACCGCGACTCCGGCAAGCCGGCGGCGAATGGCTCCGGGCAAGATCCGCTGGCCGAGACGCTGGCACTCTTGGAGTCCCTGCGCAATGCATTTGGACGAAGCGTGGTTCCCGTTCAGTTGCCGATCGGGCAAGGTAGCGCGGCCTCGAAGACGCCGTTTCGCGGAGTGATCGACCTTATCTCGATGAAGGCGTTTTTGTATCCCGTCGGCTCCAATGGCAAGGGTAAGGTTGGCGAGATTCCAGCAGAATTGGTCGAGACGGCGAAGTCGGCGCATGAGGCGTTGGTCGAGCTGGTTGCCGAGGGCAAAGACGAACTCATGGAGGAGTACTTCGCCGAGGGTACTATACCCGAAGAACACCTTGTGGCTGCACTTCACGAGGCAATTCGCGAAGACCGCATCTTCCCGGTTCTTTTTACCTCCGGGCTTGCCAATATCGCTACCGACCAGTTGCTGGAGTTTCTGCGCGTCTACGCTCCTGCGCCGGTCGAGCGTGCTCCGGTGGCGGCGCGGGCCACTCCGGTGCATGTGGTGGTGGCGGGCAGCAACGGCCACGAGACAGCGTCATGGAATAACGAAGGGACTGAGATGGTCACTCGTCCTGTCGCAGATGACCAGCCACTTTCTCTCTATGTCTTCAAAACGATCTCCGATCCCTTCGCGGGGCACATTTCGTTCTTTAAGGTTTTTTCAGGCGTAGTGCGCAACGATGCCACGGTGCAGAACTATAACCGCAATGCGGCAGAGCGATTCAGCCATCTGGCGATCATGGAAGGCAAGGTGGCTGCTTCGGTTACGGAACTGCATGCGGGTGACATCGGCGCGGTCGCCAAGCTAAAGAACACCTTCACGGGAGACACGCTGGGCGATAAGGCGCAGCCGATCTTTTATGAACCGGCGATGCTGCCCGAACCGGCCATCGCCTTTGCGGTCGAGCCGCGGACGCGCGCCGATGAAGACAAGCTCGCCACCGGACTCCACCGGCTGATGGAAGAGGACACGCTGATTCGCTTCTACCGCGATCCGCAGACCCACGAATTCCTGATCGCCGGGTCGGGGCAGCAGCACATCGAGGTGATCGTCTCCAAACTGAAGAAGCGCTATCACACCGAGGTGACTCTGCAGGCGCCGAAAGTGCCGTATCGTGAGACGATCCGCGCTGGCGTCGAAGCACGAGGACGGCACAAGAAACAATCAGGCGGGCACGGCCAGTTCGGCGATTGCGTGATTCGCATCGAGCCGATGCCGCGCGGCGCCGGATTCGAGTTTGTGAACGACATCTTCGGCGGGGCGGTCCCAAGAAACTACATTCCGGCAATCGAAAAGGGCATTCAGGAGGCGGCGCTCCGGGGTTATCTTGCTGGGTATCCGGTCGTTGATTTCCGGGTGATCCTGAAAGACGGCTCCTACCATGATGTGGATTCCAACGAACTAAGCTTCCGCATGGCGGGACGGATTGCCTTCCGCAAATGCATTGAGCAGGCGCGTCCGGCGATCATCGAGCCAATCATGAAGGTGCAGATCGATGCCCCGGAATCGGCTGCAGGCACACTGATGGGCGACCTCAACGGCCGTCGCGGCAAGGTGCAGGGCATGGAATCGCACCGCGGATCGATCAGCCTACGTGCCGAAGTTCCGATGGCCGAGATGCTCAGCTACGGCGCCGACCTTACGGCGATGACCCAGGGACTGGGCAGCTTTCACATGGAGATGGACCACTATGATCTCGTCCCCGCAGCGCAGCAGGAAAAGATCATCGCTGCGTCCGCACAGCGTCTGCACGCCGAAGATGAAGACGATTGATTTCGTTGAGTGTCAAAGCCCGCTTTGCCAGTGTATCGAAGCGCGTTACCTTACCCGCCAGCGTTAGATGGATGCTTAAGCGCTCAGCTTCCATGTAGCCGTTCTTCGTTTCGCTCGATCTCAGCTACTTCAGCTGGCTTCAGCTTCTGCAGGGTTTCCAGCAGCTTTCTTGGGTCAAAACTCTCTACCTGGTAGTCAGCGTTGGCGCAATCGCGATCGGCGGGGCCCGAGATAACGACTACCGGAATTCCCGGCTTGAGTGCCTTCAGTCCGCCGACGAGCGACTCGCAGGGCATGCCAGGAATATCTGCGTCCACCACAGCTCCCGCAATGGCCGGAAATTGTTGCAGCGTATCCAGCGCCTCTTGCGCGGAGTAAGCAGTGAGTACGTTGAACTTAGCGGTTTCGATCACCAGCTTGCGGGTCGAAATGCTGCCCGGAAACTCCCGGTCGATCACGAGAAAACAGGGTCGTACCATCGCTAAAGTAGTTGCACGATTTCGCTTTGGCGTTGCATCGACTCGGCCATTTCAGCAAAGTATTCGAGTTTCGCGCGCGGCGCTGCCGTCTTGAACTTAGCCTCAAGCCAGTCATTGGTGAGTTTGGATCGACCGGTTAGATCGACTGCACCGGAATCATCGTCAGGTCTTCGACCAGACCGATCTCCTTCTGCACGAATGGCTCGGCATAGCGAACACCCGTGAGCACGCCGTAATGTCGGGCCATGGCGAAGGTGCGCTCCCGAATCTCTTCCTCCGGGACGAAGAGGCCGCTGCCTGAGCCCTGGTTAGCATATTGCGAGCGATAAGCCATCAATGCATTGAAGCGTGTCTCGATGTGGTCTGAAATGTCGACCGCGAAGCTGGGCCGCACATCGGCGTAGAGGCTGGCGTAGACAATTTTGAATGGGCGGTGCGGCGCCGCCCCCGTATCAACCTTCGCGAGACCGGCGAGAAAACACGCTTCATAGCCCAGCGTCGAGGCGGTGTAGTGGTCGGGGTGGCGTCCAGTCCAATATGGCAGAATCACTACTCTGGGGCGCAGCCTCCGTACCACCGACGCAACTTTGATCCGGTTTTCGTAGGTGTTCTCGACCCGTCCGTCGGGGATATCGAGCGCCTCTCGAGTATCGACCTGTAGGATGCGTGCCGCCTCGGCCGCCTCGGCAGTGCGCTCTGCGGCCGTGCCTCTAGTGCCCGCCTCGCCCTGCGTCAGGTCCAGAATTCCAGTGCGCAGGCCGAGGGCCTTCATGCGCAGCAGCGTGCCGCCGCAGGTTTGCTCGACATCATCGCGATGGGCGGCGATGGCGAGCACGTCGACGGTTGCCATTGGGTCAGTAGGTGGTGTTGTTTGCGTCGGAGGAGCCGTCCATATAGGCGACATCAGCGGCGGTGCCTACGATCGTGACGTCGGAGTTATCGAGCGCAGCGAAGTCGGTAGTGCGGTAGATGTATATCTGCCCGCCCTCGGCGACATAGATCTTATGCAGTCCCTCGACATCGGCAATTCCCGTTAGGTCGCCCTTGTAGGTATCGAAGCTCACGGCGTTTGTGCCGGTGTTAAACATCGTCAGGCAGCCTGTGGACGAGGCGGGATCGAGGTGATAACGCTCTCCGGCCTGGCACTGCACCGAGCCGATGAAGAGTGTGTTGTCGTCGGCGAAAAGCATCTTGTTATGGGTACCATCAGAGATCGAATAGGTCCCGAGTATCTGGTTGGTAGTAAAGCTGAAGACAGTGAGATTGCCGGCGAGAAAACCATCCGGCTGCACCGATTGCCCGGCGACATAGAGCGTGGTCCCATTCCCGATCGCGTTGGTGGCCCCACCGGGAATCGGATAGGTTGCATTTGCCTGCAGATTGATTGCGGCGGGTCCGAGCGCTCCGGTGTTCACTGAGGAGGTAGTAATCGGAATGGTTGTGACGCTAGACGCGCCGCCGCCGCACTCCGGACCGCAGCTTAGCACGTAGATCGACGAGCCGTCTGGGGAGAAAAGTGCTTTCACTGGACGGTCGAAGCTGGCTGTCCCGGCTGGAGCGCTGATTGGAAAGACGCAGTAGACGGGCAGGTTTTGCGGTTCGCAATCCTGCGCGGGAAGACCATAGGCATTGGCAGGCCAAGTCCCGTTGGAGGCAAAATACGCCTGGTATGAGGTCTGCTGCGGTGCAGTCAGGTGGACAAGGCTGTAAGCAGTGTTGGAATTCTGGACAAACGCGAGCGCGATGGTGCCGCTTGGATTGAGGGAGACCCGATAGACTCCGGGAAGGTTCAGCGCGATGGTGCGGCCGATCACGCGATCCTGTACTACGAAGTAGTGGGCCGTTTGATCGGCGGAAACGACGTAGTTCTCGTTACGGCTGATGAAGATGCTGGCCGCGGGTGCCCCGGCGAGACTCGTCGCTTGCTTCTCGGTCGAATAGTTGATCAGCGAGAGGCTGCCGTCTCCAGAGTTATAGACTGCGCCAGCCTGCTCTTCCGGCATGTTCTGGATCGTCAACGGCACACTTACCGAGGCTCCGCTGATCGAAAAGGTCTCGTTGATATTGTTATAGGCGTGGCGGATGTCGTAGTAGGCGTCGACAAAGGTCAGAGCGCCCTTGGTGAAAGCGCTGGGGTTTTGGATTGCAATCAACACCCGGTTGGTAACGCCGCTGGGGGGCAAATTGCGCCCCGCGAAGTAGAAGTTCTGGCCGCAACCCGCAAGAAACAGTGTCGCCGAAATAAGCACCAGGGAGAAACTTGCCAAACGGGTGTTAAACCACGGGCGCAGCATACTTCTTTTCTTCAAACCAAACCCTCACCGATCCATTACGGACGAACTACCGGAGTCTGAAGTATAACAAAGCCCTCTGTCGCTGGCGCCGAAACACCGCCTGGCATAGCATGAACATGGAGCCACACGAATGGGACGACTTCAGGAACTATTTGGTGAGCGGACGGTGCTCTTCGACGGAGCGATGGGTTCGATGCTCTACGATCGCGGCGTATTTATCAACCGCTGCTACGACGAGTTGAACTTGTCGCAACCCGAACTGGTGCGTTCGATCCATGAAGAGTACCTGCAGGCTGGCGCAGAGATCATCGAATCGAACACCTTCGGCGCCAACGCCTTCCGGCTGGCCCGCTTTGGCTTGCAGGACAAGGTCTTCGCTATCAACCGGGCAGGAGCGCAGCTGGCGCGGCAGGCAGTCGCACAGCTCGCCGATAAACAGGCGGGAGAGGCCTGGGTTGCCGGGTCGATCGGTCCGCTGGGGGTGTTGATCGAGCCGCTAGGCAAGACTTCGCTGGAAGAAGCTCGGACTGCATTCACGGAACAGATCAAGGGTCTGGTCGCTGGTGGCGTCGATTTGCTGGTAATCGAGACGATTTCGGCTCTGAATGAAGCTGAGCAGGCGCTGCTGGCGGCTGTAGATGCCGCTCCGGGCGTGCCGGTGCTGGCGCTGGTCACCGTGGATGAAGAGGCGAACTGCCTCGATGGCGCCACGTGCGAGACGGCCGCGGCCAAGCTGACTGCCTGGGGGGCGGATGCGGTCGGCGTGAACTGCAGCGCCGGGCCGGCTACGGTGCTCACCGCGATCGAACGGATGGCGGCGGCGACTTCGCTCCCGTTAGTGGTCATGCCAAATGCCGGGATGCCTCGCGCCATCGAGGGCCGGAATATCTACCTCTGTTCGCCCGAGTACATGGCGAACTTCTCCAAGAAGTTCCTCAAGGCTGGCGTGCAGTATCTCGGCGGCTGCTGCGGGACGACGCCAAACCATATCCGGGCGATCAAGTCGGCGATGCGCGCTGTGCAGGCGCAGAAGCATCCGGCGAAGGCCGGGTCGCGCGAACCGATAGTCACCGAGACGCCGCCGGCGCCGCTGGCCGAGCGGTCGAAGATCGGACGGCTGGTGGCGAACGGTGAGTTCGTCACGCTGGTTGAGATCGTCTCGCCGCGTGGAATCTCCGCGGTCAAGGAGCTGGACGGCGCGAGACTGCTGGCGAAGCTTGGAGTGCATGCGATCAATGTGCCGGACTCGCCGCGCGCCTCGGCGAGGATGAGCGCTCAGGCACTTTGCATCCAGATCCAGCAGCAGGCGGGGATCGAGACGGTGCTGCACTACACCTGTCGCGACCGCAACGTGCTCAGCATCCAAAGCGATCTGCTCGGAGCGGCGTCGATTGGGCTCAAGAACATTCTCTGCCTCACTGGCGATCCGCCGAAGCTGGGCAACTATCCCGACGCGACGGCGGTCTTCGATGTGGACGCGATTGGACTGGTGAACATCGTCAACCGGCTCAATCATGGCCTGGATATCGGCGGCAACGGGATTGGAGCTTCGACGGGATTTACGATCGGCGTCGCGGCCAATCCCGGCGTGCCTGACCTGGACAACGAGATTCGCCGCTTCGCCTACAAGGTCGAGGCGGGTGGAGAATATGCGATCACTCAGCCGGTCTTCGACCTGAATGTGCTGGAGACCTTCCTCAAGCGCATCGAGGGCTTCCGGATTCCGGTCATTGCCGGCATCTGGCCGCTGACGAGTCTGCGCAATGCCGAGTTCATGAAGAACGATCTGCGGGTCAGCGTTCCCGATCAGATCCTGCTGCGGATGCAGCAGGCGGACACACCGGAGCTGGCGCGGGCCGAGGGTGTGCGCATCGCGCAGGAGATGTTGCGCGCGGCGCGGCAGATGGGTTACGGCGGCATTCAGGGAGTGCAGGTGAGCGCTCCGTTTGGCCGCTATGCGGTCGCTGCCGAGGTGATTGCCGAAGTGCTTCCGGCGCCGACCGCCGCAGCGCCGAGTGTTCCGGTTTCACAAGCTGTGTCAGTTGAGGGACTGCAAGTTGGCAACGTTTGAAGAATCGCTGAAGCAGCTGGAGAAGATCGTCGATCAGCTGGAGCGAGGCGACCTGCCGCTGGAGGAGTCGATCCGGCTCTTCGAGGAGGGCGTTCGCCTCTCTACGGCTTGCAAGCAGGAGCTGGAAACCGCCGAAGGCAAGGTGCAAATCCTGATGAAAGAACGCGACGGATCGATGCGCGCCGAGCCTTTTCCGGGGAAGTGACCCTTTTCTCCTGGGGGGTCTCCCCCCAACCCCCCCGTCTCTGCATGTAACCCGTTTGTTTGCCTCACTTAGCGGGCAGGTGCGGCGCTAAATATGTCATTCTGCGGGATTTAGCCGCAGATATCAGCAAACAAAGGAGTTACAGGCGTCCGGTCCGGTGATTGGGCCGGAATGGATTGCTTCTTCTTTTTCTTGATCCCTATATTCAGAATATCAAGTTGGATGTGTTCACTGCGCCAGGTTTCTTGAGAATATTTTGACGTGTGGAATGTGTGGGTTAGGTGGATTTTGGCTGGTTTGGGGGACTTGACAGACATTTGACGTCGCGAATCAGCTTACGTGGCTCTTCCAGGTGAGGAAATTGACGTAGCCGCCGGCCTTCCCGGTGCGAAGCGCTCCGTAACGAATGCACGACACGCCGTGGCGCTATCGCAGGTAAATGTGGCAATCACCTCGACCGTCTCCACATTCCATACCTTCAGCGTCTTGTCCTGTGATGCGGATATGGCGCGCAGGCCAAAGGCTTCAAGATGGTGGACAAGACGATCGCGCCGGGGGCGAATGCGGCGCAATATGCAAGGCTTAGCGAAAGCGTCCACCGGAATCTTTATCGCATTCCTTTGCAGTTGCTATCGGATCTTTCGGTCGATTTGTCTGACTCTCGTCTCGATTAGCAAATTATTCGATCGCGGCTGGGCAAGACGACGCGCCGCTGGGTTCAGGCTCCCATCACCGAATCTACTGTGACCGGCGACACTGCAAAGTCCGCCTGGAGTGGTGCATGCTCTCAAGCAAAGAGGTAACACCATGCAAGCCATCAGCCATCTTCGTATGAAGCTGACTGGCCTTGGGATTTATATCCCTTCTGGTTTTCCTCCTATTTTCCCAAATACCAGCCTCGAGTCTGCTCTATGGGCAGACGGTAACATTTGCCGGCACGCAGACCACCCTGCCGACCAGCGGTCTAGGTTATTTTATCTACGGACTTGCCGTGGATAGCGCCGGGGATGTGTTCATCGCCGACACGGGCAATTTCGGAGTAGTGGAATTGCCCAAGACAGCGACCGGCTACGGGCCGCAGACGACCCTGCCGGTTACCGGCTTGATTTTTCCCTGGGGAGTTGCCGTGGACAGCGTCGGGGATGTCTTCATCGCCGACTATATCTATCCGGCGAAACCCCAGGCGCGTATGGAATTGCCGAAGACAGCGACAGGCTACGGGCCGCAGACAACCCTGCCGACCGCCGGTTTGTATGAGCCCGGGGGACCTGCCGTGGACAGCGCTGGGGATGTGTTCATCGCCGACACGGGCAATAACCGCGTAGTGGAATTGCCGAAGACGGCGACGGGCTATGGGCCGCAGACGACCCTGCCGACCAGCGACCTGTGGGTTCCCCGAGGAGTTGCCTTGGACAGCGCCGGAATGTGTTCATCGGCGACATGACAATAACCGCGTGGTGGAATTGCCACAGACGGCGACGGGCTATGGGCCGCAGACGACCCTGCCGGCCAGCGGCTTGTGTTTCCCACCGGAGTTGCTGTGGACAGCGCCGGGGATGTGTTCATCGCCGACACTTACAACAGCCGAGTAGTGGAATTGCCACAGACAGCGACGGGCTACGGGCCGCAACCACCCTGCCGCCACCGGTCGAGTGAGCCCACCGGAGTTGCCGTGGACAGCGCTGGGGATGTGTTCGTCGCCGACATCAACAACCGTCACGTCGTGGAATTGCAGACGCGTTCGGTCAACTTCGAGCGTGAACATCTGCGCGCCTGGGCAGACGACTCCTGCACCATGCAACGAGACCTTAACGCTGAACTATAACGTGACCGCGAGCGGCACGCTTGGAACGCCCAAGGTGCTCACTGACGGCGCGCCGAACCTGGATTTCACGCTGGCCAGCGGAAGCACCTGCACCGGCGCGGTCACGGAGGGCGCAACCTGCATAGTAAATGTCAAATTCACGCCTAGATTCGCGGGGAGCGTCGGGCACTGTGCAGATTGTCGACAACAGCGGAAACGTGTTGGCGACAACGCTGATTTATGGAGTAGGAGTTGGCCCGCAGATTGGATTCGAGCCGGGCGTTCAGACCCTGGTGAGTGGCTCCTGGATACAAGCATACGGATTGGCGGTGGACGGGTCGGGTGATCTGTTCGTCGCGGACATAGATAACGGTCGCGTACTGGAAGAGCCGGCAGGCGGCGTTGAACGCACGGTGGCGAGCGGATTGTCTAGCCCCTACGGAGTGGCGTTGGACGGCGCGGGCGACATATTCATCTCCGAGCCGGGCATACAAAGCGTCGTAGAGCTGCCGGCAGGGGGCGGGGCGCAGGTCACGCTGCCCTTCACAAGTCTAGATTCTCCGGGTTCGATAGCGGTCGACACGAGGGGCGACGTGTTCGTTGCGGATTGGTGGCTCCCGTATGTGGTGGAGCTGCCATGGATGGGTACAGGCTACGGCCCGCAGATCAATGTTAGCAGCGACCTCGGTCAGACCTTGGCCGTGGCTGTGGACGGCGCAGGAAATGTTTATATATCGACCACCGGCCTCGGCGACATCGAGGTGCCGTTTGGCTGCACGGACAGCAGCTGCCAGATTGGTTTAGAAGGCTGTTGTATCTCACTCGAGTTGGCGGTGGACGGAATCGGCGATCTGTTCGTTCCCAGCCTTTACGGCACCGTCGTCTATGAAGACCCTGCCAACGGCGGTGCGCAGACTACGGTGGAGACCGGATTGGGCTCTCCGTTGGCCGTGGCTGCCGACTCCGCCGGCGATGTTTTCACTTCGCAGGACGAAAACGGTAGTCCCCCTGTGGTCGAACTCAAGCGCTCCCAGTCTGCTCCATTGAGCTTTGGAACCATCGCGTATGGGAGAACGGCGACTCTGCCGCTGACGATGACCAACATCGGCAATGCCTTTGACCATTACGCCGTCGATCGACGGCCCGAGCTACCAGGTTACGGACAACACCTGCACAGCGGGAGCCGCTCCGGGAGCCAGCTGCACGATGCAAGTCGAATTCTCTCCGGTGAAGGTTGGGCCTCACCACGACACGTTAACGCTTCAGACCAACGGTACGACGAATCCAGTTGTCAGTCTCAAAGGCGTGGCTGGCGGGGTCGGTCCAGAGCAGGAGACGCCACTTGACTTCGGTATAATCCCCCTCGGCACAACGGCTGTGCTTCCACTCACCATCACCAACATCGGGGTTCCGGGGACGGTCATGATACAGACTACGATCAGCGGAACGATTACAAGGTCCTCACGACGGCGCAGAATACCTGCATGGCCGGAATAAAGGCAAGCAGATTGCAGCCTGCAGATAGAGTTCGATCCGGCAAGGTTGGTGGACATCATGAGCGTCTAACCATTACGCCGAGCGGTGGCGCAGCAGCCTCCGAGTTGGGTCTGGACGGCAGGGCCGCTAATCGAAGGGACTAAATATTGCGAAAGGCCCGCTGGACAGTGGGCCTTTTGTTTGCTCGACGAGCCTGGTCTTCTGCGACTGGGGGCGAACCTAAGATAGCTCCAACTCGTGCCTGCTTTAAGGCGCGCCCAAAAACATTCCGGATGTCTAGTTCTCCGCGTACAACACGCGGTACCGGCGCCGACGGCACACTCGCCGGCAATCTGCTGGGCGAGGGGTTGGTATCCGATTTTCGTTTGAGATTTGGATCCGAAGGTGGACTTGCTTCGTCTCGGCTTCCGAATCACTCCATCGAATAAAACGCCAGCATGAAGCGGTAGAAGGACCATAGGTCGACTTTGGAGGACATTTCGTAAGTCGCGTGCATGGAGAGCAGGGGGATGCCGACGTCGAGGACCTCCATGTTGCGCATGGAGAGGAAGCCGCCGATGGTGCCTCCGCCGCCGACGTCGACTTTGGGGGTCTGGGTCTGCCAGGCGATGTGGTTGGCGTCGAGGACGTGGAGGACGCGGGCGGTGAATTCGGAGTTGGGGTCGAAGCCGGCGCCGTAGCGCTTGATGGTGACTCCGTAGCCGACGATGGCGGCGTTGGAGTTTTCGGAGTTTTGCGGGAAGAGCGGGTTGACTCCGTCGTTGCAGTCGGCGGAGAGGACGGCGGCGTTGCGGAGCGCGTTGCGGACGGCGAGCGCGGTTGCGGGCTTCGGCGTCGATTGGGCGTCGATGAGCGAGGTGAAGGCGGAGTCGAGGAACTGTGAGCCTGCTCCGGTGTTGTTGACCGAGCCTATCTCTTCGAAGTTGGTGATGTAGGCGAAGGCGGTCTTGGCCGGCGTGCCCTTGAGGTCGAAGATGGAGCGCGAGGCGGAGTAGGCGGAGAGCTTGTCGTCCTGGCCCCAGGAGCCGGTGAGTCCGCCATCGATGCCGACGTCGGCGGGCTGGGTTGCGGGGACGAGTTCGAGCTCGGCAGCGACGAGGTCTTCGTCGCGGATGTTGTAGCGCTGGCGGAGGGTAGACATGACTTCGTCGGCGACGGTGGATTTTTCGCCGGGGATGCTGCCGATGACCGGGTTCATCTCTTCGCCGCCGAGGACCTCGGTGTAAGTGCGGGTGCGGAGCAGGCGGTCGGAGTGGGGCGCGGCGTCGGGAATGACGAAGACGGGATCGCCGGGCGCGAAGCCGATGTTGATGTCAATGTGGCGGCCATCGACGGTGTCGATGTGGCCGACGAGCGCCATGGGCAGGTTGGACCACTGATAGCGCTTGATGCCTCCGTAGGGGATGGTCTTGAGGAGCGCGACGGAGCCGGGGGCGTTGACGACGGGGCGGGCTTTGAGGTTGATGTGGGGCGAGTCTTCGTGAGCGGCGACCATGCGCGAGCCGGATTCGATCGGGTCGGCGCCGATGACGGCGAAGAGTACGGAGCGGTGGCGGTTATTGAGGATGAGGCGGGCTCCGGGCTTGACTTGCGCGGGTGAAGTGAAGTCTTCAAAGCCGGCGGCGTGGGCGAGGCGGACGAGTTCGGCGTCGGATAGCTCCGCGGACTTGGCGTGGCGGAGGTAATCCTTGTAGGGATCGGCGAAGTGCATCACTTCGGTTTTTTGTTCGGGAGTGAGCATGAGCCATGCGGATTTGGCTGCGACTTTGCCGGTGTCGGCGGCGAAATCTTGGCCGGGGGTTGGCTCCTGGGCGAAGCTGATAGCGGAGAGTAAAGAGAGAGTCAGCGCGGCGCGTAAAGGAGACCTGGTGAGCATAAGCCAAGATACACCGGTGGTGGTTTTCACTGGCCATGGCGACAGTATGGACGTGCTCCTTCAGAAGTGATCGGTTTTGAATAGGGAACGTTCTTTGACGCTCAACATCAGGCGTGGATCAGGGCTTCGTACAAGTCTTCGAGGACGGTCTGCAGGTGCTGTTTGGGAAGCAACTTGGGGCGGAAGTGACTTTCGAGGATGACCGCGCTCATGATGGCTCCCATAACGGCGAAGCGGCGCTCTACGGCGGCTCGTGAGGCCTTATCTAAATTGCGGCCGAAGAGTACCTCGATAAAATCGTTGCCGGAAGATTTGAACATGAGGTCATAAGTGCGCTGAAGTTTTTCGCGCGACTGGGGTCGGCGCAGCGCATAGAGTTTGAATTCGAGCATTAAAGTGCCCCAGGCGTGATCGCTTAATTGGGTGGAGAGCCAGCGCTTGAAGATCGCAGCTCTCTTGCTGACCTCGGGCTCGGCTTCGATCACCTGGCGTATGGCGAAGAACTTTGTGAGCACGCGATGCTCCATCAGCGCGAGAAAAAGGTCTTCCTTGCTTGAATAGTGAGCGTAGATCGCGCCCCGCGTGTAGCCGGCGCGTGCGGCGACCTCCTCGAGCTGTGCCTTTTCAAAACCCTGCTCGGAAAAGATGGCCAGGGCGGCGTCGAGAATCTTTGCCTGCGTCTCTTCGGTGCGGGCCTGATGCTTATTTTTTACTTTTTGGACTGAGGGCTGCATCCAAATTCCTCTTGACACATCTTATCGTTGTTTCAATAATAAATACATACATGTATGTATGTAAAGTTTCTCGCAAACAGGTGCCGAGATGATCGCTGAAGTGGAGACCGAAGTTTACCCGGAGATTGCCGTAGAGGGCCGGTATGAATCGACCGTGACCGAAACGAGTTCGGCTGAGACGTTGGCGCCGGAGGCGTCTTCACCGCGAAGCCGAGTCAGGTTGTATGTTATCGGGCTTGTCGCTTTGGTGGTCGTGGGAATTGGTGTGGGATGGTATCTCTACTCGCTCGGTTACGAGAGCACAGACGACGCGCAGGTGGACGGCCATCTGAATCCGATCGCCGCTCGCATCGACGGCACCATCAAGGCCGTGCACGTGGACGACAATCAAAGCGTCCAGGCGGGGACGCTGCTGATTGAGCTGGACCCCAGCGACGATGAGGTCGCGCTGCAGCAGGCAAAGGCGCAGTACGACGAAGCAGTGGCCCAACTGGGGGCTTCGCATCCCAACCTTCCCATCACGCTCAATAACAACCTCAACGATCTGACTTCGCAGCGGGCTGAGGTGGTGGGTTCAGAGGCGGCACTCGCCGCTGCTCAGCACGACCTTGACAACGCGGCAGACAAGCTCAAGCAGTCGCAGGCTGTCGACGAGCAGAATCAGGCTGACTTTGCCCGCTACAAGACCCTCTTCGATGGGCAGGTCGTCTCGCGTGCAGATTTTGACCATTACAAAGCGGTCGCCGCCGCCCAAACTCAGACTGTCGCCGCGAACCAGGCCGCTCTCGCCTCGGCGCAGAAGACGGTGGAACAACGCATGGCCCAGCTTGCCCAGCAACACAGCAAGCTGCAGCAGACGCAAAGCAGCGCGCCGTTGCAGGTGGCGATCCGCGAAGCCGACATCAAGAGCCAGCAGGCCAATGTCGAGGCCGCCCAGGCAGCACTGGAACAGCGCCGCCTCAATGTTGGCTACTCCAGCGTTGTCGCTCCAGTCTCAGGAGTGGTCGCCGAACGGAGCGCTGAGGTGGGCGCGCGGATTTCCAAAGGCCAGCAACTGCTGATGATCGTGCAGACCGGCGATCTTTGGGTCACCGCCAACTTCAAAGAAACGCAGCTGGCGCACATGCGGCCTGGCCAGCACGTCAGGATGTATGTCGACGCCCTGCATGACGATTTTGACGGCACAGTCGAAAGCATGCCCGCGGTGACCGGCTCGCGCACCAGTGTGCTGCCTCCTGAAAACGCCACCGGCAATTACGTGAAGGTCATTCAGCGCCTTCCTGTGCGTATTCGTTTCAACGCCGGCCAGAAGGACATGGACAAGCTTCGCCCGGGCATGTCAGTCGAGCCTAAGGTGCATCTGGACTGACCGATGGCACAGGCAATCGAAATCACCGACTCCGCGCCAGGCCGGCCGCTGATTAATCCGTGGATCATCGCTGTCACCGTCACGCTGGCGACGTTCATGGAGGTGCTCGACTCCTCGATCGCCAACGTTGCATTGCCGCACATTGCCGGCACGCTCGGCGCGAGTTCGGAAGAGAGCACGTGGGTCATTACCAGCTATCTGGTATCGAGCGCCATCGTGCTGCCGATGAGCGGCTGGCTTTCGAATGTGATCGGGCGCAAGCGCTTCTACATGATGTGCGTCGCCATCTTCACCATCAGTTCGTTTCTCTGCGCTCTGGCGACGAGCCTGCCGATGCTGATCTTCTTTCGCATCCTGCAGGGCGCGGGCGGTGGCGGACTGCAACCGAGCGAACAGGCGATCCTGGCCGATACGTTCTCTGCCAAGCAGCGCGGCATGGCGTTCGCGATGTATGGAATGGCGGTGGTGGTCGCGCCCGCGATCGGACCGACGCTCGGCGGCTGGCTTACGGACAACTACAGCTGGCACTGGATATTCCTGATCAACGTGCCTATCGGCGTCCTCTCGCTGATGCTTACGCAGCGCGTCGTGCATGATCCGGCGTACCTTAAGAACCTCGCGCGATCCAGCATTCGCGTGGACTATATGGGCATCGGTCTGATTGTCATCGGAGTTGGCTTCCTGCAGTATGTACTCGATAAAGGCCAGGAGAACGACTGGTTCTGCCTCGAAGATGATTCTGGTCAGCACGATCGTCGCCATCATTGCATTGGCGGCACTGGTCATCCGCGAACTCACTCACGGCGACCCGATCATGGACCTTCGGCTGCTCGGCAAGCGAAACTTTGCGACCGCTGTGACCTTCAGCTTCGTCCTCGGCATGGTGCTGAACGGCAGCACGATCCTGCTTCCGCAGTTTCTGCAGAGCGACCTTGGCTATACCGCGCAACAGTCAGGGATGGCGCTCTCGCCGGGCGGCATCGCGCTTGCGTTCATGATGCCCATTGCCGGAATCCTGGCCAGCTAAGTTCGACCCGCGTGTGATCATCGCGATCGGTTTCGCTCTTACGTCGTTTGGGCTCTTTCACGTCACAAATCTCTACCTTGGCGTCAGTTTCAGCACCATGGTGACCTACCGCATCATTCAGGTCATCGGCATTCCGCTGATCTTCATTCCCATCAGCACGCTCAACTATGTCGGAGTGCCGCGAAACAAGTTCAACCAGGTCTCCGGCATCAGCAGCTTCACGCGCAATGTGGGTGGGGCGATTGGCGTCTCTCTCCTAAATAATTTCATCACTCGCCAGGGGCAGATTCACCGCACGGCGCTCACGGCGCACACGAATCACGCCAATCCATTCTTCGAGCGGCAGCTTAACGCGATGACGCAGAACTTCATCGCCATGGGCGCAAGCGCCAGCGAGGCGTCGCATCGTGCGCTAGCGCAACTCTCCGCTCAGGTTGACCTGCAGGCGAATGTGCTGGGGTTCGTCAATGCATTCTGGATGCTCGGCCTGCTGGTGATGTTCCTGATACCACTGCCATTCATCATGAAGCGGCCGAGTCCGGAAGAAGCGAAGGCTGCAGCAGCGGCCCACTAGCACGCCCATAGCGTTGCCTCGTGTGCTGAGCTTGGTCCCCGCGCGAAATGGAGGACTCAAGCCTTGGAGGAATTGCCGATCGCGTGAAAGGCCAATATCTGTCCGGCCCAGGGCGCCAATTCCACGTAGAGGCCATCGTTCCGCATCTCGTCGCCTTCCCGTTCATAGGTCGCGTCCGATAAAGCGTCGTCGAGGCGCCATGTCTTTCCGCCCACGTCGTTCCACGGCAAGTGAACGCGCGCCTGAACGGCGCCGTCACTGAGATTGATGATGATCAGGCGTCGATCGTCGTCGTTGGTCCAGGACCAGACGCCAAGCCTCTGGAAGCTTGTGTTGTCCGGCCAGCCTGAACAATTGCAGAGTGTCCATTGCCCTTCGCGAAGTGCTGGTGAATTGATCACGGCCAGAAGCTTGTTGTAGAAGATCTGGCAGGCGGCATCCACTGGTTCGTCCGGACGGCGGCCGAGGAAGGTGGGTACTCTGGTTCGCCGGGCTTCGAACTGTCCCTCATGAAATAATTTTGCGCCTGGGATGGTTGCCATTGTAATGGCAGCGGCCCGCGCTTTTGCGCCGGCAAATGCGACTGCGGCTCGGGGCTCGTCGTGGTTCTCGACGAAGCGAACGAGCTTCTGCTGATAGGCTAGATCGGCATTGAGGTGAAGACGAACACCCTCCACGTCGTCGTGTTCCATGCGGTCATAGAGCCTCTTGTCGTAGCAGTAATCGAATCCCTGCTGCTGCAGCTCCCACTCGAGGTCCCAATAGGCCTCGGCGATGAAGAGGAATTGTGGATGTTGCCGCTTGACCGCTGTGATCACGTCGCGCCAGTACTCTGTTGCCGGCATCTCTCCCACGCGGTTACTCCAGGTGCGCGCGAAGATATTGTTGATGAGAAGCATCGCCATGTCGCAGCGAACACCATCGCACTGTCCCGCAATGGCGAGGAGTAGCTCGATGACGGCGGGCCGGAAACTCGGGTCGAAGGCGTTGACCTGCACGACGTCGGGCCACGCAGGGAAATATGGGTCCTTTCCACAGGCGAAGATCTTCTCTCCCACTCGAGCGCAGGAGGCCGGCTCGTCCTGAAGCTGGCGTGGATCGACCTGTATGAAGTGCTCGGGATGTTCGACGATCCAGGGGCTATCCGGGGCCATGTGGTTGGGCACGAAGTCGAGCAGCAGGTTCATGCCACGCTTGGCGAGTTCCTGGCGAGCAATGGCGAGACCCTCCGGGCCTCCGAGATGTTGGTCGACCACGTAGCGACGCACGCAGTAGGCGGAGCCGACATTGTCTTCAGAGCGAAAATCGGGGAGCGCGCGATGGAAATCATCCATCAGGCCGGCATTGCGGTTGGCGATGGCGATGCCGGCGGGGCTTCGCTCCCAGACGCCCATGAGCCAGACCGCATCGAAGCCATACTGCGCGATGGCATCCCATTCGGCGGGTGGCACCGAGCGGAGGTCGATTGGGGCTTTGAATTTCCGGCTCAGGTCGGAGAGCCAGACCCAAGTGTTTATTTCGTAGATCGTCAGCTGGCGAGTGGGGACGGACATGATGTTTCTAGCTTCCTGATGTTCGTGAATGTTTCTAAGCGTTGCCACTAGCTTTTGTCGATGTTTTTCTCGCTTCGCCGGAGCCGTCTCAGGATGCCCAATTCTTTGAGGATGTGTTTCACGGGCTGAGCAGGAGTTCCCCAAAAAACGACTCCGGGGCCTTCGAGCGTTTTCCCAGGCAGCACGCCTCCCTGCCCGCCGAGAATGACTCCGTCACCAATATGCGCATGATCGCCCATACCTACCTGTCCGCCGAGCATGACGTTATTCCCGACCGTGCATGAGCCGGAGATGCCGGTTAGCGCGGCGATGACGGTGTCGTGGCCAATGCGGCAGTTGTGACCAATGTGCACGAGATTGTCGATCTTGGTTCCGCGGCATACTCGTGTTTCCGCTAAAGCGCCCCGGTCGATGGTTGTGTTCGCGCCGATCTCCACGTCGTCTTCGAGGACCAAAGTGCCCTGCTGCGGAAACTGGATGTATCTGCCGGTGGCGGGATCGCTTACATATCCAAAGCCGTCGCTGCCGAGAACCGCTCCGGCGTGAACGATGACGCGGTCGCCGATGATGGTTCCGGGATAGATGACGACGCGAGGATAGATGTGGCAGTGAGCGCCGATGGTTACGCCTTCGCCGATCACTGCTCCCTCGCCGATGATGGTGCGTTCGCCGAGGGTCGTGTTAGCGGAGATGACAGCGGTCGCTGCGATGGAGACTGTGCCTGCGATGGTTGCTTCTGGGCTGACGACGGAAGTGGAATGGATTCCTGTGGGTTGCTGGTCGTTGCTCAGGAGTTGGGCGCCTCTTGCGAAGTCGAGCTTGGGATTCGCGCTGACGAGGGTTGGCTTTTCGGGCTCGATGTGGTCGACAAGGTCTTTGGATAGGATCACGGCGGTGGCGGCGGATTTAATCGCATCTGCGGCTGACAGTGCATCGGTGGCGAAGACAAGGGACCCTGGCTGGGCCGCGGCAATGCTTGAGACGTGAGTGATTTTCGCCGGAGTCGTTGAGTTGCGGAGTTCGAGGTTGAGGTTAGTGGCGAGGGTTTCGAGGGTGATCATTTCGTCTTTCGACTGCTGGAAAAACCTTATCAGGAATGGGTGGGTGGTGATTCCGGAACGCCTAAACTTGTTGAGGTCGGAAGAAACTGCAGATCCTTCGCTTCGCTCAGGATGACAATTGCTATTTCCATGGGGAGCGACTAGGTGCAAACGAAGTGTGTACCGCTAGTAGATGGGGGGTTGGCCTTCGGGGCGGGTTTTCCAGCGGCGATGGAGCCACAGCCATTGGCCGGGATGTTGGCGAATGTAGTCCTCGATGATACGGGTGAAGAGCGCGGTGTTAGCGACGATGTCGGCCTCGTTATCGTCGCTGCGGACAAGCTCCAGCTGCGGGCCGAAATGCAGGACGTAGCTTTGCGACGATTCCTCCCACAGCAGGAATCCGGGGAGGACGGCGGCGCCGGTCTTGAGCGCGACCCGCGCCATTCCAGAGGCGGTGCAGGCTGGCGTTCCGAAGAAATCGACGAAGACGCCTTGCGGCGGGGTCATGTTGGTGTCCATGAGAATGCCGACGGTCTCGCCCTGGCGCATGGCGGAGATCAGGCCTCGGGCAAAGTCGTCTTTGTGGACTACCTTATTGCCGTGTTGGCAGCGGATGCCGTTCACAAGCTGGTCGACGAGCTCGTTGTCGAGGCGGCGAATGACCATGCTCATGGGATAGCCCATCAGCGAGTGGTAGAAGCTGGAGAGCTCCCATGCGCCAAGATGTCCGGTGAGGATGAGGACGCCCTGGCCGGCGTCGCGGGCAGCGAGGTAGTGGTCGAGTCCGTCGTAGCGGATAAAGCCTTTGGTGTTTTCTGGCGTGTATTTACGCATTTGGCAGAATTCGGCGAGTTGCCATCCGAGGCTGCGGTATTCGGCGCGG
Source organism: uncultured Acidobacteriaceae bacterium (assembly GCA_963742015.1). Lineage (GTDB taxonomy): Bacteria > Acidobacteriota > Terriglobia > Terriglobales > Acidobacteriaceae > Acidisarcina. Next base: position 114,574 of record CAVUKL010000018.1, on the reverse strand, counting down.
AGGATTGCGGTACGTTCGGGCGGGTGCGAGGTTCGGAAAGCCGATCTGCAGATTGCGGTAGCCGACGCTGCCGCAGCCTCGGGAGCGCCAGAAAGGCGAGAGCGCCGATCCTCGCCCCGATCCATCGGGCTGGTTCGCGAGGCAGCAGACCGAGTCCTCGAATGAGGAGCAATACGGCGAAATACTCAAGCTTTCTTCGCATTCTTGGGGTTTCAGAAATGGTAACCCAAAGTGTAGCTGATTGCCCATTCATCGACAGGCGGATGGCAAAGCAAAGAGAGCGGCGATGGGCCGCTCTCTTTGTCAATCCGGACTATGATCGGACTACTTCTGGACGGAACGGAAGTACCGGGCTACGGAGCGAACGAATGGCTTTGCGCCATCCGGAACAGGGACGTTGCCTTTGAGGATGTCCTCATAGGTGTGAGGAGCTCCGTAGTAAGTCGTGGTGTCGTCGCTGCTTTGGGTGACGGAGGTGCCAGTAAGGTCGATGCCGGCGAAAAGGCCCTTGCTGCGGGAATAGGTGAGGAGTTCCGCCTTCAACAAGATATCAGTCGCTGCCTGCGAATTGCGTCCAACCGGGCCGGCGGCAGCGGCTGCGTCGCCACCGATCTTGAACTTCGATTTCAGCAGGTCCTCGAAGCCTTTGTCGTTCACTGCCACGAGAACCACGTCAGTCGATTCGCCGCCGAGCTGCAGGCCGAAAGATCCGCCGCCAAGAGTAATAAAGGCAGGTGCGCTCCATCCGTGACCGGTGCGGCAGGTAACGACCCCGCGCCCGTACTCTGCTCCGAAGATAAATGCGCCCTTCTTCAGCCCGGGGATGACCCCGATGCAGGTCGCCTGCTGGGCGATTTTGTTTGGAATGGCCTTATCCGGAACCATCATGATCTGGTTGATGGTGTCGGTCGCGGCTTGAATCCGGCTATCGAGTGTCGCCTTGTCTGCTGCAGCGTGCGCCGACAAAGTGGCGGCCCCAGCGAGACAAAGCACTGCTATTAGTCTTTTCATGTATTTTTCCCTATCTCCCGGCGGAGGTTACTCCCCGGACTTGGACAACATAAATTCACAATGCGGCGCAAACGGTTACCGCAAGACTTTGAGCAACAAGGAGTCTGATGCCGATTGTATCGATAGGGTTGAGGCGATCCGGTCAAATTGATCAAAGCAAAAAAAAATCGGGGAAATAAAGGCCGTGATGGCCGTTACTCCCCCGTTCCCCAGATCTGCGTTGTTTCTATCTCCGACTATCGGCCTGCCAGCCTGTTACCGCAAGAGCACTAAAGTAACCCCAGGCATCGATTTACGGAGAGTGAGCCCAAAACGGAGTCGGATGGCGGTCGCGGCGATGCTGTCCCCGTATCCCGCCTTATTCAGGCTTAGACCGCTGGATGGTTGCCGGGTTGAGACATCACAGCTTCGGCAGGACGATCCCCTGCTGTTTCTGATACTTCCCCTTGCGGTCGGCGTAGCTGATCTCGCAGACTTCGTCAGACTGAAAGAAGAGAATCTGGCAGAGGCCTTCGTTGGCGTAGACCCTTGCCGGCAACGGGGTTGTGTTGGAGATTTCGAGGGTTACGAACCCTTCCCATTCGGGCTCAAACGGAGTGACATTGACGATGATCCCGCAGCGGGCGTAGGTGGATTTGCCGACACAGATGGTCAGCACATCGCGGGGAATCTTGAAGTATTCGATGGAACGGGCGAGGGCAAAGGAGTTCGGCGGAACCAGCACGGACTCGCCCCGGACTGCAACAAAAGAGCGTTCGTCGAAGTCCTTCGGGTCTATGACGGCGCTGTTAACATTGGTAAATATCTTGAATTCGTCGGCCACCCGGAGGTCGTAACCGTAGGAGGAAAGCCCGTAGGAGATTACGCCCTCGCGGACTTGTTTTTCACTGAAAGGCTCTATCATGCCGTGATGCAAAGCCTGCTCACGGATCCAGCGGTCACTCTTAATCGACATTTTTCTCCTCGCCGGAGCCCTGGGAATGACGGCGTCCGGCTTCCGCCGATACAACCCTATTGCGGAACTATGTGTCTGAAATCAGCATATTACGGCACGGGCTGTGCGTTGACAATGGATAGGAAGCTCTCTAGCATCGGCGTAGGGTGGAGGGACGAACCCGCTGATTTTCCGAGGTGAGCGCGTTGATCAAGCAGGACATCATCCACAATGTGATCGAGCGGACCGGGCTGCCCCGCAATAAGGCGGAAGCCGCGGTCGATACCGTTTTTGAAAGCCTGAAAAAGGCGCTTGCCGCCGGAGACCGAATTGAGTTGCGCGGATTTGGAGTCTTCAACGTGAGGCCGCGAAAGACCGGAATTGGAAGGAATCCCAGAACCGGCGCCGAGGTAACGATTAGCCCCGGTAAAGCGGTCCGGTTCAAGCCCGGCAAGGAACTGCATCTGACGGACGCCGCCGTCGGCACGGAAAGCGCCGATCATGCCGAGGCCGGCGATGGCGAATAAACTCTCCGGCTGAGCTTGCCTAGACTTCGTCAGTTTGCTCAAGGATTGCACGCTGCCCCTGTCTCTCCCAGACAGCGGTCGCTGGCGATCGCTCTTTTCCTCGTCACGGCCTTCACCACCACCAGCACTGGCGCGCTCTACATGTGGAATTATCGCCACGGGATTCCGGCGTTTGCCACGGCCGAAGACTTCGTCCCTTTCGTCTGGATATTTCAGCATCCTAAGGAATTATTCAGTGGGTGGTCTTTCTCCGTGACGTTGCTCGGCATTCTGCTGGCCCATGAGTTTGGCCACTGGTTGCTGTGCGCGCGTCACCGCATTGTGGCTTCGTGGCCTTATCTGCTGCCTGCGCCAACGCTTAGCGGCACGGCTGGCGCGGTGATCCGGATTCGATTTGGGATTCCATCGCTCGACGCGCTGATGGATGTGGGGATATCGGGGCCTGTCTTTGGATTCGTGGTCGCAATGCCTGCGGCGCTTCTCGGCTTATTGCTCTCGAAGACTGCGGTGGGGCCGGCGCAGCCGGTTCTCATTCGGCTGCAGGCGCCGCTGGCTATGCACCTGCTGTACGCGCCAATGCGCTGGATGATGCCTTCGTTTCCGCCTATCGGGGACCTCCTCTGGCATCCCGTACTGATTGCTGCTTGGGTGGGGCTTTTTATCACTTCACTGAATCTGATTCCGGCTGGGCAACTGGACGGCGGCCACATTCTCTACGCGATCTCGCGGCGCTGGCATCGGCGGTGCACGATCGCTGTCCCGGCGGTGCTGCTGGTCGCGGGGCTTACTTTGTGGGTCGGATGGATCTTGTGGGGAATCATTCTGCTGATCCCGGCGATGCGGCACTCTTATGTGCCTTCGGCACCGCCCTTGCGGAGATGGCGGCGGATTTACGGCTGGCTGGGGCTGTTGATGCTTGCACTGACTTTCCTGCCGGCTCCGTTTGCGGATGCGGGGTTGTTGGAGTTTCTGCGGTAGGGGATGGCTTTGAGATCGTAGTTTGCGATTTTCAAACATTTGACGCAAAGAACTCTGAACGGCTAGAGTCTGTTCATCTTTCCCGGTTCTTGAAAACTTATGTCGCAAGCGACCCAACCACGTCTGCCCGTTGACTCTATCGAACGCCATATCTATGTGGTGCTTGGCTAGAAGGTCATGCTGGATTCAGATCTGGCAGCTCTGTATGAAGTTCCCACGAAGCTCCTGAACCAGGCTGTTCGCCGGAACCAAGGCCGATTTCCGGAAGACTTCATGTTTCAGCTGACCACGGACGAAAACGCGGCTTTGAGGTTGCAAATTGCAACCTCAAATGGTGGGCGAGGCGGTCGACGATACCTACCCTATGCTTTTACCGAACGCGGCGTGGCTATGTTGTCCTCTGTCATCAAGAGTGAGCGTGAAGAGTGAGCGTGCGATACAGGCCAACGTGATGATCATTAGAGCGTTCGTGCGAATGCGGGAGCTTGTAGCTGCGGACAAGGACATCGCGGTCCGTGTTGACAAGCTGGAGCGAAGCCATAAGCGTGTGCTTCGGTGATCGAGATTCTGGTTGAGGATATTGACCGGGTTGCGAAGGATGTCCGCCGGATGAAGGCGTTGCCGTTGCCGAAGGAAGATCGGTTTCTTAGCTTAGCCGGCTGGGGAGGCGCTCTACATGAGATTCACGGCATCGACGTCGATCACGAGGCTTCGCGATGGGATCCTGAACATCTCTGCCTGGGCGAGGGCGGTGCGGAGGGTGCGGGCGAGGGCGGTTCGCTTTTCAGCTTTAATCACGAAATGAAATCGATAGATGCGCTTGAGGCGGCTGATGGGCGCGGTCGCCGGGCCGAGGATTCTTACGCCATCGAACTGGGTGTTCTGGAACCATTTGCCGAGTTCGGCTGCCCATGCGGCGGCTTCCTCGAGACGCGGGCTTTGGATGATGAAGTTGGCGAGCGTGGCGAAGGGCGGGTAGTGCATCCAGCGGCGAAATTGCAACTCTTTTTCGGCGAAGCCGTGGAAGTCGTGAGCGGCAGCGAAGCGGATGGCGTAGTGGTCGGAGTTGTAGGTCTGGACGAGGACGCGGCCGCGAAGTTCGCCTCGTCCGGCGCGGCCTGAGACCTGGGTGAGCAATTGGAAGACGCGTTCGGCGGCGCGAAAGTTGGGCAGGCCGAGGGCGAAGTCCGCGCCAACTACGCCGACGAGTGTGACGCCGTGAATATCGTGGCCTTTGGCGATCATCTGGGTGCCGACGAGGAGGTTGATTTCGCCGGAGTGCAGCCGTTGAAGCAGGCGCTCCATGTCGTGACGGCCGCGAACGGTGTCGCGGTCCATCCGGCCGATGCGGGCGTGAGGGAAGATCTCCTGCAGGCGCTGTTCGCCTTGCTGCGATCCTGCGCCTAGAAAGTGAAGATGTTCACTCTCGCAGTTGGGGCAGACTTTGGGGACCGTCCTTTTGTAACCGCAATAGTGACATTGCAGCCTCTGGCCGGTTGGAGATGGGTCCTGGTCGTCGGCAATGGGGCGATGGTAGGTGAGTGAGATGGCGCAGTTTTCGCACTGGAGCTTTTCTCCGCAGGCGCGGCACATGACGACGAAGGAGTAGCCGCGGCGGTTGAGCAGGATGATGGCTTGTTCGCCGCGATCGAGCGTGGCTTGTGTTTCTTCTATGAGCTGACGGGAGAAGAGTTGTTCCTGGCCGGTCTCTTGAAACTCCTTGCGCATGTCGACGAGTTCAACGACGGGCAGGGGGCGGTCGGCGACTCGCTGGGCTAATTCGATGAGTGAGTACTTTCCTGTTGTCGCATTGCGCCAGGATTCGAGTGACGGCGTAGCGGAGCCGAGAACTACGGTCGCTGAGTTGAGCTTGCCGCGCATTACGGCGACGTCGCGAGCGTGATAACGCGGATTTTCTTCCTGCTTGTAGGAGGCGTCGTGTTCTTCATCGACGATGATGAGGCCGAGTTTAGAAACGGGCGCGAAGACGGCGGAGCGAGTGCCGACGACGATGCGGGCGTCTCCGGCGCGGATGCGGTGCCATTGTTCCGCTCGCTCTTCGGGTGTGAGCGCGGAGTGGAGCAGCGCGACGTGGCTGCCGAAAGCGGTGTACAACTGCGCGGCCATTGCGGGCGTGAGGCCGATCTCGGGGACGAGGAGAATTGCGGAGTGTCCCGCGTCGAGCGCCGCCTGCATGGCGGCGAGATAGACGGCGGTCTTCCCGGAGCCGGTGACTCCGTGCAGCAGGGCTGGCTTGAATTCGCCCGTCGCGATCGAAGCCGTGATAGCTTGCAGGGCCGCTTGCTGTGCGGGGTTGAGGGTGTGGGCGATGGTGTGGCCGAGGGTCTTTAGCGAGGAGAGATGAAAGTCGGCGGGGCGCTCTTCGATGCGGACGAGGCCGCGGCGAACGAGGGTGCCGAGGGTGGAATCGGGTAGATCGAGGCGACGGAGTTCGGCGAGCGCGAGTTCGCCGCCAGCTCCGGCGAGTTCGGCGAGGAGTGTTTGCTGGTTGGCGTTGAGTTTGGGGATGCGGACTTCGGTTATGAGCACGGCGTAGCGAATGGTGCGGCGGGCGTCGCGCTGGACGGCGGAGGTTTCTCGGGCGATCCATTTCTTGCGGAGCATGCCTTGAAGCAATTCGGAGGTTGCTCCGGTTGCCGAGCGCAGTTTGGAGACGCGGGCCGCTTCACCGGCTTCGAGATAGTTGAGGACGTTGTATTCGATGTCCTGGTCGGCAGGTGTGCGGCGTGTGCGGCGCGAAGATCCCTGATTGGCGCTCGCGTAGAGGGCTTCGCGGCCTTTCTCGGCGATGCGGTAAAGGGTCTGATGCTTAACTTCTGCCATCAGGGGGAGCATGGAGCGGAAGACTTCGCCGAGTGGGGCGATGTAGTAGTTGCTGATCCACGTGGCGAGTTCCATCAGGTCGGGCGCGAGAAGGGGTTCGGCGTCGAGGACAGCGATGATGGGCTTGGCTTCGACGGGGGGAGGCTCTTCATGCACGCGCGTGACCATGCCGGTGAGCTTTTCATTGCGGAAAGGGACGATGACGCGACAGCCGATTGTCGGCAGCTCCGCTTCGTCATTCAAGCTGTAAGTGAAGACGCGATCGAGCGGGACTGGCAGGGCTACGTCGCAGAAGTGGGGCATGGTGGGAAAGTGCCGAGCGCTTGGATAAGCATACGACGGCCAGGCGGTCACGTGATCCCATGGAATCCAAGGGGTTTCTGAATAAAGGCCCGGACCAAGGATTAGCGCTATGGATAGTCGGACTCGTTCGGAATGTGTCCCCAGGATCCATCGTAATCAAATGGGAACTGCGCGAACCCAGGTTCTGAAGAAGCGGCGCGGCTTCGGAGTCGAAGGCAAGGGCGGCAGCTTGCCCTCGAGCGCCAGCATGCTCATTCGGCGTTTCAGTGGGGCCTTCCCCTCCGGTTTGAGGGTTCCAGAATGGGCTGGAAAAGGCTTGCCAGTGACTGCCGACCTCTGGCTGTTGGGCACTGAGGCGATTTTGAATTTGTAATTGCTCTCCAGAAGTTCATCGATTAGGGGGTCTGGAAATCCTTTACCCCGCAAAAAGGGTCGGTCGAACTTTCGCTGCGTCTGTGAAGCGAGTTTGAACCACACATCCCATTTGAGATTTTCATTGGTCGCTTGAGTCGACAGGTAGGAGTAATATGCCGCGTTGCTCCATAAATAGTCGACCGTGTTCCAGAAATTCCATGCGGCTCGTTTCTTGGCTGCCGCGTATTCGGCAGAGTACTTTTTTCCCAAAAATGACCCTAAATCCGAACCGGATACTTCGCGATGACCATAGGTGGGAGTCTTATGATGGACCAACTCATCGACGAAACTCACAGCGTAATTCGGCTTTACCACGGTGGCCCCGAACTCAATAGGCTCAGATAATCCTTCCCTAACCTTCTTCAAATGTTTTTGAAATGCAGGGGGAAGGGTTTGTTTGAGTTGCTCCTCATGTTTTTCAATCGGAGCAGGATTGAGAAGATACTCCGGGCCAACTATGTCTTCATCGCTCACGAAGTTGAGGGTTACAAAAAGCGTTTGGCCCAAGGTATCTTTATGGAGGCCCTGTTGCTGCGGATCTCGTTCCCGATAGTAGTGCACCTCGACCAATATCTTGAATCCCTGATCATACCAGTCAACTGTCTTTAGATAGTCGATCTGGCCGGCAGCGATCATCGTGCCGATGACGAGTCTTTTTATGTGGCCCTGCAGCGCTAAGTCATTCTCAACGAGTTCGAAGTGCTGATCGACAGCAGAATCCGGGAAGCTGCCTGTAACAAATACGTTTTCTTTGATCGCGCTCTTCAGTGTTACGTTTGGCAGTTTGATCAATTTCGCCTGGCTTATTAATACCGATTTCTCGGCATTCAGATCGATTGGCAACTCAACGGCACCTAAGCAGACGACCCCTTTTGGTTTCTTGTCGTCGATGGGAAACTTGCCTTCGGTTACTTTTTGTTCTAACGCCTTGACGATTTCGGCTTGCGCTTCGATATCCGGACCGGGAAATACCTTTGGCGCGGCCAGCGCTGCCAGAGCTTTCTTGCCACCTTTGGCCTGGAGCACATGATTGCCGCTCACGGGCAGATTGCCGGGAATCGGGGGCACTGGAACATTGCGCCGAGGAAAGTCCGGTTGAGCCATCCGAGAAAAGTTAGCCTGCATCTTTGGCTGGAGCGGAGCCGCGGAGGGCTTAGCTGCCGCTGTCAGGCGCGCCGCTGCCCGCTGTCCCATTCCCTCGGCCTCGACCTCTAAGGCGCGATCCTGCACCAATGAGAGGCCGCCGCCGGCAGCGCGAACTCTGCCCTGGCGTTGCTGAATCACGTGGGCGAGTTCATGACCAAGCAATTGCCGACCCTGCATGCTTTCCGGCTGGTACCGGCCGGGCGCGAAGTATATGTCGGTACCGACGGTAAAGGCGAGGGCGCCGAGACGTTCCGCCTGCGGACCAGTGTGCACTCGGACTGGGGAGAAATCGGCGCCGAGTGCGGACTCCATCTTTTCGCGAACCCCCTGCGGCAAAGCTTGCCCACCTCCGGTCAACAGTCCAAGGCGAGCCGGGTCGATCTGAAGCGTCTCACGGCCGCAGGAACTTTGCGGGACTTGTACATGCCGTGTGCCGGGTGGCGGACAGGGAGCAGCGGTCATCTGAATGGAGCGCGCCGTTTGCAGGACGGAGGGTGACACCTTGACTTGACCAGTGGGGAAAAACCCTTGAATCACGCGTCCTGTCATGCCTACCTGCCGTCGCGCTCATTATATCGGATAAAGTCGAACTTATAGAACCGCGGAAGCCGGCATATTTCATGGAAGGTAAACCTGATTTCAAGTCGAAGCTGCGGAAGGCCTACGGGAGCTTGGCTTAGCGCATCGAAATACTCCTCATCCTGGCTATGCTGTGCGCTTTGGTTGCAGGCCCAATTCTGCCATCGCCATCTGCAGATCTTTCCACGCTTCTTTTTTCTGCGTGGGATCGCGGAGCAGAAAGGCCGGGTGATAGGTCACGATCAATTTGGTATTGAAGGCGTGATGTATGCGGCCACGGAGGCTGCTGAGCGAGGTTTTGGCTCCGAGCAGATAGGTTGCCGCGGTTGAGCCGAGGGCGACGATGACTTCTGGCCGGATGACCTCAATCTGCTGAAACAGAAACGGCTTGCAGGTGTTGGCTTCGATCGGCTCCGGTACGCGATTCTTGGGCGGGCGGCACTTCACGATATTCGCGATGTAGACCTCTTCGCGCTTGAGGCCCATGGCAGCGATCATGTTGTTGAGAAGCTGGCCTCCGCGGCCGACGAAGGGCAGGCCTTGCGCGTCTTCATCGGCGCCGGGGCCTTCGCCGACGAACATGAGGCGCGCGTTGGGGTCGCCGTCGCCGAAGACTAGCTTGTTGCGGGTGGGCGCGAGGGGGCAGCGCTGGCAATCGCCGATCTCTTCGCGGATCGCCTGCAGCGCAGCCGCGCGGAGCTCGGGAGCGATGGGGGCAGGCCCAGAAATCAACGGAATGGTGGTAGGAATGGGTGAAACGGCTCTGGGCATTTCGGGAGGGTTCTCGGCGAATCTGGTAGTGGAGATATATGTATCAGTTACTGTTACAGTCGGAGAAGCCACGATGGCCTCTTCAGCGGGCGACGGTTCACCGCGACGATAGAAGTCAAAGATGCCGAGATCGCGAAAATATTTGATACGGGCTGCAAGCGTGCCCTGCAATTGCGGGTCGAGCGCCACCGGTTAGCGCCTTCCAGGTGAAGGAGAAGCGAACTTGCTGGGCGCCGTTTCGTCGATGACCGATTGAGGACGGCGCAGGGTGAGCGCTTCGTCGAGGATGCGGTCGGCAAGATCGCGCTTGCTCATCTCGGGGAGTTCGATGGAGGTTTGTTGCGTGAGGAAGGTAGCGGCGTTGCGATCGGAGTCGAAGCCGATACCCTCGCGAGAGACGTCGTTAAGCACGATGGCGTCGGCGCCCTTGCGCAGAAGCTTGTCGCGGCCGTGAGCGATATGGTTTTCGGTTTCGGCGGCGAAGCCGATGACGAGCGTGCCGGTCTTTCTCTGGCGTACGACTTCGGCGAGGATATCTTCGGTTGGTTCAAGGTTGAGCGTGAGCGGCCCAGAGCGCTTGAGTTTTTGATCAGCCATCGACAGCGGACGATAGTCGGCGACGGCTGCGGCCTTGATTACGATGGTCGCTTCGGGAAGACGGCTTAGGACAGAGTTGCGCATCTCGCCGGTGGTGACGACATTCACGACTTCACAGTCGTAGGGCGGATGCAACGCAGTCGGCGCGGTGACCAGAATAACGCGCGCACCGCGGCGCTGGGCTGCTTCCGCGATAGCGTAGCCCATTTTGCCGCTGGAGCGATTACCCAGGAAGCGGACAGGATCGACGGCTTCGCGGGTTCCTCCAGCGGTGACAAGGATGACTTCTCCGGCGAGGTCGTTGGTGTGGTTGAGAATTTCGAGGGCGGCGCGAACGACCTCATCGTTTTCGGCGAGGCGGCCGCTGCCGATCATGCCGCAGGCGAGATAGCCGCTGCTGGGCGAGACGACCCGCACGCCGCGCTGCTCGAGGGTCTGAAGATTTGCCTGGGTTGCGGGGTGTTCCCACATGTTGACGTTCATCGCCGGGGCGACGATCACCGGCGCCTTGGTGGCGAGATATAACGTGGTAAGAAAATCATCGGCGATGCCGTGGGCGAATTTAGCGAGAACGTTGGCCGTGGCGGGCGCGACGATGAGCAGGTCGGTGGTTTGTGCCGCGTCGATGTGCTGGATCGACGAGGCAGAGGTCTCATCGGGCGCACCGGACTGGGCCCACATGCCGGTGATGACCTCATGGCCGGTGAGCGAAGCGAAGGTGAGCGGCTGAATGAATTGCTTCGCCGCGTCAGTCATGACGACGTAGACGTCGAGGGCCTGTCTTTGCAGCGCACGGACAAGCTCCGCAGCTTTATAGGCCGCGATTCCGCCTGAAACTCCTACGGTGACCTTCATATCGAGATTGTACGCCCGCGTGAATGTCGTTCCGGGGGCGAGCGTCTGCGCAAAACCGGGTCGCCGTAGTGGATTTCCGGTTTATTCCGAGGGAACGCAAAGGCGCAAAGCCCCTTCAACACGGACCGTTCGTCAGGGCGCTAAGGCTCCTCCTGCCGCCGGAAGAACCTGGAGCCCTGCCTCGCTGCGGCTAGCTGACGAACTTGGGAATGATGGGGGCCTCGATTTCGGGTTTGTGTAACGGCACATCGGGCTTCACGTAACCAACCATGCCGGCGGCGATCTCGTCCTGGGCGACGCGGCATGCTTTGCGGGAACTGGTGACGATCAGGGGTTGGGAACCATTCTGCAGTTGCCGCGCACGGCGCGCCGCGACCATGACATAACCAAAGTGGCTACCGACTCCGTTTTCGACGTTCATTGGGTACTCCTCCGAAAGTTTAATTACGGCCTATTTCTATAGGCTTGAGTAGTCATTGTTAGGTCGAAACCGCTTTTCAGTCCAAGAGACCGAAAGAGTGAAGCACCGGCCGAAGCCTTGCCATCGCATTGGACTGACGGCAGCTTTCGGCCAGTTCGATCCACCGCCGTTCCTCTGGAGTCGTCTCCCGGCCACTTCGCCGAATACGCTCGGACGAGACGATGGCCGCCAGTTCTTCTACTGCGAGGTCGAGGACGTCGTTGACCAAAATATAACCATATTGGCGATAATTCACAATCTCGCTTGCCGCCTGAGCAAGCCTGCGCTCAATGATCTTCTCGGTCTCAGCGGTCATTTGTCCTTCGGCGCGGCTTCGATTGCGTAATCTCGCGGCCAAGTCCTCCTTGGTTGGGGGCATAACAAAGATGCTGACGGCATCGAGGATTTTCTTTCGCACCTGCGCAGCACCCTGCACGTCGATGTCGAGCAGCAGGTCTTTGCCGCGAGTCTTGGCGTCGCGCAACGATTGCAGCGCGGTACCGTAGTAATTGCCGAAGACTTCGGCGTGCTCGAGGAATTCATCGTCCGCGATCATTTGTTCAAAGTTGGCGCGGTCCGTGAAATGGTATTCGCGGCCCTGTTGCTCGGAGCCGCGGGGATGGCGCGTAGTGTAGGAAATGGAGAATTCGAGGTTGTCGACCAGCGAGCGCAGCTGGTTAACGAGTGTCGATTTGCCGGAGCCCGATGGCGCCGAAATAATAAAAAGAATTCCCGCCAAGCGTTCTTTTCCTAACCAGGTTCACTCAAGTCTATTCGAAGCGCCGAAGTTTGCTTATTCGAGATTCTGCACTTGCTCGCGGGCCTTTTCGATTTCCGCCTTCATTCCCAGACCGAGTTCGGTGATGCCGGCGGCGTTTCCTGCGATGCCGCTGGTCTTTGATAGCAGCGTGTTAGCCTCGCGGTTCATCTCCTGTAAGAGAAAGTCCGTCTTCTTGCCGATCTCGCCGCCGCCGCGCAACAGGGAATGAAAATGTTCGATATGGATGCGAAGCCGCGCAATCTCTTCATCGACATCGCTGCGTTCGACCAATAGTGCTACTTCCTGAAGGATACGATCGCGTTCGAATTCGCCGCCGAGCAGCGCGGAGACGCGCTGGCTGATGCGTTCGAAGTACGCGGCCTGTACCTGCTCGCGCATCGATGCGACCTGATCGGTGAGCGCGCTGAGCCGGTTGAGACACGCCGTAAGTTCGGTAGCGAGCGACGCTCCCTCCTGGGCGCGCATGACGTTGAGCGCGGCAATCAGCGGGTCGAGCTGGGCAAGGACAGAACTTTCAAGCGCTTCGACATCTTCCTTGATGGAGAAAGTTTCGGCCGAAAGTACACCAGGGAGGCGAAGGATTGCGTTCAGATCGGGCTGTTGCTTGAGGCTGTGTTCGGCGGCGGCGGCGCGGAAGGCGGCGATGTAGGAAGCGACGAGAGCGGTGTTGTACTGCGAGGACTTTTCGGTGTTGCGTTCGAGCGAGAGTGTGAGTTCAACGTGGCCGCGCACCAGCTTTTCTTTCAGCAGGCGTCGGACCCGCATCTCGAGGGATTCGAGACCGGAGGGCATGCGGAGTTGGGGATCGAGAAAGCGGTGGTTCACACTTTTCAGGCTGAGCGTGAAACTCAAACTATCGGAGACGCGGCCGGAGACTCGGGCGAAGCCGGTCATGGAGTAGATGGGGGCGGGAGTGGTTAGGCTGGAGGTAGACGAGGAGGCCTTTGTCATCATGGCTTTGTCTTCGCCGTGACAAGGGTAGCGTATTCGCGCTCTCCGGTGGAGGTCAGGACGTCGGAGAATTGGAGTTCATTGAGCCGCCGGTAGGTTGGCGAGATGAGAAGCAGTTTCTCATGCGGTCCGATTGCAGTGATGCGGCCGCTCTCGATAACCGCGATGCGATCAGCGCGGCGAACGGTGGAAAGACGATGCGCGATGACGATCGAGGTGCGTTTGGCCATCAGGTTGGCAAGCGCGGTCTGCACCAGCGCTTCGCTTTCGGAGTCGAGCGCCGACGTGGCCTCGTCGAGGATGAGGATGGGAGCGTTCTTGAGCAGGGCGCGGGCGATGGCGAGCCGCTGGCGTTCTCCACCGGAGAGGCGAAAGCCTTTTTCGCCGATCACCGTGTCGTAACCGTCGGGGAGATTGAGGATGAAGTCGTGGGCGAGCGCTGCTTTGGCGGCATCGATCACGCGCGGTAGGGAGACGTCCGGCTGGCCGTAGGCGATATTGTTGCGGACGGTGTCGTTGAAGAGGATGGTCTCCTGAGTGACCTTGCCGATCTGTTCGCGGAGTGAGCGGAGACTGATGTCGCGAAGGTCGTGGCCGTCGATGAGGATACGGCCGGCAGTCACGTCGAAGAAGCGCGGAACGAGATTGACCATCGTTGACTTGCCTGCGCCGCTTGGGCCGACGAGGGCGACGACCTCGCCGCAACGAATCTCCAGATTAATGTCGTGCAGGACTTCTTTCTCGCCCTCTTCATCGCTGTAGGCGAAGCTGACATTTTCAAACCGGATGCCTTCGTGGAAGCCCTTGAGACCGCGGGCGCGCGCCTTCTCGCGGACATCGTCCTGGGCGTCCATGAAGTTGAAGATCTCGGAAGACGCTCCGAGCGCGGATTGGAAGTTGTTGTAGAAGAGTGCGAACTTGCGCACCGGGTCGTATAACTTGAAGACTGCGACGATAAAGGCGAAGAAAGCGCCCTCGGTCATGACCCCAGTCTTGATCTGGTTCCGGCCGACCAACAGCAGGAGCGCAATGGCTACCGCGCCGATCGAGTCCATGAGGGGCGAGCTGATCGCCTGGGCGCGGACCGAGCGCAGGTTGGCGCGGAAGAGCCGGCGGGCGGCCTTCTTGAAGCGCAGCGTCTCCCACAACTCCATGTTGAAGGCTTTCACGATGCGGTTGCCGGTGACGGTTTCGTGGAGGATGTTCTGGATCTCGGCGAGCTTGTCCTGGCCGCGCCGGGTGGTTTGCCGCACCTGACGGCCGATCTTGCGCGCCGAGCCAACGACTACGGGCAGGAAGATAAGTAGAATCCAGGCGAGCTTACCGCCATAGCCGATGACGACGACGATGGTGAAGATCAGCGTGAAGGTCTGCTGGAGGAACTCGGAGAGCACCGAGGACATTGCGTACTGAATGCGCTCGATGTCGTTGATTAGTGTCGAGAGGATGGTGCCGGTGGCATGCTTCTGGAAGAACGAGACCGACCGGCGCAGGATGGCCTCGTATAGGTCGTCGCGAAGATCGGTGATCATGCCGAAGCCGGCGTAGTTCACCAGATAGGTGCCGCCGTAGTCGCAGAGCCCCTTGATGACTGTGGAGACGACGAGGGCAAAGGCGACGGCAGTCCAGTCGTTATGAAAGTATGCGGGGACAAACTGCCGCAGATCGAGCTGGTAATGGGTTCCTGGAATTTCGAAGAGGGAGATTCCGCCATTAGCGGCATGCGGGTCGAGAACGTGATCGAAGATGGGCTTGATTAGCAGCAGCCGGAAGGCTTCAAGCAGCCCGACGGCGGCCATGAGAATGACGGAGAGCAGCGCCTGCAACGAATAGGGCCGGAGATAGCGGAGGAGACGAAAGTATTTTGTCATCCGAGAAGCCCGCTTGTGGCCGCTGCTCGCGAGCCCGGAAGCGGGGCCGATGCTGCTTTTACCGCCATTTCGCTATTGTACCCACCCCCGGATTGAATTTACCGGGTTAGGGATGTCGGTCTCAGGAGGGTGTTGCTGACCTCCCTAATGAGGCCAGTCTAATAAGGCTGGCGCAAAAACAAGCAGACCGGACCGTGGCGATGGGGAGCAGAATTCCATTTTGGTTTGCTTGTCCCGTTTTGGGACAAACGGCACGGGAGCCATTTAGCTACGGGTCGTCCGCGGCATGTCGCGGTGTGCGGTCTTGACCCGGTAGCCTTGTTTTCCGAGGCGCTTGGCCACTTCTTCGGCGATAGTAACGGAGCGGTGCTGGCCTCCGGTGCAGCCGAATGCGACGGTGAGGTAGCTCTTTCCTTCCTGGATGTAATGCGGCAGCAGAAAGAGAAGCATCTCGGTGACGCGGTCGAGGAACTCCTGCGTCTGGGGGAAGTTGCGGACATATGCGGCGACTTTAGAGTGCCGGCCGGTAAGTTTGCGGAATTCGGGGATAAAGTGGGGGTTGGGCAAGAAGCGAACATCGAAGACCAGATCGGCTTCGAGCGGGACTCCATTCTTATATCCGAAGCTGATGGAGGAGATGAGCAGGTTGCGTCCAGCGCTTTCGCTCTCAAACTTCGCTTGTAAGTAGGCGCGTAGCTCGTGGACGTTGAAATTGGAGGTGTCGAGGGTGATGTCGGCGACGTTGCGAATGGGGTTGAGCAGGGCGCGTTCAGACTCTAATGCGCTGCGTACCATTCCTGACTTTCCAAGGGGATGGGGTCGCCGGGTTTCGGAGTAGCGGCGGAGCAGCGCGGCTTCGCTGGCCTCGAGAAAGATGACGGTCGTCGCGAGCGACTTCCTTATCTGCTGCAGGATGGCGGGGAAGCGCTCCAGCGTTTGGCCTTCGCGGACGTCGACGACGAGCGCGGCGCGATCGATCTCGGCGGACTGGCGGACGAGATCGGCGAAACGGGGCAGCAGTTCGAGCGGCAGATTGTCGACCGAGTAATAGCCGAGGTCCTCAAAGGCCTTCAGCGCTGAGGCTTTGCCGGAGCCGGAGAGTCCGGTGAGAATGACGAGCTCGCTGGCACGTGCTGGAGCGGATTTTGCCTCTGCCTTCGCTTCGGCCACTCTCGCGGGCCTGGGTTTGGCTGGCTTCGCCTTCGCCTGAACGGTTTTGCGGGGCATGGCTCATGCTAGCATCGGCATCACCCGCTACGGCACCTCGATCAGCTCCATCTTTCCATCGCGCTTGCGGTGGAGCACTTTGAGTCCGCCCTGGTTGTCGCGGAAGACGAAGACTTCGCGGTCGCGGAACTCGGCTTCTTTGACTGCTTCTTCCAGGGACATGGGACGCATGGCGATGGAATCGATCGAGCGCACGACGTGTGGCTCGGCGATTGGCGTCTTTGCCGGGAAGGAATGCACGGTGACCGGAGCCGGGGGCTTGCCGCGGCCATTGCCATTGGAGGCGCGAGCGTTGGCTTGGGCCTTCGTTTCAGTCTTGGCTGTGGCGGCAGCTATCGAGATCGCGCGCCCGGTGCGGCGGGTGCGGGCGAGTTGGGAGTCTTCGTGGGCCTTTTCTTCCTTGGGCTTGCGTTTTTTCGCCCGAAGTCTGTCTTTATACCGAATTGCCTGGGTTTCGGCCTTGGCGATGGCCTCGCGGAGCGCGATCTCCATGCTGGTCGACTCGCTCAAGCCCACGATGCTCTGCAGGCGCGTGTTGATGGTGATTTCCGCGCTCTGGCGGTATTTTTCGGCGGAGAGGATGACCTTCGCAGTGGTAATTCTGCCCAGGATCTTGCCGATGCGTTCGACGCCTTCGTTGCCCATGGCGTGGAGAGATTTGGTTATGGTGAATTGTCTTCCGGTGTATTCGATCTGCATTGCTCTACCTCGAATGCAAAAGCAGGATTACGTCAGGTGTCCGAGAGTAGTTATATAGGCTTTTTTCTGGAGGAAAAAGCCTGCCGACATTGGCGGTTTCACATAGCGCCTACCCTGCTTTCGCTTGATCGAAGAGGCGGCCCTCTTCAGGAAAACCTGATCTTACATCAGACTAAGCCTTCGCAGGGAGCTGCGAAGTGCTCTCAATCACGCTTGCGTCGCTGATGGGTGCTCGGAATGCGGAGGTCTTCGCGGTACTTGGCGACGGTACGCCGGGTGACGTCGATTCCCTGGGTCTGCAGGATGTGGGCGAGCTGGTCGTCGGTGAGCGGCTTGCGGGCATCTTCCTCTTCTATGAGTTTTTTCACTTTGCGCTTGAGCAAGATTAGGGGAGTGCTTGAACCCTCGGGGCCGTTGACCCCCTCGGAGAAGAAAAAGCGCAGCTCGAAGACTCCCTGGGCGGTGTGGACGTATTTATTCGAAACGGCGCGGCTCACGGTCGAGGGATGGACACCGATCTCTTCGGCAACTTCCTTGATCATCATCGGCTTCATGTGTTCGACGCCGCGCTCGAGGAATTCGCCCTGACGGCGGACAATGGACTCACAGGTGCGCAGGATTGTGTTCTTGCGTTGCTCGATATTCCGGATCAGTTGCAGGGCCGAACGGTAGCGCTCTTTGACGTACTCCTTCACCTCTTTTTCGGTGCCATTCTGGTTCAGCATCCGGCGATAGCCCTGGTTGAGGCGGAGCGTGGGCAGATCGTCCTCGTTCATGACGACAACGTATTCGTTGTCGCGCTTGACGAAGGCCACATCAGGTTCAATCAGGCGGGCTTCGGAGCGGTTGTAGCGTTGGCCGGGGCGGGGATCGAGCGTTCGGATGAGGTCAAAAGCTGCTTGCGTCTCCTCGACCGACCTCCCGATCGCTTTGGCGAGCTCCCGCAGGTCGCGCTTCTGTAGAAGTTGAAGATGCTTGTCGATGATGATCGCAGCGGTTTCGGCGGTATCGATGCGGGCATCCCGAGGCAGAGCTGCCTCCGGCGTGACGTCGACTGCGAAAGCGCCACGAATGGTGCTCTCGACGGGCCCCTGTTCGATCGATTCTGGCCCTAACGCCGGCTCTTCGTATTCCTTCTCTTCAACCGCATGTCGGCGTGGCGCAACGGCCCGTCCCGCGGCGTGCAATTCGCGGCAATGTGCCTGAATCTGAGTGAGCAGGCACTCGCGAAGGTCGCGACTTGCCACGCCCACCGGATCGAGTTGTCGGACCGTCTGCAGCGCGAGCGCGAGCACTGCGCGATGGTGACAGATCTCCTTGGAGGCGCCATTCAACGGGGATGCGGGCGCAGTGACCAAGACGGTGTCGAAATCTGCTGGGCCAGCGGCCCGATGTGCGTCCTCCGGTTCGGCGGTCGCTGACGGCTTATCGGAGCCGATGAGCATTGCCAGGACCCGGGAATCTTGCTCGCGCACGTAGCCTTCGAGCAACTCGTCGTCTGATGCGGTCAGGTACCCGCTTTCGTCAATGTTGCCGATAATATATTCGGCAGCCTCCCGGACTTCCGGTTTCAGAGTCAGCGAACCGAGTTGCCAGAATAAGTGGTCGGTCAAGGTGCTGGGCTGGGAGAGGAAGTTTTCGAAGGAAGGCTTTTCGTTCAGTTCGTAGTTGTTCGGAGAACGGAAGCCGGGATCGAGATACTCCTGAAAATAAGAGCCAAAGTCCACTTCCTCAAAGGGATCGGTCTTCTCTCGCTGGGCGTCCCCGACGATCTCCTCGGCGGGCCGTTCGCGCTCCGCCTCCTGGCTGGCGACGTCGTCAAGTAGCGGAACGTTCTCTTCGAGCTCCTCGAGCACCGGATTCTCGACGATCTCGGTGTTGATCATCTCCTTCAACTCGAGCTTGTTCAAGGCAAGCACGCTGACCATCTGCATCAGGCCAGGCGTGAGTATCTGCCGTTGCGAGACTTTCAAGCTCAGTCTTGGTTGGAGCAATGCCATAGCGGTCGTCAGCGAATTCCGGAGTAACTCTCAGTGTACCTTTCCCGGCCAGGACGCGGAATCAGGCTTGGCAGAAGCGGGAAAGGCAAATCAGTCGAAAGAGAAACCGCCGCCGAGGTACACGCGCCGCACTTCAGGATCGCGGCCCAGCTGGTCGGGGGTCCCCGTCCGGAAAATCCGACCCTCGTTGATAATGTACGCGCGATCCGTAACCGACAGAGTCTCGCGGACATTATGGTCGGTAATCAATACTCCTATACCGCTGGTCTTCAGGTCGAAGATTATTTCCTGCAGATCGGTCACGGCGATGGGGTCGATTCCCGAAAAGGGCTCGTCGAGCAGGATAAAAGACGGCTGGATGCACAGACAGCGGGCGATCTCGACGCGGCGGCGTTCTCCCCCGGAGAGCTGATAGCCGCGGGTCTTTCGGATATGGCCAAGATTTAGCTGGTCGATGAGCTTCTCGGTGCGGGCGCGGCGTGTGGCCGCGGAGATCGACTGGGCCTCGAGTACTGCCAGCATGTTCTCCTCCACCGTCAGCTTGCGGAAGACGGAAGCTTCCTGCGGAAGATAGCTAATGCCGTACTGGCGGGCGCGCATGTACATCGGCACCCTGGTAATGTCCTCTCCGTCGGCGAGGATGCGTCCGGCGTCAGGTCGCACCAGGCCGACGATCATGTAGAAGCTGGTCGTCTTACCGGCGCCATTGGGCCCGAGCAGGCCGACGACCTCACCCTGGCAGATATCAAGGCTAACCCCGCGCACGACCTGGCGTCCTTTGTAGGACTTGCCAATTTCGTCGGTCGATAGTCTTTGCATTATTTCGCCGTACGGGTGTTGGTGACAGCCCGGGACTGGACTCCGGTCACACTGACGCTATCATCCTGACTATTGAAAATCAAAGACTCTCCAGAGACGTCACCGTGGACTTGATCGTAAAGATGCGGAGGGGTGGAAAAAGTTCCGGTCAGCTCAAATTTTCCGTCCCGAGCGGTGTAGAGCAGCTTCTCGCCAGTGCCGCGTCTGCCTGGCTGCTGGAGTACAACATGCCCGGTCGCGATGATGCGGTCGATCTGGCTGGATCCCTGTGCCGGCGCAGGGGACGCCTGGCTGGGAGGACTCGCGGGCAGGAGGAGAGCCTCTACCTGGTCGGAGTGAACGACGCCCGCGGGGTCATCGGCGGTGACTGCCCCGGTAAAGACCGCCTTGCGGTCGGCATCGGTGTAGACCAACTGACGGCTACGGACGCGAAAGACGGTCGCCTGGCGTTGCGGGCCAGAGGTAGAAGCGATCACTGTGGTGACGGCGTTGGTCGCCGCCGGTTCGGCAAAGGCCTTTAGAGATTCGGGATTCCTCGCAAGCTCGATGATTGGCGCGGAGACTGAGTTTGGTCCTTGCCACAGCCGCGCCTGTCCGCGAAAGACCGCAAGGCCATGTGTCTGGTCGAGCGCGGCGCTGGTGGAGATCACATGGGTCGGCCCGCTGCCGCCAAGACCTGGCGCGGGAGCTGGAGGATTGGCGTGGCCAGGCGAGGCGGCGGTTGAGCTTTGGCCGTAAGTGGCCTTCACGTTGCCAACGGCGTTGGCGTTCTGAGTATCGCGATGGTAATCGATTGTATCGGCCATCAGGTCGGTGGTTCCGTCGTCGACACGCGGTGAGCCGGTCAAGTGAAGCAGCTGGCTGGCTGCGTCGTAGTCGGCGCGGCGCGCGTAGGCCCTGGTTGGAGTCGCAGGGTGCTGCAGCTTATCGGGGCCGGATGTCTTTCCCGCTGTTTTCTCGTTCCCCGGAGCGGGTGTTTGCACCATCACCACGTTGCCTTGCTGGACGACAGACTGAATCTGGGTCGAGTCAATGGTGCCAGCGTTGCCTGATTGCGCCTTCCCTGGCGCGGTTGTCCTGGTGGCGGTGGGATTGAAATTCACGAGCAGGGTGTCGCTGGAGCTAAGGTTCGTCGCGCCGTTCGGAGAGACGTCGAGCACACTTGTATGTCCGGCGCCGTTCAGACTGGTCATTGTGTGCCCGTCCCGGAGCGTCGCAAGCAACTGATCGCCTTTGATGGTCATGTTTTGCGAGGCGGCTTTAGTCCGGATAGTGTGAAGAACGGCAGCCGCTCCGCCCGCGGCGAGCACCTTCTCGGCCTGGGCGTGGCCATTGGCGTCCTGGACGAAATCCACGTCGACCTGGGAGGCGCGCAACTCCCGAGTAGCCGAGCCACCGGGATCGTCGGGCAATCCTATCTGCTGATCGACGAAGCTGACCGCGTTTCGCGCCTGAGCGTGGCTGAGGATTCCACCGGGGGCGAAGGTGACTGTGCCTTCGACAGCGTTGCCATGCATCTGCTGCGGGAGGCCAGATGCCTTCCCCGATTTCTTGTCGCCACCTGATTGCTGATTTAGGGAGACGAAATTGACACCGCCGCTGACGTCGGCGCGCTGCGGCTGACTCTTCGGGTCGAGCAGCACCTTGGCCAGACTGCAGGTCAGCTCCTGTCCGGCCGCGGTTTTCAGATGGATGTGGCCCTGCGCGTCGATGTGTTCCGTCGAGCCATCTTTGCGGAAGTAAACGATCGCCTGGTCGGCAGTGGTCTGCTCCGTCTGGTAGTGCGTGACCGGATTGAGGAGAAACGCCTGCATGCTGGGCCGCAGAAACTCAACGTGAGAGGCATGGACGATCACTGGCTGCCCATTGCGGTCTGAGGTCAACTCGACGGCGGACTGGAGGACCAGCAGGCCCTTCTGGACATCGTAAGTGGCGCCCGTAGCCTGGCCCGCGCCGCGTGGAGTGCTGAATTCCACGTGTTGCGTCGTGGTCGCTATCTGCTTGTTCTGGTCGAAGGTAAGCCCGCTTGTCTTGATATGAATAACCTGCTGGGCCGCAGGGACAGCTGCGGCAGCCGACGCTGCCGCGGCGACAGCATTGTTGTGGGTTACGGCTGGGGAGCCCGCGACCGGCGAACCGGTCAGATCGGCACCCTGTAGATCGATAAGTACTTCGCCCTTGGCGGTGACGATTCCGGCCTTCTGGTCGTAGTCGAATTCGCTGCCGGAGATGCGGTCGCTGCGGTCGCCCTGAGCACCGTAAAGAGTAATGACAACGTCATGCAAGGTCGCGCTGGCGCCCCCCTTGTATTGCACGGCACTTGAGGCGTGAATGGTGAAGGCGGTGCGCCCCTTCACCGACTGGGAGTAGGTGAAGCCGCTGGAGGAGCGAGAGATCTGTCCTCCGAGTTTGCCAGGCAAGTCGGTGATGATGCGATGCGCCTGATAGCGGGCGTAGCCATAGAAGCCAGCCAACGCGGCCACCAGCAGTACGGCCAGGATGATGATCCAAAGGCGTAAGCTGGCGAGGGTTATGCGCATGGCCGACGCTCTTGGGTGGTGCAGATCGTGCTGGGTCTCATTTCTTTCCGGGCCGGCCTTTCGGGCTCTAGTTCACCCTTTGCAGGCGTTCGACCAGTTTCTGCGCGAGGCTCTCGCCCGACTCCGACCAGAGTAGACGGCTGGAGATGCCGCAATGTTGCTGCACGGCATTGGTAAAAGCGACCAGCATCTGCACATTCTCTTTGACGCGCGAGACCGCTTCTTGGTCAAGGTCGACCTCTTCGTACAGAAACGGAGTATCGATGCCAAAGTCCACGCGGATGTGGCCGTTCTGCTCATAGGCGCCATCGTCAAACTCGGGGCCGAAGCCGATGACGGTCACCCGGCTGGACTCCTTTTTCCATGATGGATCGAGGCCGCCGCCGACTTCGGGCGACCAGAGCTCCCAGGTGAGATCGAATTCGTAAGCGAAGTCGTCGTGGAGCATCTCAGTGGCGGCGGCGACGGCGAGTTCGGGGATGGAGTCTTCCAACTCATTTTCGGAGTAGATGCGCTGATAGGCTGGCGACTCAGTGCGTGAGATGGGATACGCGGTCGCGGCAGCGATGCGCGAAGAGCCGCCAACAACGCCAAACTGGCGAATGACCGACACGAGGGCCGGCGCAAGCCCGACGAGGCGAAAGTTGGGAAACCAAAGGCTGAGATAGAGCTGATCTGCCATGTCGTTAGTCTAGATGGTTTTGGGGGTTGGGCGGATGCACCCCTGAAACGCCCGATTGGGCGGCGAATGCCGATTTCCCCGGAATTTTCAAGCGGACTGAGGTGGCGAGGCGTCGGTAAAGCCAGAATGCGTCTTTGCGGAGGCAGAAATGGCGGGAAAAGCGGGGAAGTGTTGCGGAATCTGTTAGCGCTGGCCGGTGTCTTTGCGCTGGGATACTGGCTGGCCGGTGCGAGAGCGGTGCATGCGTCGAGCGACGACGTGCAGTTTGAGCTGCAAGGGGTGAACGAGAACAGTTCGCTGCTCGTGTACCAGCCGTCGACCAAGACGGTCTACGTCTATCGAGGGGCGATGGCCGGCAACTCAGCGCTGCAGTGCAATTTCATGTTTCAGATGACTAAGCCGGGCGGAGTGATCCATCGGGAAAACTGCGCGGTGCAGACTCTGCAGTAGAAGCAGCTCGCTACTTCGGGATGAGAAGATTGGGCTGTGACGATTGTTTGGACCGTTTTCACGATTGGTGTAACCGGTCGAGAGAGATTCGGCGCGGCTTTTCCGTCAAAAAAGCCGCTCGTCACATTCGCTCTGCTAGGACACAGTATTTGTGAAAACGGTCTACCAGCCCGAACTTGTTTACATCGGCCATGGCTTTAAAGCGAACAAGGCCATCGTTGTTTCGGACGATGGAAAGATTCTTCGCATCGAAGACCGCGACCCTACGACGCATAACGGCGCAACGATCGTTCCCCTGCCGCGTCGCGCGATGCTTCCAGGGATGGTCGATGTGCATTCGCACAGCTTTCAGCGGACGATCCGGGGGAGCGTCGAGTCTCGCAAGAAGGGCGGGCCGAATTTTTGGTCATGGCGCGATGCCATGTATCGCGCTGCGGGACGCTTCGAACCCGAGGAACTGGGCACGATTGCGCGCATGGCCTTTCTTGAGATGGCGCTTACGGGCATCACGACAGTGGGCGAATTTCATTATGTTCATCGCGATCGCGACGGATCACCGTATGCCAACCCCAACGAGATTGCCCTGCAGATCGTGCAGGCGGCCAGGGATGTAGGTATTCGGATTGCGCTGCTGCGTGTGGCCTATGTCCGCGCCGGATATAACAAGCCTTCCGACCCAGGGCAGCGGCGGTTTATCGAACCCGATACGGAGGAATTTCTTGAAAACACAGACGCGCTGCGTTCCAGGCTTGCGACCAGCGACGGGCAGGCGTGGGTCGGTGTTGCTCCGCATAGTATTCGCGCTGTGCCGCTAGAATACCTTCGCGAGGTGACCCGGTGGGCGCGCGCGGAGAATCTTCCGGTGCACATGCATGTCGCCGAGCAGCCGGCGGAAAATGCTGCCTGCATCGAAGAATATGGCTGCACGCCATTTGCGCTGCTCGATCGCGAGGGCATCCTCGATGAGCGTTTCACGGCGATTCATGGAATCCATCTCAGCGATGAGGAGATTGCCGCAGTAGGTCGAGCAAAGGCGATTATTGGTGCTTGCCCGACGACCGAGCGCAATCTTGGCGACGGAATTCTGCCCGCTGATGCGCTGATGCGCGCGGAGGTGCGCATCGCCTTCGGGAGCGATAGTCTTACCCAGATCGATCCGCTCGAAAACGCGCGCGAGCTCGAATACAACCTACGGTTGCAAAAGTTAGAGCGCGCGGTGCTGGATACGATTGATGATGCGGGCCTGCCGCAGAGACTCTTCGATTGCGCGACGCTACATGGCGCGGCCTCGGTCGGAGCGCCTGGAGGCAGCCTTGTGGTGGGCGACGTGGCGGACTTCTTTACGGTGGACCTGGACGATCCCTCGATTGCCGGAACGAGCCCAGACGAACTGCTGGCCAGCATTGTCTTCGGCTTGTCGAAAACTGCGATCCGTGAGGTGGGGCTGAACGGACGATTAGTGGTGGAGAGCGGCAGGCATCCGATGCAGGACGCAATTGTCAGAGGCTACAGCGAGCTTATGAGAACGGCGGAAGCGGCAGTATGAGCGATGTAATCGAGCTGTTGCGTAGGCTGGTCTCGATTTCGTCGGTGTCGCGAGAGTCGAATCGCGGCGTCATCGACTTTGCCGAAGCCGTGTTTGCAGAAGCAGGTTGGAGCTTTGAAGAGCATGGTTATCTGGATCCGGCGGGCGTCGAGAAGGTAAATCTAGTCGCATGGCCGGACAAAGAGCCTCCGAAAGACGGAGTCTTTCATTTAGTTCTCGTCTGTCATACCGATACTGTCCCTTATAGGGACGATTGGGCCGATGCTACGACGCTGGTCGAAGATGGTAATGATCTCAAAGGGTGCGGTGCTTGCGACGTGAAGGGATACCTTGCATGCATCCTGGCTGCTGCCGCTCAGCTGGATACCGAGCGCCTTGATAGGCCTTTGGGCATTATACTCACTGCGGATGAGGAGATAGGTTGTGTAGGTGCACGCTTTCTTGTCGACCACAAGATAGTAAGTGCCAGATATGCGATCGTGGGTGAACCTACTTCGCTCTGTCCGGTCCGCGCGGGCAAAGGGTACTGCCTCGCCGAGATAGCCGTCAGCGGACGGGAGGCGCACAGCGCCTTTCCCGAAAGGGGGCGCTCGGCGATCTACGATGCGGCAAAGCTGATCGTCGAGATCGAGAAAATCGCGGAGCAATTAAGAGAGATACCGGCCACAGGCTTTTCGCCGCCGTGGACGAGCATCAACGTCGGAGAGATACGCGGAGGCCTGGCAAAGAACATCGTAGCGCCCTCGTGCCGCTTCCTGCTGGAGTGGCGTCCGGTGGCTGGGCAAAATCCCCACTTAGTAGCCGAGCTAGTTCAGGAAGCCATCCGCGATCTAGTTGTAGCCGATCCTTCTTTCCGATGCGAGATGAAGGTGCTTCGCATGCAGGAAGGATTTGCGCTCGACGAGAACAGCGCGCTGCTGAAGTCGATGGTGAAAGCGAGTGGCAATGCGGTCGATTCGGTGGCCTTTGGCACGGAAGCGCCCTGGCTGAACAAGCTAGGGGCAGAGGCAGTCGTCTTCGGTCCCGGCTCGATGCTTTCCGCGCATAGTCCGCGGGAGTTTGTGCCGAGGAGCGAGTTAGTCCGTTGCGTCGAAATACTGACGGCGGTGATTCTGGATATGTGTAGTCAGGGCAAGTGACTTAGCGCTCGCGCCAATGGTCGAGGATGAAGCTATCGGTCATGCCCGCAATGTAGTCAGCGACGACGCGTGGCGCTCCGTCGCGGTCGACCATGGCGAAGTAGGTATTTGGCAATAGCTCTGGGTTGCGCACCCAGTCTCGAAACAGACCTCCAACGACGACCTCGGCCTGCTGATGGTTCTTGAGTATCTCCTCCGAGATATATAGATGGTCGTGGAGATAGCTCTTGGCCTGTTTCCGTTCCGCTTCTTTTTCCGCTGAGAGAGCGGCGAGGCGCTCGGGGTGGTGACGGACATCGTCAAGGCTCTTGACGCCGGCGGCATGGGTGCGCCTGGCTGTCTCACGAATCAAGTCGCCGGTGAGGCGATTTAACATTCGCGTAAGTGCGCCGGCGAGTAAGAGTTTTGGAGCGGCGTTAGGGTGCCCCTGCACCATCCGCAAATACGAGCGGCCAAAGATCGAGACATTCTCCCGCAGGTCTTTCAGGTCGAGAATGCCGGCTTCGAGTCCGTCATCGATGTCGGCGGTCAGATAGGAGATTTCGTCGGCGAGATCAATCAGTTGCGCCTCAAGCGGCGGCCGCTGGTCCAAGAAATACTCACCTAGCTCGGGGTGATCTGAAGACTTGTAGTCGCGTGAGTGTTTCACGATGCCCTCGCGGACGCCGAGGGTAAGGTTAAGCCCGGGATGGGCGGCGTAGCGTTGCTCGAAGTGCTCGACGATGCGCAGGGCGTGCAGATTGTGGTCGAAGTGCTGGCCGTGCTCACGCATGGCCGCGTCAAGCGCTCGCTCGCCGGCGTGGCCGAATGGCGGATGGCCGATGTCATGCACAAGCGCGAGGGTTTCGCTGAGGTTTTCGTTGAGGTGCAGCGCCTTGGCGACGGTGCGGGCAATCTGTGCAACCTCAAGTGTGTGGGTCAGGCGGCTGCGGAAGTGGTCTGACGAGCGGTTGGTGAAGACCTGTGTCTTGCCTGCCATGCGGCGGAAGGAGCGGGCGTGGGTCACCCGCCCGCGGTCGCGCTCGAATGGGCTGCGATAAGCGTGGACATTTTCAGGGTAGGTGCGGGCAGTGAGCGGGTCTTCGCGGTCCCGTCCCTGCACCGCGCAAACGGAGAGATCCAACTGGCTCAAGTCGAGATTGGTGATGGCGCCGCCCACGCCTCTAGTCTAACCTTGTCAGCGAGTGACTCTGGCCTCGATGTAGCCATGAGGTTCGTCGGTTGGCACGAAGACTTCGTTGGGGTTGTCCTGGCCAAACGGTGAGAGATCGACGAGCAGGCAATGCTTGTTGGGCATAGTGAGCTTGATGTCGGATACGCTCGGAACCTGTGCCAAGGCCGCCTCTGCCATGGCGAAGAGTGTGTGCTGGACGGAAAGGCTCTTGTGATTTGCAAATGTGGCAAGCAGCGAAGCGCGAATCTGCGCGCGGAGCTGGGCGAAGGGAAGATCGTTCGCGGTATAACCCCAGCTTGCCGTCACGTCGGTGCCGAAGAGCCGATCGCTGGTCTCACGCAAGGTAGTCAAGGGATCTTTGATGTAGCCCGCAAACGCCGAGTCGGCTGTCTTGAGGATAATCAAGCTGCTAAGACCCGAACTGACTCGCACTCCGCCGCTTCGTGAGCCGGTGACTGAAGTCGTTTGCAGCTCGCCGCTGCTTTGCTGGAAGCTGGTGGGATGAGGCTGGCCGTGAACATCGAGATGAGTCCAGGGCTTCTCGCTGATGTCGACGGAGACCGCATCCGCGTAGCCGTAATTGGTCAGGAAGTGCGATATCAGTTCTTTGGCGAAGTCTTCGATGCAGGTGGCGTTGGAGCGGCGGGCGATCGAGTAGACGGTGTTCTTCATCGTATCCGTCGGCAAGATGTCACTGTTGCTGCCCGTGCGAAAGGCATTATCGTAGTCGCTCTCAATGAGAACGTTGACGCTCAACTCGCGGACGGTGTGCACACCATCCGCGCGGGTGACCTTGACGACGCGAACCTTATGTTTTCCGTATCGGTTGTCAGCAAGCAGCGTCATGATTTCACGATCCTCGATAGGTGGTGTAGCCGTGGGGGCTGAGCAGCAAAGGCAGGTGATAGTTCACGTTGCCGGGAGTTACTGAAAAGCAGACGATGATCTCAGGATATAAGCTGACATCCTGGTAGGCCGACGTATGGAATATCAGGCGATAATTTCCTGGGCTTACTGCGTTAGGCGGCAGGATTTCATCGCAACGGCCGTCCAGAGTCGTGAAACGAGAGGCGATCTCGGTCCAGGCATTCGACTCGAATCGCTCAAGCCTGACGGGAACATTGAAGGCGGGCTTGCCTTGCGCCAGATCAAGAACGTGCGTGGAGATTCCGCTCATTGTTTCAACCACTTTCTTATTCGGATATGCGTGATTTGCCGTTGCTGCTCGGCGGCTTCACGGATTTCTACCTCTGTTGGGTTGTGCAGCCGGCGGTCGAGGATGGCGAGCAACTCGTCGGCAGATTTGCCGCTCGCGCAGACAATATAGATGAAGCCGTGGCGCGCTTCATAGTCGCGGTTTTTGCTAGCGATCGAGTCCAGGACAGACTGGGCAGCACTGCGCGCTTTCGATTGCTCTTCGTTCGACCACGCCGAGAACTGGTGAGACGTGTTAGTCGCCGATTCGCCGATGCGCGGGTGAGAGGCGAAGGCTTCGAGCCAGTCCGCTTTTTGCAGCGACCGCCAGATTTCATCCGCGTGAGAAAGCAACGAATCAAGATCCGAATAGGGCCTGCCGTGAATCAATGCGCTCGCGAATCCATGGGAGCCACAACACGCGAGGACAGGGGTGATCGCCTGGATCTCAGGTAGCCGGTTCCATTGGGAAAGAGCGTTCACGCCGAGACCTCATCGTTGGCGAGACGGGCGAGCGTCTCTGCGAGGACGAGCGCTCCCGTTGCGATCTGCTCAGGCGATGAGTATTCATCCGGCCGATGGCTGTAGCCGTTGCGGCAAGGGATGAAGATCATTGCGGTCGGCGCGATGCGCGAGATGAAGAGCGAGTCGTGATAGGCGCGGCTGACCATCGTTCGATGAGTGATGCCGCGAGCTTTGCAGATTTCGCTCACTGTCTCAACGATCTTTGGGCTGCAGAGCGCAGGGGCATCGGCGTTGAGTTGTTCTGCGTCAATCTTCACTCGGCGTCGAGAGGCGATTTCTGAGCAAGCCTGCAAGATACCATTGAGCACAGCATCGCGGCGGGCTCCATCGGTGTCGCGCAGGTCGAGAGTCAATTTCACGCGACTGGGGATACTGTTGACGGCTCCGGGAAAGACATCACACTTACCAATGGTTGCGACGGTGTTAATGCCGCCGGTCTTGCAGGTAAACGATTCGATGGCGAGAGCCAATTCTGCGGCAGCGGTAAAAGCGTCTTTGCGGTCGGGCATGAGCACTGTTCCGGCATGACCGCCTTCGCCCTGGATGGATATATTCAGCGCGGCGGGCGCGGCGATGCTTTGCACGATTCCGATGGACAGGCCTTCACGCTCAAGCAGCGGGCCCTGTTCGATATGGAGTTCGACGAAGTGGGCGTAGTAACCCGACGGTAAGCTCACCTTTTCGAGCGAGCCGGCAAAGCCTGCCTCGGCGCGCAGTTCGTCAAGCGATCTTTCATCGGCATCGCGAAGTTTGCTGGCCCCTGCGGGAGTGAGGGTTTCGGAGAGCATGCGACTGCCCAGGCAGCCGATACCGAAGCGCGTCGGCTCCTCAGACGTGAAAAGAAGTATTTCGATCGAGCGTTGTGGCTGGAAGCCTGCGCGCTGTAGCGCACGGATCGCCTCAAGTGCTCCCAGCACGCCCACCACCCCGTCATACTTGCCTGCGTTGGGGATTGCGTCGATGTGGGAGCCGGTGCCGACGGCTGGCAATCCTGGAGCGTTTCCAGTCCATCGCGCAAAGGTGTTACCAACTGCGTCCGAGCGCACCTGCAGGCCGGCTTCCTCGAAAAGGCCGTTCACATAAGCGCGCGCCTGCTGGTCGGCGGACGAAAAGACCACCCGCGTCACTACCGGCGACGGCTCGGAGGAGAAGCTCGCCAGCTTATCGATTTCATTTTGTAACTGGTGCTGATCTATTTGTAAGTCCATTGTCAATCAAGCGGGTTGCGGTTCCAGTCTTTGTAGATCAGATACTTCGCTGGGTGCTTGCCGATAGCCCCAAACCATTGCGGGCAATAGGGGGCCATCCAGATAAAATCGCCTGCCGTCACCGGATACCAGCTATCGGCGAGGCGGTAGATGCCGCCACCATTGAGCATCAGCAGGCCGTGTTCCATGACATGCATCTCGACCATTGCGAGCGCCGCTCCGGGCTGGTATTCCATCGTGTTCACGGCGAAGTCGTAGGCCATCGAATCGGGCAGGAGAGAGCGCACCTGCAAGTCTGGATCGCCCATGAGCGGTTGCGACGGGACATCTTTCTCTCTTCCGAAGACTGTGGCGGGCGCCGACTGATTCGCTGTACCGATGAACTCCTTTTCGAAGACTTCAACCCTCGATTCAGTCGCGGCCAGAACGCTGTGATCGCTGCCTTGCGGCAGGTAGGCATAGCCTTCAGTTCCCAGAGTTTTTTCGGTTCCAGATATTGTCACAGTGACGGTGCCATTTAAGACATATAGAAATCGCTGTGCCGAAACGGGGCCGAGATGGCCACTGCTTTCGATTTCTGCCGTGTACTGGGTGAAGCGCGCGCCGATTGCGGGGGATGTGTGGACGATAGCCATGGCGCGATCCATGCCAGGGAGGCGAATGCGGACAAACGTATCCGGCGTCTGCAGAAGATGAGTGGTGGTCGATACGCTGCGAGTAGCCCCGAGTTGCTGCACAGATACCCTTTCTTGCGTTTAGTGCGGCTCAGGGTTTGCCAGAAATCAGAGTCGCAGGTTCCAGGTGTTTGAGAAAGTATAAGCCAGCGTCGAGTGCCGCCTGCACATCTTCGAGCAGGACGGACTCATCGGGATGGTGGCTTACGCCTGCGGGACTACGCAGGAAGAGCATCGCCGCTGGAAGTTTTTTCGCGAGGATCATCGCGTCGTGGCCCGCGCCGCTGACCATGCGGTGTGGCAAAGAGCCTGTCGCTCGGGCCGCGGTTTCGAGGCCAGCCGCCAGGGTGGCATCCATGGGTATCGCGGAGGCGTGAAATTGCTGGACAGTCTCGAGCCTCAAGCCCCGCGACGAGGCGGTCCTGCCGCCCTCTTCTAGTAACGCATTGAGAGCAGCCACGCGGATTGGATCCGAGGCATGCCGGATATCGAGACTGACGCGGACCTCGCCGGGAATGACATTTGTCGCGCACGGGGCGACCTCAACGCGGCCAACTGTCGCGACGAGCCCGGCAGTTATCTGAGCGTGACGCTCGACGGCTGTGATCCACTCGGCGGCGCCGGCGAGCGCGTCCCTGCGCAGATGCATCGGGCTGGTGCCGGCGTGGTTTGCCCGGCCGTAAAAGGTGAGTTCGTAGCGGCTTTGCCCGGCGATTGCTTCGACGAGGCCCAAGCTTAGGTTCAGGTCCTCAAGCACTGGACCCTGCTCGATGTGGAACTCCACAAAAGCAAAACTGTCGGGGTGCAGAACCGCATCGGGTATTTTGGATGGGTCGACGCCGAAGGCCTGGATCGCCTCACTCAGGGTGGCGCCGTTCAAATCGGTCAGCGCGAGAAGTTCCTCGCCTATGTCGCCGATGAGCGCGCGGCTCCCGATGAAGGGAACGGCGAAGCGAACGCCCTCTTCTTCCGAGAAGGCCACAACCTCGATGTCGTACGGCAGAGCATCGGTCAGGTTCTCAATCAGGGCGAGGGCGATGACGACGCCAAGGACTCCATCGTAGGCGCCGGCATCGGGCACAGTATCAATGTGCGAGCCGATGACCAGGCGAGGGGCATGCGGCTGACGACACGGGTAGACGCCGCGCAGATTTCCGGCAGCATCGACATGCGAGGTCATGCCCAGGCGGCGCATCCAGGCGCGAAGGAATTCATGTGCCTTGTGAAATGGCGCGGAAAGGTAGGTCCGCGTGAGTTTACCGGTGGTCTCGCTGAACTGCGCTATCGCGTCGCATGCGTCGATTACCTGGCGGGCTGTTCTTGTGGATTGCGTCTGGGGAATGGTCGTAAGACTCAAGGGCGCAGCTCCATGCCGAGAGGTTCGCCGAGGAAGACGCCACCGGAAAAGATCTCCTCCCCGCGCAAAAAGGTCCTCTTTACAGTCCCCCCGAGCTCTTCGCCCAAATAGGGCGAAACCGCGTGGCGATAGTACAGCCGGTCGGCGGTCAGCGTGAACGCGGCTTCGGGGTCGAAGATCACGAGGTCGGCGTCATGACCGGCGGCGATGGTCCCTTTACGACCGCTCAGACCGGCAAGTTTCGCCGGCTGCTCGGCCATCCAGCGGCCGATCCAATGCAGTGGAAGATGCCGCTCGCGCAAACTGGTCCACATGACTGGCAGACTAACGGAAAGTCCGGCGATTCCACCCCAGGCCTGCTGGAAGTTGCCAGTGTCGAGCCGCTTCATCTTCGGCGGGCACGGGGAGTGGTCGCTGGCGACGAGGTCGATGACGCCGGTGAGCAAACCTTCCCACAGGCAATGCTGGTTGATCTTGCCGCGAATCGGCGGAGCGCACTTGAAGAGCGTCGCGCCGTCTGGAATTTCCTCGGCGGCGAGGTGCAGGTAGTGCGGACAGGTCTCGACGGTGATGGGTAATCCCTCGTAACGCGCGTTGGCAAGCATGGTCAGCGCCTCAGCCGAAGAGAGATGAACGATATGGATGCGGCATTTGAATTCGCGGCAGAGGTCAATCATCAGTCGAATCGCCGCAAGCTCGGCTTCGTCGGGGCACGAGGCGAGGTAGGTTGAATACTTCGTCCAGTCGGCATCGGCGAGCGAAGCGGCAGCGCTTTCCAGCGGCGTCGTCAACTCGGCGTGGACGAGCAGCGGAAGTCCACTCGCGGCGATGTGCGGCAGCGCGGCACGGAGCTGGGCTTCGTCGACCATGGTGAAGCCTTCGATGCCGGGATAGATGAGGAAACATTTGAAGCCGAGGACCCCGGCGGCGGCCAAAGCAGATATGTGTTCCTGGTTGTCGGCCACGACGCCGCCCCATGCGGCCCAATCGACGTGGCATTTGCCTTGCGCCGCAGCGCGCTTTTGTTCGAGTGCAGCGACGGTGGTGGTTTCAGGCAGGCAGTTGAGCGGCATGTCGACAAGGGTGGTGTATCCGCCGGCGGCCGCGGCGCGGGTTGCGGTTTCGAAGCCTTCCCATTCCGTGCGTCCGGGTTCGTTGATGTGCACGTGAGTGTCGACGAGGCCGGGCAGAATGCAATCGTTGCCGAAGTCGCGCACCACGTAGCCATCGGGAACAGTATGGCCGTGGTGGACGGACTCGATGCGGCCGTCGGCGACGAGCACAGTGGCGGGCCCGATGCCTTCGGGAAGAACTACGCGAGCTGAAAGAAATGCTTGGCGAACCATGCGCAATTCCTTACTCTGAAGACTGTGGACCCTGCTGTCTCTCAAAACAGAGAACCCTGTTATTTGTTCTAAGCCTAATTGAGCCGCAAGGAAAGGCGACCCACCAAATGGCGGAAAACCACGCGTTCATGAAAATGGCGATCGACCTGGCGATGCGGAACGTCCAGACCGGGGGCGGGGGCCCATTTGGCGCGGTCGTCGTCAAGGATGGCCAGGTGATCGCGGCCGCTGCGAACTGCGTGACCACCACCAACGATCCCACCGCCCACGCCGAGGTGATGGCCATCCGCAAAGCCTGCCAGGCGCTGGGCAGCTTCCAGCTTGAGGGCTGCGAGATTTACACCAGCTGCGAACCCTGCCCGATGTGCCTGGGCGCGATCTACTGGGCGCGGCCTGCGGCGGTCTACTATGCGAATACACGTGCGCATGCCGCGAAGGCGGGCTTTGACGATGCGTTTATCTATGACGAGATTCCGCTGCCCCCAGACAAGCGCACGCTCAAGATGATTCAATTACGGCTGCCGACTGCGCACGAGCACTTCGACGCCTGGGTCGCGAGCCAGCTTCAAGTAAAGTATTAGTTCAGCCGACCCTGTTGCCAAGCGACATAGTGCGCCGCTCCACGAGGAGAGACAAAGACTCTGATGGGCCAACCTATATCCGTTGAATCGGGACCTGTCGATGTCACGCCACCGCATAGCGACGAATCGCCTTCCTACGGATTAAGGCAGCATAGCCTTTCGCCACTCGAGACACTGGCGCAGTCGGTCTCGACGATGGCGCCGACGACCTCGCCAACGATGACGATTCCGCTGGTTTTCGCGCTGGCCGGGAACGGGACATGGCTTTCGTACATTTTCGCGATTTGCGGCGTGCTTCTCGTGGGGCTCTGCATTGGCAGGTTCGCGCGCGATTCGTCGTCGCCGGGGTCCCTGTACTCTTACGCCGCCGCGGCCTTTCGTAGCAAGAAGGGCGAACCGCGCTCGACCTGGTGGGGACTGGTCTCGGCCTGGGCATTGCTGTTGGCGTATATCGTTACCGGCGGGTCTGTGGTCGGCGGCTTTATCAACTATTCGAATGTGCTTCTGATGGCCAATGTCGGACATCAGGCTTCGCCGACGTTGCTGGCCGTCATCGCAATCGTGGGCGCGACGGCGATCGCCTATCGCGATGTGAAAATCTCGGCACAGTCGATGTTGTGGATCGAGGCTATCTCGGTGTCGATGATTGTCATCGTCGTCGGTCTGATCTTATGGCACCATGGCCTGCATCTCGACCCGGAGCAGTTGACCCTGAAGGGTGTGACTCCGGCGAGCGTGCGCCTCGGAATGGTGCTGGCGCTCTTCAGCTTCGTCGGTTTTGAGAGTGCGACGAGTCTTGGGACCGAGGCTCGCGAGCCGCTGCGGACGATCCCCCGTGCCGTGATCCAAAGTGCGATCTTGACCGGAGGGTTTCTTCTGGTCTGCACCTATGCGGAAGTGATGGGCTTTCACGGATCCCCAGTTAGCTTTGGCGACAGCCCCGCTCCGTTGCGCTATCTGGCGACGCAAGTCGGAGTGCGTTTCCTGGGTCCGCTGATCGATGTGGGTGCGGTGGTGAGCATGTTTGCCTGCGTGCTCGCTTGCATCACCGCGGCGGCGCGAGTGCTCATGCTGATGGCCCATCATGGGCTCGCACACAAGCGACTCTCCCACACGCATAAGCGAAACTCCACTCCCGGAAGCGCTGTCTTGCTGATTGGACTACTGATGCTGCTCCCGACCGCCGTGCTGACCATGCGCGGAGTGAGCGGGTCGGACATCTACGGCTGGATGGGTTCGCTGGCAACCTACGGATTTATCACGGTCTACGGGCAGGTGACCTTTGCGCTGCCGTTTTATCTGAAGGTGAAACAGCGCCTGACCGCTCCGCTTCTGCTGCTCTCGATCGCGGGAACTCTGGCAATGGTGCTGGTGCTGGTCGGGACGCTGTACCCGGTGCCGGCAGCGCCATACAACTGGCTGCCTTACCTGTATCTGGCATATCTCATCGTGGGGCTGGTGTGGTTTGCGGCCTCGCGGCGGATCGAGGCTAGCGAGACTCTCGCGGTAGCGCTACTCATCGCCGATGTCTTCGCGGCCAATGTCTTCGTTCCAGACGGCTGGGTTTTCTCGGATGTAACCTGCCATCATGTCAGCGCACTCATGGTCGTCGAGGTCGATGACATTAACGCCAGCGCTGCGCAGCCAATCCAGACCCCCTAGCGAAGTTCCGGCTTTCACCGACGATCAATGTGCCGATGTTGAACTGGCGGACGAGTCCGCTGCAGTACCAGCAGGGAGCGAGCGTCGTGACCATGATGGTATCGCGATAGGAACGCTGGCGACCGGCATTCCGGAAGGCGTCGGTTTCTCCGTGGACGGAGGGGTCGCCCTGCTGGACACGGCGGTTATGGCCGGCTCCTAGGAGGCGTCCGTCGGCGTGGAAGAGAGCGGCGCCGATGGGGATTCCGCCCTCGACTAAACCAATCTTTGCCTCATTCAGTGCAATCGCCAGCATCTGGCGATGCGTCAGGGGCGGAGCAGAGATAACGTCTTCGGCTGAAATTGCGTGACTCCTGAAACTACCCGATGATTACGGGCCTTCGCGCACGTTTCGCTCAGGCCTTTGCGAGTTGCGCCGGGGCCAGTGCCGGCGCTAGGACTTCTTTTTGTGGCCGTGATGCTTGTGATCCTGGAGGGCCAGATCTTCGGCGGCATTCTTGTCGACGTCTTTGAGTTCCTTCAGGAGGGCCTCGTCGGAGAGGTCCAGGGGTTTGGAGTTTTCCCAATCGTGGCGGATGATCTCGTCGATGCGCTTGGTAACGTGTTCGTCCTTGACCTCGATGGCCAGCTCGCGGCGCGTGTCAAAGCTGCCCGGCGCGAGATTGATGGAGCCGACGATGGCGCGGCTGCCGTCGGCGAGGAGGAGCTTGGCATGGAGCTTCACGTGCTTGAGCTTGTTGACCTTAACGCCGACGTCCTGGAGAATGCGGAGGCCGCTGACTCCCTCGCTGAGTTTTGCCTTCTTTAGCTTGTGGGGCGGCCGGGCCATGATGTGGATCTGTACGCCGCGGTGGGCAGCACGGACGAGGTGTTCGATCATGACCGGATCCTGGTAGCGCTCATTCTGCAGAAATAGGGAATGTTTGGCGTCGTCGATGAGCTGGCCGAGGCGCTGGCGGCCGTTGCCAATGCACCAGATCAGGTGCGAGTGGTCTCCGGGCGTGAAATCCGTCCGGTGCCAGTCGGCTTCAAAACACTCGATGATTTCGTCGACTTCGTGTCTATGAGTGGTGACGACCGCATAGTCTCGGGTTACGGTGAGGTTCTTGGTCTCCCAGTTCAACGACTTCACGTAGGCGGTCGTGTCGTCGATCACCATCGACTTCTCGTGGGTGAGGTCGAACTTGGGATTACTGTCGAGGACTTCGATTCCAGCCTCGGTCAGGATCTTGCGCGTCTGCTCGTTCTCCACCTCGCCGCTGCGGCGGGCGGGATTGAGCATGATGCGCACCTCAACCTTACGGCGATGGGCGTCGACGACCGCCTGGATGAGACCGGGATCGGAAAACAGGAACATCTTGATGCGCAGCGACTTGGTAGCCGCGTTGATGGCGTTGACGATGGGCTTACCAGTGTCATCGGGTAGGACAATTACGGAGCGGGACATGCTGTTTTCCTTCAAAAGTGCGGCTTGTCTGGTTGTACAGCCTTCGGTTGACCGTGACAAGGGGACGGTTTGCGCCATTACAAAGCGATCGCGGGGGGATGCTGGAGGCTTCGGACGAAGGAGGTCGACCACGATACATGACCTTGCCGCTGTGGGTGTGAATGATAATTGCTAGCGAAAGTGTCCGCTGGTCTTAAGCGCCGCATATAGATATCTTGCAGATAATCTCCCAACCCGCTTCAAATTCCTTTTCAACGCGCTTGACTTCGCCGTGGGTGATCTTCCTGGCCGCCTTGCTGGTGCGCCTGATTTATATCACCGTGGCGCATAGTTACCGGTTCCACGCCCTGGATGATCACTTCGAGTTCGGATGGGAGGTTGGCCGCATCGGCCGGGCGCTGGCACTGGGTCGCGGCTTCGCCGATCCTTTTATTCCGACGGGGACTGGCCCGACAGCGTGGCTGCCGCCGTTGTATCCCTTGATCATTGGGGCGGTCTTCCGCGTCTTCGGGGTTTACACGCTGGTTTCGGGATGGGTGCTGTTGGCGATCAACAGCATCTTTGGAGCGGCGACCGTGCCGGCGATCTATGAGATCGCGGTGCGCTGCTTTGGCCGGGGCGAAGATTCGCAACGCGGGCGCAAGATCGCGCTTTGGTCGGCGTGGATATGGGCGTTGTATCCGGCGACGATGCAGTATTCGGTGCGGTGGATATGGGAGACATCCTTGACTACGCTTCTGGTTGCCTGGGCACTGGTGGTGACGTTGCGGCTGCGCAGAATCGGCGAAGAAAGGCAAGAGTTCTCCGATGGCGGGTGGGGGCTGTGGATCTGGCTGGGTTTGCTTTGGGGGCTGATCGGGCTTTCCAACGCGACCCCATTGCTTCTGCTCCCCGTCTGTGTTGTTTGGGTGATTGCTGGGGTGCGGGAACGTCGTCGTGCGCTGGCGGGCACGGTATTCGCCGGCGTCGTCTTCCTGGCATGCCTCGCTCCGTGGACTTGGCGCAACTGGCGGGTCTTTCATACCTTCATCCCCATTCGCGGGAACCTTGGGGCGGAATTATGGGTGCACAATGGGCCGGAGGACAACGGCTTTCCGCGCGGGATTGTGGTCTTTTCGCAGCCTGAGCTGCAAAGCTACGTCAGCATGGGTGAGGTCGCTTATGTGCGCGAGCGCGGCGAGTGGGCAAAGGCGTACATCCGCAGCCGGCCACGGCGATTTTTCCGGCTGTCGCTGGAGCGAGTCTACTGGTTCTGGATGAACCTGCCGCATCCGCTCGAAGATCATCCCTTTTCCGAGGCGGTGCGTGAGGCGACCTTTGGATTCCTCAGCGTGACCGGCTGGCTCGGGCTGCTGCTTGCCATTCGCCGGAAGATCCCCGGAGCGTGGCTCTTCGCGGCCGCATTTGTGCTGATTCCAGTTACATATTATTTCGTCACCGTCGGAGCGCGCTTTCGGCATCCCCTGGAGCCGCTGCTGGTGATTCTGACGGTGAATCTGTTTGCCTCTGCCAAGCTGTCCTTTGCTGTATTGCCGCGGCGCTAGCGCACCCCGAAATCCGTTTGGAGGCGGCCGCGATTCGTCGCTACCCCCAGTACGCGTATTCTGGTGGTCGAAGATTTATGGCTGACGACTCCTTTTGCTCACTGATCACTGAAGCACTGCCGCAACTTCAGCAGGAATTTGCCCGTCTGCCGTCAGGGCCGACCGCTGGCGGCTGGACGGATGATCGAGCGGCGATGTCTGCCGTTCTGGCCGAGATCGCGTCGCGGATGGCGAACAACTATCCGTATTTTCATCCGCTTTATGCGGGCCAGATGATGAAGCCTCCGCACCCCATCGCGCGCGCGGCTTATGCGATGGCGATGTGGATCAATCCCAACAATCATTCGCTCGATGGTGGGCGGGCCAGCTCGCGATTCGAGGTCGAGGCCGTCGCCGACATCGCAGCTATGTTCGGATGGGAGCGGCATCTAGGTCATCTCACCGGCGGCGGAACAGTCGCCAACCTGGAGGCGCTGTGGGTCGCCGGTCAGTTGCATCCCGGTAAGCGAATCGTGGCCTCGTCGCAGGCGCATTACACTCATGGGCGCATCAGCGGGGTCCTTGGGCTCAAGTTTTCGCCGATTGCCGTGGACCGTCGTGGGCGCATGGATCTGTATTGTCTCGAAGAAGAACTTCGCCAGGGAGATGTCGGCACGGTCGTCGCGACGCTGGGCACAACGGCGATCGGCTCAGTTGATCCGCTGGATCAGATCGTGGCGTTACGGGAGAAGTATGGATTCCGGCTTCATGTCGATGCCGCCTATGGAGGATATTTCAAGCTGGTCCCGAGTATTTCGCCCGAGGCGGTCCGGGCATTTGCCGCGATCGGCGAGGCGGACTCGATCGTCATCGACCCGCATAAGCATGGGCTCCAGCCCTATGGCTGCGGCTGCGTGCTCTTTGGCGATCCGGCCGTGGGCAGCTTTTACAAGCACGATTCTCCCTATACCTATTTTTCTTCGGCGGAGCTGCACCTGGGTGAGATCACGCTCGAGTGCTCGCGGGCGGGTGCAGCCGCAGTTGCGCTATGGGCGACGCAGCGCTTGCTGCCGCTTGTTCCGGACGGCGAGTTTGCTCGGGGGCTAGGACGGTGCCGCGAGGCGGCGGTGCGCATGTATGACCGGATTGAGGGCAACGGACGGTTTGTCACCGCATTTCAACCTGAGTTGGATATTCTCTTCTGGGGTGTGAAGGCCGGCTCAGTTGCTGAAGCATCGCGTCTGGCGCAGGCGATTTTTGACGAAGCGGCAAAGCGCGACCTGCATCTAGCGTTGGCACAGCTTCCCGTGGGACTTTTCCCCATAGGGGCGTGGCCGGATGCAGCTTTGCATTCAACCGTGACTTGCCTGCGTTCGGTCCTGATGAAGCCGGAACATCTGGACTGGGTCGACCGGATTTGGGAGATTCTGGTCGCGGCGTCGGATGGTGTCGTGTGAGGGACCAGGCAACAGGGCGTGCAGTCGAAAGGCGGGCGGCATGGACTTTGAAAGACTTACTCTAGTCAGCGACGCACTTCGCGTGGAAGTGGCCCCCGAACTTGGGGCCAAGATCTCTTCGCTCTGGCTGCCTGACCTTCAGGAAGAGCTTCTGCAAGCGCCGCTCAGACCCTACGCGCCTCGCGACCACGCGATGGCATTCGAAGCGGGGGACGCGAGCGGGATTGACGAGTGCATTCCCACCGTCTCCGGATGCGAATTGGGACCGACCGTGCTGCCCGACCACGGGGATTTTTGGCGCATCCCCTTTCGCCACCGCCGCGAGGGCGACGACCTGGTTCTGGAGGCAGAGGGTTTCAGCCTGCCTCTGCATTTTGAGAAGCGCCTGAGCCTGCGCTCGAACCGGCTCTCCATGTCATATCTCCTGCACAATATCGGTCCTGCCCCGGTTCCATTTCTCTGGTCGGCGCATCCGGGCTTCGCCGTTGAGGCGGGCGACACGGTTGTTTTGCCCCCGTCGGTGCCCGAGGTCACTGTCTGGTACAGCGCGAAATCGCGTCTCGGAGGACCAGGCAGGGCGCACTCCTGGCCGCATACGAGGGACGAGCATGGCGATACCATCGATCTGGGCCTCGCTGGCGGACCCGCAGACGGCGTGGGTGACAAGCTCTTCGCTTCGGCGCCTCCCGAGGGCTGGGTCGCGATTCACCGTCAGCGGCTTCATCGTCAGATCAAGGTACGTTTCGATCCCACAAAGAATCCGTATGTGGGGCTGTGGCTAGCGTATGGCGGCTGGCCGGATGGGCAAGCCCGGCGACAGCACTGCGTCGCGCTGGAGCCGTGCACGGCTCCAGCCGACTCCCTTGCGACTGCTATCGACCGGGGATGGTCACGAACGCTGACCCCAGGAGCGAAATGGGACTGGAAGATCGAGATTGAAATCGTTTCCGCATAGACTGAAGCGCTTTTAGTTTGTATAAAGAGTGGCATGCTCGATGTAAACGCTATCAAAGCAAGCCATAGCCAGCGCTTTGGCGCGGGGCCGTCTGTGTATGCCGCACCCGGCCGTGTCAACCTGATCGGCGAGCATACCGACTATTCTGAGGGCTTTGTGATGCCGGCAGCGATCGATTTTGCCACCTTGGCGGCCATAAGCCCACGCAGTGATCGGCAGATCGCGATCTTTTCGGAGAATTTTGGCGAAGAGGCCGTCTTTGACCTGGATTATCTGCCCCATCACCCGCGCCACCACTGGAGCGACTACCCGATCGGAGTCTTAACCACCCTGCGCAAGGCAGGCCTGAAGCCGGCCGGCTTCAGTCTGTCTTTGAACGGCGA
This sequence comes from uncultured Acidobacteriaceae bacterium, assembly GCA_963742015.1. Taxonomy (GTDB): domain Bacteria; phylum Acidobacteriota; class Terriglobia; order Terriglobales; family Acidobacteriaceae; genus Acidisarcina. The sequence goes on along the minus strand of CAVUKL010000018.1, from coordinate 72,964 downwards.
TGTTCCCTTGGGTTCGGGACTGAGCTCCTCAGCCTCTGTGGAAGTGGCGTCGGCGATGGCAATTCTGGGCGTGCATAGCGAGGGACCTCGATTTTCGCCGCCGGAAGTGGCGCGGCTGTGTCAGCGCGCGGAGAACCAGTTTGTCGGCACCCAGAGCGGGATCATGGACCAGTTCGTCTCCTGCTGCGGCGCGGAGGGCCATGCATTGCTGCTGGACTGTCGCGACCTGTCGTATCGCCTGGCCCCAATTCCGTCGAGCCTGAGCCTGGTGATATGTAACTCGATGATCAAGCACTCCCACGCGGGCGGAGAATATAACACCCGGCGCGCCGAGATCGAGGCGGGTACGCAGATCATCCGTATGCATCGGCCCGAGGTGAGCTTCCTGCGCGACGTGACCGTCGCCGACCTGGAGCGCTGGGGCGACGAGATGCTGCCCGATGTGCTGAAGCGGTGCCGCCACGTGGTCACGGAAAATCTACGCACTGTCGCCGCGGCCGACGCTCTCGAGCGGGGCGACTTGAAGACGCTGGGCCGCTTGATGGCGGAATCCCACGCCAGCTATCGCGACGATTTTGAGGCCAGCTGCAAGGAGGCCGATATTCTGGTCGATCTGGCGTCGCGCGAGCCGGCCTGCGTCGGGGCCCGGCTCACCGGAGGAGGCTTTGGCGGATGCACCGTAAATCTGGTTCGGGTCGCCGAGGCCGATGGTTTCGGCCAGAGGATGCTGGCAGCGTATCTCGCTGCTACTGGCATTGCCGCCGAACTCTACCACTGCCACGCGGCAGCGGGTGCGCACCAGGTCTAGGGTAGAAACAGTTGTCGTCATGTGCCGGAGATTGTCTCGATAGGCTTTTTCATGGGGGAAAGAAGCCTGCCGGGCCGGGCGCGCCTCGGATTACAGTAACTGTACTTCCGGTCTAGCGCGAGAGTTTTCAAAAGGGAGCAACTTCTCTCCGGATCCATGGTTGAATTCCTGAGAGGCGAAGATACGGCGGAAATGGTTCTCAACTCCAGTAACCCTTTCGATATATCTGTCTTGACTTTTCTCATACCTTCGGAGGATGGAAGTTGTTAAACTTCCTTTGCACTGCGGGAGGCATCGATAGGCGTTCGCTAGGGGGGTTCGGGTAACCCCCGGAATCCTCCGAGCAGAGCTGTTGCTTTATCCCGGGTCGAACGAGAAATCTTCGTTCTCCTCGGTCGGCACCAAATTTTGTCACATTCAAGCCTACGGTTCGGAGAAATATATAGATGCGGTTTCCTATTCATTCGGAGGAAGTGGCGTCCCTGGAGATCAGTGACGAGAGCGGTATGGTTGCATATTTTTCGATGGAGATCGCGATTCTACCCTCCATGCCGACATATAGCGGGGGGTTGGGTGTGCTCGCGGGCGACACTCTGCGTTCGGCCTCGGATGCAGGCCTGAACCTTGCCGCGGTAACGCTGGTTCATCGGAAAGGGTATTTCCGTCAGCTTTTGGGCGCGGACGGCAACCAGACTGCGGTCGAGCAGCCCTGGTCTCCAGAGGCGACGTTGCCACGCGAGAGCGCCGTAGTGACGGTCGATATCGAGGGTCGGCCGGTTGCCGTCCAGGCGTGGCGCTATGACATGGAGGGCGTTACCGGCAAGATCGTCCCGATCTACATGTTGGATACCAACCTGCCTCAGAACCAGGAAGAAGATCGCAAGTTGACCGATCGCCTTTATGGTGGGGACAGCGATTACCGCTTGCGCCAGGAAGCGGTGCTTGGTATCGGCGGCGCGCTCATGTTGGAAGCACTCGGTTACCGTCCAGCTGTCTATCACATGAATGAAGGCCACGCTGCTCTGCTGACTGTGGCGCTGATGAATCTGCAGTTGGCAGGCGGGCGCCTGGCCGGGGTCAATGACCAGGACGTGGCGGCCATTCGCCAGCACTGCGTCTTTACGACTCATACTCCCGTGCCGGCGGGCCATGACCGCTTCTCAATGGATCAGGCCCGGCGCATTCTCGGCGACGACTGCGCCGCGGTGCTCGAGCGGCTGGGTTGTTGTCACGAAGGCCTGCTGAATATGACCTACATTGCGCTCCGTTTTTCGCGCTTTGTGAATGGCGTGGCGATGCAGCATGGCATCGTCTCGCGGTTGATGTTCCCCGAATATGCGATTGACGCAATCACGAACGGTGTCCACGCAGTCACCTGGTCGGCCCCGGCGTTTCAGAAGGTCTTCGACCAGTCGCTGCCCAGGTGGAGAACGGACAATCTGGCCCTCCGGTACGCGATCGACATTCCCGAGGAAGAGATTGCCGCGGCCCATGCGGTGTCTAAGCGCGCCCTGTTCGACGAAGTTGCGTCGAGGACGGGCGTGGCGCTCGATCCCGATGTGTTTACGATCGGCTTCGCGCGCCGGGTCGCCACCTACAAGCGCGCCGATCTTCTCTTCTCTGAGCCGGAAAGAATTGTGGCGCTCGCAGAGAAATTTGGCGGGCTGCAGATTCTCTATGCGGGCAAGGCGCATCCGGCGGACGATCCGGGCAAGGCGCTGATTCGACGAGTGGTCGAGATCGCCAAAGGCCTGGATTCTGCCAAGCTCCACATCATCTATCTCGAAAACTATGAATGGATCCTGGGCGGCCTGCTGACCGGAGGCGTCGATCTGTGGCTCAATAACCCGAAACGGCCATACGAAGCTTCAGGTACCAGCGGGATGAAGGCGGCGCTCAACGGGGTACCAAGCCTCAGTGTGCTCGATGGCTGGTGGATCGAGGGTTGCATTGAGGGAATGACCGGGTGGGCTATTCCCGACTTCGAAGAAGAAGCCCAGGAGAGCGCTGCCATTTACGAGCGTCTCGAAAATACGATTCTGCCGATTTATTACCAGCAGCCGAAATCGTGGCATGAGATCATGCGCTCCACGATCGCCCTGAATGGCTCATTCTTCAACACGCAGCGAATGCTGGGGCAGTATGTCCTGAACGCATATTTCCCTCTGAAGCCCGTGAACCGCTCTGCGCCCGTGCTGGAACACGCACTGGCGGAGTAGGCCTAATCCGCCTTGGGAGTGCGTTTTTCACGATTGTGAATTGACGAGCGCCGGATTTCGCCGGCCATTTCAGACATGCGCTCCACGAGCGGCAGATTGTCTTTGGTCAAATCTCTCGTTATGCCAGGCACTGGATAATAGGCGACCGTTTATTCAGCCGGGCTCTCCCTTTGGCGAATCTGGCAGCCGATTTGTTAAAATAATATTGCAAACTTCGAACTCCTTGCAACACCAGGGTGGCGTTCGGGTTCATACTCGGTGTGACGCGACAAGCCTCCGATTTCCTTATGGTGGACAGTCGGATATTACTTTGGCGATGCCAGATGCGAGATTTGAATTTCAGATCTTCGATTGGGTGTGTACAGTAAGGAATCGTTGCGGGAGTTAAGTCGCAGCTCTGCTTCGAGTTGCGGAGCGGACGTGTGGCGCACAGGCATGCTATTCATGCCCTCAATATCTGCTGCGAGATGCGGTGCTTTCTGAAAGGCCAAGCCTTGGCGGAAAGGGCTCCAAACTGATTTGGAGATCTCAGATTGTCACCAATTTCAGGTGCAGCGATCCAATCGTCGAAGGAGCAGCCTGAAAACCGCAAGGTTCCCGCATTAGCGGACTTTGTAGGGCGGAGAATCTGCATCCATGAGACGCTGCTAATGGGTGCGAGGCGAGACGTAATTTTGACATCAGTGCTTACACAGTTCGAAGAGAGAGCCCGGGAGCAGCCCGAGGCTCTGGCTATTTCTTTCGCTGGGCGCCGTGTGACGTATGTTCGGCTGAATGAGAAAGCGAACCGGATTGCCTCGTCACTCAGGGATGCAGGCGTACGGGGCGAGTCACTCGTTGCGGTATACCTCGAACGATCTCCCAATCTTATCGCCAGCCTGTTGGGCGTCTGGAAGGCAGGTGGCGCGTACCTACCGATTGATCCGACCAATCCGCGGCAGCGGGTGGCCTCGACACTCGAGGATTCTGAGGCCGCATTCGTTCTCACCGAAAAGAAGCTGGTGGCCTCGCTGCCTGCCACTCGCGCCACGCTTTTGTGCGTGGACGATCTTCCGGCGATGGCGGACGACATCGTCGCTGGCGCAGGGTTTACGGCTTCCGCTCTACCGCAGCCGGGCCAGCTTGCTTACGTGATTTATACCTCCGGATCTACTGGGCGTCCCAAGGGTGCGGAGATCACTCATGGCGCCCTTTCCAACCTGATCGAGTCGATCGGAAAAGACGTAGCGCTGCAGCCATCGGATGTCGTGCTAGCGAGCGCAACCATCGCCTTCGACATTGCCAACGAGGAGATATTTCTTCCTTTGGTGGCGGGCGCCTCGGTTCACCTGCTGGAGCAGGAGCTCGTCGGCGACGGGGGCAAACTGATCGAGGTCATGCGCCGAATCAGGCCCAGCCTGGCCTTCGGTACTCCCACATCCTGGCGTCTGGTGCTTGAAACTGGCTGGCGGGGAGACCCAAATCTCCAGATCATCGTTGGCGGAGAGGTGCTGCCGCTGTCCCTGGCAAGGACACTGGCGAGCGTCTCACGAGCTGTGTGGAACCACTACGGGCCAACCGAGACAGCCATTTGCGCGACGCGGGAACGCATTGACCGAGACACTGAGAAGGTCACTCTCGGCCAGCCGATCGATAACGTCAATCTTTACGTGTTGGGCCAGGACATGCACCATGCGCCGCCCGGCGAAGTGGGCGAGATCTACATTGGAGGCGCCGGCGTTGGGCGCGGATACCGGAACCGCCCGGATTTGACTGAGCGAGTTTTTCTGGACGACCCGTTCTCTGAGAGTCTGGGTTCGCGCATTTACAAGACCGGCGATCTGGGGAAGTTGCTCCCGGACGGACGCCTTGACTTTCTGGGCCGCGTCGACAACCAGATCAAGTTGCGCGGTTTCCGCATAGAACTCGAGGAGATCGAGGCCGCCCTTCGCAGTCACGATGGCGTTCACACCGCAGTTGCCGAGGTTGTCGAGTATGGAGCTGACGACCAGCGTCTTGTCGCTTACTTCTTCGCCGAAAAGCAGGTTGTTGCGACTGAGTTGCGTGAAGCCTTGCGTCAGAGGTTGCCCTATTACATGATGCCCTCGGAGCTGATCCCACTCGATACCGTGCCGATGACTATCAACGGGAAAGTAGATCGTGAGGCGCTCCTGGCCATCCGAGTCGCGTTTGAGGCGAGAGCTTTGGAGGAAAGCGCGTTGCCACCGTCCGATGACCTCGAGGCGAAGCTGCTAGGGATCTGGAGAAGGCTGTTAAAGGTCCGCAACGTCGGACCGAACGACGACTTTTTCGATATGGGTGGGCACTCATTGCTGGCCACGCGAATGTTCGCGGAGATTGAGAAGATCAACGGCCGCAAGATTCCTCTATCCGTACTGATTCAGAACCCGACGGTTGCGCAGTTAGCGGGTTACCTGCGCAATAGCCCGGAGGCGGATTGGCTCGGCCTGGTACCCATTCGCGAACACGGAAGCTTGCCGCCGTTGTTCATTTCTCACGGGCTGGGCAGCCACTTGCTGCTCTTCATGGGGCTCACCGAAGAACTCGGCAGCGATCAGCCGGTCTATGGTATTCAACTTGCCGCGCCGGCCACAGCGAAGCGGGAAGAACTGACTCTCGAGGCCATTGCCGCCCGGAATGTGGAAGAGATCTGCGCGCTAGATCCCGTAGGGCCGTATTATCTGGCGGGACACTCGCTCGGAGGTCTGCTGGTCTTCGAGATTGCGGCGCAATTGCTGCGCCGCGGGAAAGAGATTGGCCTGGTAGCGCTGCTCGATTGCGCCCTTCAGGAAGCTCAGCGCGTCGAAAGCGAAGTTCCCACTGAATCTCTGTCTTTGCGGGGCTTGTGGTTGCGATGGCGCAAGAAATTTTCGAGGCTCTTCGAGAGCGGCTTCGTAATCACAACCTGGAGGAAGGTCCTTTATCACCAGTTGATGTTCAAGATTTGGCTGCTGAAGCGAACCTATAGGGAAACAAGTTTTCATCCGCAGATTTTTGGCATGGATCCCTACATCGCGTTGTTTGCGGAGCGTTATGAGCCGCAGCCGATCGATGTGGATGGGGTCTTGTTCCTTGCTGAAGACGAGGTCGCTCCAGAGTCGCAAGGGCAGGGCTGGTCGCGATTGATGCAGCGGCGTCTGACGGTACAAAAAATTCCCGGCTCCCATCAGACCATCTTTAGTCCGCCAAATGTATCGGTACTCGCAAGAGAATTGGCGAGACTTCTCGAGTGCTCGTCCCATCCCGCCCCGAAGCGACCAGCATCCACGGGCAAGAACGAAACTCGGCAACCGATGATCCAACCCGTACTCGGATACCACCGGGGCTAATTCATGCGCACAGGGGCGGAAGCGGAATATCTCTCAAAAGACTTCGTGGTGACCGAGTCAGGTTTGAGGGCCGACTTTTTCACTGCTGACGAGGTCCGCGCCTTACCGCTCGATGGGAGCCACGAACTGGTCCGGATTGTCGACTGGTGCGAGACCTTCCTTGGGAAGCCGAGCGGCCTGGTGGGACGGAGCGGCAATGTCTGCCCGTTTGTTCCTGAAGCCATGATGAGGGGCTCAATTAAATTCGCTGTGGTTGCCCTCACCGAACGCGGCGTCGGTGCAGTTGCCGAGATCGAGGAGATGATCGATGCCTGCCGCGACCACTTCCTGGGCAGGGAAGGGGTAGACGGCAGAATTGATATCTTCGGTTCGATGGTTCTCATCTTTCCGGATGTGACCAACGAAGAGGCGCCGATGGTGATCGACCCGTCGCAGCGCGAGCTCAAGCCAAGCTTCGTGCGAGAGGGGTTGATGCTAGGCGAGTTTCATCCTTTCAGCGCGACGCCCGGACTCCGAAACAGATCCTTTCGCCCGCTTCGCAGTCCTATTCCACTGCTGGCAATTCGGCACATGGTGGAGTCGGACGTGGATTTCCTGATGGCGCCCAAGGATCCCGCGCCAACACGAGTGAGGTCACTGAAGGCGTATCTGAAGTTTCTTGGTCCTTCCCTCAGCGTTGCCAGCCAGATCAAGGCGAAAGAAGCTTTGCGTATGGCCGAAGCTGAGGTGCTTGAGGCGTGATTTTGGCCAGCACGACTTACTCCGAAAGATACCTGTCGGCGGTTAGTGAGATTGCCGCCTCGATCGAGCCTGCCTTGATCGATCGCATCGTGAAGCTGCTGTGCGCCCTGCGCGATGGCGGTGGGCGGGTCTTTTTCCTGGGGGTGGGCGGCGGAGCCAGCCATGCCAGTCATGCTGTCAACGACCTGAGAAAGATCGCCGGTATTGAGTCCTATTCGCCGAGCGACAACGTTGCCGAGTTGACGGCTCGCATCAACGACGAGGGATGGGCTACCGCCTACACGAATTGGCTGCGGGGAAGTCGCATGAACGAGAAGGACATGATTTTTGTTTTCTCGGTAGGTGGTGGCGATTCGGAGAAAGACATCAGCACCAATATCGTCCACAGCCTGCAGCTCGCCAAAGAGGTCGGGGCGCAGATCGTAGGAATCGTTGGACCCGCCGGCGGGTCGACCGCCGTCCTCGCCGATGCGGCGATACTCATTCCCCAGTATGCGCCGGAGATGGTGACGGCACTGACGGAGTCGTTTCAAGCGGTGATCTGGCATGCCATCGTCTCGCATCCTGACTTGCGAGTGAACGAGATGAAGTGGGAATCGACGCGATGACCGTGCGGCCGGCGATCTTTCTCGACCGGGACGGAGTTATCAACCGCAACGTGCTCGATCCCGCCACCGGCGAGTATGGCGCGCCGCTCACGGCTGACGGATTTCAACTCGCGCCGAGAGCTAATGAGGGTCTGATGGCGTTGCATCTCGCGGCCTTTCCGCTCTTCTTGATCTCCAATCAACCCAACTACGCAAAAGGCAAGAGTACGCTCGAAGAACTTGCAGCGATTCATCGCAGGTTGCAGGAAGAGCTCGACGCGGCAGGGATCTCGTTCGTCGATTTCTATTACTGCTATCACCATCCGCGGGGCAAAGTTGCCGGCTATTCCGGACCCTGCGAGTGCCGCAAGCCCTCGCCATATTTTCTCTACAAGGCAAAAGAGGAGCATGGCGTTTTGCTCGAAGACTCCTGGATCATAGGCGACCGCGCCGCCGACATTGAATGCGGCCGTGCAGCCGGGCTGCATACCATTCGCGTTGCTGAAGATCACCCCGCTAAACGCGGCCCTGATGAGGTCAAAGCCGACTTTGGAGCGACCGATCTGGCCGATGCGGCGAAGATCATCCTCGAACACTCGAGATCAATCTGAGAGTGTCCGCGCAGACTCTGTTGCATCTCGTTCTATCGGGGCCGTTGCTCCTGGACGGCGCGCTGGTATAGAAGAGTTCATGACATCCTCCAACCCCGCGGTGGCGGTTCTCGCGGGCGGGCTGGCCACGCGGCTGGGCGCGCTCAGCGCGGGGGGTCCGAAATCGATGATTGAAGTCGCGGGCGAACCGTTTGTCGCTCATCAATTGCGCGGCGTAGCCCGGCAGGACTTCCGCGACGTCGTTATCTGCGCTGGACATCTTGGCAAGATGATCGAGGACTTTGTCGGCGACGGGTCGGCCTTCGGCTGCCGGGTGCGGTATTCGTTCGATGGCGAGCGGCTCCTGGGCACAGGCGGTGCGCTGCGGCAAGCGCTGCCGCTCTTAGGAGACAAGTTTCTGGTGATGTACGGCGATAGCTATCTCCGTGCGCCGCTTCGTCCAGTCTGGCAACAGTTTGTCGACTCGAAAAAATCAGCGCTGATGACTATCTTCCGCAACGAGGACCGATGGGACCGGAGCAACGTCGAGGTTTGCGAAGGGGAAATCCTCGCTTATGAAAAGAGTGCTCCGACGTGCGCGATGCGGCACATCGATTACGGCTTGGGCTGTGTTCGCGCGCGCGCGCTGTCGGAGTTCGCGCCGCCAGGGCGAACATTCGATCTGGCCTTGTTCTACGCTGCGATGCTGGAGGAGCGGCAATTGGCGGCGTTCGAAGTCGCGGAGCGCTTCTACGAGATTGGTTCACCGTCAGGGCTCGCGGAGACAGACGCATTGCTACGAGAGAGCAAGAAGCTATCCTCGACGGAATGATTCCCGGGCCGAAGCGAGGGCTAGCCCCAGGCCCTCCATATCGCTATTGGAGATGTTTTTCGAGAGCGACCCGCACCAGCTGGCTTCGTGTGCGGACACCAGTCTTGGCGAAGAGCTGCTGTAGCACAGCTTTGACGTAGCTCTCGGAGATTTCGAGCTGCGCGCCGATCTCTTTGTTGGTCAGACCCTCGAATACGCCGGTGAGAACTTCTTGTTCGCGCTTGTTCAGCGAGGCGCTCGTCTTCGGCTTCTTCTTGCTGGATGCCGCGCCGACCAGCGAATCGAGGCTGGCCAAGTCGAGCCAGGGTTCACCCGCCGCAACTCGGCGGATCGCGTCGATCAAGCTGTTGGGCGCATTGTGTTTCAGAAAGATTCCCGAGGCGCCGCTTTGCATGACCTGTAAGGCGTCTGCGTCCGACATTCCGGCGGTGACCATTAGAACTCTTCCAGCAAAATTCATACTTCGGGCTTCGCGCAGAAAGTGCAACCCCTGCGTCTCCCCGAGGTCAAAGTCGAGCAAGACAACATCGACAGAATCCAGGCTGATCGCTTCAAGCGCTTCGCTGGCAGAAGAAAAGTGACCCATCAGTTGCAGCCAGTTCTCCGCTTCCAGCAGTCTCGCGAGACCCTCCCGGAAGAGAGTGTGGTCGTCAACCAGCATCAACCTAATCTTGGAATTCATTCTGCAAGCCACGGAGCAATGGCTGGGCTGGAGACTCGCCACGCACTAAGAGAGCGGCGCGGAGCGATCAAGCATAAAGAGAATCATAACTCCGAGAGCTGCCGGGACGGGTTGAGGCCACTTCGCCGGTGACCGAAAGATAGTCAGGGGACTGACCGAAAGATAGTCGGCCGGAACTTGCCCAAAGAATATGCTCGAAACAAGATTGGGGAAGTTTGTCGTATGCAGCGGCGGTCCAGAGCGGTTGAACAGGGGGCTTGACGCTACAAAGCTTGAGACATGCGGGACTGGTCACGGAGTACGGTCCATTCCGAAGAATAGGCGGGGGCAATTCAAAGACCTCAATGCGAGCATCGCGTCATCCTATGAGAAACGTGTATGAAAATCTGACGACGAGTGTCTTTATTCCTTCCTTACGGCTGGGCTTTTACCCTAGAGTTGAGACAGAGTCGATAGGATAACCTGAACCGTTTCCGTGAGTTGCGAGGCTTATTAATGAAGCACGACGTATGGAAAGCAAAGGCCGCGCCGCTGGGCGCAGCCCTGCTCACCGCCTCGCTTGCCGCTATTGTCATCAGCGGCTGCGAAAAGACGACGAAAGATCTGGCTGCTGAAGCCCCCCCAGCGGCGACGGTCGAGCACCAGAGCGACCAGAATCTGGTGACAGTCGATAAGCCAGAACGGTTTCCTCTTGTCGAGGCCGCGGCACATGAGGCGACATCGACGCTGAATGTGACCGGCTCGGTCAATCCAGATGTTTCGCGCGAGATTCCCGTCGTCTCGATTGCCTCCGGCCGGGTCGTCGCAATTCATGTGCGGCTGGGCGACTACGTGCACAAAGGGCAGTTGATTATGGAGGTGCAAAGCACCGATATCTCCGGCGCCTTCGATCAGTATCTGAAGGCGGTTGCCGACGAGCACCTCGCTAATACTCAGCTAGAACGAGCGAAGATTCTTTTTGATAAGGGTGCCATCGCCAAGAGCCAGCTCGAAATCGCGCAGGATGGCGAGGACGACGCTAAGGCCGACCTGGCCGCTGCCGAGCAGCAACTTCAGGTGCTGGGCATCGACAAGAACCACCCTGGCGCGACCGTCAAAGTCTATGCGCCCGCATCGGGATTCATCATTCAACAGAATGTGACCGAGGCAGCAACTGCTGGGGTCACCTATTCCGGCTCCGCTAACGCCTTCACCATTGCCGATCTCTCCCATGTCTGGATCATCTGCGATGTATATGAGAACGACCTTGCTGCGGTCCATCTTGGGCAAGAGGCGGACATCCGACTCAATGCCTATCCCGACAAAGTGGTGAAGGGAACGATCTCAGATATCGGCGCGGTGCTGGACCCTAACATACGCACTGGCAAGGTGCGCATTCAGGTGGAAAACCCAAATGACCTGATGCGGATCGGCATGTTCGCCACCGCGACCTTCCACGGCAAGAGGCCGGAGATGCATACTGCGGTTCCCGCGGCCGCTGTGTTGCATCTGCACGATCGCGATTGGGTCTTCGTTCCCGCGGGCGATGGCAAGTTCCGCCGCGTCAGTGTCGAGGGCGGAGCAATGTTGCCTGGCAACATGCAGGAGATTGTTTCCGGACTCAACCCAGGCCAGCAAGTGGTGTCGAATGCGCTTGAGCTGGAAAACTCGGCGGGCCAGTAGATGATCAGAGGCCTCGTCGATTTTGCGCTTAACAACCGCTGGCTGGTGCTGGGCTTCGCGGTCCTGCTCTTCGCGTGGGGTATCATCTCGTTCCACAACCTGCCGGTCGAAGCCTATCCCGACGTGGCGAATAACTACGTCGAGATCATCACGCAGTGGCCGGGCCGATCGGCTGAGGACATTGAGCAGCAGGTCACAGTACCGATCGAGATCCAAATGGCCGGCATTCCCCACATGCAGCATCTGCGGTCGTTCTCGCTGGCGGGGCTCTCCGATATCAAGTTGATCTTCGATGACGATTCGATCAACGATTGGAACCGTGAAAAGGTGCTGGAGCGTCTGTCGCAGGTGAACCTGCCTGCCGGCCTGCAGCCGCAGATGGGGACCGACTGGAGCCCTGTCGGGCAAATCTACTGGTACACGCTGACCAGCACCAATCCCCGCTACGACAACATGGAGCTCAAGTCGATCGAGGACTGGCAGCTGGAGAAGCAGTTCAAGTCGGTCCCCGGCGTCGTCGATGTGGCGAGTTTCGGGGGACAGACCCGCGAGTACCAGGTGCGGGTAGACCCCGACAAGCTCATCGCCTACGGCATCAGTATCGGCCAGGTCGAGCAGCAGCTCGCCAACAACAACGTCAACGCGGGCGGCGAGTTTATCGAGCAGGGCATGCAGCAGATCAACGTCCAGGAGGCTGGATTAGTCGGCAACGTCCAGGACATTGAGAACACGCTGCTGAAGTCCCAATCGGGAACAGCGCTGCACCTGCGCGATATCGCGACGGTCGTGCAGGGGCCGAAGATCCGGCTCGGCCAAATCGGCAAGGCCATTCATAAGGTCGACGGCAAGATCGTCGACCTGGACGACACGATTGAAGGCATTGCCCTACTGCAAAAAGGCGATGACTCGGACAAGGTGCTGGAGGGCATTCACGCGAAGGTTGACGAGCTGAACAACCACTTCCTGCCCCCGGGCGTGAAGATCGTCCCGTTCCTCGACCGCAGCGATCTATTGCATTACACCACCCATACGGTGATGCATAACCTCACCGAGGGGATCATTCTTGTTGTCATCATCCTATTTTTCTTTCTCGGAAATATTCGCGGTGCGCTGATCGTCTCGATCACCATCCCTTTTGCTCTCCTTTTCGCTTCGATTTGTCTTGATCTGCGCCACATTCCAGCGAACCTTCTTTCGCTGGGCGCACTCGACTTCGGCATGGTGGTCGACGGCGCGGTGGTCATGGTGGAGAACATCGTTCGACACCTGAACCGCAAGAACGACAAGCACGAGACGGTAATCGAGCAGATACGCGAAGCCGCGCACGAAGTGCAGCGACCGGTCTTTTACGCGATCGGCATCATTATCACGGCGTATCTTCCGATCTTTACTCTGCAGGCAGTCGAGGGACGTTTGTTCCGCCCCATGGCCTGGACGGTCGCCTTCGCACTGCTGGGCGCACTGATCTTTTCGCTCATCCTCGCGCCAGTGCTATCCAGCGTTCTCTTTTCGAGGGGCGCCAAAGAGTGGCATAACCCCTTCATGGCCTGGCTCACCAACCGCTACCGTTACGCAGTGACCTGGGCGATCGAACACCGTTTTATAACCCTCGGCGGCGCTGTTTTCGCGCTGGCGCTTACCGCCTTCATGGCCTTTAGCGGAGTGATCGGGTCGGAGTTTTTGCCGCATCTCGACGAAGGCGCAATCTGGGTCCGTGGCACATTGGCGCCGAGCACGGGGCCTACCGAGGGTATTGATGTCATGAATAAGGCGCGCATCATTCTGGCGGCCTTCCCCGAGGTCACGAAGGTTGTCAGCCAGGTTGGGCGCCCGGATGACGGCACAGACACGACCGGCTTCTTCAATACCGAGTATTTCGTCGACCTCAAGCCAAAGGCTGAATGGCGTCCGGTCTTTGGCCAGAACAAGGAAGAACTGATCGGCGCCATGGATCGCGAACTGGAGAAGATGCCGGGTGTGATCTGGAACTTCTCGCAGCCAATCTCAGACAACGTAGAAGAGGCGGTGAGCGGCGTCAAAGGCGAACTGGCGGTTAAAGTCTATGGCGACGACCTAAGGACGCTCGAAGCAATTGGCGACAAGGTGGTCGACATCATGGGCGGTGTGAGGGGCGTTGCCGATCTGGGATTGTTTCGAGTGATCGGTCAGCCAAACCTCACTTACACGGTCGACCGTGAAGCCGCGGCGCGATTCGGCATCAATGTGTCGGATGTGCAGGATGCGATCCAGACTGCGGTCGGGGGAGGCGCGGTTAGCCAGGTGTTGAAGGGCGAAGCGCGCTACGATTTGGTCGTCCGTTACCAAAAGCCATATCGCGATACTCCGGAAGCGATCAACGACATTCGTCTTCTCTCGCCCTCTGGCGAGCGCGTCTCACTGGCGCAGCTCACCAAGGTCCAGACAATCGACGGCGCCGAAGAGATCTATCGCGAGGCCGGCCAGCGCTACGTCGCCATCAAGTACAGCGTGCGAGGCCGCGATCTCGGGAGCACAGTCGAGGAGTCGATCCAGAAGGTGAACGCGGAGGTCAAACTCCCGCCGGGGTACAAGTTCGACTGGGCCGGCGAGTACGAGAGCCAGAAGCGGTCGTCGAAGCGGCTCGCTCTCGTGCTCCCGATCACGATCATCATCATCTTTGTGATCCTCTACACCATGTTCAAGTCGGGCAAGTGGGCGCTCCTGATCCTGGGGAATGTGGCCATGGCACCGCTGGGCGGCATGCTAGCGCTCTGGCTGACGCACACCAACTTCAGCGTCTCGTCGGGCGTTGGCTTCCTGGCTCTCTTCGGCGTCTCGGTGCAGACCGGTGTGATCATGCTTGAATACATCAACCAGCTGCGCGTTCGAGGACGATCGATCGAGGAGTCTGCGGTCGAGGGCGCTGTGCTAAGGCTTCGCCCGATCATGATGACCATGCTGGTGGCGACGCTCGGCTTGTTGCCCGCCGCGACCTCGCATGGCATCGGCTCGGATTCACAGCGGCCCTTTGCGATCGTCATCGTGGGTGGACTGCTTGCCGCGCTGAGCATCAACGTCTTCCTGTTGCCGACGTTGTATGTCTGGATCGCGGGCGAGGGCGATGTGCTGCCCATACCGGAAACGGAGTTTGAAAACTAATGCCCAAGTTTCGTTTCAATCTTCGACCGGACCACGAGGCTGGCTGTCGAATCCCACGCACCGCATTTGTGCGCCGAGCGGGGTTCATATTAATGTTGGCGCTCCCGCTAGCGATCGCAACCACCGCATTGGCGCAAGGCGGCTTGCCCCCCCTCCCCGCAGCTCCCAATGCTTTGACCCTGCAGCAGGTGGTCGAGCAGGCGAAGATGAAGAATCCAACTCTGCTCTCGGCCCAGCAGAACCTGCTCTCGGTCAAAGCACAGGAGATTCAGGCTGGGCTTCGACAGAATCCTTACCTGGCGGTGGAAGGTTCCAACGTGACCATATCCACGTCGAGCCCCGCCGGGCCTTACTTCTACAGCGCCCAGCTTTCGCGGCTCTTCGAACGCGGCCAGAAACGGCGCTGGCGGCTCGACTCGGCGACCTCGACCACGGACCAGACTCGAGACCAATACGCACTGCAAGAGCAGCAGACAATACTGACCGTGAAGCAGGCTTTCACTACCATGCTCCTGGCCAAGTTCGCCCTAAGATTGGCTCAAGACAACCTGAAGGATTTCAGGCATGAACTCGATATCAACAAGGCGCGCTTCGATGCCGGCGATATCGGCAAGCTCGACTACGAGCGACTCGACCTGCAGCTGGCGCAGTTCGAGACGGACGAATCGAGCGCCGAGGCAAATCTGAGCCAGGCGAGCTACCAGTTGCAGACGCTGATCGGCGTCGATCATCCGAACAACAGATTCGACATTACCGGAGACCTTGTTCCTCCGCCGATGAGCTCGTCGTTGGTCGACCTGGAGCAGAAGGCGCTGGGCGCGCGCCCCGATTACAAGGCGGCCCAGGATGGCATTCGCGTGGCAGACGCCAACGTGAAGCTGGCCTATGCGAACGGCACGACTGATCCCACCCTCGAAGGCGAGTATGACCGCTCCGGCACGGTCAACTCGGCGGGCTTCGATATCAGCATCCCGCTGCGCATATTCGATCGTAACCAGGGAAACAAAGAGACCAGCAAATACCTGGCTCAGGCGAGCCGATTCACCGAGATTGCGGCGCGCAACCAGGTCTACTCCGACGTTGATCAGGCATATGTGGGTTACACCACGTCAAAGGTCTTGGCGGACCGTTATAACGGCCACTATCTCGACGAGGCAAAAGACGTCCTCTCGATTGCGCAATTTGCCTACGAGCATGGCGGCCTCGCACTGCTCGACTACCTGAACGCGCTCCAGGATGACCGCACGACCACGCTCAATGCCCTCAATGCTTACGCGCAGACGTGGATGGCCATCCACCAGTTGAGCTATGCGACGGCGACGGATATTGTCCCGTAAAATAAAGGACAGGGAACGCGAATCATTTTGAACAACCCAGAACAAGCTTCCATTCTTGCATGGCTTGAGGGCGCCATTGCTGCGGCTCCGCCAACTCAGGAGCTACTGCAACGCATCTCGGATACGATCCACGCGCACCTACCCGAGTACAACTGGGTTGGCTTTTACATGCTCGATCCGGCCGACTCTTCGATGCTGCAGCTTGGACCGTTTGCCGGTGCTCCCACGCCGCATACTCGCATCCCTGTGACCGAAGGGATTTGCGGCGCGGCCGTAGCGCAGGGTGAGACGGTGGTCGTGGACGATGTGAACTCGGACCCGCGGTACCTCTCGTGTTCGATTGAGACCAAGTCGGAGATTGTCGTGCCGATTCGGGTGCACGGCAAAATCGTCGGCGAGATCGACATCGACAGCCATACGGCGGCGGCCTTTGGCGGCGAAGATCGCGCCTTTGTCGAGCGCTGCGCGGAGTTGATCGGCAGCTATCTGGAGACTTCCTCAAAGTAGAGGGGGTAGTGGTTGCGGCAGCCGGGGTTGAAGGGCGCCGCGCAACTTGGGCAGCGATTGCCCGAATCCATGTATTCCTCCACGGACATCTCCGAACGGCAAACCCCGCATAAAACTGCTTTCCTTTGCCATTCGCTCCGCGGCCAGACCTCGGCTGCATGCCCGGCGAGCGCGGTATGGCAGTCGATACACGCATAGTAAGTTTCGCAGCATCTCATCTTGATAGCGATGACGTCGGTCGGCCCGTGGTAATGCGCGCAGCGGGTGTTGGGGTCGAGATCGACTCCGTGGACGGGAATTTGAGGGCCAGTCGGCAGCATTGGGGCAGCACTTATTCTCGCCTAGGCAGCGTCTTTCGCGCGTGGGATTTCACCGGGTTGGGTTAATATTCCCTGTGCGTTGCATCCAAGCAAAAGGACCGCGACCAAGCGAAGGGGCGGCCAGGAAAGTCGAGCAAACACCTATGAGGAAATTCGGATATATTGCCCTGATTGCGATACTGGGAACCTCCGCGTTTGCGGAAAAGCGCACCGAGCCGGGCACGATCCAGGATCTGCAGCCAACCAATTACGCGGTCGCCAAGAAGCAGCACCAGCAGTTCGATTTCTCGATCACGACGGCCAGCCACAGCTATGGCTGCCGGACACCGGAAAACAAGAAACTGGATGCCACGCAGTTTGTAGTCGGTTCCTCGGTGACCTTCATCGCCAACGGAAGAAACGGCGAGGTCAAGACCGCCCAGGGCAAATCGGCGAAGTGCCTCATCACTCGCGTAGCCGATAATACCCCGGCTGCGGCACCGACTCAATAAGCTCGCGGCGCCGCCTGGTATCGGAGATCCTTCTGACCCACTACAATTGCCGAGAGCCTATGCCCGAGGACTTTCGACTGCCTTGAATATCGACGCGCACGGCGGTCCGCTGGACACGCATATCCCGCGCCGCAGGTGGGGCATCGCGCTCCTGCTTGGCGTGGGTGTACTGATTAGCTATGTTGACCGCGTCAACCTCTCTGTTTCTCAGAATGCGCTGCATGAGACCTTCGGCATTACTGCGTCAACGTTTGGCTGGCTGTTAAGCGCTTACAGCTGGACCTACGCAATGCTACAGCTGCCGAGCGGAGTACTGCTGGATCGCTTCGGCGTTCGCCTCGTGGGGCGCGTAAGCATCTTTCTCTGGAGCCTCGCGTCGTTTGCCGCGGCGGTTTCGCCTGGGCTGGCGAGTTTCTTTGGGGCACGCTTATTGCTGGGCGTTGGCGAGGCATCGACCTTTCCGGCAAATGCGAAGGCGACCGGCTACTGGTTTCCTGTAAAAGAGCGAGGGCTGGCGACCGCAATCTTCGACTCGTCGGCGAAACTAGCTTCGGCGATCGGAGTGCCGCTTGTGGGGATCATGTTGTTCCACTTCGGCTGGCGGATCAGCTTTGCCGCCACGGGCCTTCTCAGCCTCTGCTATTTCGGGCTCTTTTATCGTTTCTATCGCAATCCGAGCGAAGACAAACATCTTTCGGAGATAGAGCGCGCTTTCATCGCCGAGGGCGGGGCGCGGCCGGAGAACGCGGCGAGGGCCGCGAAGGGCGCATCGCTCCTTTATCTTGTTCGGCAGAAGAAGGTCATCGGAGTTTCGATTGGTTTTGCCTCCTACAATTACACCTTCTACCTTTTGCTGACCTGGCTGCCCAGCTATCTGTCCTCGGCAATGCATATCGATATGCTGCATTCGGCGTTTTATACGGGGGTACCCTGGTTGTTCGCGACCGTCGTCGAGCTTATGGTCGGCGGCTGGCTGGTGGATGCTCTGGTACAAGGCGGCCGAAACCCGATACGGGTGAGGCAGGCGGTGCTGATAGCCGGGACCTCCCTGGGACTGGGAATTCTAGGAGCGGCGTTCTCGACTACGACGTGGTTGGCGCTCTTCTGGATCAGCGTGTCGATCGGCGGCTTATCGGCGGCGGCGGCAGTCGGTTGGTCGATCCCAGCACTCATTGCGCCCCGCGAAAGCGTCGGTAGCGTAGGTGGCATCATGAACTTCGTTACTCAGATCTCCGCCATCTCCGCTCCGATCGTGACCGGATATATTGTGGCCCGCACGCAATCCTTCGCCTGGGCCTTTGGCGTGGCGGCGATCTATCTGGCGATTGGGGTCGCGAGTTATATTTTTCTACTGGGCGATATCGAGCCGGTTCCGGAACCTTCGCCGCAAGAAATGTAAGATTCGCATTTGGGAATAGGGTTCGTAAAGGAGTTTGGGATGAGAGTGCCGGAACGTTGTCTGAGAATCCTGGGGTGCGGCGTATGCGTGATTGCCCTGCTGACGGCGGGAAGTTCTGTCGCCAAAGATGCAAACGCTTCCATCACTTACAACGAGCAGACGAAGGTCTTTCGCATTGATGCGGCAGATGTCTCCTACGTCTTCGGCCTGAACGAACGCGACGAATTACAAGCGCTCTATTGGGGACGCAAGCTTGGGCCGAGCGACACGATTCCTGTCGCGCACTCGGTGCGGCCATGGTCGGGCCAAGACACTTCGATCAACATTACGCCGCAGGAATTTACCGGCTGGGGGGGCGGTCTGGTTCTCGAGCCCAGCTTGAAGATTACCTTCCCGGATGGAAACCGCGACCTGGTGCTGCACTATGTTTCCCATCACATCGATGGCCCGGTGTTGACCGTAACTGTAAAGGACATTTCTCGCGATGTCTTCGTCGAGCTTCGCTATGAAGTCGACCCGGTCACGGGGGTTCTGGCCCGGTCCGCGCAGATCGAGAACAAGACCAAAGAGCCGCTGGTCATTGAGCAGGCGGCGGCGGCCACCTGGAATTTGCCTCGCGGCACGGATTATTCGCTCTACTATCTGACCGGGCGCTGGGCCTCTGAAGACGCATTGCAGCATGAGACGCTGACTCCGACAGCGCGTGTGCTTGAAAGCCGTCGCGGGTCAAGCGGCGCGCAGACCAATCCATGGTTTGCGATCGAGCGTGGTCCGACGGACGAGCAGAACTCCGGCAGTGTATGGTTTGGCGCGCTTGGCTGGAGCGGATCGTGGCGGATCACCGTCGAGCAAGACGTCGACCAGCAGGTGCGGGTGACCGGGGGATTCAATCCTTTCGACTTCGGATACAAGCTCGCGCCCGGCGAGTCTCTAAAGACCCCGATCTTTTATGGCGGCTATTCGCATGAGGGGGTCGGCGGGGCCTCTCGGCTGTTGCACCGCTATGAGGTGACGAAGATCCTGCCGGAGGGACCGAATCCGCCTCCGCGACCGGTGGATTACGACTCGTGGGAAGCAACTTTCTTCGACGTGAGCGAGGCCGGGCAGATTGCGCTGGCGGAAAAGGCGGCGGCGCTGGGCGTAGAGCGCCTCACCATGGACGACGGCTGGTTTGGCGCGCGCAACGATGACCATGCGGGACTCGGCGACTGGACGGTTAATCCAAAGAAATTCCCCAATGGCCTGAAGCCGCTGATCGACAAAGTCCACTCGCTGGGAATGGATTTCGGCATCTGGGTTGAGCCGGAGATGGTGAATCCGAACAGCGACCTTTATCGCGCCCATCCCGATTGGGTGCTGAACTTCACCGGGCGGCCGCGCAGCGAAGGGCGCAATCAGCTTGTGCTCAATCTTGCGCGGCAGGACGTTCGCGATTATGTTTTCAATTTCCTCGACAAGCTGCTGAATGAAAACGATATCGCCTTTTTCAAGTGGGACTATAACCGTGTCTGGTCGGAGCCGGGATGGCCGGCGGTCTCGCCCGATGAGCAAAAGCAAGTCTACGTGAAGTACATCGAGAATCTCTATTCGATCTTGGCCGAGCTGCGGGCCAAGCACCCTAAGCTCGAGATCGAAGACTGCTCGAGCGGAGGTGGACGCGTCGACCTGGGCATTCTTCGTTACACCGACCAGGTGTGGACCTCGGACAATAGCGATCCATTCGACCGGCTGACGATTCAGGATGGATTTACTTATGCGTATACTCCGGGCGTGATGATGCAGCGGGTGCCGGACAGCCCGAGCTCGATGAATCACCGGACGACTTCAATGCAATACCGGATGCTTTCAGGGATGCAGGGCTCGCTTGGCCTTGGTGGGGACCTGAACAAGTGGACGCCGGAAGAACTAGATACGGTGAAGACGCTGATCGCGCAGTATAAGCTGGTGCGGGAGACGATCCAGCATGGATATTTGTATCGGCTTGTGTCGCCCCGCAATGGGAGCGAACAATCTGTAACCGAATCGGTTGCAATTGATGGGCATGAAGCGGTGGTCTTCACTTTTCTGCATTCGAGCAGCTTCGGTTATCCGTATCCGCGGGTATTTCTGCGCGGGTTGGATGCGGGCTCGCAATACTCGATGTCTCCGATTGCGGGGAATGCGGCGAAAGATACTCCGCAAACAGCGAGCGGCGCTTACTGGATGCAGCATGGCTTCGATCCGGAGTTAGTCGGAGATTTTCAGGCGGCAGCATTTAAGCTGGAGAAAGTTGGCGGGAACTAAACTTTCTTATGAGCGCAACCGCGGCAGTGAAGTCCACTGATTTTCGAGTCAGCGGGAGCGCCGCGCCGGCACCGGGCGCAAGGCTCGTCTCGCTCGACGTTTACCGCGGACTCACCGTCGCTGGCATGATCCTGGTGACCGATCCAGGCACCTACAGTGCGGTTTATTGGCCGTTACTGCATGCGCAGTGGGACAACCCTACGCCGACCGACATGATATTTCCGTCATTTCTTTTCATCGTCGGAATGGCGCTGACCCTTTCCTTTGCCTCACGAATTGAGCGTGGATTCGATCGGAGCAAGCTGGCCGTGCATCTGCTTCGACGCAGCGCGATCATCTTCGTGCTTGGGCTGGTAATCAACGGATTTCCCGACTATGACTGGACGAATATGCGGTTGCCGGGGATTCTGCAGCGTATCGCGGTTTGCTATCTGCTCGGCGGTCTGTTGTATCTGGTCTGCGATCGTCCGGAAATCCTCTCCGACGCGGCAAGAAGGCGCGTTGGCAATCGAATTATCGCAGCGGTAATCGCTGCCCTGCTCGGCGTCTACTGGGCGCTGTTGAAGCTGGTCCTGGTTCCGGGGTTTGGCTCCGGCAACCTGGATTCGCGCGGAAATCTGGCAGCCTATATCGACCGCGCCGTCTTTGGTACCCATCACATGTGGGCCTACGGAACCACCGCGGGCTATGGCGTCACCTTTGATCCTGAGGGGATTCTTTCGACGCTGGGGGCGCTGGCTTCGCTGCTCATCGGCGTGCTGGCCGGGGAGTGGATGCGATCGGCGCATTCCTCCAGACGCAAGATCGCCGGACTCGTCGGATGCGGTGCTGCGCTGCTTTTGACAAGCTGGCTGCTGCATCCGCTGCTGCCCATCAACAAGAAAATCTGGACGAGCACCTTTACGCTTGAGAGCAGCGGCGTGAGCCTGCTCGCCTTCGCATTGTTTTATTGGATCGTGGACGTCAAGCTTTGGCGACGGTGGACTCCGCCGGCGCTAGTGTTGGGGACAAATGCCATCCTCGCCTTCGTGCTTTCGACTGTCATCACGACGCTCTCCGATCGCATCCGCATGCCAGATGCCGGCGGCACGCCCGTCACCCTTAACAGATGGCTCTATCAACATTGGTTTGCTTCGTGGATGGTCCCGGTTCACGCTTCGTTGGGCTATGCGATCATGATCGTCCTGCTCAACATCGCGATCTTGTGGCCGCTCTATCATCGGCGGGTTTTCCTGCGGGTGTGACGCCTGAACCTTCCGCAGACCAAAACGCGATAGAAATAAAGCAGACGCAGAGGGGACTCGCATTGCACTGGAGATCCAGACTTCTTCATTCAGAGGCGAAGGCCCCGGAAGGCTTTCGTTCGTTGGTATCACCGACTCATCGCGGATCGACGGTTCTTTTCAAGCGGCAGGCGGATGTCACCGATGATTGGCGACAAGCGGAGCTGGGTTACACCTATGGGCTGTACGGCACGCCGACAGTGCTCGAACTTGCCGCCCGCATCGGCGAGTTGGAGGGAGCACAGCACACCTTTGTCGTCCCCGGCGGGCAGGCTGCGATCGCGCTGATTTATCTTTCGTTCTGCCGGGCAGGCAGCCATGCTCTCGTGCCGACCAGCGCTTACGGCCCGAATCGGCAGCTGACGCAGGGTTTGCTGCGCAACCTTGGCACTGAGGTCGAGCCCTACGACCCGTTGCTAGGCGCTGAGATAGCGGCGCTGATTCGCCAGAATACCGCTCTGATCTGGTGCGAAAGTCCGGGCTCGGTCACGATGGAGGTGCAGGACTTGCCCGCGATCGTTGCTTCTGCGCATGAGCGGAATGTTCCGGTGGCGCTGGATAACACTTATTCGGCGGGAGTGTTGCTGGACGCGTTCTCGCTGGGTGTGGACGTCAACATGCAGGCGCTCACCAAATATGTTGGCGGCCATAGTGATTTGTTGTTAGGAACGGTCTCAGTCAGCAACGAAGCTGCTTACCAGGCAGTCGGTGCGGCGCACGCGCAGCTTGGCATGGCTGTTTCTCCGGACGATTGCAGCTTGGCGTTGCGTGGCCTGGAGACTCTGGGCGTGCGTCTTGAGAGACTGGAGAGCTCAACCCTCGAGATTGCACGGTGGCTACAGCATCAACCGGGAATCGAAACCGTCCTGCACCCTGCGCTGCCTTCATGTCCCGGTCATGAATTCTGGAAAAGGGACTTCTCCGGTTCGGCGAGCGTCTTTTCGGTTGTCTTCGAGAAACGCATCTCTCCAGAGCGGGTGAACTCCTTTGTCGACGCTTTGAAGCTGTTCGGTATTGGCTTCAGCTGGGGCGGGACCCATAGCCTGGCCGTGGCCTTTCCCAGGCTCGATCGGCCGACTGGAGACAACGCCGGAAGAATTGTGCGATTCAATATAGGGCTTGAGGAGCCTTCGGATCTGATCGCCGATTTGGCCGCTGCGCTCCAAGTACTCGCCTCAGGCCAGCAAGCATAAGACTTTCAGCCCGCGAGATCTTTGAGCACTGCCATCGCCGCATTGCGCCCGTTAATCCCGATCACCGAGCCGCCGGGGTGGGTGCACGCTCCGCAGAGATAGACGCCGGACATCGGGGTGCGTGGGGAGAGACGGTTGCTCCACATATATTGCGGCAGGCATTCGCCTTGGAAGATGTGGCCTCCGGTGAGGCCGACTTTCTTTTCGATATCCGGAGGTCCGAGCACCTGAGCGTCGATCACCGCGTCGGGTATGTTGCTCGCGAAGCGTCCTAAAGAGGCGAAGACGCGCTGCGTCACCGCTTCGCGACGGTCGTCCCATGTTCCTTGTTTGAATTCGTATGGAACATATTGGGCGAAGACGCTCATCGTGTGTTGTCCCGGCGGCACGACAGTTGGGTCGTGCGCGCTCTGAAAGTACAGTTCACACCACAGATGATCGGCGACCTCGCCCTGACTGGCGGCAGCGAAGCCTGCCTTCCACTCGGCCTTGGTGAGCGGCGCGTTGATCTGGCCGTAGTGATGGGGTTGATCGGTACCGGGACGGACAGTGAAGTTGGGTAGCTCGCTTAACAACACATTGAGCTTTACTGTACAGCCGCGAATAGGAACCGACTCCACTCGTGCCTGCCAGGTTGGGTCGGCGGCATCGCCGAGTAGAGAGCCGGTCACATAGGGGTCTGCGTTGGAGATCACGATCGGTGCAGCGATGCGTTCGCCGCCTTCGAGTTCAACGCCTTCACCGGGAAGTATTCTTGCGACAGGAACGCCGGCGGCGACGGTGGCCCCGGCTTCGCGTGCCGCGTCGCAGAGATAGAACGAAACCATGCCCATTCCGCCTTTGACATAGCCCCACATGCCGGGCATGCCGCCGAGGCGTCCCGAGGCATGGTGGAAGCGGATCGAAGCGGTTCCGGGATCGAAGGGGCTGGCATTGGTGCCGATCACGCCCTGCCCGAGGTAGGCAGTCTGCAGGCGCTCGTCCCTAAGGTAGCGCTCGACAAACTCGGCCATTGACCAATCGAAGAGCAATGAGCGGGCCTCGTCGTCCTTGCCGAGACGTTCGTCGATTTGCTCGCGAGTGGGTGCTTCGCCGATCCACACGTCGCGATCGCCAGCGGGGCGGAGCTTGTCGCGAAGACGCCGCAGCACAGCGTTCATTGCCTTCCAGCCCTCGACATCATTGGGCGCGAAGCTGCGGACCTCTGCCTCGCACTGGTCGTCGTCATCCCAGAGCTGAATGCTGCTGCCGTCGAGGAACGGAACGAAGAGGCCGTTGACGGCGGGCGTCCAGGTAAATCCCCGCTGGACGAGGCCGAGTTCTTCGACGATGAGCGGATGAAGCAGCCCGGCAAGGTAGGCGCAGGGTGACATGCGGACCCCGGGAAAGGGTTCTTCGATCGTGCAGGCTCCGCCGATGCGCTCGCGACTCTCGAGCACCAGCACGCGTTTGCCGGCGCGAGCGAGATAGGAGGCGCAGGCGAGGCCATTGTGGCCGGCGCCTACGATGATGGCGTCCCATGAGCGCGAGGCCAGCTCCAGAAACAGGAGCGGGGAGACCAATTTTGCCGAGCGATTCGGCTGCGGGGGCGTGCTGAGAAAAGGGAGTCATGAGTTAATGGCTCCTACAGTTATACCCAAACGCTTCGATCATCTGTCGAATCGCAACGCAGTCCGTCAGAACTTCGGCAGCTGAGAGGTGTCCCAACCTCCGCCCAGTGCGCGCACGAGGAGGACGCTGGAGGAAAACTGTTTAGTGGTGAGGTCAGCCTGGGCCCTCTCGTTGGCGAGTTGCGCGGCCTGGGCGGTCAGGACCTCGAGATAGGTCGTCACGCCACCCTTGTAGCGGTTGGTTGAGATCTCGGTTGAGCGCCGGGCGGAGAAGACGGCGGCCTGTTGACTTGCCGCTTCCTGCTGATAGATTCGCAGCGCGGCAAGGTTATCCTCAACCTCCTGGAATGCGTTGAGCACGCTTTCGCGGTAATTGTCCGCGGCCTGCTCGTAATTATGCCGGGCCTGATCGCTGACAGCGTGGCGGCGCCCCCCGTCAAAGATCAGCTCGGCGGCGGAGCCCCCGATGGCCCATAAAGCGCTGGGTCCTTGAAACCAAGTGGTGATGCTCTGGCTCTCGAAGCCGCCGCCGCCGGTCAGGGTGACGTTCGGATAGAACGCGGCGATGGCGATGCCGATCTGTGCGTTGGCAGCCTGCGCCTGTCGTTCCGCGATCGAGATGTCCGGGCGGCGCTCGAGCAGCGCAGAGGGTACTCCGGTGGGCAACTGTGGTAACGCGAGATTCAGTGGATTCGGCGGCAGGCTGAAGCTCGATGCGGGAACGCCGATCAGGGTGGCGATCGCATGTTCGTACTGCGCGCGAGCTACGCCCACATCGATGCTTTGGGAGATCGTCGACTGCAGCTGAGTGTCGGCGAGCGAAACGTCAGATTCGGTGGCGATTCCGCCCTTTAGTCGGCTTACCGTCAAGTCATAGCTTCGGCGGTAGCTTACTACGGTGTCGTCGAGCAGCTTTTGATCAGTGTCGAGGCCGCGCATTTCGAAGTAATCGCTGGCCAGCTCGGCGCGGATGCTGAGTTCGACATTAGCCAGATCGGCGGCGCTAGCTTGAGCATTGGAACGCGCCGCCTCGACACTGCGGCGCACGCTTCCCCAGAGGTCCGGCTCCCAGGATGCCTGGCCGGTAGCCACGAGATCGCTATAGGTCGTTGGTGACCCAGCAGCGTAGAGCGGACGGTTTTGCGACTGGCGTTCACGGGTCCCGGTTGGACCGACGGAAAGTGTCGGATAATAAGCGGCGCGGCTGACCTTCACTTGGTCGCGCGCGGCCAGATATTGTTCGACCGCGGCTTTAAGTGTCTGGTTGGACACCGCGACATTGTCTTCGAGCGCGTTCAATTGCGAATCGCCGTATAGCTCCCACCACTTGCCGCGCAAGACGTTGTCGGCAGGCTGCGCGGTCTTCCACGTTCCGCCCGGCGGGTTGGGTGGCGGAACAGTGGCCTGCGTTCCATTGTTTTCTTTATAAGCGGGCGGGACGGGTGCATCGGGACGCTTGTAGTTCGGGCCGACCGTGCAACCGGCAAGGAGCAGACACACAATCGTGCCGACGCAACCAGCGTGGATGCGCCCTCCAATATTTGCCGCGCCCTTGTGTGCGAGCGTCACTTTTCGGGACCCTCGGTTTGGCTGGTTGGCTTGACGATCTGCACGACCTCACCATCGATCAGGGAATCGGGCGGGCTCAGGATGACGCGCGAATTGGCGTTCAGTCCGCTGACAATCTCCACGGTGGCGCCATCGTCGCGACCGATGATCACCGGGACAAGTCTCGCCTTGTTGTCCTGGTCGACGACAGCGATGCGCAGCCCTTCGGA
Organism: uncultured Acidobacteriaceae bacterium; assembly: GCA_963742015.1. Taxonomy (GTDB): domain Bacteria; phylum Acidobacteriota; class Terriglobia; order Terriglobales; family Acidobacteriaceae; genus Acidisarcina. The sequence continues at coordinate 46,175 of CAVUKL010000018.1, read as the reverse complement.
GCGAAACATCAGCGTCGAGACGGGAACGATGTATGATGGCGCGCTCTCGTTGGTCTTAAAGTGGACCTCGGTATAAGCGCCGGGAAAGAGCTCGCCGCTCCTGTTGTCGACATCGAACTCAACCAGCAACGTCCGCGAGACAGGGTCGATCTGGCGCGAAGTGCGCACCAGCTTTCCGGTGAAGGTCTTGCCGGGAAACTCCCGGAAGGTCAGGTCGGCGGTCAACCCCGGTTTCAAACCCGGGGTATAAATCTGCGGCACGTTCACATAAGCGCGAAGGGTCTGGGCCGCGGCCATATGAAAGAGCTCGGTCGCGCCGGTTCCGTTGCCCGCCCCCTCATCGATGAGCTGGCCGATATCGATGTTTCTGGCGGTGATGACTCCGTCAAACGGCGCATAGACCTTTTCGAACCCGACCAGCTCGGATAGCCGTTGCACATTGGCCCGCGCTGACTTGACCGCTGTGTCGCCAGCGGCGGCCTGGGTCTTGAAATTATCCGTATCCAGCTGGGAAACGGAGTCGGTTTTCACCAGTTCCTGATAACGAGTTGACTGAACCCGCGCGTTGGCGGCGTTGGTCTCGGCGGTGGCGAGGTCGGCCTGCGCCTGGGCGAGCTGCTGATCGACTTCGGGCGATTCGATGTCTGCCAGCAACTGGCCTTTGCGGACGTGGGCGCCGATGTCGAAATACCACTTCTTCAAATAGCCATTCGTCCGAGCGTAGATGGGCGAATCGGTATAGGCTTCCAGGTTGCCGGGCAGGAGGACTTCCTGCCGAGGCTGGCCGAGAGCGGGAGGATTGACGATCACCGGCGGAGCTGCGAGAGCAGTGGTCTGGTCGGCGACTGCCGTCCGAGCGTGGATGCGCCCGATGATTCCAGTTGCAGCGAGGATGGCGCCGACAGCGAGAACGACCAGCAACAGCACGATGGCGCGACCGGTGGGTAACGCTTTGGCCCCCTGCGCCTTCGCCATCGTGTCTTCCGATGTGTAAGCCTGATGTTCGCTCATCGTTGGTTTCCTCCGTCCGGGACTGGAGAATAACCCATAACCAAAGGCCGCTCCCAATAAGCTATTTCCCGTGGTCTGGAGTCACGCGCCAAAGCCATGGAACTGCCATCTCGATTCATGGGTACTCCAAACTCGCGACCTTGTTTATTCATCATCATCTTCCGAATGACGCAGGATGACCTGCTGGAGGCGCTTTCTCTCCAGACGTCCGTGCAGGACGCTGAAGAGGGTTGGAACGAAGAGCAAGGTGGACACAGTGGCGAAGAGCAGGCCCCCAATGACCGCTCGTCCGAGCGGCGCGTTCTGCTCGCCGCCATCGCCCAGGCCGAGGGCCATCGGGACCATGCCGATGATCATCGCCAGGGCGGTCATGATGACCGGCCGGAAGCGGGTAAATCCGGCATCGAGCGCGGACTGCCAGGCATCGCCGACATTGACCTCCAACCGTTCGCGGGCAAAGCTGACTACCAGGATCGAGTTCGCGGTCGCCACTCCCATGCACATGATCGAACCGGTGAGTGCCGGGACGCTGATGTGAGTGTGGGTAATGAACAGCATCCAGACGATACCGGCGAGCGCCGAAGGTAGCGCCGAGATGATGATGAACGGGTCGAGCCACGATTGGAAATTCACCACGATCAGCAAATAGACGAGCAGGATCGAAAAGACGAGACCGCCGAGCAGGCCGACGAATGAGGACTTCATCGTCAACACCTGTCCGCGGACGACCAGTTGCGTTCCGCGCGGCAACTGCTTGCGGTAGCGGTCGACGATGACTTCGATCTTCTTGTCCACACTGCCGAGATCGGTATTGACGACATTGCCGTAGATATCGATCACCGGAGCGATGTTGAAGTGGCTGATGGTGGCCGGCTCCTGCCCGCGAACGAGGGACGAGACGTTACCCAGAATCTGGACCGGTGTGCCGCCGCGCTGATAGGGAGACGATGTGTAGCCGGTTCCGGTGAGAGCGGTCGTGCCGGAGGGGGTAAGCGGGATGTTGTTCAGGTCCTGAAGTGAGTCGAGGTTGTATTGAGGGGACTGTACGGCGATGTTGTAACTGACGCCATTTCGCGGGTCGAGCCAGAAGGTCGGTGAAGTCTGGAAGCTTCCACTAGTAGCCACCAGCAGGCTTTGGGCGACGTCGCGCTGCTGCAGGCCGATCTGCTGCGACTTGGTGCGGTCGACATCGACCGTATACCGCGGATTATCAAAGGGCTGCTGGATGCGCAGGTCGGCTGCGCCGGGCACGTACTTGATCTCGTTCATCATGCGCTCGGCGAGTTCACGGTTAGCCTGTTGCTGAGGGCCGACGAACTGAATGTCGAGCGGCGCTGGAAGCCCAAAGTTGAGGATCTGCGTCACCATGTCGACCGGCAACGTGTAGAAAGTCACTCCGGGAAATTTCTGAGGCAGCTTCCTCCGCAGCTCCTGCACATAGTCGTCGGTTGGGTGGTGCTTCTCCGCCAGGGACACCTGAATGTCGGCGTCGGCGGTGCCGACCGCCGCGGAGTTGCTGTAGGAGGTGTTGAGGCCGCTATAGGGCAGCCCGATGTTGTCGATGATGGTGACCAGCTCCGACTTTGGAATCTCCTCGCGGATCGTGCTGTCGATTTCGTCGCATAGGCGGGCAGTCTCTTCGATGCGCGTGCCAGTGCGGGCGCGGATATGGAGCTTGAACTGACCGCTGTCGCTGGAAGGAAAGAAGTCCTGCCCGAGCCAGGGATAGAGCAGCGCAAAGGACCCAATGCAAAAGACGAAGAAGAGAACGATGAAGACGGCGGAGTGCTCGATGCAAAGCTCCAGGACGCTCTGATAGCCTACCCGCAACTTTTCAAAATAGTGCTCGAAGAGCTGCTGCCCTCTGACCAGAGGGTTGCGGCTCTTCTTCTTCAGTATCTCGGCCTCTTTGTCGTGCTCTTTGAGCAGGTACTTCGCCATCGTCGGCACGATGGTCCGTGAGAGCAGGTACGAGGCCAGCATCGCGAAAACCACCGCTTCGGCCAGGGGGACGAAGAGGTATTTCGCGACGCCGGTGAGGAAAAACATTGGTACGAAGACAATACAAATTGACAATGTCGAGACAAAGGCGGGGATCGCGATTTGCGCCGCGCCATCGAGGATCGCCTGCTCGATTTCCTTGCCTTCTTCAAGATTGCGGTTGATGTTCTCGATCTCGACCGTGGCGTCGTCGACCAGGATGCCGACCGCCAGGGCGAGTCCGCCGAGGGTCATAATGTTGATGGTTTCGCCGAGCGCGCCGAGCACCAGCAACGAACAGATGATCGACAGGGGGATAGAGACAGCGATGATCAGTGTGCTGCGCCAGCTGCCGAGAAACACCAGAATCATGATGGCCGTCAGGCAGGCGGCGATCACGGCCTCTCGGGCGACACCGGTAATCGCACCGCGGACGAAGATCGATTGATCCGCGAGCGGAGTGATCTTCAGCTGCGGCGGGAGCTGCGAGGCAATGACGGGGAGCTTGGCAAAGATGCTCTTGATAATGTCGAGGGTCGATGATGCGCCGGTTTTCTGGATGGTCAACAGCGAGGCGCGCTGCCCATCGACTCGGACGATGTTGGTCTGCGGCGGAAACCCGTCGCGCACATGAGCGACATCGTGGATGTAGATCATCGCGCCGTTGACGGAACGAATGGGCAAGTCGTTCAGCGCGGCCATGGTGGTCGGGGCGCTGTTCGTCTCGACCTCGTACTCGAATTTATCGATCTTGGTGGTGCCACCCGGCAGGATCAGGTTCTGCACCGAGATCGCGTTGACTACATCGGAGGGCGAGAGCCCCTTGGCTTGCAGGGCCTGCAGGTTGATGTCGACCTGCACCTGGCGCTGCTTGCCTCCATACGGATAGGGGATCGACGCGCCCTCCACGGTGGCGAGCTGGGTGCGAATGAAGTTCTGTCCGAAATCGTTGAGCTGTTGCTCGGAGAGCCCCTGGCCGGAGAGCCCTAGTTGGAGAATCGGCACGCTGGAGGCGCTGTACTGAATGATCAGAGGCGGAACTGTTCCCTGCGGCAGTTGCCGTAGCTGGGTCTGGGAGACTGCGGTCACCTGGGCCACTGCAGTGCCGATTTGCACGTGCGGCTGGAAGAAGACCTTAATGACTCCAATACCATTGAGCGACTGGGACTCAATGTGTTCAATATCGTTGACGGTAGTGGTTAGGCTGCGCTCGCTCAGTGTGACTATGCGGGTGGCCATGTCGTCCGGCGATAGGCCCGTGTATTGCCACACAATGCTGACGACCGGAATATTGATATTGGGGAAGATGTCGGTGGGCGTATTGAGGACGGAGAGCGGCCCGAGGATCAGAAGAAGAATTGCGAACACGACGAAGGTGTAAGGCCGTCGGAGAGCAAGGCGGACAATCCACATTTCTTAGGGTTTCTCCTAAATCCTCAAAAGGGTCAATTTCGTGTAGCCGTTCGTGCTGACGGCACTGCCGGTCTTCCCGTTTGTTCTCTCAGCCTGGCCTCTGAACCTAGCCGCCGGCCCGCGTCAGGCCGGATACTCTCTACGAGGCGTGCGTCTGGAACAACCCCGGGATGATCGTGCGTTTTTCTTGCTGGCGGCGGCGGTACGTGCTACAACGAAGTACGCCTCATACCAAGTGCCTGGAAATTAGTGTCCTCAATATCAGTATATGAGTCGAGATCGGGATTGGCGTGGAACTTCCTCGAGTCTGCCTGCTTGACGAAGGCTCCGCCCAAAAGGACCCACCTGAAAATCGGCGAAGTATCATGCGTACATGGTAGATGTGGCAGAGGGGCGAACCGATGCAAGAGTAGCCCAACCGATCGTGGAGAGCGAAGTGGGAAGCAGTTGCGGCGTGACTCGACACGATGGCCCGGGTTACCCACCGAGTGCAAGACGATGAGCGCAGCCAGATGAGCGAAACCAGGTCTTCCGGGCATCTCGAAAATCCCGCGCTGGCCGAATACTTTCTCGATCACGCCTACGACGAGATGTTCGGCGGGAACGGTCAGATTCGTCCGCAATACCAGGAATTGCTCGATGCGATGACCAGCATCCCGCGGGACGAGCTGCAGCGTCGCAAGCGATCCGCCGATGTTTCGTTCCTTACCCAGGGAATTACCTTTACCGTCTACGGCCGTGAAGAAGGCACGGAGCGAATCTTTCCCTACGATTTGCTGCCCCGGGTCGTGACCAGCCAGGAATGGGCGCATATCGAAAAGGGACTCACCCAACGCATCACGGCGCTCAATCTCTTCCTGCACGATATCTACAACGAGGGCAAGATCCTGAACGAGGGCTTTGTGCCTCGGGAGATTGTCTATAGCTGCCAGCACTTCCGCCGCCAGATGCGCGGTTTACAGGTTCCGCGCAATGTTTACATCGCGGTCGCCGGCACCGACCTGTTGCGCATGCAAAATGGCGAGTTCGTGGTGCTTGAAGACAACCTGCGCGTGCCCAGCGGCGTGTCGTACATGCTGACCAACCGGCGAATCATGAAGCGGACCTTCCCGCTGCTCTTTCGCGCCTATGCCGTGCGGCCGATCGAGCACTATACCCAGGCCCTGCTCAGCACGCTCAAGTCGATCGCGCCGGAAGGCCGTCCCGAACCTTCGATCGTGCTGCTGACGCCGGGCGTGTACAACTCGGCCTACTTCGAGCACACCTATCTTGCCCGGCAGATGGGCATCGAACTGGTAGAGGGCCGCGACCTGGTCATCCACGACAATATCGTCTACATGCGTACGACCGCCGGCCTGAAGCGGGTCGACGTAATCTACCGCCGAGTGGACGACGACTTCATCGATCCGTTGGCTTTTCGCACCGACTCGATCCTGGGCGTGGCTGGCCTCTTCAACGCTTACCGCGCCGGCAACGTGACTCTGGCGAATGCTTTCGGCACCGGCGTCGCCGACGACAAGGCGCTTTACGCTTATGTGCCGCAGATCATCAAGTACTACCTCGACGAGGCACCGATCCTGAACAACGTCGAGACCTACCTTATGACCGACCCGGTGCAGCGCAAGCATGTGCTTGAGAATATCGACAAGCTGGTAGTCAAAGCAGTCGGCGAGTCGGGCGGTTATGGGATGCTGATCGGCCCACAAAGCTCAAAGGCGCAGCAGGAAGAGTTCAAGCGCCATATCGAGGCCAACCCGCGCAACTATATTGCCCAGCCCACACTGAGTTTTTCCCGCGCTCCATGCCTGCAGGAAGATGGAAGCATCCAACCCAGGCATGTTGATTTGCGGCCTTACATTCTGTTTGGCGACAAGGTCACGATCGTCCCCGGAGGACTGACGCGGGTCGCTCTACGCAAAGGGTCGCTTGTGGTGAATTCGTCGCAGGGCGGGGGAAGTAAGGACACCTGGGTGTTGAGCTATTAGTCGGGCCGGGTTTTTAGGACAAAGATGCTTTCACGCGTAGCCGACAGTTTGTACTGGATGAGCCGCTACCTCGAGCGGGCGGAGAATACCGTTCGTCTGCTGAACATCAATATGGACCTGATGCTGGATAAGTCCCATACCAGTTCGGAACGGCGCTGGCAGCGCGTGCTGGCCACGATCGGCAACCCCGAGGGATGCGAGTGGAAAGGCGATGTCTTCGAGTTCGTCGACTCACTCTGTTTCGATGAGGAGAAGTCGGCATCGGTGGTTTCCTGCATTGTGCAGGCGCGTGAGAATGCGCGACAGGTGCGGGAGGAGATTAGCTCCGAACAGTGGCAGCGACTGAACCGGCTCTTCCATGATGTGACCAGGCAGACTGACTCTGATCGCTCTGAACTGCGGCTTTCGGAATTTCTACCCGCGGTCGTCGACGGCATCCATCTTTTTCAGGGCGTCACTGACACTACGCTGAGCCACGGCGAAGGTTGGCAGTTTATTCAGATCGGCCGCTACATCGAGCGTGCCTCTTCGACGGCGCGGTTACTTGAGGTCTACCACCGCGACAGCTTCAAATCGCCGGACGAGGCTCACGACGCCTTCGATTACCTTGAATGGATCGGATTATTGCGCACCTGTACTGCCTTCGAAGGCTACTGCAAGGTCTATACTGCCGATCTCGCGTACGATCGCATCCTGGAATTCCTCGTGCTCGACGCGGACTTTCCCCACTCCATTCGCTTCTGCATCGACAGCCTGGTCAACTCGCTCCGCGCCGTCCAGCAGGACAGCCGCGGACATCATGCCGAGGAGCTGATGCGGCTTTCGGGGCGGCTCCAGGCCTCGCTGCGCTATGGCCAGGTGTCAGAGATATTGGAGCGGGATGCGGGGATTTATTTGCGCACGATCCTTGATCGATGTCTGCAGATCCATGAATTGATCTACGAGGTTTACATCCGTTACTCGGTGCAAACCGCGCTGGCGATGTAGGAGACTTGAGAGCATTTCTCCTGCTGTCGTTTGTCACGGGAAAGGAGCTCGCGAGGCTTTTCCTTAAGAGAAAAGCCACATGAACCTTGCGGATCGATCCAGATTTACAGGAGAAATGCTCCATGCTCTTTTACTCCATACGGCACTTGACAAAGTTTCAGTACGGCAAAGCGGTGAGCGAGAGCGTGATGGAGATGCGCATGCACCCGCGCAGCGACAGCAACCAGCGCTGCCTGAGCTTTTCGCTCTCTGTGAGCCCACGGTGCCGTGTGTTTTCGTATCGCGATCATCTCGGCAACAACATTCATCACTTCGACATCCCCGGCGAACATGAGCAGTTGGTAATTGTCGCCGAGTCGCTGGTGGAGCAGCAGCCGCTCTCCGACATCCCCACACGCCTCGATCCGGACGCGTGGAACGAACTGGATGCCATCGTGGCCAGCGGCGATTACTGGGAGATGCTCTTGCCGAGCGAGTTCGCCAGCCCCACCGACGCGCTGAAGAAGCTCGCCGATGATCTGGACGTGATGCGACGCGACGATCCCCTGACCCTGCTGCATGAGCTGAACAAGAGACTCTACGACTACTTCGACTACGTGCCCAAGTCCACCAAGGCTGATTCTCCAATTGACGTCGCGATCGAATCTAAAAGGGGCGTTTGTCAGGACTTCGCCCACATCATGATCGCGTTGGTGCGGCAACTGGGTATTCCCTGCCGCTACGTGAGCGGCTACCTGCACCATAGCAAGGAGATGGCGGACCGCTCGACCTCGAATGCCACCCATGCCTGGGTCGAGGCGCTGCTACCGCATCTCGGGTGGGTTGGTTTTGATCCGACCAACTGCCTGGTGGCAACCGACCGGCATATCCGCACCGCGATCGGGCGCGACTATGCGGACGTACCTCCGACTAAGGGCACATATCGCGGTCGAACGAGCAGCGATCTCTACGTCGCGGTGCGTGTGACCGCGTCAGAAGAGCCTCCGGCGCTCGATCAGGACCTGCCGATTCCAGAAGACTGGTCGATGCTGGTCGAAAAGGCCCAGGCGCCGCCGCCTCCTCCGGCGGCGCCGCTGCTGCAGTTGCAACAAGCGCAACAGCAGCAGTAGGTGGCCATCCCCGCCGGAGCCTCGAAATGCTGTAAATTACGATTGTTCGAGTCCACGAGAGCGGGAGCCGTCATGCCGGAATCGCTGCAAATCGCCCAAAGTGAAACGCCGCTGTATCTGCTCTCCAACATGGCCAACCGCCATGGGCTCGTCGCTGGGGCCACCGGCACGGGAAAGACGGTGACATTGCAGGTGATGGCCGAGAGCTTCAGCCGGATCGGCGTTCCGGTTTTCGCCGCCGACGTCAAGGGCGACCTTAGCGGTATCAGCCAGCCGGGGAGCGATAATCCCAAGATCGCTGCCCGCGTGAAGGAGATGAAGCTGACGGATTTCTCCTTCAGCGGCTGCCCTGTCACCTTTTGGGATGTCTTTGGCGAACAGGGGCATCCGATTCGCGCCACGGTTTCGGAGATGGGGCCGCTGCTCTTCAGCAGACTGCTCGGCTTGAACGACACCCAGCAAGGAGTGTTGTCGCTGGTTTTCAAAATTGCGGACGACAACCAAATGCTGCTGCTCGACCTAAAGGACCTGCAGGCGATGCTGCGCCACGTTGGCGACAATGCGAAGGAATTTCAGACGCAGTACGGAAACATCTCGGCTGCAAGTATCGGGGCGATCCAGCGCGGCCTGGTTGCGCTGGAGCAGCAGGGCGGCGAGAAATTCCTTGGGGAGCCGGCGCTCAACCTCGACGACATGATGCAGACGGACGCCAACGGCCACGGGGTGGTCAACATTCTCGCAGCGGACAAACTCATCAACACGCCGAAGCTCTATGCGACTTTTCTGCTGTGGATGTTGACAGAACTCTTTGAAAAGCTCCCGGAAGCCGGCGATCCCGATAAACCGAAGCTTGTCTTTTTTTTCGACGAGGCGCATCTGCTCTTTACCGATCTGCCCAAGGTGATTCAGGACAAAGTGCAGCAAGTGGTACGGCTCATTCGCTCCAAGGGCGTCGGGATTTATTTCGTTACTCAAAACCCGATCGATGTTCCCGATGAGGTCCTGGGTCAGCTTGGAAACCGCGTGCAACACGCGCTTCGAGCGTTTACTCCGCGCGACCAAAAGGCTGTTCGAGCTGCTGCGACGACATTTCGCTCGAATCCCAAGATCAACATTGAGACGACCATCACGGAGTTGGGTGTCGGCGAGGCGCTGGTCTCATTTCTCGATGAAAAGGGCACTCCGAATATCGTTGAGCGGGCGCTGATTTGCCCGCCGCGCAGCCAGATCGGCGCCGTTACCCCCGAGCAGCGCAAGCAGATCATCGCGAGTTCCCTAGTTGCGGGAGTCTATGAGCAGGCGGTCGATCGCGAATCCGCATATGAGCTGCTGCAGGCCAGGGCGGGTCAGCCGTCTCCAATATCGGCGGGAGCGCAGCAAGCTCAGCCGCAAACTAATCCGCAACCGCAGTCGCAACCGCAGTCACAACCTTGGTACAGTGTGTTAACGGAGCCCACCGGAAAGACTGGCCGCGGCGACAGCATTCTCGAGACGGCAACTAAAACTGTGGTCCGGACGATGGGCACGACCGTGGGCCGCGAGCTGGTGCGCGGTCTGATGGGCTCGCTGTTGGGCGGGACTACGACGAAGCGCCGCGGCTGAGCTTTAGTTCAAGAATTCACTGGCTCCAACTTCATTGCTGGGGCTTTTCAAGCTGGGCAATCTTCTGCCGTTCGGCCTCGGCTTCGGCTGTGCGGCCGGCGCGGGCCAATGCATCGGCGAGGCCGCGGTGACCGTCGATGTACGTCGGATCGCTGGTCACGGCGTCCTGATAGCGCTCGATCGCGTCGGATATTTTTCCCTGTTGCATGAGCAGGTTGCCGGAGTTGACGGCGAAGGTGGCGCGCTGGCGATTGGTTGCCGCTCGGGTGAGGTCGGAGGCGATCTTGCGCTCGGCAGCGGCTTCGTCTTTGTGACCTTGCTCGGCAAGCACCCCGGCGAGCGTGATGTGGGTTCCCGGCTGATTGGGCATCAGCCTGATCGCCTGGCGCAACGCATCGGCAGCGTTTGGCAGGTCGTTCTCCTGCTTGTAAACGCTGCCGAGAATGGCCCATGCGTCGCCGTTGTCGGGACGTAGCTTGAGCGTGAGTTTGAGCTGTTCGGCGGCCTCGTCGAAATGGCCGGTCTGCATCTTCAAAATCCCAAGCGTAAAAGGCGGGTCGGGCGATTGCGGATTCAACGTCGCCGCCTGCTTCAGCTCGACCTCCGCATCGACGACATCGTCTTTAAGCTTGAGCGCGAGGCCGAGGTTGTAGTGGAGTTCATAAGCGTCGGGGTTGAGCGCAAGTCCGGTGCGGAACTCGCGAATCGCGTCGTCGAGGTCGCTCTGCTGCAGGTAGGCGACGCCGAGGTCTTGATGAATGAGCGCGTCTTTTGGCGCCTCCGCAAGCGCGCGTTGGTAGAGCGGAATGCCATCTTTCGATTTGCCCGTCTGCACTAGGGCCAGTGCGAGGTTCGTCAATGCACTCGCGTTGTGCGGCTGCGCGGCGACCACCTGCTGAAACAGCGGAATGGATTGTTGCTCCTGACCGGTGCCCTGTAGTGCCAGCGCGAGCTGATATTTTGCATCGAGGAAATCTGGGGCGAGCTCGATGGCGCGTTGCAGAATTGGAATCGCCTGATCATCCTGCCCGGCGCTGATCAGAGCACGGCCCAACTCCAGCTGAGCGGCGGCATTGCTCGGGGCGAGTTGGCTCGCGGTGGTCAGCTCGCGGATCGCGTCCGAAGCGCGACCCTCGGCAGCGAGCGTGACGCCAAGATGGAGGTGCGCGGCTGCGAAGTTGGGATCGATCGCGAGCGCCTGTTGAAATTGGGTCTCTGCTGCCGGCCAGTTCTGCCGCTGCGCCTCGAGCGAGCCGAGTGTATCATGCAACGTCGCGGCATCAGCCGAGCCCGGAGCAGCATCGGCGACCGCTTTCTGCATCCGCGCCATGCCTAGATCGGCGCTTCCCGTCGCGCTCAGCGCCCGTACGTAGCTGATCAACGCGGTTGCAGGCAAAGGGTCCGACACGTCCTTATCGAGTGCGCCAAACAGCGTGAGCGATTTGTCGTAGGCCTGGGTCTCTTCATACGCGACGGCGAGGTTCGTCTGCGTCGTGCGGTCGTCCGCCTTCATTGCGAGCGAGCGTTCGAGCTCCGGAATCGCGAGCGCCGGCTGGCCGAGTTGCACCAGCACTGAGCCAAGTGCGCTATGTCCTTCGGGAATCTCGGGTGCGAGCTGGACCACTTTTTGGAAGTCGTCGCGGGCTGCAGCGAGATCTCCGCTCTCGACCGCCGCGTAGCCGGCGTGAAAGGCGTCGTTGGCCTGATGAAGCTGTTCCTGCCGATCAGCTTGCTGGCCGGGCGTTGACTGCGTCCAGGCGCGCGAGGATGACAGGAGCAGCAGCAGGATGAACCCACATCTCCAATGCTGGCAGTGTATTTGCATGCGAATCGTGGGCTGGAAGCCAGCAGTCCGTATCTTAGAGCATCTTCACAATTGGCATAATGCGGGAGCTACGCTCGGGTGGCCTTTTCTGGAAGAAAAGGCCAGTTGAAACAATAGTAAAAAAGGCCACGCGGGATTGTGAAGATGCTCTATCGTGGCGGCGAAGCGGCTGTCCGGTCTGACTCGAGATTGGAGGCGCAATGAGCCAGCAGCGTTTCCAGAACACGGACGTCTCTTGCCAAGAGACCGTCGAGCATTTGAGCGTAGATTTGTCCGACTGCGGTTCGTGACCTGGCAAGAATCCGCTTGCCCGATGGCGTCAGAGTTGCCAGCAGGATGCGCTCGTTCTCTGGATGTTTCGTCCGCCGGATCCAGCCGTTCTTCTCGATGCCGCGCAGCAAGACCTGGGTGGTTTGCGGCGTCACCAAGCAGGCCCGCGCGAGCCTTGCGCCGGAGATTCCGGGCTCATGCTCCAGCTTGGCCAGCACGTGGAGCTGCGCGGCCGTCACTCCCCAGGGTCGCAGTTCTTCATCCAGCCCCTCGCGAAAGAGTTGGAGCAGCCGCTTCACCAGCGAGGCGATGGGATAGTTAGTCGACTTTTTTCCCTGGCGGCTTCCTGACATATCAGTCTGCTGATACTATATCAGCAGACTGATACTAAAGAGATTGGGACTGCGCTTTTCAGGCTCCTCAGAGCCTTGAGGCGGGACGGGGCTCGAGTGCCGGACATACACGACTGGAAACCGAGCCATAACCCTTGGGCAGTGGCGCTGACCGTGACTCTGGCGACGTTTATGGAGGTGCTCGACACCTCGATCGCCAACGTCGCGCTGCCGCACATGGCGGGGTCGCTGGGCGCGAGCCAGGACGAGGCGACGTGGGTGCTCACCAGCTACCTCGTTGCCAGCGCGATCATCTTGCCGATCTCCGGCTGGCTCGCCACGCGATTCGGACGCAAGCGCTTCTACATGACCTGCGTGGTGATCTTCACCATCTGCTCATTTCTCTGCGGCATTGCGCAGACACTGCCGATTCTGATTCTCGCGCGGGTCTTACAGGGAATCGGCGGCGGCGGCCTGGCGCCGAGCGAACAGGCGATTCTCGCCGACAGCTTCCCGGTCGCGCGCCGCGGCCAGGCTTTCGCCGTCTACGGCATGGCGGTGGTGGTCGCGCCGGCCATCGGGCCGACGCTGGGAGGATGGATCACGGACAATTTCAACTGGCACTGGATTTTCTTTATCAACATCCCGATTGGCCTGCTTTCGCTCTTCCTGAGCAACCGCATGGTCGAGGACCCGCCGTACCTAAAGGAGCAGCGCGCGGTGATCATGCGCGACAAACCCAAGGTCGACTTCACCGGCCTCGGCCTGGTCGCGATCGGCGTGGGCTGCCTTGAATTCGTCCTCGACAAAGGCCAGGAGAAAGACTGGTTCGGCGACTCGATGATTACCGGTTTCTTCATTGTCGCGGTATGCCTGCTGGTCTTTTTTGTTTTTTGGGAGTGGCGCCATCCCGATCCGATCGTCGATCTGAAGCTGCTCAAGAACCGCAACTTCGGCACCGCAGTCTTCCTGCAGTTCATTCTAGGCATTGTGCTCTTTAGCACGACCGTGCTCATTCCGCAGTTTCTGCAGGTGCTGCTCGGCTATACAGCGGAGAGGTCAGGCATGGTGCTCTCGCCAGCCGGATTTCTCATGATGGTGCTGATGCCCGTCGCGGGCATCCTTGTCTCAAAGATGGACCCGCGGCTCCTCGTCTCGATCGGCTACTCGATCACGGCGATCATGCTCTTCAACCTGACCAACCTCGACCTCAACGTCAGCTTCGGCCAGATCACGCTGTGGCGCGCGCTGCAGGTAATGGGGCTGCCATTCATCTTTATCCCCATCAGCACGCTGAATTACGTCGGCGTGCCGATGAACAAGAACAACCAGATTTCAAGCTTCTCGAACTTCGCGCGCAACCTGGGAGGCAGCATGGGTACGGCAATGCTGACCACATTCCTCACCCGCACCGCGCAGACCCATCAGAACACGCTCGCCCAGAACACCGGCGGCACGATGGCCTATCATTCCTACATCGACCAGACCAAGGCGGCGCTGATGGCGCTCGGCCAGGGAGCCAACCAGGCGGGACAACTGGCCGTCGGCCACGCCTATGAGGAGATGCTGCGCCAGGCCTCTATGCTCAGCTACATGAACGCCTTTTGGCTTCTCAGCGTCATCATCGCCTGCCTGGTGCCACTGCCCTTCATCATGAAAAAACCACCAGCGCGGGTGAAGGCTCCCGTGGAGGCTGGGGCGCATTGAGTCACATGAAGATAGAGTTCACATCTCAATAGCGAGGGGTGTGAGCACCTACCGAATTAACGTTTTGCGCTCCCCTCATTCGATGGGCGGTGTTGCGTCCCGTATAGAGTCATCTAATGTGTGCAGATCTCCCAGCCGTATTAGCGGTTCCTGAATGGGTTTCCGGTTGATCTCCAACATCTTTTCCGTAAGCATCTCTTTACGGTCTTTGGAGTTCGTTCATAAAACGGCTTTCCTTGGGCCGCGCAGAGAGTAACACGGCATCGAGTGTGACATCTCTAGCTTGGCCGATTCTTGGGCGCCCGTCTTACACCACTACCGTTTCGTGATATTCGCCGAAGACTTTCCGCAGTGCGCCAGAGATTTCGCCGATGGTGCACCTGCTCTCGACCGCTTCCAGGATCGCCGGCATGAGATTTCCTCCATTTCGTGCGGTTTCTATCACGGCGTCGATTGCTGATTGCCACCGTTGCGGATCTCGGCAGAGGCGCAGCGCCTGGAGTCGTTCGACCTGCCTTCGCTCCAGCGACTCGTCGATCCTTTGGATAGGTACTTCGACTTCTGTATCCTGGGTAAACCGATTGACCCCGACGACCACCGCCTCGCCGGAATCCACCTGTTGCTGCGCCTTGTAGGCGGCGTTTTGAATTTCTTGCTGCACCCACCCGCGTTCGATCGCGCGCAGCATCCCTCCCATCGCTTCGAGCTTCGCGAAGTAGTCCTTTGCCTGTTGCTCGATCTCGCTTGTTTGCATCTCAACGAAGTACGAACCCGCTAACGGATCGATCGTCTGCGCGACGCCGGACTCGTGGGCGAGGATTTGCTGCGTCCGAAGAGCGATGCGGGCGGCGGCTTCGGTTGGTAGAGCAAGCGCTTCATCGAATCCGTTGGTATGGAGAGATTGTGTGCCTCCGAGGATGGCCGCGAGCGCCTGGAGCGTGGTGCGAATGATGTTGTTTTCGGGCTGTTGTGCGGTGAGTGTGGAACCGGCGGTTTGGGTATGGAAGCGGAGCATCCAGGAGCGGGGATTCTTTGCGCCGAACTTGTCCCGCATGATATGTGCCCAGAGACGCCGGGCGGCGCGGAACTTGGCGACTTCTTCGAGGAGATTATTGTGGGCGTTGAAGAAAAAAGAAAGCCGCGGCGCGAAGTCGTCTACTTCGAGCCCGGCATTGAGCGCGGCCTGAACATAGGCCATCCCATTGGCAAGGGTGAAGGCTACCTCCTGCGCGGCGGTCGAACCGGCCTCGCGCATGTGGTAGCCGGAGATGGAGATCGGGTTCCATTCGGGAACGTGCTGTGTCGTCCACGCAAACATGTCGGTCACTATGCGCAGCGCGTGGTTGACCGGGTAGATGTAGGTGCCGCGAGCGATGTACTCCTTCAGAACGTCGTTTTGTACAGTGCCGGAAAGTTTGTCGAGGGGGATGTTTTGGCGTTTCGCAACTGCAACATACAGAGCAAGCAGGATGCTGGCCGTCGAGTTGATGGTCATCGAGGTGGAGATTTTGTCGAGGGGAATGTCGCTGAAGAGGCGCTCCATGTCTTCAATGGAATCGATGGCGACCCCGACTTTGCCGACTTCGCCGAGCGACATCGGATCGTCGGAGTCGTACCCGATCTGGGTGGGGAGATCGAATGCCACGGAGAGCCCGGCGGTCCCGTTCGCAAGCAGAAACTTGTAGCGTAGGTTCGAGGCCTCGGCGTCGCCCATGCCGGCGTACTGGCGCATCGTCCACAGCCGGCCGCGATACATGGTTGGCTGGATCCCCCGGGTGTAGGGGAACTTACCGGGTTCGCCTAACGCTTTCTCGGGATCGAAGCCCGCGTCGTCGAGGTCTTGCTGGGTGAAGAATGGTTTGTCATTCATAGGGACAGGGCGCAGGGCTTAGGCAGGGCACAAAACGCCTCGCCGCCTCGCTTGGATTCTTCGCGAACGATAGCAGATTGACCGGCAGGTTTGAAGTCTGGGTGGGACCAGTCTCTAAGGCCGGGAAATCAGTGTGCGTGTTTCCTCGTCAACGGCCAGCGGCGCGGCGCACTCGTTTTGCCTTTTCTTTTTGCCGCGCCCGGTAGAACTGGCTTATCGTGAAGACTGAAAAGAGGGCCGTCAGCGCGGCGTAGATGAGGAAATGAGCGTGGTTGTGGCCGCCCCTCCAGTCGCCCCGGAACTTGTAGACACTTTGACCGAAGAATGCGGCAAAGAGGGCGAAGAAAAGTCCTGTGATCTCAAGCCACAGGACTGAACCTGTGTGGGCCATTGGCCCCCAGACAGCCTCGCCGAATCGCTTTGCCCCTTGGCCGATGGCTTTGGCTTTCGAGGTAGCCTGCGCCGCGAGAGCCGGGATGGCTTTGGCATTGGTCGGCGCCGGCGATGAGGCGACGCCAGCCTGGGTGGCGCGCTCCCGCGCGGCACGGGCGGCAAGGCGGAGACCGATTCCCAGTTTTCGTCCTGCAGTCTCTGCTCCCATACAAAAATCTTAGCAGTGGCACGAAAAGTACCCCTTTTCGGGATGATTCGGATTGCGGTGCCGGAACATCACAAGTAAGGTAATGGAAATGGGTGCCTTCCGGATGGCGCAGTCCGGTGGGTCGGAAAAGAGGCGGGCCATTGAATAAACGGCTGCGGAGCTTGATCCAGAAACTGGGGGAGGCGATCCACGAGACCGTCTCCGAGTCGGAAGACATAGCCAGCGTGGTGCAGGACATCCGCAAACAGGGCTTTGACGTGCTTCTTATGCTGGAAGCCACGATCGGACTCAACGAAGTCGAGCAACAACCCAAGCAGTTGACCGCCAACTCCACCCCCGGCGGCGAGGGCGAAGCAGGCGTAGTGGACTCGGCGACCGGCTTTACCAGCCAGGACGTCAATTTCCTGCGCTCTCTGCGGATAGCGGTCGAGTCTGAGACTGGCACTTCGGCGGGAGAGTCCACCGGCAACTAGTCTTCCCTGGTCAATCTCTCGGACGCCGCCCGTCCGACCCACGGGTAGGCGGTCAAGTTGCGCACTCCTTCCCGCTGCTTATCCCGTACATTATGCAGTCGTCTTCCGTGTGCTAAACTCGCTCGTTCGATCGTCGAGGGCTATACTTCGACGGGAACGCGTGAGTGGGCCTGCGAGGGCCGATAAAATTCCCAGGGGCGTGGCAAGAGCATGAGGGATACGCTTGGAGTGCTACTGGCTGGCGGAGCCGGGGAACGACTTTTTCCGCTGACGCGCGATCGGGCCAAACCTGCAGTTCCCTTTGGCGGCCACTATCGCATCATCGACATCACGCTCTCTAACTGCATCAACTCCGGACTGCGTCGGGTTTACATCCTGACCCAGTACAAGGCCCTGTCGCTCAACAGGCATATCCGCGAAGGCTGGACCGGCATTGTCGCCCAGGAACTGGGCGAGTTCATCGAAATACTGCCGCCGATGCAGCGGGTGAGCGCGAACTGGTACATGGGTACCGCCGACGCGGTCTACCAAAACATTTACTCGATCGGCGCCGAGCAGCCGAAGCATGTGCTTATCCTTTCCGGCGACCACATCTACAAGATGAACTACAGCAAAATGCTCGAGCACCACAAGGACACGGGCGCCGATGTGACCCTGGCGACGCTGCCGATCCAGCCGGACGAGGTCAAGCGCTTCGGCGTCGTTGAGGTAGGCAAGGGCGGTGAGGTGATCGGCTTCCTCGAGAAGCCAACCAGCACCGAGCTGCGCTCGCCCTTCAATCCGGATATGGTCGACGCCTCGATGGGCATTTACCTCTTCAACACCGACGTGCTGTTGCCCGCTTTGATCAAGGACTCCGAGGACCCGGAATCGAAGCACGACTTTGGGCACAACATCCTTCCCAGCATCCTGGGCAAGTACAAAATGTATGCCTATAACTTCGTCGACGAGAACAAGAAGGAAGCGCTCTATTGGCGCGATGTTGGCACGCTCGACGCCTACTATGACGCGAATATGGATGTGGCGTCGGTCTCGCCTGTCTTCAATCTTTATGACGAAAGCTGGCCGATGCGGACGCGCGTGCGCCAGTATCCTCCGGCAAAGTTCGTCTTCGGCGAGCCCGGGCGTACCGGCATGGCGATCAACTCGACCATCTCGGCAGGTTGCATCATCTCGGGCGCTGTGGTTCGCAACAGCGTGCTCTCGCAGGACGTGCGTATCAATTCCTTCTCCGAAGTCGACTCGAGCATCATCTTTTCGCACGTCGATATCGGTAGGCATTGCCGCATCAAACGCGCCATCATCGACCGCGACGTAAAGATCCCCGAGGGAACGGTGATTGGCTACGACCAGAACGAGGACCGGCGGAATTATTTTGTGACTCCATCGGGATTGACGGTCGTGGCGCGCGATTATTCTCTCTACGAAAGCCCGGTCTCGCCTGAATTTATGCGTCAAGGGTGAGGGCTACTTCGAGGTAGTCCGCTGCAACTCTAAAGAGGGTCGCCTTTAACAGACACCAGTGGAAGAATGACTGATGCCAGGTCATTTTGCGAGGAGTTATTCATATGCCACTGCCTACCGATGAAAAGTTGTTAGCGTTAAGCAACGATCTGATTCAGATGTTCGATACCATCTTTGGCCTGCATCCGGGGTTTCGTCCGGCCCATGCCAAAGGCGCGATGTTCACCGGCAGTTTTACGCCGTCGCCGGGCGCGGTTTCACTGACCAAAGCTCCCCACGTCGCACGACCGTCGACTCCGGTTACGGTGCGCTTTTCCAACTCTACCGGCGTTCCAATGATCCCCGACAACGATCCCAATGCGAACCCCCGCGGACTGGCGATTCGCTTCAATCTGGCCGAGCATGTCCACACCGATATCGTGAGTCACTCGACGGACGGCTTTCCGACACATACCGGGCAGGAGTTTCTGGAGTTTCTCAAGGCGCTGGCATCGAGCGATCTGTCGAATATTCCGGCCTCGCCTTTCGGAGCATTCCTCGGCTCGCACCCTGCGGCGCTCGCCTTCGTCCAGGCGCCGAAGCCTGCGCCAGTCAGCTTTGCGACTGAGGCTTATTTTGGCGTGACCGCCTTCCAGTTCACCAATGCCGAGGGCGTCAGCAAGTTCGGCCGCTACCGGATTGTTCCCGAAGCGGGCGTTGCGCATCTTGACGAAGCCGCCACGACTGCGAAGGCTCCTGAGTATCTCTTCGACGAAATCAAGGAACGCATCGCGGCCAGCCCGGTGAAGTACAAGATCCTGGTGCAGGTTGCGAATGATGGCGATGTGGTTGACAACGCGACCATTCACTGGCCGGAAGATCGGAAGGTCGTCGAGCTGGGCACGCTGTCTTTGACCGCACCAGTGGCCGACAACGACACTGAGCAGAAGCACATCATCTTCGATCCGATTCCGCGAGTCGACGGTATCGGGCCTTCCGATGATCCACTCCTGGAACTCCGGGCGGCCGTCTATCTGATAAGTGGGCGGCGTCGGCGGTCTGCCTAATAGTGCGAACCGCTGGTCGCCAGTCAACAATCTGCGGCCGTCGCCCAACGG
The DNA here is from genome assembly GCA_963742015.1 of uncultured Acidobacteriaceae bacterium. Lineage (GTDB taxonomy): Bacteria > Acidobacteriota > Terriglobia > Terriglobales > Acidobacteriaceae > Acidisarcina. Next base: position 26,449 of record CAVUKL010000018.1, on the reverse strand, counting down.
AGGGTTGATCACCCTCCGCCTTGTCGTTTGTTATAGTACGTTTGCTCGCCGCAACCACATTGCGGGGGATGCCACTTCACTTCCACGGGGGACGAATGGCGATCAATAATAAGATTTTGGTTGCGATTGCGGAGACAAGTTTTGAGCAGTGGGCGGCGTCTCCGGCGGGCGTGGAAGCGATCACGGAGCTGAGCCAGACGATTCCCAAGATGGAAGCGGTGATGGCCCTTGGCGCCGACAAGGCGGCGAAAAAGAAACTTTGGAAGACCGCTGAAGACGCCGTCCAGGATACCGGCCTGGGCATTCTGATCGAGGGCCATGCCAACGCGTTCCCTACCTATCCGGGGATGGTAGGCGGAATCCTGTCGCCGCATTCGGTGATGCCGGATTCCGGCGGGTCCTTTCTGCCCGATGTCTATGCCCTGCCACGCTACCTGGTGAAGGAATACGCGCTCAAGAAGTTTGCCGAGCAGCGAAGCGCCGGGCCGATCGAGAAAATCGCCGACCTGCTCGATCTTGATGCTTTCATCACCGGCTGGGTCAACCACTTCGAAGCCGAGTATCTGGGAGATTTACGCCTCAAGAAAGAGCCTGCCTACCTGTCAAAAGAACCGGTGCCCGCATCGCCGAACTGGATGGTCTACGGCTTCGAAGCGGACTATGAATGGAAGGTCGGCGCTCCGCCCGGCCACTACTTCCTCGCCCACGACACCATGAAACCGGGGCAGAAGCCCGGCAACAAAGACCGCAAAGAGGCGGAGACCAACGTTGTGAAGTTGGAAACGGCCCTGGCGACCTACGACCTGAATAAGCGCGCAGAGATTGTGGCGGCAATCGAGAAGCATTTCGCCGCTTGAAGTATGCAGAGACGAATAGAATTTTTCGCGTTAAGGTCAGACATCCTGCTTGTTCTTGAGGCCGTCGAAGCGAAGCGACCCGTTAAGTATGCCTTGGCGGAGATATCCGAAGATCCTCGACCCCGAGAGTGGTCGACAGCTGCCGAGATCGAGGGAATAGGGTCTGCACAAGGCGCGCAGACCGCAGCTTGCAGCCAGTTCCTGCTCACCGATGCCCAGACAGCTGTTCAATCTTGGCGGGTCGAACGATTCGACGATACCGTTCGCTTTCATACAGACCAGCGACTCAATCCAGACTCAGTTCTTCTCACGCCAGCGGGCGATTGGAGGGGACGAATGATCATCGCTGGGCGCATCGCCACGATCTCTGACTCAGCGGCCTCACAGGCCCTCATGCGCCTGTCGACGTCTCTGATAAAAAAGTACTTCACAAGAGTCCGTGCATACTGGGTCGGCCCCGAAGCCCTAAAACAGTTGAGAGACGGGAAGCGACTCTCAATGGCCGAGCAGTCGCCAGCCCTGTATGACTTGAAGGAAGAGGACTAGACTCGATCGCTGTGATACCTTGACCGCATTATGTCCGGCAGGGCTGAAACGCTGTTGATGCAAGGCCACCAGGCACGCCGAGAGCATCGCTTCGACGACGCCAAACGCATCTTCACCGAAGCCGTCGAAGCCGCCCGCCTGTCGAAAGACAAACCCTGGCTTGCGCAAGCCTATACTGAGCTCGGCCGCACTGAGCGCGATCTGCGCGAGACCGGCGCAGCGCTGCTCCACTACGAAGAAGCCGCCGCCGTCTATCGCAAACTCGACGATCCGCTAAGGCTTGCCCACACCGTTCGGCACGTCGCAGACATCCTGCGCGGGAGCGGGCAATTCGAGCCGGCCGGCCCGCATTATCGCGAAGCGCTGGAAATCTACCGCGCCCACCCCGAAACTCCTCCGCTCGATCTCGCCAATGCGCTTCGAGGCCACGCACTGCTCCAGGAAGAGATCGGCGAGAAGCAGGAGGCGGTCGCGCTATGGCGAGAGGCCCGCGAACTCTACGCCGCAGTCAACGTCCAGGCAGGCGTCGACGAAGGCGATCGCCGCATCGAGCGCCTCTCCCGTGTTGCCTAGCCCGATCATCGCCAGTAGACTGGAAAGAGTGTCAGCAACCGCGGAGAGGTGGCAGAGCCCGGTTGAATGCAGCTGACTCGAAATCAGCCATACCTTTACGGGTATCGGGAGTTCGAATCTCCCCCTCTCCGCCATAACTTTTCTCTCCAAATTATTCATGAGCCGGAAGACGGACCTCGGTCTCGATCGTGCTCGTACCCTTGTAGGCTTTCGCCCGAAGCGGCTACACTTCTGGCCATGACGCATTCCCTGCTTGTCGCCTATCCGCTTCGCACCTTCCGGAATCTTGCCGCTCTTCCGATCTTCCTCGCCGCCGCTCTTTCCGCCCACGCGCAGGATTGGGCCAAAGCCCGCCTCGACGCCTCGCCGCGCCATCATGAATACATCCAGCTCAAAGATGGCAGTCGCACCGTCGATGCCTTTGTGGTCTATCCCGAGGTGAAGGGCAAGGTCCCGGTCGTGATTTTGATCCATGAGATATTCGGCCTGACGGACTGGGCCAAGGAGATGGCCGATGAGCTCGCCGCTCAAGGCTTCATCGTCGTTGCGCCCGACCTGCTTGAGCGGCTTCGGGCCAAATGGCGGCGGCTCGAGCGCCTTCCCGAGCCAGGACGCGACCATCAAGGCCGTCTCCGGACTTGACCCCGATGTTGTCAACTCCGATCTCGATGCGGCGGCCGACTACGGAAAGAAAATTCCTGCCGGCAACGGCAAGATCGCTGTGGTGGGCTTTTGTTGGGGCGGCGGAAAATCGTTTGCCTTTGCCGCGCACCGCAAAGATCTTTCGGCGGCCTTTGTCTTTTACGGGCCAGGGCCGGCGGACGTAACGACTATTACCGCTCCGGTTTATGGATTCTACGCAGGGAATGACGCTCGCATCGGTGCGACCATCCCGGCTACAACGGCGGCGATGAAGGCCGCCGGCAAGAAATATGATCCGGTCACCTACGACGGGGCCGGACATGGATTCATGCGGGCGGGGGAAGATCCCTCAAACACTGTTCCGGGCAACAAGACAGCTCGCGAACAAGGATTCACGCGGCTGGTGAGCTTACTGAAGACGATGTAGCTCGGCCAGCGGTTAGAAGCGCAGCGAAAGGCAGCTGAGGCCGCCGTCCATCTTCTGAAACTCGGACATATCCAGCACCAGGGGATTGAATCCGCGGGTGATGAGCTCGCCCGTGAGTTTCGGAAATCCCTTCGCTACCAGCACGCGGTCATTCACGCGAACGCAGTTGGCTCCGTAGCTTTCCTCAATCGATACTTTGATGAGGTCGTAGACGGTGAAGGCAGGATTCGCGGCCATCTCCTGCATCACCACCAGCGTGTTCTCGCCGATGTATGAGATTCCGCTCTTGAGGTGCAGAATGCTGGTCATTTCGCGCACATCGACAGTCGACGAGGTGTAGCCCTGGCTGGCAAGATGCGTCGCGAGTTGCTCCGCGCCGGCCTCGTTGGTGCGGTGCGAGAGTCCAAGGAAAAAGTGATCGCCGGCTTCGCAGATGTCGCCTCCATCGAGCGTGCCGGGCGCGACAATCTCCAGGATCGCCGGATAGAAGCTGGCGATCGCCGGCCGGATCGCCTCGACTTCGCCTTCGCGGCTGGCCGCGCCGGGCCGGGTGAGGACTGCGCCGCGCGGCGTAAGCACTGCAGTGTCTTCGACAAACGTCGAGTCGGGGTGACGATGATCGGCCTCAAGCATGGTGAGCGCAAGTCCGCACTCGCGCAGCGCCTGGCAATAAGCGGCATACTGCTGCAGGACATGTTCATATAGTGGCGCGCCGAGATCGACGGTGGTCAGTCCTTCGGCAAAATTGGCGCCAGGCAGGCGAACGATAGCGTGCTTGAACAATCGGGATTCCTCTTCAAAGATGGTGACACAATTCGCGCGCGTTTCGATTGTTGCGAGACTTACGGTACAGGTGTTCGCCGCTTCCATTGCATCCAGAGATAGACCGGCGCCGCTGCGATCAGGAACACCGCTGCCCGCAGCGCGGTGGCGTGGTCGTCATGCACGGCCGCGATCAGGAAGAGCAGCGAACCAACCAGCACGAGGCCTGTCGTTAGCGGATAGCCCCAGGCGCGGAATGGCCGCGGCATGTTGGGTTCGCGCACGCGCAGGACGATGACGGCGAGATAGTTTACGAAGTAAAGAGCTGCGATCAAGATAGAGGCGACGGCAATGATCTCCTCGAACTTGCCGCTGGCAATGAAGACGGCGACCCCAACGGCTGTGAACAGAAGAGCTCCGCGGGGAGTGCCGCCCGCGCCGACCTCTGTCGCGCGCCGGCTGAATAGCCCGTCGCGGCCGATGCCGAATAGAATCCGTGGCGCTCCCATCAGCACAGCGTTCATCAGGCTCAACAGCGTGAGCAGAGAGAGGACGGTGACGAAAGTCCCGCTCCATGCGGGAAAGACGATCCTGGCGGCGTCTGCGGCGGGCAGCGTGGATGCGGACAGCGCAGGGACTGAGAGCACATGAAGGAACGCCAGGTTCATCAGCAGATAGAGGCCCAAAACGATCGCCACGCCGCCAATCATGGCGCGGGGCAGATGGTTGGTGACATCGGTGTCTTCCTCGGTAAAGTAGATCCCCTCGTACCAACCGTCGTAGGCGACAATGATCGCGCGCAGCGCCGCGATAATTGGCACCAGCATGACAAAATATCCGGCTGGTGCGGGGCCGTGAGGCGCAGGTGTAGCGCTTGTTTGCGCGGGATGCAGGAGGCAGGCCACGACGAGCAAGAGGAATGTTATCGCCGTTACCGAACTGGTAATCTGCTGAATCGAACTGCTCAGCCGGAGCCCGATCCATTGCAGGGCAGAAAAGAGCAACAGCAGCGCGAGCGCCACTGCAGTCGGATGCGAGGAAAGGCCGGGCGCGAGGGCACCGGCATATTCTGCGGCTGCGACTGCGGCATACGCTATTGCGGCGCAGTTACATAACCAGTCGGCCCAGCCCGCCGCAAATCCCATGGCGGGGCCGAAAGCGCGCCTCGAGTAAACATAGAAGCCGCCCGCTTGAGGCATTGCGGTTCCAAGCTCAGCGATCGACAGCGCGCCCAGCATCGCATAAACGCCACCCGCGATCCAGACCAGCATGATTGGCCAGAGGCTGCCCATCTGAGCGGCGATCGTTCCCGGTAGGCGCAGGATGCCGACACCCACAGTGCCGCCAAAGATCACGGCAAGCCCAAAACCAAGCCCGAGGATGCGGCAGAGCGAAGTGCGAGGTGCGCCGGCTTCGAGCACTGCTTCTGGGGGCATTCAGACTTTCTTTGGCTTAATCGTTGCGAGAAGCCACGCGGATATTTGGATTGTGTTTGAAAGTGAATTCTAGAGTGCGATCATCCGATCGTAAACAAGTTTCGCGGCAGCGATGTCTTCGATAGCGATGCCGACGGACTTGAAGACGACTGGACGGTCACCGCGATCAAAACGCGCGCCGTTCAGGATCTCGCCGATCTCCGCGGTGATCTTTGCTCCGGATTGGAGAATATCTCCCGGTTCTCTTTCCCCCGCTTCTCGGGACTCGACGACTATGCAGCCGCTCATGGCTTCGTCGTCGAGCTCGCGGCGGTCGGGAGTGACTGCGCCGACGGCGCAGACCAGTGCCTCTCGCTTCAGCCATGTTCCGTGCAGAATAGGCTCAACAGAACTCGTCAGCGTGAGCACAACATCGGCTCCGGAGACGGTTTCTTCAACAGAGGCTCTTGCCAGCGCACCTGTTTCGATCGAGAATCTCTTTGCGTTTTCTGAAGTACGACTCCAGACGCGGACCTCTTTGAAGTCGCCAATGCCTGCTAGTGCGCGCAGATGCGAGCGTGCCTGCACTCCGCTGCCGAGAATAGCGAGGACTTTCGCCTGGGGAGCGGCGAGTAGATCGACCGCGATTGCGGAAGTGGCCGCCGTTCGCATCTCTGTGATGAGCCGGCCATCTATCACCGCCAGCGGCTCGCCGGTCTCGGCGCGGAAAAGCTGAATCATTGCATTGTGCGTGTGCCTTGCGAGGGCTGCGTTGCCAGGAAAGAAGGTGACCAGCTTCGCGCCCATCACGCCGCCATAGACGGCCGGCATGAGGGCGAACCATCCAGTGTTGGCAGTGACCCGCATGACCATGCGCAACGGCTGCTGCACGCGTCCAGCGGAGTAAGCCATAAATGCCTGGCGCAGGGCCGGAATCAGCTCCTCGTAGGTGAGCACGGCGCGGACATCAGCTTCACTAAGGACCAGGAGTCTGTCTGTCGACATCTTCCAAGCATCATATCGCCACGGTTAGCGGCTCGAGCGACTTGCACTGTGAGGAATTCAAGTTGATCGGGAACTAGAGACTCAACCGGTATGGGCAGCGTCCCTTAGAATATGAATAGGGGACACTTCGGCCGACTCGGCGAAGTGAAGTCCTCTGCGCTCTCTGCCTCAACCCTCGCACACTCAGCATGGCCGAACAATCATCGACCCGCGGTACTGCCGCCTTCCTATCCCGAGACTTCCGGCTCTACCAGATGGCGCGGGTCATGGTCATCGTCGGCGCCGAGGCGCAGGCTCTTGCCGTCGCCTGGCAGGTCTACCAGATCACCCACAGCGCGCTCGCGCTCGGCTATACCGGCCTGGCGCTCTTTCTGCCGGGGGTGTTACTCATCTTACCGTCGGGGCATGTCGCCGACCGTTATGACCGGCGAACCGTGGTGCTGGTTTGTTATTCGCTACAGATGCTGTGCACCTCGGCGCTGTTGTGGTTTTCATGGCACGGTTTGCGCAGCGTTTGGCCGATTTACGCGGTGCTTGCGCTGATTGGGACGGGGCGCTCGTTCAGCGGGCCGGCGAGTTCCGCGCTCGTGCCGCACCTTGTGCCGAAGGAGCACTTCGTCAACGCCGTGACGTGGGGTTCAACGATCTTCCAGATCGCCAACATCGCTGGCCCGGCGATTGGCGGCATCCTGTTTACGCTGCCGCTGCGCGGCAAGGTCAGCGGGGCGAGCGCGGTCTTCCTGTTCACGCTTGTCATGCTCGCCGGCTATCTCACCTTAATCTCAATGCTGTCGGTGCGGCCGGGCAGGATGGAAAGGAGGGCCACATCCATTGACGTGGTGCTGGCCGGATTCCACTATGTCTGGCAACGGAAGATTCTTCTTGGGTCAATCTCGTTGGACCTCTTTGCGGTGTTGCTTGGGGGCTCGGTGGCGCTGCTACCGATCTTTGCCGAGGACATTCTGCACGCAGGGCCGCGCGGGCTCGGAATCCTGCGCGCCGCCCCCGCCTTGGGCGCGCTGACCACCTCGGTTTCGCTGGCTTTCCGTCCGATCGGCCGCCGGGCGGGGAAGAAGATGTTTCTCTGTGTTGCGCTGTTTGGGGTGGGCACCATCGCCTTCGGCCTGTCGCGCAGCATTCCATTGTCGGTGTTGGCCTTGATGCTGGTTGGCGGTGCGGACATGGTCAGCGTGGTGATTCGTTCATCTCTGCTGCAACTGGCAACACCACCCGAGATGCGCGGGCGGGTGAGCGCCGTCAATTCGCTTTTCCTTGGCGCGTCGAATGAGCTGGGCGAATTTGAGAGCGGCCTTACTGCGCAGTGGTGGGGCGCGGTCCGGGCGGTCGTTATCGGCGGTATTGGGTCTCTGGTTGTGACTGGCCTGTGGAGTATCTTCTTCCCGTCGCTGCGTCGCGCTGACACGCTCAGCGCCGAGTCGTTGATGGCCGCCGATTCCCAACTTGAAGATGAGTCGGTGGAACAGCCGATCGCTTGATTAGGGACTAGTGAAGGGAGATTGCCGTGTAGTCGTGGTTCCCGCGAAGCCGCCGAAATAAGCGAGTGGCGAAATAGCAAAGAATCCCGGGAATCGCCGAGAGTCCTGGCGGCGTCGATTTGACGTCCTGTTTGTGAAGCTGGGCCAGCGCCAGCTCGACCTGATCGCGCAGCTCGTCGACACCCAAAGCACACTGGCGAAGGTAGGCCGAGACCGACAGATTGGCCCGCGCGGCGCAGGCCAGAATGCGGGCCTGCTCGGTGTCGGAGACGCGCAGGGACAGCGCTACCGACTTGGTCCCCAGCACGGCCGTGCTCGTGGCCGATAACCCCGCAGTCCCCTTGAGCACCTGGCCAAAGGTGGGCTGCAGAGGTTGGCGCTTTTCGGGCGGCAGCACTGGAGATCTGGGTGTCGTTCTGCGGATCCGAGAGATGTTCGCGGCGGCCCCGCCCATTCCCGTTGTCTGCGTCCTTGCTTGGGCTGATGTTACCGTCGTTGAGCCTGCACTCGCAATGGTCTTTGGCGATGGCGCAGATTTAGTGCCGCCTGCGGTCGACTGGCGTGGATTTCTCGGTGAGACGAGCTCAGGTGATGCTACCTGAGGGGTCGCGGCGGCCCGCGCCTTCAGTCCCTGCGGCGGCATTTCGCCTGGTTCCGGATGAGTCTTTCGGCCATAGCTGCTGGCGCGAAGAGCCTGTTCGTAGCTGAGTTCGCGGACTCCGCCGCCAAGGCTCCCCTTTCTCGATGCTGTACTTCGGCCGATTCCCGCAGTGGGGCCGTATTTCGAGGACGGCTGGCTTTGCCGGGTCTTTTCCCAGTCCTGAAAGCGGGCCAGCACGCCGTCGAGGTTCTCGGCATTTGGTCCTAAGCCTGGATTGCCCGGTCCGCTCGGTGCTCGGTTCATGGCTAGAGCATAGCCGCGTCTGAAGCCGTCTTCACAGGAATCCGTTGGGCAATCGGACGCTGCATTTCGTATCGGAACCGACAGTTCCGAATTGGCGATCTTAGCCGGTATTACGCAATCCTGCCGCGATGCCGTTGATCGTGCCCGCGATGGCGCGATTGACCTCGGGAGTGTCTTCGCCGGCGCGCTTGCGACGTAGCAGATCGACCTGAATCAAGCTCATCGGGTCGACATACGGATTGCGGAGCCGGATCGAGCGTGCCAGCACCTGATTGGTCTGCAAGAGCTCACTTTGTCCGGTGACCAGCAGTACGGCATCAAGTGTTCGCTCGAATTCCGCTTCGATCTTCGAGAAGACCCGTTTCCGCGTCGCGGCATCGGGCGCGAGGTCGGAGTACAGGCGGGCGATACCCAGGTCGGCTTTGGCCAGCGCCGTTTCCACGTTGCGGATGAGGTCGATGAAGAGCGGGAACTCGTGCATCATCGTCCGCAGTAGCGCGAGTCCCTCGGGTTGTTTTGCATAAAGCTGGATGGCGTGGCCGACGCCGAACCAGCCTGGAACCAGCAGCCGGCTCTGCGTCCAACCGAAGACCCAGGGAATCGCGCGCAGATTGCTGAAGTCGAGCGCGCCCTTGCGCCGCGCCGGACGCGAGCCGATCTTGGCGTTTTCGAGTTCGCCCACCGGCGTTGCTGCCTCGAAATACTGCAGCACCTCGGGGTCGTCGATGATGTTTTCGCGATAAAAAGCAAAGGCATTCGCCGAAAGCTCATTGAGAGCGACTTCCCATTCAGGCAGCAGGACGCCGGTGTAATGGCCGTTGGGCTCGAGCGCATTCGGGCGGGCCAGTGCGTCGAGGCACGCAGCGATCATCAGCTCAAGATTGCGCTCGGCCAGCACCACGTCAGAGTACTTCCAGTTGAGCACTTCGCCTTGCTCGGTGATTCGAATCTCGCCCTCGAAGGCGCCGAAGGGCTGGGCGAAGATGGCGCGATGGGTGGGGCCACCGCCGCGGCCGACCGTACCGCCGCGTCCATGAAAGAGGCGCAGATGCACGCTGCATTCGCGCGCCGCCTCGTGCAGGGCGCGATGGGCGCGGAAGATCTCCCAGGTGCTGGTGAGCATGCCGCCGTCTTTGTTCGAGTCGGAATAGCCCAGCATCACCTCTTGCCGGCCGCCCCACGAGGCGAGCAGACGCTTGTACTCCGCGCCACTCCATAGCTCGCGGCATATCGACGGCGCATTCTGCAGGTCTTCGATGGATTCAAAGAGTGGCACCGGCATCAGACCAGGATCGGTGGCAAGCCCCGCATTTTGCCGCCCATCGCCGTCGCCTTCCACCCGAACGCCCGCGAGCCGCGCCAGCCAGACGACGTTCACTACGTCCTCCACACTGGTGGCGCCGCTGATGACGCAGCAGCGGATTGTCTCCGGTGTGCCTTGCGCCTTGATCTCGGCGACCGTGCGGAAGGTCTCGATGACATCTGCCGATGCTCCGCTCAGCGGAGCGGGCAGAACTCCATTGCCGGCGGCCTTCGCGCTCCATGCGGTCGCTTCCTGGAGCGCGGCCGACTGCAGCTTGGCATGCTGGCGAATGTCGAGCGTATGCAGGTGAAAGCCGAAGGTGCGGGCGATCAAGAGTAGTGGATCGAGAAGAGTCCGCGCCAGGCGCAGGCCGCGATTCTCGACCAGGCTGCTGCGAACGAGGTGAAGGTCGTCGAGGAATTCGCTCACCGAATGGTAGGGGGGCAGCTGTTTCAGAACTGCGGAGTCTTCGCTCACAGCCTTTTCCGCTGATAGCGTCTTTTCAAGCCTCGCCAACGCGCAGGCCAGCAGCCGACGGTAATATTCATATTCAAACTGCGCACCGAAGATCGATTCCTCAGGCAGGTGGAGCGCGGCGACATACTCGGCCAATCGCTGCCGCATCGCTTCGCTGACCGGAGCTTGTTGAGAAGAAGGAGTGAGCAGGTCGATGACCAGCTGAATCTGCCGGCGGTATTCGCCTAAGAGATGAGTGCGCGCGAGCTGAATCGCATCGCGAGTTATCGGCGGCGTGACGAAGGGATTGCCGTCGCGGTCGCCTCCGATCCATGATCCGAAACCGAGCAGCAGCGGAAGATCGGCGACCTCGATATTGAGCTCGTATTCGCAGCGGAGGGCGTCGGCGATCTCCTGATAGAGCGGAGTCAGCGTAGCGAACAGCGAGGAATCGTAGAAGTCGAGGCCCATCTGGATCTCGTCATAGACGGTGGGCTTGCGGCTGCGGACCTCGTCGGTCTGCCAGAGCGCGGTGATCTCAGCGGTGAGTTGCTGCTGCAGGTGCTCGAGTTCTTCGTCGGAGATCGGAATCTGGTCGAGCTGCTCGAGAAGATTGCCGATGCGCCGACGCTTGAACATCACCGAGCGCCGCGCGACTTCAGTGGGGTGCGCGGTGAAAACCGGGACGATAAAAATGCGCCGCAGCCATTCGAGTGCTGCATCGGCAGTGATGCCGGCGGCCTTCATCGCGCTCAACGTGCCGCGAAGCGTGCCGCGTTGCGAATGCGTGTCGCCGGTGACCCGGCTCGAAAGCCTGCGCCGTTTGCGATGGTTGGTCTCGGCGAGGTTGATGAGTTCGAAATAGAAACCAAAGGCGCGGCTCAGCAGGTAGGCCTGCTGGACGGAGACGCCGCTGATGTCGAAGACAGCCTTCTGCATGAGGGTGTAGGCTTCGTCGATGTCTCCATTGGCTTGAGCTTCGCGCCGGCGGATCGCGCTCTGCCGCAGCTCTTCTACTTTGGCGTACAAGTCGTCGCCGGCCTGTTCGCGCAGCACCTCGCCGAGCAGAGTGCCGAGCGAACGAACGTCGCGCCGCAGCGGAGCTTCCTTCAATTCACCGGTGCGTGCCTCCAGCTCGGCCAGACGAGAAGGCCAGTCCTCTGGTTTCCATAGGGGTGGCATAAGTTCGATTATGCCTGAGCGGGCTTATTGATGACGGAGTCGTAGCGGCTACTGCTTGTCGGCCATCTCCCAGCCGTTGATGGTCAAGACCAGCTTCGCGGTGTCTTGAGGATCGGCGGAGGTCGATTTTGCCAGCGTGGGAAATGCGGCGCGCATCGCATCCGTGTTGGCCCAGAGCGGCAGATCGCGCATGACGTAGCGATAGGTCACAGTCGTAGTCGGCTGGCCGTTGACCGTCGCCGGCGGAGTGAAGCTGGGCACAGCAGTAACTTCGCGATGGCCGTAACAGAATCGGCCGCCGGCGCGTTCGCCGGCCGGAGTGAGGATGTAGCGATTCACGCCAATCAGCTTGGCTTCCTGCCGCTTCATCAGGTTTGAATCGGTCAGCGCATCCATACCCTTCGAGCCAGCGCCGGATTCGTCGCTCCGCGAGGTTTCATAGGGAAAACGTAGAGTGTTGGTGAAAAGGCAATCATCGTGAGCGGAGTAGTAGGCGTTGAGCGCGGCTTCGAAGTTCTTCTCGTTGGGTTCTTTGAAGTTAGAACAGCCAGTGAAGAATGCGATTGAGCTGATCGCGGCGATTGCCAATGCAGAGATGCGGGAAAGTGACGTGAGAGTTCGTGCCATCGTGCCTCCGGAAAGTCAACCAAGTATTCAGAAGCGCGATTGCGAAACAAATCAATACTACAGTTACGAATGTAGCTTTGATGACAGATTGGAGGTCTGTGCTGCCAGAAACGCTAAGTCAGCGCCGATTGTTCTTCAAGCTGCCCCATCAGTTCTTCCCATTCGCCGGTGAGGGTCGCCTGTTTCTCGCGCAGCTCTTCGAGTTCGCGAGTAAGCCGTTGCGTTTCGGCGGCGCTGGTGTAATTGCCGAGGGCGACCTCGGTGGAGGCGATGGTCGTCTCCAACCTCGGAATCTCCTCTTCCAGGAACCAGAAACGGTCCTGCATCTGCTTCAGCTTGATCGGATTCAGCCGCTTAACGTCCTTGATCTCTTTGACGGATTCGGGAGTTGGTCCCGGCTCGGGCTCGACGACCGCTTTGAAGCCGTTTGAGGAAGGCAACGCGCCGCTGAGCGCCTGACCGTTCTCCTTGCGATAGAGATAATCCTCGTAGTTGCCGGGGTAGACATGCACATGACCGCCCTCGACCTCGAAGACGCGTGTTGCGACGCGATCGATGAAATAGCGATCATGGGAAACAAAGATCACCGTTCCGGTGAACGAACTTACCGCTTCGAGCAGGACGTCTTTGGCGCGCAGGTCGAGGTGGTTGGTCGGCTCGTCAAGCAAGAGGAAGTTCGCCGGGCTCACCAGAATCCGCGCCAGGGCATAGCGGTTGCGTTCGCCGCCTGAGAGCACGCCTAGCTTTTTGAAGGCGTCGTCGCCTGAGAAGAGGAAACATCCCAGCAGGCTGCGTAGCTCGGTTTGTGCAATCTTGGGCGCGGTGCCGCTAATGTCGTCGAGCATGCGGGCGTCGGGGTCGAGGACCTTGTATTGGTCCTGCGCGAAATATTCGGCCAGCACATTGTGCCCAAGCTTGATCGATCCGCTGGTCGGGCCCTCCTGCGCGGAGAGCATACGGATAAGCGTCGATTTGCCCGCGCCATTCGCGCCTACGAGAGCGATGCGATCGCCGCGGTCGATGGTGAAGCTCACATCGCGGAGCACTTGTTTCGCGCCATAGTCCTTGCAGAGATGGTTCACCTCGACGACGGTGCGCCCTGACGGAGGCGGCTGCGGGAAAGTGAAATGAATGACTGGCTCTTCCTCAGGAATCTCGATGCGCTCGATTTTTTCCAGTTCTTTGATGCGGCTTTGCACCTGCTTCGCCTTGGTCGCCTGGTAGCGGAAGCGGCTGATGAAGGCCTCAAGGTGCTCGATCTGGTCGCGCTGGTTCTTGTAGGCGTTCTCCAGTTGCGCGCGTCGCTCGGCTTTCTGGGTCAGGTATTTCTCGTAGTTGCCGTGATAGACGTGGATGTTCTTATTCCAGATCTCGATGATCTTGTTCACCGTTACGTCGAGAAAGTACCGGTCGTGCGAAATGAGTATGTAGCCTTTGGGATAAGTGCGTAAATACTCTTCCAGCCAGTTGCGCGTCTCCAGATCAAGATGGTTGGTCGGCTCGTCGAGCAGCAGTAGATCGGGCTTCTGGAGCAGCAGTTTCGCCAGCGCGATCCGCATCTGCCAGCCGCCGGAGAATTCTTCTGTCCGGCGCTGCCAGTCCTCTTTGCTGAAGCCGAGACCGCTCAGCACGGTGCCTACCTTCACATCGAGGGCATAGCCGTCGTTGGCACTGAAGCGCGAATCAATCTCAGAGAAACGGTCCGCGGCGGCGTGATATTCGGGACTTTCGGGATCGAGCTCGGCGAGTGCAGCGTATAGTCCTTCAAGTTCCGTTTCCATCGCACGCAACTCGTCAAAGACCGTCAGGCATTCGTCGAATACCGACTGGCCGGAGAGCGAAAGGCCATCCTGGGGCAGGTAGCCAATCGACATGCCTTTCGTCCGCTGCATGGTGCCGTAGTCGAGCCCACCCTCATGGGTGTCGTTCCCGGCGAGGATCTTCATCAGCGTCGATTTGCCGGTGCCGTTGGCGCCGACCAGGGCAGTCCGCTCATCTGGCGTGATCAGCCAGTTGACGTTCTCAAAGAGCAGTTTTGTCCCGAAACGTTTTCCGGCCCCTGAAAGTTGGAGCATGTGTCCATTCTACTGGCAACTCTTCCCAAGATGAATTTCACGGTTTCGACACACAGGCCTTATGCGCGCGAACCTGCCCCGATCCGGCGCACATGTTTTGTGGAACGAGTGATCAATCCCTGTAAGGAAGGCCCGATCCGTCGCGGCATTGGCCCAAATCCGATCGTGTCGAAACTGTGAACTCGTTCAGCCGGCATTTTTATCCTCGACGATCTCATCCAGTCAACCCAATATCTGGTTGTCAACTGGGGGCACCGAGCCGGATCCCAATCCTTATATAAAGCCAGCCACTCTTCGAGCTTCTCATGTGTTAGCTCATCCCAGCTCCTAACGACGCAAACAGGCAATCCCGAATAGAGCGGATTAAGCGGTGATGAAAGAGAGACGACGATGTGTCCTAAAGCCAGAGTCTCCCAAGTTCGATGACAGTCCAAACCAATTCCGGGAGCGCTCAAAACAAATGCATATTTGCCGCGGTTCCTCCACATTTCCGAACGGGCCATTGTCTTGCTCTGTTTAACCAGAAGGTCTGGCCGGATATGCTTATGCAGGGCTCTTCGGTCCGCCAGGCTGCCGTCCACTCTCGGCTGCCACGCGAAATCCGAGTAGATATTTGGTATCCGATCTTCCACAGGGGGCAAACGCTCCCGAATCGAAAGCAGGGTCTGCTCCTGCGCAACGCAGTCCGAACGTTCCTCTCCCCAGAAAGCTCTTTCACTCAGCGTATGGAAATCGATACCAATAGGAATAGGGGAGATCTTCTTCGAATAATGGCCGTCGTAATTTTGCGTATACCAGTGGAGGATTCTGGGGTGGCGAATAATGTGTTCGGCCACGCTAACTTCGGAGGGAACTGTAGTGTCCGAGTCTCCAGTAACGAGAACAAAGTTCTCACGAACGAACGGTAAGGCTTGAGCGATGAATGACTTCAGCCACGCAAGCCTGACCCAAACCAAATCGCCTTCTCGGATGCCAGAGAATAAGTGGGGATTGCCAATGAGGTTGTCGGGCGTCTTCGAAGTCAGGCGAGAGCCAGCTTCCGTCGAGACCTGGGAGTACCGTCCTTGGGGAAACTCATCCGGTATTCTCCAGTCACACAGTGCGGCTATGCCTTTATTCCACACTAGTTCTGTCGGCGTGGCGAGCGATGCAGTCATGCCTCTTCCAGTCTGATTACGGGGGATTTTTTTTCTTATTCAAAGGCCAAATCAATGCAGGCTGGGGAGGTGGTACAAAGAGAGAATAACGGATCGTCTTTCCGCTAAGTGTGAAAAAACTTAGGAAAAACCGCGATTAACTTTGTCGGTTAAGATATTTTCTTAGCTTCTTCTGGCAAGAAAGCCAGATTTAGCCACGACGGAACGCCTTGGGTGTCAATCCGGTTTGACGGCGGAGGACGCGGGTGAGATGACTCTGATCGGAGAAGCCGGTGCGGTAGGCAATTTCGGCGACTGAGAGCTTCGAACCCGAAAGCAGCTCTCGGGCCCGTTTCACTCGTTGCTGAATCACGAATTGGTGGAGAGGCATGCCCACGGCCAGCTTGAATTGCTTGTGCAGCTTCGAAGCGCCGACTCCGGTCACGGCGGCGAGGTCGTCCAGAGTGATCGGCTCGCCAAGGTTTTCAGCGACATAGTCGAGGACCATGCCGACAGTAGAGACGGCGAGCCTATGGTCCTTCACTGGCCGCGTCGCGGCCACGCCCATGTTCTTAACCGTGTGGGCGATGATGGCACGCGTGAGTATGTCAGCGTAGAGGCCATCGACGGCTGGTCCTTTAGCTAGCTCACCCACCAGCGTATGGGCAAGATGGCGCAGCAACTGATCGCGTCCTTGAAGAACGGGCAAAAGCTCTACGCGGCCGGGACCGTCGCATTCTTCAGAGACTCTCTCCATGCAGGCGTCCTCGATCAAAACGTGGACGAATTCAGTACTTCGGTACACGTTTCCGTTAGTTGGGGTACCGCGTGGCACCAGGGCAAAGTCCCCTGGCCGATATATGCTTCGTTTTCGCCGTAAATCAATCTCCATCTCCGCGTCGCCGATGTTGGATTGGATATTAATCCCGTGCCGGCTTGGGTTGACCTGCGCGGCAAACCGTTCCGGCGATGGGTCAGCCCGAAGCTGGGTGATACTAAATCCGGGGAGCGGGCTATAGCGCAAGGACAGACCATCCGCTCTGTGGGCCAGCAGGCGTTCATAGCTCTCTTCCACTAGGCTTGCTTCGACGTCGAGTCGGTTAGGTCTCAGACTGGTTCGGTTTCCCATGGCGCAAGCTCTTTGAAGAGAATCGAGCGGCGACAGCTATGCCTTCAGCTCTCCTCCAATTCATAGCGCATCCTGACCCAGAAAAATCAAGGAATCTTCAAAAGATGGCAGTTTTTTTCTAGAAACCGCGATAACGCGGCGCTATCGTTCAGTTGGGCATTTCTGCCGCTGCCCCGTAGTCAGTGCGGTGAATCCAGAAAATCCGGGCGAATGAGTCCGCAAGAAGGGATGGTACGACTTCATGTCTGATGATCCGGTTACACCGGTTGTGGTTGTCGGATTCGACATGCCGTTTTGGACGATGGTCAGGTTTCTAATCAAGCTGGCGATCGCTTCGATTCCGGCGGGCATCGTCGTCGCGCTGATTTATGTGGTGCTCGGATGGATATGGGGTGCGATTTTGCTCGCCACTCACCATACCGAGTTGCTGAAGTAACCTGATCTGCGGCCTCGCGCCGTTTGCCAAAGAAAGGACGGTCAGAGATGATTCGGAAAAATAAAGGGAAAGCGATACGCACACTGGCGGCCGCAGCAATACTGACGGTGATCATGGGGTTAGTTCCGGTGGCGAAGGCTCAGGACTCGACAACGACTCCGCCACCGGCGCAGGACCAGACCAACCATAAGTCGGGCGGCCTCTGGAGCAAGCTTTCCGCCAACGCGAAGTACCAGCAAGCGAAACAGAACGGCGCCAGCCCAACCGAGTTGGCGGCGATCAAGAATGGGACTGACGATGGCGCTCCCGTTCAGAACAGCTCGGGCAGCTCGAAGAATAAGCCGCTGTGCAAGATGAGCGACCCCGATGTGCATCTTGTGGACGGCAACTGGGCTGGACCGAACTGCATCGCGGTCGATGCGCACGGGAAACCGGTGCATCCCGAAGAAGTGAAGCAACAGAACTCGGATGGCGACCAGGAAAAACGCGCCGCCGATATGGAGTCCCACTCCTGCATGACCACCGATGGCGCGGACAAAGCCAACGCGCTTGCGGCGGACTGCCAAAAGGTGGCAGATCATCCGGAGAAGGCCTGCAATATTCAGCAGAACAGCTGCGACGAAATCCGCAAGGCGACGCAAAAAGGATGCTGGGGCAAGGCGGCCGAAGGGCCGGATTGGTGCCTGACGAAGTACAACTAGAGCCAAGCATCGATCAAGTCACGCGATGCAGTATTCGATCGCCCGTTCTTGCGAGCACGGCTACTGCTGCATGCCCAGATCGGCCAGCAGTTTGGGATTGGCCTCGCCGCTGACCAGCAGGTTGTGGCACAGCGAGCAATCGTTGCTGATGCTCGCCCCAGTCTTGTTGTTGTGGCTGCCGTCGTGGCATCGGAAGCAGCCGGGGTAGTCGTTGTGGCCGAGGTTATTGGGGTGAGTGCCCCAAGTGACCTTCATGAACGGGAAGACGTTGTTGTCGTAGATGGTTGCGAGCGTCTTGGCGGCCTGGTCGATCTGTTCGCGTTGGCCGCTCCATACGGCTGGGTATTGTGACTGATAGTAGTTTTCGAGTCCCGAAGCGATCTTTGCCCGTGCTTCTTCCTGTGAGGCGTAAGTCGCCTTTAGGAGTGTCAGGCCTTCCTTGTGTACAAAGGGCAGGGACGCGCTGGGCTGCCTTGGGCCATGTCATGATTGAGCGCTTCTTCGGGAGTGGTGAAAGAGTGCGCTGCGCGGTTGTGACAATCGATGCAGTCCATGACCCGCTTCTGCCCGGTTACCGGCTCCTTCTGATCGGTCGAAACGAACTCCGTCGTCGAGCCGTCGTCATTGGTCTTGCTCACCCAGGGAATCGTCTGGTGGGTCGAGTCAGTGGCGATGTACTCGATGTGCGCCATGTGCGCGCCATGGATGCCGCTCAGGTGAGAGAATGAATCGCGTCCGCCAACGTGAACCAATGTTAGCGAGTGAGTGACGGCATTCTTTTCGTCATCGCCATAAGCCGACGACACCACCAACTTGTCGCCAATATATCGGTCAGGATTATGACACTTGAGGCAGGTCGCGCTAGCCTCGGGGACCCTGTCGTCCGCCATGATGGGCCGAGGGTAGCTGTTCATCACCACCATCAGCAGCTGTTTGGTGCCATTGACCTTGGCATTCACAAACCCCTGCACGCCAGAGACGATGTGGCAATCGGTGCAGGCTATGCCGGCGTGCGCCGAGACGTGGTAAGCATTCCACTCCGGCGCCATCACGTGACATGAGGTGCCGCAAAAGGAGGGAGTATCCATATAGGCGACGCCGCGATAGCTGGCCGTGCCGACGATCACGAAGTTGATGAAGGTCGCGACCACCACAAACACGATGCCGCGCCGGAAGACAGGATCGCGCAGACTGATCTCGGGAAATGTCGTAGGCATCTTGCCGGTGGACTTGAGCGAACGCCGCCGGAAGAACATCCCGATCGGAATCAGAATCAGGCCCAGGATAAAAAGGCCGGGCAGAATCAGATCGAAGAGAATCCCAAGATAGGGATTGTTGGAACCGCCGTGGCCGAAGAATTGAACGATCCAAAAGCCGACAAGGGTGAAGGCGGAGGCGCTGGTGAGCGCTCCGCCAATCAGGCTGACGGGATTGTTGCCGTAAAAGAGGAGCGGTCGCAGCCGGCCTTGCCTGAGTTCCCCTGAGTCCGCCATCCGCGCCTCTGCTATTTCTGCAATGTACGAATGTACGCGACGACATCTTTGATTTGCGCGTCAGAGAGCTTGCCGGAGTAGGCCGGCATCTTGCCTTTGCCATTCTTGGTGTCGGCGAACAGGTCGTCATCGGACGCTTTGACGATATCCGGCGATTTGAAGGGTATGGCTTTCATGGATTTTCCGGCCGGCGTATTGCCCGAGCCGTCGGCCCCGTGGCAGGAGGCGCATTTGGCTTTGTAGGTGGCGGCTCCAGAATCCTGTGCCTGACTGACGGCGGCTCCAGATAGTGCCATTGCCCCGATAAGTGCGATTCCAGGTAAGTGCCTCACGGTTGGATCTCCTTAAGTACGATATGGGACCTGCCAGATAACTCTACCGCTAAAACTGGTAATTGACTGCAAGCGTCCATATATTGCTATTGAAGTTTCGCGGGAGCGTAGGGCCAACCGGCGTTCCCTCGCCGTAGCCGTAATAGTTGTACTCCCCTCGCCACTGCCAGTTTGGCGCGATATCGACAACGACTTTCGCATACGGCGACTGATACTGCGACTGGAGCGAACCGGGGACCTGACGAACGTTGATCACTTGGGTATTTCCGTTCACTGTTGTGGTGCGATAGCCACCATTCAGATGCACCCGCTTGACAGGCGTGAACATGAAGCCGACCGAGCCATACTGCACAGGGGCATTGTAGTAGCCGGTGCTCAGCAGGGGCGTGCCCGCGGCGACGCAAACCGGCGGCGCCGCTCCCGCCGTGGGTAGCGCCGGAGTTGCCGCATAGCACTCAAGCACGCTCGAGTAAGCGTCGTCATAGCCGTAATTCAGGTCGAGCGACCAGCGCTCGCCGGGAGCGATTGTGCTTCCAAACGAGTAATTTCGATTGTGGGCCAAGTAATTGACTGTCTCGACGTTGTCGCGCTGTTCCAGAATATTGACTGCGCCCGAGAAGGTGAGCCAGTTGCGCGGTTTATAGGTTGACCGGACGACGTAATGCTGAAGCTGGCGCGGACTGATGCGGTAAAACGAATTGTCAGCGTACATCGCCTCGACGTTGAAGTTGATGTGCCACTGCGGAGTGGGACGAAGCGCGGCCCCGAAGAGCCCCCAATCCTCATGAATGGGAATAACGTCGCCGCCCGAGTCGGTGATCAGGCGGGAGCGATAGCGGAAGCCGATCGACATACTGGCGCGGGAGGCTGCGTCCCAGGCGACCACGAAGGTATTGGCTTTGGTCTTCTGATTGAGGAACTGGGAATCGGCCGTGGTGGTTGTTTTGGTAGCGCCGGGAGGTTGAAGTAGGGAGGTTCCAGCGTAATCGGTCTCGGTAAAAGTGTTGTGCCCCGGCATGGTGAAGTCCCAATAGCTGAAGAGATTCGTGGCTGAGATCTTTGGGGTGATCTGCCAGGTAACAGCGAAGTCGCCATTCACGTTGATGCGCTGAGTCTTGGCCGAGCCGGTAATCACCGACTGGCGGACCCCCGATCGAGACACCAGACCGTTGAACAGCTCGTAATAGTTGTTAAGGGTACTGTTGGCTCCCGTATAGAGCAGCCTTCCATTCATGGAAAAGTGAGGCAGCGAGGTGCTCTGGAACAGCAGCCGTTCAGTTGGGAAGAGCGAACGCGTGGGCGCGTAACGATCATAGGAAAGAAAGGAGTTGCAGGTCGGATTCACGGTTCCGTTGGCAAGAAACGGGGCGGCGCAGGGCGCATTCCAGACCGAAGACAGATCGATGCCCAGACTCACGGGGGTGCCATTCGCGAGCTGATAGTTCAGGCCGGTGAGCTGCCAATAGGTGTCGCCCTTATATTGGGTGACGAATTCGTCGTAGCTGAGAACTGTCTTGGGGTTCAGCTTCCAGTCGATGCCGGCGTCATAGTTATTGGTGAGTTGCTGCCAATTCTGGGTGAGCAAAGCGTCAGCGCCTTCGTGGATCGAGCTGAACGTGGGGCCTTCATTGATGCTGTGGTTGTAGGAAAAGCGGACACTAATCGGCGACAGCGGCGCAATCGTCAGCGCGAGGTCGGTCATTCGTCGAACAGTGTTATAGAGATGCGGCGACTGGAGGATTGGCACATAAGGATTTGACGCTGGAGGTATCAGAGGATTGGCCAGGAGGTCGTAATCGAAGTATTGCCGATAGCGGCGGAAATTTCCCCGGAAATCATAGATCTTCCCTTTGGAGAAGTTCAAAATCGTAACGTCGATCGGATCGCCGCCGTAACCGAAGCTGCTTGTGAACAGGTGGTCGAAAAGCAGCGCTTTGGAGGGGTCGACTGCCCGCATATCAAGGGATTGATCCAGAATGCGCGGCCCGGATTGCAGGTTGACCATGGAGTCGTAGACCGATTCGTTCCCGTATTGTTCGACAATGCGGCCGCCGAAATCGATCGACTGGTGGATGGTATATCCCTATCGAACATTGTCGTCGGGTGTGGGCGGAGTATCGTTGGCGGTCGGGGCCGGCGCGGGGGGAGGCGTAGTTGCCTGAGCAACTGCAACTGGAACGCTCAACCCGAAGGCGATAGCGACAACGGAAGTAAAGAGAGCCGTGCGAGGCAGTCTGAGCAGTAGCGGCGACAGTGTGAATGCGCGAATCATCCCGGTTCCCCTCTACTTGAAGAAAACGCTGTCGGCGTTGGAGCCATGTATCTGAACATGGCAAACCGTGCAGGCCTGGTATTGATTGGCCTGGTTATGGAACGAGGGCGTGCCCGGCGCGGTGAAGTTCATCGACGCCGTATGGCACTGCATGCACAGCGAATTGACGTTGTTACGGGTGAGCAAGCGCGCATTGATCGACCCGTGCGGGGTATGGCAGGAGACACAGCCTTCGATCTTGACCGGTGGGTGTTCATAGACGAAGGGACCCGCGGTTTCCGCGTGGCATTTCACACAGACCGCGTTCTGGTCCGCACTGCTCTTCAGCAGAGTAGTGTTGAGGGTACCGTGCGGATTATGACAGTCTGTGCACTGCATAAGTCCTTCATTTACCTTGTGATGAAAAGGTTCTTCAAAGGCCCCTTTGACGTCGGTGTGGCAGCCATAGCAGAGCTTTGGCTGCGCAACCTTTAGCAGTTCCGTTTCGGCCACGGAATTGTGTACGCTATGGCAGCCCGTGCAACTAACCTTGGCCTCACCGTGGGCGGTACGCTCAAAGTTGGGATGGGCCGCGGCGTGGCAGCCGAGACAGGTGGAGTCAATCTGTGTCGCGGAGGCTTTGGAAAACTGAAAGATTTTGGTGACGTCGCCACCCCCATCGACGTGCGCCTTGCCTGGACCATGACAGGCCTCGCACGTCACTCCGCTGCCTCCGTGGGTGAGGGCCAGTTTCCAGTGGGGATTGGAGCTGAATTTCTTGGAGATCTCCTCATGGCAAGCCGCGCAGGTCTCCGAACCGACGAAATCTGCGGCGGTCGGCTTTGACGCCACTAGAGCCTGCGGTTTATCGGTCGCAGCGTGGGCACGTTCGGAATATCCGGCTCCCGCCAGCATTCCACAAAGGGCCAAACTCGCGAAGACTCGCTTCATCCAGGCTCTCCACCAAACACCGAAAACACCAATGCCTTTGTCAGGACCGACTTCGATAAGGTAGTGCAGCTTATTCTAAGGACGATAGCCCTATCAGACTGTGACGGCAATCACAATGTTCCGAGGGGTTCTCGTGGTTGGCCACAGTCAGTTCGTGATTTTGGGCCCGTCGCACCCCGCAACGGGAGTATCCCACTCGGCGCGCTTTTATGGTGTTCACTTTTGCTCACTCTGGAGTTTCTTCGGGAACGCGTCACGATGTCGGTCCGCCGGACGAGACTTTACACTGGGAGAAGCGTCTCCGTTGATGCCGACGCGATTCCTCTGAGATAACCGGGATGTAATCTTTGCAGCATTTACTTGACAAATTGAACCCGCAGCAGCGGGAGGCGGTCGAGGCCGTCGATGGGCCGGTGCTTATCCTGGCCGGAGCCGGATCGGGTAAGACACGCGTCATTACTCACCGCATCGCCTATCTGATCGAGGAGCGGGGCGTCGCGCCGGATTCGATCCTTGCGGTGACCTTTACGAACAAGGCCGCTGCGGAGATGGCCGAACGGGTGGATAAGCTCTTGGCTCATGGCTCGCTGGCCAAGCCGTTGCTCTCGACCTTCCATTCGTTCTGCGTGCGGCTGTTACGGCGGGACATCGAGGCGCTTCGGATCGGCAATGAGGGCCTGACGCGGACTTTCGCCATCTATGACGAATCCGACCAACAGTCGCTGGTCAAGCAGGTCATGCGGCGGATGGGCCTGGACGACAAACAGCTCACTCCGCGTGTGGTGCTGGGTCGCATCTCCTGGGCGAAGAACCACATGCTTGATCCGCAGGAATATTACCTCGGTTCGGCCGACCCAACCAGCGAGAAGGTCGCGCATATCTTCGAGGTCTATCGGCAGGAGCTGCGCAAGGCCAACGCGCTCGACTTCGACGACCTGTTGCTGGAGGCGGTGCGAGTGCTTAAGTCTTCCTCCGAGGTGCGAGAGCGCTACAACCGGCGCTATCGCTACTTGCTGATCGACGAATATCAGGACACGAATCGTCCGCAATATGAGCTGATGAAGTTGCTTGCCGGTCCGGCGCAGAATGTCTGTGTAGTCGGAGACGAGGACCAGAGCATCTATTCGTGGCGCGGCGCGGACATTAAGAACATTCTGGAATTTGAAAAGGATTTTCCCAGCGTGAAGACAGTGCGTCTCGAGCAGAATTATCGCTCGACGCAGATGATCCTGGAAGCGGCCGGCGCGGTGGTCGCGCGCAATGCCCAGCGCAAAGGCAAGCATCTTTGGACGGCGCGGCAGGGTGGGTCGAAGATTGGCTACTACGAGGCTCCTGACGGCGAGAACGAAGCGCTCTTCATCGCCGACCAGATCAATAAATATCTGCGCAAGGCAGGCGAGGAAAGCACGTCCGGCGAACTTGCCCCGCGCGGCCGTTCTCTATCGCACCAACTCTCAGTCTCGATTGGTCGAAGAAGCGCTGCGGCGCTATGGCATTGGCTACACGATGGTCGGAGGGTTTTCGTTTTACGACCGCTCTGAGATTAAGGACCTGCTCAGCTATCTCAAGCTGGTGCAGAATGTCGATGACTCGATCGCCTTGCAGCGAGTGGTCAATACTCCGCCGCGCGGCATTGGCAAGACCACGATGGAGACGATCGAGCGGCTCGCTCTGGAAACCGGCTCGAGTCTGTGGGCGGCGACTGGGCGGGCGGTGAAGGAGGGGCTTGTCTCGCAGCGAGCGTGTCTCGCGCTGGGGAACTTTCGTCGCATCATTCGGGACGCGCAGGCGATGCTGGAGCCTGGCTTTGACGAGAAGCTGGCAGCGGATGTGGCTGCGGTCTCAGACAGAGAGATTTCCGATGCCGCTGAAGATGGAATCGAGGTCGAAGCTGCGGCGGACTTTGAGACGGTTCCGGAAGAGGCTGATACCAGCTTCGACTTCGCTGAGTTTGATGACGATGGTCAGGGGCTGCTTGGGTTGGAGCGAATATCGCCTGAAGATGCTGGCGAAGAGTTGCGAGTCGATGCGACTGAGTTCAATCCATTTCTTGAAGTAGTTCCGGAAACGGGCAAAGGGCCGACGCCGCTTGAACGCGCTTCCCTTGCGCGAGCGGCGGCGCAAACGCTGGCGCAACTTGCCACCTCGGAAGACCGCGCTTTCCGCAAACCCGGCGATCCGGCGACGTTGCCGGAGATGATTCGCTTCCTGATCGACCGCACCGGGTATATTCGGGCGCTTGAGGAAGAGGCGACTCCGGAGTCGCTCTCCCGGATTGAGAACCTGAAGGAACTTGCCAACGCCGCGCAGGACGCGCAGGCGCGGGGCGAGACGCTGCATGAGTTCCTCGACCATGCTGCGCTGGTGAGCGATGTGGACAAGTATGACCCGTCGTCGCGGGTGACGCTGATGACTCTTCATGCGGCCAAGGGGCTGGAGTTTCCGCTGGTGTTGCTGGCCGGGATGGAGGAGGGTTTGTTTCCGCATTCGCGGACATTGAACAGTCCGAACGATATGGAAGAGGAGCGGCGGCTTTGCTACGTCGGCATGACTCGGGCGATGGATACGCTGATGGTGACGCGGGCGCGGTATCGACGGCGCTATGGGAACGATATGCCGGAGGCGAGCCTGCCTTCGCGGTTCCTGGAGGAGATTCCTCCGGAGTTGATCGAGGACCTTAGTCCGGTTCGCTCGCGGACGCAGAGTTGGAGAGGCGGCGGCCGTGACTGGAATGGTAGAGGCCGTTCGCCTTATGGCGATGACGATATGGAATCCAGCCGCCACTACAGCTATGAAGATGAAGATCAGAGTGCGCGCGTTTCCGCCTCGAGCGCTCCGGGCTCACGCTATGGCGGTGGCTTTACGCCGAAGTCCCCCGTCAAATCGGGAAGTGGCGTGGCAGGGAGCGGCGGGGCTGGGTCGCTGGATAATATTGCGCAGTTCTTCACGGCCAAGGGCAAATCGGGCTATGCGCCGCGACCGAAGCTGGAGATTCCGGCCGCCCAAGGCGCGACTGGATTTAAGAATGGCGAGCGGGTGCGGCATCCGAAGTATGGCGACGGGATTGTCTTCCGCACCGAGGGCGATGGCGACTCGGCGAAGATCACGGTGCAGTTTGCCAAGTTCGGGGTGAAGAAGCTGGTGGAGAAGTTTGCCAACCTGGAGAAGGTCTAAATTCGGACCAACTGATCCTCATCCCTCCAAGATGTATCGGCCGCCTCGTTTCTCCTTCCTTTCGCCGTGACCCCCCGGGGCCTAGGATTTTCCCGTAAAATCCCTGCTTTCAGCGGGTTGGCGGACGAGATCCGAGCTAAATTCTTGAAAGCAATAGAGGCGATCCACGGACTCCTTATTTTGAGCGAGTTTCGCGCTGAGACTGTTGCTTTTCATGCTGCCGCCTTGGAATTGTTCTTTTTCTAATGCTCTATCTTTAGTTTATCAAGTTGACCCCGTTCACTACGCCAACTGATTTGCGCCTGTAACTGGTTGAACGTGTTTGGGTTAGTGGCGCTGTTGGCGAGGAAGGCACTTGACAGTTTTTGGAAGAGGCCGTATTTCGAGAGGATCGCCGGACGGCCGTTGGCTGATCTCAATTGGGCTTGCTGAAGTGGAAGGTGTCCTTGATCTGGTTCCAGAGGCCGGGCTGGCGGTAACCCTGGAGCATCCGGAAGTGGGTCGTGGTGCAGTTTCCGGTTTGTCGACCATCCGAGGGCATCGGGGAGGATTGCCATATCGCATCTCCGGATAGTC
>CAVUKL010000017.1:0-43602 GCA_963742015.1 uncultured Acidobacteriaceae bacterium | reverse complement strand
GGGCGATCCTCGACATCCCTCCCCCATTCCACCTCCCTTTTGCCCGACAACGCCGACCCCATTTACTATGAGTGAATGGCGCTCAAGGCGCCGAGCCATTCCCATTACGTCGCACGACGCGTCAAGAAAAGGTCAAATTCCTGAAGCCTTCAGCTATGGAAACTATCCAATCTACAGGAACGGAAGAGGTTCACCCCGACGTAGCACTGGTTGCCAGGGCACGCGACGGCGACCTTCAAGCGTTCGAAACACTGGTTCGGCAGTATGACCGGCAGGTGTTTCGAATCGCCCAGCACATTACGCAGAACAAGGAAGACGCCGAGGACGTTGTCCAGGACGCTTTCCTGAAGGCTTATGAAAAGCTTCATCAGTTCCAGGGCAACTCGAAGTTTTATACCTGGCTGGTCAGGATTGCGGTCAATGAGTCGCTCATGCGCCTGCGCAAGCGGCGCACGGGAAAGATGGTCTCCATCGACGAAGACGTCGAGACCGAGGAAGGTTCTATGCCTCGCGATCTCGCCGACTGGGGACCCGACCCGGAGCAGATGTATGGACAATCGGAGTTGGCTGAGATCCTACGCAAGACCATCCAAGGGCTCCCGCCGGGATTCCGAGTGGTCTTTACCCTGCGCGATATTGAGGGTCTCTCGACTGACGAAACGGCGGAGGCCCTTGGCTTAAGCGTTCCGGCGGTTAAATCGCGTCTGTTGCGCGCGAGACTTCAATTGCGGGAGCGGCTCAGCCGCTACTTCCGCAAAAAGAACGGAGATGGAGCAAAGTGACCTGCTCTGAATTCATGGCATTGCTCGACGATCTGCTCGACGACGAAGTCAGCGCTACCCTGCGCCGTGATCTCGACGAACATCTGACCGGCTGCGAGCACTGCTTTATCACCATGAACACTACTCGCCAGACGATCGAGTTCTATGCGAATCGCGAACTCTATCCCCTTCCTGAACCAATTCGCGAGCGGCTGCACAGCGCAATCATGCAGAAATGCCGGAAGTGTTGACGCCACACGGATGGCGGTGCGAACGCTGACTGTAAGAGCGCTCCTCGGATGAAGACCCTCCGCCTCACAATCAATTCAGAAGGCTCCGATTCTTCGCGCAAGGCGATCAATACCGCTGCAGAGATTCTCCGCAGCGGGGGCCTTGTCGCCTTCCCGACCGAAACCGTCTACGGGCTCGGGGCCAACGCGCTCGACGCCCAGGCAGTCGAAAAGATTTTTCAGGCTAAACAGCGCCCCGCATGGGACCCTCTCATCGTCCACATCTCCAATCGCGCCATGCTCCCGAGCGTAGTCGCCGGGGCTTCTTGCGGCGATGCTTTGACGGCTTCGGCACGCGCGCTCATCTCTGCGTTTTGGCCCGGCCCCCTGACACTCCTGTTGCCAAGGGCCGACACTGTCCCACTTATCGTGACCGCTGGACGTCCACTCGTCGGCGTCCGCATGCCTTCACACCCGGTTGCGAAAGCGCTGATCGCTGTAGCGGGAATCCCCATTGCTGCGCCCAGCGCGAATCGCTTTGGCTGCACTAGTCCTACCCGTGCCGACCATGTACTTGAAGACCTGGAGGGCCGGATCGACGCCGTCCTCGATGGCGGGGAGACGGCGCATGGGCTCGAGTCGACCGTCGTCGACGCCTCGCAGCAGCCCGTAATTCTCTATCGCCCGGGAGTCATCTCGCTCGAGGAGATTCGCCACGTCTGCGGCCAAGCAGTGCAATGGAAGCCGACCGGAACCGAGGATAGGAAATTGACTCCCGAATCGATGCCGTCTCCCGGGTTGGAAATCCGCCATTACGCCCCTCGCGCCAGCCTCGTACTAATCGGAGGCGTGCCAGCCGAACAGCCCGCCGCCCTTCGACGTGCTGTCGATCAGGCTATATCGGAAGAAAAATCGATCGGCATCCTGCTTCCGGCCAGTTTCTTGCCCGAAGCTCTCGCGCCGTCAATACTCGACAAGGTGGTGGTTTTCGATTGGGGAGATTGGGCCGACGCGCCGACGTTGGCGCATCGCTTGTTTGCCGGCCTGCGCCAACTCGATGCCGCCGGAGTCGATGTGATTTTTTGTCCGCTTCCTCCGGCCGCAGGTCTTGGCGTGGCCATTCAGGATCGGCTACTAAAGGCCGCGAAGAGCTAATAAATCGACTCAGGGCTTCTGGTTTTCGCCCGACTTGTACAGATATTTGATACAGGATTTATAGATGAGCGTCCGCCCGGAGTTGCGGATCTTGATCACGTCGCGGTCGTACCATTCGATGACCCCTTCGATCGACTCTCCATCGTCCAGCACAATCGTCATCGGCGTTTGCGCAAGCACTTGTTTTTGGAAGTAGAACATCTCGGCGTGAGAACTCTCGTGCCATACCTGCTCGGCACGCTGTGCAGGGTGATGGGCAGTCAACGGCGACACCGCTCGGCGCGCCAACGAACGACCGAGAGCGCCCTTATCAAGCAGAGGCGGGCGCACCAGCTTGCGCGGCCCGGTGACCGCCGGGGTCGGCATCGTCGCCGGGGCCTTCCCGACAGGCGAAACCGCCACCTGCAAATGCTTTTCCGCGCGTGCGGATACAAGCGAAGAATTCGGCATAGTAATGCGTTTCTTTCAGCTTTAGATGCGGCACGGAGTCTAATGGTTGACTCTCGAGCAGACGAGGCAAACCAGGCGAAAATCCGAGCCTTTCAACTAGCTCGTAAATAGCAACCAAACTTAAATCGCGCTTGATGAATTGCCAAATCGTAGCGCAGATTTCAAAGAAGTGCCAGCAGGAAATGGAGACGTATTGATCTGGTTATCCTATTTTGTTCCAATTCAGGAAATAGTTTGAGTTTACGAAATCAACTCTGCTGCAAAGGAATCCAACGCAAGCGAGCGCAGCAAGTTCCGCCGCATCCCGCTCTCCAGCCGGTTTACCGCTCTCGCCGCCGTTTCGATCCATTCCAGGGTCGCTTCGTCGGCTATACGACGCAACTCTGCGGATAAATCGATGTTCTTCACTAGCGTTGGAGTCCCGGCGCGCAACAATAGAATGTCTTCGAGCAGACTCATCAGCGCCCGAATCAGGCCGCTCATTCTTTCCTGCCCTTCGGCCCCGGCGCGGTAGCTTTCGGTCAAGCGGAAGAGTGTCGAGGAATCAGTTGCAGTTGACCTTAACAACACCAGCGCCTCTTGCCGGCTAGCCAGATAGCTATCCAGCGGGAAGCCGAGGGCGCGCCCTGCTGCCCCTTCCGACAATCTCGCAACCAGCGCACGTTGGGCCGGCTTCCAATCGCTCCGTCGAGCAGCGAGCAGAGTCTCGATTTCGCCCATCGGCAACGCGCTTAGGCGTAGGAGGCTGGTGCGCGACCGAATCGTCGGCAGCAATTCCCCTGGATTTTCAGCCAGCAGAGAAAATGCTGGCGAACTCGGGTGGCTCCTCCAGCACCTTGAGCAGCGAGTTCGCTGCTTCCTTCATGAATCCGGTGCTGGTGAAGATGTAAAAGGCTCTTCTGGCCTCGGAAGGAAATCGATAGATCTCGTGAATGACCCTCCGTACCTGGCCAACCTTGATCAGCATCTGCGGCGGATCGGGTGGAATCACCAGCACATCCGGATGGGTTTGAATCAGGATGCGGGTTTCTCTCTTATCGACCTCGCGAAGCTCTTCCCGCGCAGCAACTGCCTCGTCAAATCGGGCTGTCAAGGGCGCCGCGGCACCGATCTGAACGCAACTCCTGCACTGGCCACAGAAATCCGGCAGCCCACCATTCTCGCGCGACTCCCGCTCCGCTGCGCCGGTGCAGTTCATCGCCTGGGCCACCATCAGTGCCAGCGTGTACTTCCCCGACCCTGCCGCCCCGGCGAGAATCATCGACTGCGGCAAGCGCCCAGAACCAATGCTCAGCCGCAGTTGGCGGACGGTCGCTTCATTGCCGAGAAATTGGCTGAATCCCACGAATCGAGCCTAGCAGAATGCCATGGTTTTCTTAATTCGGTGACCGATATACCGTCTTGCCGCCAACCATAGTCCACAAGACTTTGGTGTCGCGCATCTTTTCTGGGGAGACGGTGAGCACGTCGCGATCGAGCAGAACCAGATCAGCGCGCTTCCCCGGTGCAATCGTCCCGATCGATCCCGGCATATTCATTGCTATCGCCGAATTGCGCGTGTAGGCATAGAACATTGCGAGCCGCGGCATGTCCTGCGAAGCATCGAGGACGCCTTCAGGCCCCTTGCGCGTTTCTGCCTGGTAGATCGCGCGAAAGACATTGGCGGTTGAAACCGGCCAATCACTCGCGCCGGAGATAATGGCGCCGTTGTCCAGCAGCGACCGTGCCGGGTATTGCCACTTGTAAATCTCCGGCGCTACATACGGCTTCAGAATCTGGATGGTGTCCGGCTCCGCGTCGGCCCAGAAGAGCTGCAATGCGCTGATCACGCCGAGTTGTTTGAAGCGGGGAAAATCCTCCGGGTCGACAAACTGTTCGTGGGTGATCGTGTCCGGCAGCCCGGAGTTGCCGTTGGCCGAACGCGCCGCAGCGATTCCATCCAGTGCAGCCTTCACGGCGCCATCGCCAATCGCGTGAACATGGATGATCAAGCCCTGCTTGTCGGCGGCGATGCACAGTTCGGCAAACTTCTTCGGATCGAAGAGGAGTTCCCCGTTGCGCCCGCTATTCTTGTACGGCTGAGTGAGATTGGCGGTCTGCGAGGGATACTCGGCCACACCGTCGGCAAATACCTTGATTCCCGTCACATGCAGATTTGGAATGCCTGCGTACTGCTCCTGAATCTTCCGAATCCCCGCAAGTTCGGCGTCAGGGTCTTTGGCAAATACCTGCGGAAACGCCACCAACTTCGGAAGACAATTCCCCATGATCGATCAGCAGCTTGTAAGTCTTCAGGACGTACGGCATCGCGAGCGGATCGAGCCATGCAGTGATTCCGAGACTGTAGTTGTATTTGAGCAACGCCCGGCCAGCCGCGAGCAGCCGTGCGTCGTCCGGCTGAGGAAGCAGCGCGTCGACCTTCTCCTTTCCCGCATCGACCAGAAACCCATTCGGCTCGAAGTCTTTGCCGAACCCGTAGTAGCCCTGTTCGATTTTGGAGAGGCCCTTCAGATACGCGGCGGTGATTCCTGCCCGCTTCAGCAGCGCCGGATTTGCCCACTCTGTGTGGCCGTCCATCCCTTGTAGCAAGACCGCTTGGTCCTTGTAAGCCCCGGTTCCGAAGTTCAGGTTCAATTCGGCATTATGCGACCAGATTTCGAGTGGGATGCCCTGCACAACCACAACATCGCCCTGCATTGCGCGGCCTGACTTTCTTGCCTCAGCAGTAAAGGCGACCAAATCGGCAACCGAGCTCACCTTGTCAGTGGCGTCGGCCCCGATCAGGCCGAGCCCTCCATCAACCGCGTGCATGTGCGAATCGATGAATCCAGGAAAGAGTGTCTTCCCACCCAGGTCGATCCGTTCGGCGGACGCGCTCACCGACGCGGCTGCATCTCCCAACGTTCCGACTGCGACGATCTTGCCGCCCTTGATCGCGACCGCCTCAGCATAGGGACTCAGGGGCTCGCCGGTGAAGACTTTTGCGTTGAAGAGGATGCGTTCATCTGCGCTGCCTTGCGCGACGGCGGACCCAAGCCCTATCCGGCAACAAATCACGATTGAAAGACAAGAAACGCGAATGAATGACCGAATCATTCTCTCCAAGGCTTGCTCCTGATAGGCGAGTGGTCTGAGAAATGTGAGATTCGGTGATTTTACTACGCGGCTAGCGCCGCTCCGGGACCACCCAAATCGGCCCATCTGGGCGAAGAGTGATCTTGGGCGCCAAACCAATCTTCTGATTTGGAAGCAGCCGCAATCTCCAACTCTGGGCAATAGTCGCCAGCAGCAGAATTCCTTCCATCCACGCAAAAGCCTCGCCGATGCACTGCCGATTGCCCCCGCCAAAGGGGAAATAAGCAAACTTCGGCCGTCCGGCTTTGGCTTCGGTCGTGAACCGCTCCGGGTCGAAATGCAGCGGATCAGGAAACTGCTCCGGGCTGCGCTGCATGATGTATTGGCTGAAGAAGAGGTAGCTTCCCGCCGGAAGTTTGTAAGGGCCAATCTCAATATCCCTGGTAGCCTGTCGGCCCATCGCCCAGGCCGGCGGATACAGCCGCATCGATTCCGCAAAGACCATCTCGGTGTACTTCAACTGAGGCAGGTCGTCGAGCGTCGGCGACCGCCCCGCCAGCACCGCGTCGATCTCGGCATGCATGCGCGCTTCGGCTGCGGGATTTTGCCCAAGCAACATCCAGGTCCAGGTAAGCGCGT
This sequence comes from uncultured Acidobacteriaceae bacterium, assembly GCA_963742015.1. GTDB lineage: Bacteria > Acidobacteriota > Terriglobia > Terriglobales > Acidobacteriaceae > Acidisarcina. The sequence goes on along the minus strand of CAVUKL010000017.1, from coordinate 37,292 downwards.
TAGCGACGGTCTCGTATCCAGCGAGAAAGATGGTCAGCACCTCATCGCGCAGTTGCTCGTCGGACATTTTGGCTGTCGTCGCCCTCCTCATCTCTCGACGCGATCAGCATTGAGAGCAGATCTCCCCGGTCAACGCCATCCGCTCGATGCTGGTCGATCATGCGATGGACGACCGCATCCAACCGCTTGCGGGCTTTACGAAAGCGCATCAGCCCTGGAATCGGTAGGTGGAGCATCGCCTCGGCACGAGGCAGCGCGATGAGGAAGTTGTAGAGATCCATGATGACGTTGACCTCGTCATTGATGGCCTGCACATCTTTGGTGACGTCGGTGTTGAAAAGCGTTCTCGCGACGACTTGTAGCGTGAGGCGCATCATCTCGGCGGCGATGTCGATCTTCTGCCCCGGCTGCCACTCATCGCGCATGACGGCGGCGCGATCGACCATCATCGCGCCATAGTTCTGGATGCGCTGGCGATGAAACGCCGGCGCGGCTATGCGGCGCTGGCGCTTGTGGATCTCGCCATCGCTGGTGATCAGCCCCTCGCCGAGCAAAATCTTCATCCGCCGCTGGGTGCGCTCCTTGATGAAGTTCTGCGGCTGGTTGATCAGCACCTCCGCGATTAGGCCGGGATCATTGATGAAAACGATATGGCTGGTACCAATCTTGTAATGCGAAACCGGCCCGTAGGTAGCCACCAGATGCTCGAAAAGCCGGATCGGATTGCCGGGCTTGAAAAACTTCCGCGACAGGTAGAGAGGCAGATTGAGCTTCAGACCGGGCGGATAACGATAGCCGTCCCGCTCCACAACGACGAAGTCCTTTTCATCGCGTGTCTGCCAGATAGTTGCCATAAGGATATGAGCCAAGAGCGCCTGTAAATGAATGGAGTGACACCTACCGCAGAATCGCAGATGTTAACCTTGTGGCCAATCGCTCTTGTACCAGTCTTACGACCCTCTGGTGCACTTCTTCAATGGGCAAATCGCCATCGATTACCACCACACGCACAGGCTCACGCGCGGCAATCTCGCGATACTTGTCGAAGACACGCCTGTAAAACGCCTCTCCCTCGCGCTCAAAGCGGCCCTCATCGACGACCCCGGGGCGCGCATTGCGGCGCCGCGCACGTTCCAGTGAGGCTTCAAAATCGGGAAGCAGCAGGATGGTCAGATGAGGCTGCAAACCGCCGCACATCGTCTGGTGAAGCGCCAAAACGATCTCACTCCCCAACTCACGACCGCCGCCCTGATAGGCTTCCGTCGAGTCGGTAAAGCGGTCGCAAAGAACAATGCGCCCCTGCTCAAGCGCCGGAGCAATCACCTCGGCAATCGCCTGCGTCCGGTCGGCAAACATCAACCCGAGTTCGGTACGCGGATCGAGCGCCTCCGTCTTCGAATCCAGCAACAGTGCTCGAATCCGGTCGCCCGTCTTCGTTCCGCCCGGTTGACGCGTAACCAGCGGATCTTCACCACGCGCCGCAAGCCAGGAAGCGAGACGGCGAAGCTGCGTCGTCTTGCCCGAACCGTCGAGTCCCTCAAACGTGAGGAAGAATCCTTGCGCCATGGGGCAAGTGTACATTTCGACCGAAGTTCAGGAGCCTGACCGCGTCTCCTGAATCACATCCATATAGGCTCTCGCCATATCGGTCACAATCCACGCCTTCCCTTCCGCAATAGCCGTCGCATTCACCAGATCAGAGCCAACGCCGAGCGCCATCGCTCCGGCCTTCAGGAAATCGGCCGCGGTAGCCACCGTCACTCCACCCGTAGGGATGAGTTTGAGTTGCGGAAACGGAGCCAGCAAAGACTTCAGATAACTCGCCCCACCCATCGCCGAGCAGGGAAAGACCTTGACGTAATCGGCCCCGGCCTCCCACGCAGTGATCACTTCAGTCGGAGTAAGCGCACCCGGAATCGACACCTTACCCAGCTCTTTCGTCTTGGCGATCACGTCGAGGTGAAGGCTGGGGCTGAGCACGAACTCGGCGCCTGCCTCAATCGTCGCCTGCGCCTGAGCAGCCGTGGTCACCGTACCGGAGCCGAGGAGCACCTTGCTGCCATACTTCGCCTTTAGGTCGCGAAGCAGGTCAATCGCCCCAGGAACTGTCATGGTCACTTCGATCACCGTCACGCCGCCGGCGTAGATCGCCTCAACGAGCGCATGCGCCTCCGGAATCGATTTGGCGCGAAGAACCGGCAGCAACCCCACCGCCTCTAACTGCGCTTTGACTTCATCTGATGTCATTTGAATTGGCTCACTCCGTCCCTTTATTCGGGGCGCTCGCTCGTATTCATCACCGCACCCAGAAATAGCAGTATCCCGCCCACAACGATTGCCGAGTCGGCGACATTAAAGTCCGGCCAGTGGTAATTCCAGTGGCCAAGAATGATATGGACTTCAAGGAAGTCGATCACCGTGCCATAGGCGAGGCGATCATACAGATTGCCCACCGCGCCGCCGAGAATCAGCGCCAGCGCCACCGTCGTCACCGTAATCTGCCGCCCCATCTTCAGCAGAAACACAAAGACCGCAACCGCCGCGATCACCGAGAACGAGATCAGCATCACCCGAACCAGCTGCGGCCTCGAGGAATACGAGAAGAGGCTGAAAGCCGCGCCGTCATTCATCACATGCGAAATGCTGAAGACACCAGGGATGACGGTTCGCGCTTCCCCAACATCGATATGCCGCGAGACCCAGATCTTCGTAATCCGGTCGAGCAGGATGATGATGGCCGACAATCCGAAGAGGAACTGCAGCTTGCTGGATGAGCGCTGGGAGACGACGGCTGCGGTGCTCATTGCGCGACGCTCGCATTCAGCTCGGAGTATCCCATTTCATCGAGAGCCTTCCTGCACCGCCCGCACACAACAGGCCACGGACCGTAGGAATCGGTGTCGGTGCGATAGTTCCAGCAGCGCTCGCATTTGATGCCGTCGGCAGGGACAGCTGCCACGTCGAGTCCCAAGGGACCCACGGTTTCTTCTAGGTTCTCTATTGACGTGAAGCCGCCAAACAACTCGCGGTTGAGACGAATCTCCGCCTGCGACACGTTTAACAGCTCTTTGAGAGAGGGCTCATACTTCGCAAGAAGGTTTCGAATATCGCCAGACTGCAACGAAGTGAGGACGGCTTTCGCCTCCAACGCCTTTCCGATGCTTTGAACCCTTCCGTTCGGCCTCAAGCGCCTTCAGCACTCGACCGCGAATCTCGAGCAGCAATCCCCAATCATGAAGCAATGTCCGACTTTCGCGGGCGATACTTCATCGGGCGCCGGAAACTCCGCCAGATGCACACTCCCCACCCGACCCTCAACCTTCGGCATATAACCCCAAACCTCATCCGCCGTATAGCTAAGGATCGGAGCCACGAGCCGCACCAGCGCATCGGTGATCTTGTAAAGCGCCGTCTGCGCCGACAACCGCTCCTTGCTCGTCGGAGCAAAGGTGTACATCCGGTCCTTCAGCACATCCAGATACAGCGCACTTAGATCGGCGTTGCAGAACTCGTTGATCGCATGAAAAATGCGGTTGAACTCGAAATCCTCATACCATTTCAGCGCCTTCTCCGTCAGCTCGCGGGTCTTGGCCAGCATGTACTGATCTAAAGGCTGAAGATCATCAAAGCTCAGCGAATCCTTTACCGGATCAAAGCCAAACAAATTTCCCAGCAGAAACCGGAACGTGTTCCGCAGCTTGCGATAAATCTCTTCCGCCAGTCGCTTCAGCAGCGGAATGCTCGCGACAACATCCTCGCGATAATCCACAGAAGCGACCCACAGCCGAATGATCTCCGCGCCAAGCTGGCTCGCAACCTCAGTCGGAGGAATATCCGTCCCGCGCGACTTCGAGAGAGCACGACCCTGCTCATCGAGCGTCCAGCCGGGAGTCAGGGTCATGCGGTAGGGCGCAGTCTGACGCAGAGCGACGGAGTTCATCAGCGATGACATATACCAGCCGCGAAACTGATCGTTGCCCTCCAGATATAAATCGGCGGGCTTGCCGTCGAATGTCGGAGGCCGCAGCACCGCCCTCCAGCTGCATCCCGACTCGAACCACACGTCGACGATGTCCATCTCCTTCGCGAACTCGCCCGCGCCACACTTCGCGCAGACGGTGCCCTCCGGAATCAGCTCATCGGCTTCATGCGTGTACCAGGCGTCCGCGCCCTCCCGCTCAAAGAGAGCGACGATTCGCTTGTTCAGCGCCGAATCCTCGACGAGCTTCCCGCAGCTCGTACATGACAAGACAGCAATCGGCACGCCCCAGATACGCTGCCGCGAAATGCACCAGTCGGGCCGGCTCTGCACCATATTCGAAATGCGCTCTTTGCCCCACGCCGGGTCCCACTTCACCTGCTCGATCTCGTCGAGCGCGTATTGCCGGAAGGTCGTAGGCGACCCGTCATCCCGCTTCATCGGCGTATCCATATTGATGAACCACTGCTCGGTGGCGCGGAAGATGATCGGGTGATGGCAGCGCCAGCAATGCGGATACGAGTGATAAATCTCCGACTGCCCCATGAGCGCGCCGCGCGACTTCAGCAGCTCGATGATCGGAGCATTGGCATCGAAGACCTTCAGGCCGTCATACTCCGGCAGGCCATCAAAGATGCGCCCGGCATTGTCGACCTTGGTCGTCTGATCCAGACCATAGCGGCCGCCAGTGTAGAAATCGTCCGCTCCATGAGAAGGTGCAGTGTGCACGGCGCCAGTTCCCTGCTCGGTGGTCACGTAGTCGGCGTTGACGCCCAGGATCTCCCGATCCAAAAACGGATGCTGGAAGACGACCCCCTCCAGCTTCACGCCCTTAAATCGCGCAACCTCAACCGCCGCCTCAAGCTTGCAGGCCTCGCGCGTAGCCGCGGCAAGCGCATCGGCCACGATGTAAACCTGCCCATCCTGCTCCAATGCCACATAGTCAAAATCCGGATGAAACGCCACCGCCAGCGACGCAGGCAGCGTCCACGGAGTCGTCGTCCAGATAATCGTGTTGACGTGACTACCAGCCAGCGCGGGATCGATGGCCGCTGGGTCGCTCAACAGCCCATAGCGCACATAAATGCTAGGGCTGGTATGCATCTCATACTCAACCTCGGCCTCGGCCAAGCGCCGTGCGGTCGTGGATGCACCAATAAACCGGCTTCAACCCCTTGTAAACAAAGCCCTGCTCAAAGAACTCAAAGAACGTCTCAGCGATCTTCGCCTCATACCCCTTCGACATCGTCAGGTAAGGATCGTCGAACTGCCCAAAGACTCCCAGCCGCTGAAAGCCCTCGCTCTGCAGATCGACGTACTTCTGCGCATATTCCCGGCAGGCGCGGCGGACGGCGATCGCCGGCATTTCCAGCTTCTTCCGCCCCAGCTGCTCGTCTACCTTGATCTCGATCGGCAGGCCATGGCAGTCCCAACCCGGAACATAGGGGGCGTCATATCCGGCCATGGTCTTCGATTTGACGACAAAGTCCTTCAGCACCTTGTTCAAAGCGTGGCCGAGGTGCAGGTCACCGTTGGCATAAGGCGGCCCATCGTGAAGAATGTATGTGCCCTTTTTCGATCCTTTGCGGGCTTCGCGAATCTGCGCGTAAAGGCCCTCCCGCTGCCACCCGGCAAGCCTCGCCGGCTCGTTCTGGGGCAGGTTCGCCTTCATGGGGAAGTCGGTTTGCGGAAGGGTAAGGGTGTCTTTCAGTGCGGGTCCGGGAAGGGCAGAACTGGCGCTCGCCTTCTCATCCGGCTGTGGTGCGGACATCGTTTCTCCTGCTATTTCCAGAAATGGTCAACATCTATTGTAGCCGCGCGGGCCGTTCTATATTTGGCGTACCCGTTTTACAATGGAAGTGACCTTCCAGCGGCATGGGCCGTCTATAGGTGTAAGGTAAAGACCGTCCAGACATTTCGAGGACGTCTGCCGATTGCATCCCATTTCTTGAGGCCGTTCAAGGCGCCCGCGAGAGATTGTCTGGTGGGGGATCTTCCTCTTCCGACCATCTGATGAAAATTTTCGCGCATCGCCGTACAGACAATACGGACTGCGGTCGTCCATAATGGAGAGATGCTCGGGAAAGGCTACCGCCAGAGTTCCCTGGACAATCTGTAGATGAGCTACCAGCTTTTGACACCTCCGGAACTCGACCCCCAAAAGCTCGCGAATCCGGGCTTGACCGCCAGCGAAGAAGAACCACGCCTGCTGGTCGAGACCGAGGGCTCGATGTGGGCCTCGCTGGTCGCCAACCTCAAGGACGTTTTCGCGCCGGTCAAGCAGGCGCCCCTCGAGCTGACCTCGAAGCCCGCTGAAGACACACTAAGCATCCGCGAAGAACCTATCTGGAAAACCCTCAGCACTAACGTTCAAGATTTCCTCTTCCCCCGAAAGCTGCCACCCCTCCAGCTGACCTCGCAGGCCGTGCAGATCGCCGATCCCTTTGCCGTACCGCTGCCCCGTAAGCTCGGCCCCGGCGTCGCCGCCATGATTATGGTGATCGGCACGACCCTAGCGGTGCTTCTCTGGAACGGACTTCGGGTACGCGCCGTCCCGCCGAAAACGCCAACCGAAGTCGTCGATCTAAAGCCTTATACCCCGATGGCTCCGCCCAAGATGGATGTCATGGGCGGCGGTGGTGGTGGTGGCGACCATGATCTTGTCCAAGTCTCCAAAGGCCGCATTCCCAAGCTGGACACCAAGCAAATCACGCCCCCACAGATCGTCCGCAACGACAACCCGAAGCTGGCGGTCGATCCGACGATCATCATGCCCAAGAACATCCCGCTGCCCCAGGTGGATATGCCGAACCTCGGCATGCCAACCTCAAACCAGGTTCAGCTGGCCTCGAACGGGACCGGCAGCGGAGCCGGTATGGGCAGCGGCAAGAATGGCGGACTCGGTTCCGGAACCGGCGGCGGATACGGCCCTGGCTCAGGCGGCGGAACCGGTGGTGGCGTCTATCACGTCGGCGGCGGCGTTTCGCCTCCCACGGTAATCTCGTCCGTCGACCCCGAATATTCCGATGAAGCCCGCCGCGCCAAGTACACCGGAATCGTCGTAGTTACGCTAATCGTCGACACTCAGGGAAATCCGCAGCATGTCAGCGTCATACGCCGGCTCGGCATGGGCCTCGACGAAAAAGCCGTCGAAGCCGTCCGCCAGTATAAGTTCCGGCCAGCCATGTATCAGGGCCATGCGGTCCCGGTTGAAGTCAACATCGAAGTCAACTTCCAGATTTACTAATCCCGAGCCTCGTCGCTTAGGAACTCCCCTTGGATCACTGCTTGTAATGAAACGCCTTATCGGGGTAAGGCGGAGCGGCCGGCACAGGTCTCGGGTCTGCCTGAATTTCCCTCTTCAGCAAATCGAGCCCGGCCTGGAGCTGAGCATCGGCTCCGTCAAAGGTTTCATGCGGAAGATTGTCGACCACGATATCGGGATCGACTCCATGCCCCTCGATCAGCCACTTGCCTTCCGGCCCGTAGACGCCGGTCTCCGCGGCCGTCGCGATCCCCTTGTCTACCTCGAAGTTGGACCCGCTCAACCAAATCTCTCCACCCCACGTCCGAGTGCCGATGACCTGGCCTAATTTCAGTCGGCGAAAGCCTTCGGCGAACGCTTCGCCGTCCGACGCGGTATCAAAATCGCAAAGCACGACAATATGCCCGCGAAAGGCATACTGCATGTTCCAGCTCGGATTGCCGACGCGCGGCTGCCAGTAGAACCAGGCCTGGCGAAGCAGCTTACCCAGCAGCCATGAGTCGATGTTGCCGCCATGGTTGTGACGAACGTCGATGATCAAACCCTGCCGGTCGAAGACCGGGTAGTAATCCCGCGCCCACTGGTCAATATCTTCCGATCCCATGGCTTGCAAATGCACATAGCCGATCTTTCCGGCCGAGTCGGTCTCCACTTTCAGACGGCGCGTATACTCCCATTCGGCATAGCGCAGCTTCGTCTCGTCTTCAGCCTTTATGGGAGTCGCGAGCACGTCCCGCTGCGCGCCTGAGGCCGATTTGACGTGCAGCAGTACTTGGGTCCCTGCCTTGCCGCGCAGCAGCTCTCGTTCATCTGAGACGCTGAGCAGGTCAACTCCGTCGATGCTCACAATCACCTCGCCGTCCTGGACCAGCGACTCCGGGCGGGCCAGCGGAGGCGCCTGGCTGGGCAAATCCGGATCGTGCAGGTAGACATGCTCGACGACGTAGCCTCCAGCCTTTTCGTCCCGGCGCAGCCGCGCGCCCAGCGACGCCAGATCGATCTGGTCAGCGGGCTTTCTCGCGTCTCCCCCGCGCACAAAGATATGCAATGCAGAGAGTTCGCCGACCATCTGGGCAATCACCTGGTTCAACTCCGCCCGATCGGAGACGCGGTCAACCAGCGGCAGATAGCGCTCGCGCATCGCCTTCCAGTCGACTCCCTGCATATTGCGGTCATAAAAGTAGTCCCGTTCCAGCCTCCAGGCGTCGAAGAAGATTCCCCGAAATTCTTCTCTTGGATTCGTCGAAAAAGTCCACCGCGAGAGGTTGATGCTCGCCTTGGCAAGGGCCTTTGGATCGGAGAGGGCGCTACCCTTCACATCGGAATCGAGGATGTAGAAGTCGTCACCCTTACTCACCAGGGTCTTCTTCCGGTCGAGCGAAATCTCATAGCCTTTGACGTCGGCCAGGATGGTATCGGGCTCGTCGCCCTTGTTCGCGATGTCGAGACACTGCAACGACGCCTTCGGCTTGACCTCGTCGGACGCATTCAGCCAGCAAAGTCGCTTGTCCGTCGCCTGGAGGCTGTCATAGTTTCCCGCGGGCGCAGGCACTTCGCTAAGACGCGAAGCCAGATCGGTAAAGTCGATCTTCACCTCGACGGGCTTCTTCTCGTCCTTCTTATCCGCCTGGTTTTCAGTTTTTTTGTCGTCGCCGGAATCCTTCGCGGCAGCGGTCTTTTCGTCCTCGCCCTTCTTAGCATCCTCTGTCTTGCTGTCCGCCTTGTCGTCATCTTTTTTGACCGCATCGGGATGAAGTTCGTCTGCAGGTAAAAACGGCGAGCGCTGTCCGGGCGTGAGGGCCAGCTCGTAGACCTTTACGGGGCGATCGAAGTGTGGCTCGGGCTCGCGCGACCCCCACGGCGAAGGTACCGTCGTATTCAGCGCCCGGTCCGAGAGAAAATACAGCCATTTCCCGTCAGAACTCCACGTGGCGTCCATGCTGTTATACCGGTCCGAGGTCAACGCCTGGATCGCTCCGGTCTCTACATTGAGCACCTTGATCCGCGTGAAATTGTTGTCGGCATTCTCCTCATAGGCCAGCCAGCGACTGTCCGGCGACCAACTTAGATCGTTGAAATCGCCATTCATAGATTGGGCGATTCGTTTGTCCTGTTTCGCCTTGATGTCATAGAGCCAGAGCTGCTGGTCTTTGTCATAATGGGCGAGCCACCGGCCATCGGGCGAAGGAATCCCATCCCAGCGAAGCACTTTGGCGTCGTGCGTCCACTGTTCCGCCGCGCCCGCGCCGTTGACCGGATACTTCCAGAACTCGGTCTCGCCACTCTGCGTCGAGAGCGCGACGATGCTCTTGCCATCCGGCAGAAAACGCGCCTCGCGGTAGCGAATCTCCGAACTCCCCGCCACTTTAACGATGCGTCCGCTCTTCGCCGGAAGGGTAAAGACCTCGCCGCGGGCGGTAAAGACCGCGCTGCCGCCGTCGGGGGCAATGTGCACGGCGGTCAGGTAGTCGAGCGGCTTTTTGACCCAGTGCTCGCGCAACTGGTCGAAGTCCGAAACCAGGGTGATGGGGATGACTTGCTCGTGGCCGCTCTTAAGATCAAGCAGCCAGAGGTCGGCCCCGCACGCGTAGACAATGCGGCCGTCGAAGATCGACGCCGAGTCGATATCGAATCCGCGCTGGTGGCTCTCCTCTTTGATGCCATGACCCTGCTCGTCCATCGAATAAACATTCATGACGCCGTCGCGATCGGAAAGGAAATAAATGCGCCCATTCCAAAACATCGGGTTGCGGGAGGCGCCCGGATAATCGGCCGTCAAGGCAGTCGCCTCGTCGTGGCCGTCGAAGCTCCATAAGTTCTCGGCCCAGCCGCCCTTGTAGCGTTTCGTCTGGCTGCCTTGTTTGTCCCAGCGGGTAAAGAAGAGAGTCTTACCGTCGGCGGAGTATACTCCCTGCGACGCCGAGGCAAGCGGCACGATCTCCCGTTCGCCATGGCTGCCAAGTAGCACAAGTTTGGGATCAGGCAGAGTCGAGTAGCGGCCGGTCGTAATCAGCAGGCGCCCGTCAGGAGACCATCCTGTCGGCCGCGCATTCCCGTCCCAGGTGCGCCGCTGAGGCAGTCCGCCATCGATCGGAATGGTGTATACCTCGGTCGGCCCCTCATATTGGCCGGCGAAGGCCACCGTCTGGCCATCGGGAGAGATCGTCGCCATGCTCTCCTCCCCAGGATCGGAGGTGAGCCGCCGCGCCGCGCCGCCCTGCACAGATACCGACCACAAATCTCCTTCGGAGGCAAAGACAATGGTGTCACCGTGGATCGCCGGGAATCGATAAAACCCTCGGTGCTCGTGCTCCTGGCCAATGGCGACAACCGAGCCGGAGATCGGCAGGAAGACGGCCGAAAGTTGGAGAATAAGGCGCAGATTTCTCAGAGAAGGCATTGGCTATGGCTCTCCATTTCGGGAAAACTAACAATCTTCCGGAGCAACGCCAGTAGGACAGGATTCGAAGGTGGCAGACTGTGCCCACCGAAGAGGAAGTGGCGGCAATATCTCTGCAGCAATATTTCTCTTGATCGGAAGGTTACACCATCCTCGCCCGCTCCCCCACATGATTGCGTTGAAAAGCCAAATGGGCGGTTGCGCTTCACTCGCCTCCCGATCCACACTGTGTCGCGCTCCTTATAATAAAGACTGCGCTATGCGCGGCTGGGTTCCCACACAGACCGGCTGCCTTTCTTCCGCCCGAGGTGCAGTTCAGCTTTGACCGATCAGATCGTCATCCGCGGCGCGCGGACCCACAACCTGAAAAACATCGACTGCGACATCCCTCATGGCCAACTGACCGTCGTTTCGGGAGTCTCAGGATCCGGGAAATCCTCGCTCGCCTTTGACACCGTCTACGCCGAGGGCCAGCGCCGCTACGTCGAATCGCTCTCCGCCTACGCGCGCCAGTTTCTGGAGCGAATCGAAAAGCCCGACGTCGACCTCATCGACGGACTCGCCCCGGCAATCGCGATCAAGCAGAAGAACTCGACGCGCAATCCGCGCTCCACCGTCGCCACAGCCACCGAGATTTACGACTACATGCGCCTCCTCTACGCGCGCTGCGGGACCGTCCACTGCCTCGTCTGCGATGGAGTCGTCAAGCGCGATTCGGTCGACGAAATCGCCGCCGCGATTCTGTCGATCAAGGAAGGCACACGACTCCACGCCATCTTTCCGGTACAAAAACAGATTCCGCCGTCGCTGCCCGACGAGGCTCTCAAGCTGGAGACGCCTGCCAAACCAGCCGCAAGAGGACGGAAGCCCACAAAGAAGACCCCCCCAGAAACAAAAGTCGACCCACTCACCGAAGCCCTCAAAGAGCGTCTCACCGACTTGCGCCGGCGCGGATTCAACCGCCTCTACCAGGACGAAAAGATCTACGAATTCTCCACGCCCGAGTCGATTCTCGAAGTCGATTTCTCGCGCCCGGTCTTCGTCCTCGTCGACCGCATCGTCGTCTCGCCGGAAAGCCGCGCCCGCATCGTCGACGCCGCCGAGATCGGCTATCGCGAGTCAGGCGAAATTCTTTACGAAATCGTCCCGCGCGAGCCATGGGAAGCCCCGCGCGAACGCCTCCGTTTCTCCACCGCCTTCGAATGCAAGACCTGCCATCGCGTCTACCGCGAGCCCGAGCCGCGCCTCTTCTCGTTCAACAACCCATTCGGAGCCTGCCCGCGCTGCCAGGGGTTCGGCAACACCATCGACTTCGACCTCAATCTCATCATCCCCGACAAATCGAAGACCCTCGATAACGGCGCAATCGACCCATGGCAACGCCCCAAGTACCGCGCCTATCAGACAGAACTCAAGCGGGTAGCCAAACAGTACGGAATCCCGACTGACGTCCCCTGGTACGACCTCCCGCTCGATCAGCAGGAGTTCATCCTAAACGGCAGCGACTCGTTCCCAGGAGTTCACGGCTTTTTCACGCTGATGGAGCGCAAGAAATACAAACTGCATGTGCGCGTGATGCTGAGCAAGTATCGCGGCTATGCAACTTGTCCCGAATGCAAAGGTCAGCGACTGCGCGCCGAGGCCCGCGCGGTGCGAGTGAACGGCAAGAATATCTGCGAAACCGCCGCGATGACCATCCGCGCTGCTAACCAGTTTTTCAGCGAACTCAAACTGACTCCCGCGCAGCACGAGATTGCCGGAAGCATCCTCACCGAGGTCTGGCAGCGCCTGCATTTCCTCGACGCCGTCGGCCTCGATTACCTCACCCTCGATCGGCTCGCGGCAACACTCTCCGGCGGCGAATCGCAGCGGATCCAGCTCGCCACCTCGCTTGGCTCACGCCTCGTCGGAGCCCTCTATGTTCTGGACGAACCCTCGATCGGCCTGCATCCGCGCGACACCGCCAAACTCATTCGCATCCTCGAAGAGCTGCGCGACCTCGGCAACACGATCATCGTCGTCGAGCACGACCCGGACGTCATTCGCGCGTCGAATTACCTGCTCGACCTCGGTCCCGGCGCAGGCGAGTTCGGCGGCAAATTGCTGGCCGCTGGAACCGTTGCCGAAGTTGAGGCCAACCCCGACTCCATCACCGGCCGCTACCTGAACGGGCTAATGTCCATTCCCGTCCCCGTGCGGCGTCGTGAACCCGGCAAAGAATGGTTGAGAGTCAAAGGCGCGCGCATCCATAACCTGAAAGGCGTCGACTGCGAGATTCCCCTCGGCCTGTTGGTCTGCATCACCGGAGTCTCCGGCTCAGGAAAGTCGACGCTCGTCCACGATGTTCTCTATCGCGGGGTTGCCTATGAGCTGGGAATGGGTGAGGGCAGCGATCCACGGAGTCTCTACAAAGAGCTCTCCGGCACCGAGTTCCTGAACAACATCGTCCTCGTCGACCAGGCGCCGATCGGGCGCACTCCGCGATCGAATCCCGTGACTTATATAAAGGCCTTCGATTCAATCCGCGAACTCTTCGCCGCTCAGCCCGAGGCCCAGCGCCGCGGATATGCCGCCGGACATTTCTCCTTCAACGTCCCCGGAGGCCGCTGCGATGTCTGCGACGGCGATGGCACGGTGACTGTCGAAATGCAGTTCCTCGCCGACGTCGAGCTGCCCTGCGAAGAATGTAACGGCACCCGTTACAAATCGAGCACCCTCGAAGTCAAATACAAGGGCAAGAACATCCATGAAGTGCTGCAGATGACGGTAAAGGAGGCGCTGCGCTTCTTCGTCGGCAACCCAAAGATCCTCGACAAGCTCGCCGTGCTCGAAGAGGTCGGCCTCGGCTATGTACGTCTTGGCCAGTCGGCGACAACGCTCTCCGGTGGAGAAGCGCAGCGCGTCAAGCTTGCATCGCATCTCGCTACAGGCCGCGCGACCATCCGCACAAATTCCACCGAGGCGAACGGCACCCCAACCGCAAAGAAAGCCAAGAGCCGGGTCCTCTACATCCTCGACGAGCCGACTACCGGGCTGCATTTCGACGACGTGGGCAAGCTGCTCACCGCCTTCCGCAAGCTGATCGACGCCGGCGGTTCGCTGGTCGTGATCGAACACAATCTGGATGTCATCAAGTCAGCCGACTGGGTCATCGACCTCGGCCCCGAGGGCGGCGCGGCAGGTGGCCGCGTAGTCGCCACCGGAACTCCGGAGACCGTGGCATCGAAGCCTGAGTCACACACCGGCCAGTGGCTCGCCCGCGCGCTCGCGCCAAGAACAGCCCCAAAGGAAGTCGTAGTTTGAACATGAGTCGTTGTAGTTGCAAGTTTTCTGGCCGGTCTTTGATTGGCGTGGCGTCCGCCCTTCTGATTACCGTTATCGTTAGTCACCCTGCCAGGGCGCAACAAGCCCCGCTGCCGCCCGGAACTTCAGCACCCGACACACCTCCGAGACCCACGCAAGACGCGGCCGCAACTCCGCTCGCCGACGCCGAAGGCAATATTGCGCTGCAGAACTACACAAAGGCGCGGAGCCTGCTCCTTCCCTGGCTCTCCGCCCACCCGAATGATGCCCGGGCACTCTTCGACCTCGGCTACTTAGAGGACGCCGAGAACCATCCCGACGCAGCAATCGCCAACTATAAGAAGTCAATCGATGCTGATCCCAAGCGCTTCGAATCTCGCCTTTCGCTCGGCTTGTTGCTCGCCCGGGAAGGTCATCCGCAGGAGGCGCAGGAGCAGCTGACGACAGCGGTAACGCTCCAGCCCGATCCGCCCAACCCTGTCGCGCAGGCTCAAGCCTACCGAGCGCTCGCCCGGCTGGAGCGCACCTCCGACCCGGCGGCGGCCAAAGAGCATCTTCTGGATGCCCTTCACCTCGGCCCCGAGCAACCGGACGATTTGCTCCTAACCGCCGAGATCGCGACCGCCAACGAAGACGACGAGACCGCCGAAGCCGCCTACCGTCAGCTGCTGGCGCGACAGCCTGAGTCCTCCGATGCGACCGCCGGACTCGTCCATCTGTTGCTCAAAGAAAAAAAATATTCTGAGGCCGAGCAGCTATTGCGCACCGCCATATCCCGCGATCCGGATAACCCCGCGCTCAACTCCCAGCTCGCCAGCACCCTGACCTACGAGGGGAAAAAAGACGAGGCGATCGCCGTTCTGGAGAAACTGCACACCCTCAAGCCCGACGATCCGCTGATCGGAGGAATGCTGGCCGACGCCTACACCCAGAACGGGAATCCGGAGAAAGGCGACCCCATTCTGGTCGATCTGCTCAAGAAATATCCGCAAAACGCCGACCTTTTGAATAGCCGGGCTGAGAATCTATTGCAGCAGCACCGTTATCCCGAGGCGATTACCGCGTTTCAGGCGGCGCTCAAGGTTTCTCCGGAAAATCCCGACGACTGGATGCAGCTCGCCATCGCCGCCTCCATGGACAAGCAATACCTGTTGGTACTGCAATCGCTTTCCATGAGAGCAAAATTTGCCGACGAAAATGCTGGAAGTAACTTTCTCCGGGCAACGGCGTACGATAATTTGCACCAGAAGAAGGAAGCGGTGGAGTACTATAAGAAGTTCCTTGCGGTCTCCGCCGGGAAGTTTCCAGATCAAGAGTGGGAGGCGCAGCACAGGCTGATCGCTCTTGAAAAGTCGAACTAGCGTATCGAGTCCGTAGCACCCCAAGGAGGTGCATTATGCGGTTCGTTGCTGTATCGGCAAGCATCCTCTCCCTTGCTCTCCTTGTGCCCGCTACTGGCCTTTGCGCCATCGATGACAAAATCCCTGATGCTCAAGCGCTGCTCGCACTCGAGGCTCGCGCCAGCCAGGCTGGTCCACGCGAGCAGTGTTTCCTCTACGCCGAGCTCGTCCACCAGATGACGGAGCTGGCCGGGCGACAATTGTCCGCTGGCGACGCCGCTCAGGCATCCACCACCATCCACTCCGTCCAGGAATACGCGGCCAAGATCCACATGGACATGGCCAACGACAGTAAGCGGCTCAAGAACGCCGAGATCCTGATGCGCCACACTGCTTTCCGACTCCATGACATCCTGTCCCAGGCCTCTCTCGAGGACAGGCCAACCCTTGACGCCACCCTCAAGCAACTCAATCAAGTGCAGGCGGAGTTGATGCTTCAGGTCTTCCGGAAGTAGACAAAGGTGTCGACACCGCGAAAACCGCAGCTGCACACGGCACTTGCTTCCCTCCGCATGCTCCGCATCTTACTGGTGACGTTCCTCGTCCTGACCAGTCTGGTGCCCCTCGCTGCAGCCCAGGACAAAAACGACCCGCTCACAGAGGCCGAGGTCGAAAAGCTCCGCGAGGTCGCCGACGAGCCCATCGAACGCGTCAAGCTGTTCATGACCTTCATCGCGCAGCGCACCGACGCAATCGCGGAGATGGTCGGAGACACCCGAATCCAGAACAAGCCTCCAAAGATACGCAAACTGCTTCAGGAATACACGTATCTCGTCGATGAGCTGCAGGACAATCTCGACAACTACGATGAAACTCACGCCGACATTCGCAAAGCCCTGAAAGACCTGATTCCCGCAAGCAAGAAGTGGCTCGATACGGTGAACAAACCGCCGCCCGATCCGGTCTACGACTTCCCCAGAAAGACAGCAGCGGACGCCGCCCAAAGCCTGGTCGATCAGGCCACGCAATTGCAGACCGACCAGGAAAAATTCTTCGCCGAACAGAAGAAGCAAAAGAAGGAAGAAGAAAAGACCGGCTACGTGCCTTCGTCGCCGCAGTGATCGCACCCTGCATCGAGTCGAGTTTCGTGCCCAACCCGGCGTCCATTCCAGCCAAAAATACGCCCCTTAAGAAGAATTCCTCCATACTTGCAACAAAATCTATCCCCAGGCATTGATTTGTCTTGCGGACCGCATCTAGAGTGGTCTGTTAATTGCGAAAAGGAGTCTTCCATGGCCGTCTCGCGTCGTAATTTTCTTGGTAGGTTGGCAGTTGCAGGCGTGGCTTCCCGACTACCTTTAGCCTCCCGCGCAGGCGCGGCAGTTACATCCCGCGGACACAGCAATGACCTGCCCATTCCGCCTCGCCGTCATCAACGATGAAATCTCGCCCGACTTCGATCATGCCTGCCAGGTGGCCTCGCAGGACTTCGGCCTCAAGTGGATCGAGTTGCGCAGCATGTGGAACAAGAACGTGACCGCGCTCAATGAGAAGGAAATCGCAGACTCCGTCAAAATTCTGGAGAAATACAACCTCCGCGTCACCGACATCGCCAGCCCGCTCTTCAAAGTGGATTGGCCCGGCGCGCCGCTCTCCAAAGAGAGCCCCCGGCACGACCAGTTTCACGCGGATTTTGATTTCAAAGAACAGGACGCCCTGCTCACCAAGTGCATTGAGCTGACCAAAGCCTTCAAGACCGATCGCATCCGCTGTTTCGACTTTTGGAGGCTCGAAGATCAGAAGCCCTACCGCGCGGCAATCAACGCCAAGCTGAAAGAAGCGGCGGAAACCTGTGCCAAGAGCAACGTCATCCTGCTGCTCGAAAACGAGATGGCCTGCAACACCGGCACCGGAGAAGAAGGCGCAGCAGTGCTGGCAGCGATCCCGAACAAGAACTTCATGATCAATTGGGACCCCGGCAACGCTGGTACCTTCCCCGGCAATGTCCCGTTTCCCAACGGATACGATGCGCTGCCCAAAGACCGCATCGGCCACTGCCACTGCAAGAACGTTACCCGCAAGCCGGACGGCAAATACGATTGGGAACCGGTCGGCACTGGAGTAGTCGATTGGGTCGGACAACTTCGCGCCCTAAAGCAGGACGGCTATCACTATGGTCTCAGCCTCGAAACCCACTGGCGCGGAGCCGGCACACCCGAAGCCTCCACCCGAGTCAGCATGAAGGACTTGAAAGACGCCCTGCAAAAGGCTGGAATCTCCTGCTAACTTTTTCAGTTCGGGCAATCCCATTGCCGGACGAGTCGTGGCTGGTTGTCGCTAAAGAGCAATCCCACTACAATCGCATTTGATGCTCCAACCGCGAGCGGGAGTAGTTCAGTGGCAGAACGTCAGCTTCCCAAGCTGAATGTCGCCGGTTCGATCCCGGTCTCCCGCTCCAAAATGAATTGACGAACTACATCCGGAACCTGCCTTCAACCAGCAACAATCATCTGTCAGCGGGTCGCCGCTAGCAGGTCGGTCAGCAGGCGGGTTTGCCCACCCGACGAAACCATGATCAGCTGGGTATCGCCTTGCGTCAGCCTCTGCGTTTCCAGCACCTCAAAGAGCGCATTGGAAACCGCGCCGTCCTGAGATATTTCCTTGAGCGCTTCGCCTAGAGTGCTCGGACGAATTGCCGTTGCCTTGCCAAACTCTATCGATGCCTCCCGCTCGGCGGAACTGGTAATGACGCTGACCTGGTTGGCGCCCGCCTGCTTGATGGCGGAGGTGACCTGCCGCAGCCGATTCACCACCTTCTCCTCAATCTGCCGAATCATCCCCGCATCGCGGAAATGTACCTTGCGGATGTACACCGAGCCGAGTTGATAGCCCCACTCCTTCGATTGTGCTGAGACCTCGGTACGCACGGTATTGCTCATCTCATGGCGGGTCTCGAGCATCTCGGCAAGGGGCATATTACTCAGGCAACGCACCGTCGCATTACTCACACTGGCCCGCAGCGAGCCGCGAGGATCGGTGTTCTTGAAGAGGTACGCGAAGGGATCGGTGATAAACATTTCATACCAGATACCGATGCCCATCGGAGCGCCCTCTTCGGAGTTCACGGGCTCGCTGCGGCGATACTCCTGATCGAGGCGTAGATCGAGAACATGGCACTGCCCCAGCCAATTGATGATGAACGCTTTTAGACCAAGCCTGTCCGGCAGAAAATGCAGACCCGGCTCGTCGATGATGTCGAGGACCTTGCCGAAAAGCACATACACGCGGCAGGTCCGCTCCTCCACGATTGTGAAGACGCCAAATGCGCGGCAAATGGCAAGGATGAGGGGAAATCCGAGAAAGAGAAAAACCAAAGTTGCGACGATGGAGATGAGAAAGGTCATGGACGTTGTACCTCGATATAGGCGGCCTTCGTTTTCTCGTAAATCTTCAGCTTCACATTTCGGATGTAGGCATCGAGCACACTCGGACCGGCCCGGTGCAGCTGCGCTAACTCCTCAGCGAGCAACTTGATCGGCTGCACCTCGGCTTGCGCCCTGAGCGTCTCAATCTCGACGGCCCGCTTCGACTGGACGATCTTCTGGTCGGCGGCCGCCTGGGCCAGACTGATGTCGCTCGAGACCTGATTATGTGCTGTATTGATCGCGGCCAACGCGGACTCGACCTCCGGCGGCGGATCGATGCCGGTGATCAGCGACGCATCCAGTGCGACACCGTAGCGCGCAGGCGTAGCGCGGCACTCCTTGTCCATATAGTCATTGAGGTCGTGCAGGTTCTTGCGAAGATCGTTGATGGAGATCCCGATCATCTCGCTGCTCGCGGGAATAACTGGTCGTCCGGGGCGGGCGGATTTGCTTCGCCTCGAAGTTCGCAATCTTCTGACGCAGGACGCAAACAAAATATCCCATCGCATGCACGAACGGCTGTTTAATTCCGAAGATGTATGCGTAGAGATTATTCTCGCTGATCCGAAACCGAATCTGGCCTGTCAGGCCGGTGTTCAGTTGATCCTTCGTGACTGCTTCAAGACGCCTCCCGTAATCGTTGGCCGCCGGAGTTTCGGGATCGTAGGCCATGTTCACGGTCTGTGTGGCCACGTTCACCTTGTAGATCCGTTCCCAAGGGAGTTTGAAATATGGTCCGCCCGGCTGGATAACACGCACTTGCGGATAGGTATAGCGATCGCGTTCTTCAGGACGAAGAGAATCAGCGAGGTTAGGAACGTCGAGAGTCGTCAAACCGTCAGGTAAGCGCTCGGCTCGCCCGAAGATTGTTTTGACTGCACGTTCGTTCTGATTAACGGTGTAAATCCCGAGTAGGATTACTCGGATCAGGAACCAAAGGAGGAGCCCTGCAGCGATACCAATGAAGGTATCCATAGGTGTACCCTCTGGGTCGGTTACTCTCGACCCTTTCTGCCCTGAGTGTACACGACTCTACTTAACGATGCACAACGAATACCCGAAATTATCTAAAATTTGACAAATAAACTAATGCATATATGCAACGCATGCCGAGTATCTGCAGATAAGTCTTTGTCAAATGAGTTATTAACTTTGTCTTACTCAAAAGACATGCAACAAAAGCAAAACGACGACGATCGCAAGGATGAGGCCGATACCGCCGCTCGGGTAGTAACCCCAACCACGACTGTAAGGCCAGGCAGGCATAGCACCCAGCAACATCAGTACAAGAAGCACAATCACAACATCAATCAACATCGCCAACCTCCAGAAACCATGAACTCTCTAATCTGGATGTTTTTTCGTGCAATTGAGATGTCTGCCATCTCTCCGTAACTCGCGAAAATGAAACCCGAAGTTAGGAGCCTTTTGATACAAGCGTCCGCGCCCTCTGGAATATTTTCAGGAACATCCCGGCAGTTAGCTTCCCGGTGTTCGTGTTCTGTAGCGAGGGATGGTAGGTCGCTAACAGATATCGCCCATGCGGCACCGCGAATTCCGCCGCGTGTGCAAAATGCAGAATACCGCGCCGCGTGATTGCTCCGGTGCGGACAAGATGTGCGACATAGCCATCAAAGGCGATCTTGCCCAGGCAAACCACAACTCGTAACCGGGACAGCAGAGCGATCTCTTCGTCGAGATAAGCCGCACAGTTCGCGATCTCGTCTGGAAGCGGTTTGTTGCCTGGCGGAGCACATCGAACAACCGCAGTGATCTGCGCATCGTGAAGCGTCATGCCGTCGTCCCGCGAGGTCGAGTGCGGCTGCGAAGCGAAGCCCGCCTCGTACAGCACGGGATAGAGAAAGTTTCCCGAGCCGTCCCCCGTAAAGGGTCGTCCAGTGCGGTTCGACCCATGCGCTCCCGGCGCTAGGCCGAGAATCAAAACCCGCGCCATCGGATCGCCAAACGACGGCACCGGCCGACCCCAGTATTCGTGACCGAGATAGGCGCGCCGTTTGACCCTTGCCACTTCAGCGCCATACGCACGCAGGCGCGGGCAGCGCTCGCAGCTGACTACGCGCGCATTCAATTCCGCCATAGCGACCACGTTCGAAGTGAGTTTCGTGTCCATGCGCCGATTCTAGCCGTGCTGCTGCAAGCCGGCGACTCAGCCGCATGGCTCAAGTAAAATCATTGGCGAAATCCTGTCCAGCTTCTCAGCCCTCTGTTTTGAAGCCTCTCAAGGAATACGCGCTAGGCGTAGAATCGTGTGGTTTCGCAACTGCGATCTTCAAGCCGCCCGCAATGGCGGCGGAAGCCTCGTACTAGTGAATTCAACCTCTCGAGAAGGAATTGATCCATGCCGATTCGCTTTCCCTCATCTATATTGATGCAGACCATTGCCGGAGCCTCTCTTGCCATCACCCTGATCGTCGCCGGCTGCAAGTCTTCCAGCCCCTCGGAAACCCCCGCCCCGGCTGCGCAGCCCGCCGCGCCCGAGAAAATTGGCGGCTCTGACGTCGTCAAGCTGCAGCGCAAGGCAACCGGAGATGGCACCAAGCCGGAGTTCCTCACCGCCACGATCCTGCCTGGCCGCGGCATGAATCTCTTTCAAATCACCGCCAACATTCCCGGCAAGGGTGAGATTCCCCTCTTCTTCGACCTGCCCGATCAGTTCTCCTCGGGCGACGATAGCGATGGCAACCTCAGCTTCGCCGGGGGCGGAGCCTTCCTTGTGCCCTACCCGAACCGCATCCGCGGCAAGCTCTCCGCTGACGGCAAAACGATCACCACCGAATGGCACGGCAAGACTCTGACCCTTCCGGCAAACTTCGACGGCAAGAAGCCCGGCGCAGAAAAGCATTCCATCCACGGCCTCATCCTGAAGACCCCCGCTGAATCAGTCAACACCGAAACCACAGCGGACGGGCAGACCGTCACGGGAATCATCCACGCCGGCGACTTCGGCGGCCACTGGCTCTCCAAGACCGACATCAGCTTCACCATCGCGCTGACCGGCGGCGCCATCGACACCACGATCACCGCCAAGAACGTTGGCGACGAACCCGAACCAATGGCCATCGGCTGGCACCCATACTTCGCGATCCCCAGCGGCGACCGCAAGCAAGCGCGCATCCACATTCCCGCCGAGAAGCTCGCGCTGGTCAATAACTACGACGAGGTCTTCCCCACCGGAAAACTGGTCGACGTCAAGACTTACGACGGAGGCAAGTACGACTACACCGCGCCCGACGGCAAGGCGCTTGATGACGACTTCCTCGACGACAACTTCTCCACGCTCACGCGTACCGACGGCAATGTCGACGTACAGTTGACCGACCCCGCGGCCGGCTACGGCATCAACATTCTCGGCATTTCACCCGAAATCAAGACCGTCCAGGTCTACGCACCCCCAACCAAACAGTTCGTGGCCGTTGAGGAACAATTCAACTTCGGCGACCCTTTCGGCAAGGAATGGCACGGCATGGACACCGGCATGGTGACGCTGAAACCCGGCGATTCCGTGACCTGGCATGTCCGCCTTGCGCTCTTTACGCCAGCGAAGTAAGCCGAGCCAAATCCACACGGCGGTGAATCCAGAACTAAACCTCCAGATCTGGATTCGCCCTTCAGTGGCCCGGCTGACCGATCCTGCGAAAGAGCGGAGCTCCCCACGTCCCAATCGCCAGCAGTGCGCCAAACAGGATGACTGCATCGATGCTCTCGCGTCCCTCCCGCGACCAGTATGCGGCCGCATCCAGATTCAACCAGAGCGCAAATTCGTCGAGAGTCAGCGCAGCTCCGATTCCATAGCTCAGAGCAAGCAGCCGGCTCCCGAGAATCGAAAGTGGACTGTCGCCCGTGCCATATTCCGCGATCCCCGCATAGCCGGATGCCAGCAAGAGCAGAATCCCCCACACTAGGTGATGAATATGCCGCCCACCCAGCTCGACATAGCCGAATGGCCCAACATGGTGAGTGATCGATTTGACCAGCAGTCGAACCGCTAGAAATGTAAGGAAGAAACTCACCGACGCCAGAAACATCCGGCGTTGCGGCCGATCAGGAATCTGCTGGTGAATGATCCGCCCCAACTTGGTAAAGTGCAGCACCACCAGAATGACGACGGTCAGTGCGGCTATGAAGATCAACAGGATCCACGACCCCGGAATGTGCATGCTGAGTATTATGACCTCTTGCAACAATAGGCCGCTGTCGGTGTTGAGCAGGGTTCCGCGGTTTGACCCCCCTCCCAAAGCCACTTAACATAAGCAATAGGCCGTCCAACGCCGCGCTTATTCCGCGCCGGATTCAAATCACTATCGGATCCACGCAAGTTGGGCGGGCGCATCTGGAAGGCACAAGTTGAGCTCAACCGAAACTCTCGAAACCAATCCAAATACCGATATCACCACTGCGGGCGACGCCGAACTCGCATCGCACGAAGATCACGCTGGCCACGATCATGCTGGCCAAGACCACTCCGATCACCATCACCATCACGATGCGCCCGCGCTGAACCCCGACTGCACACGCGAAGTGACCATCGACGTCCCGGCGGACGAAGTCTCAAAGCAATTCCGCAAAGTCACGAAGCGCTATCAGAAAATGGCTCGCATCCCCGGCTTCCGCGCCGGCAAGGTGCCCGACTCGCTGATCCGCTCCCGCTTCGCCGAGCAGATTCGTCAGGATGTTGTCGAAGAGATTCTGCCCACCCATTTCCGCGCGGCGATCGACAAACAGGACCTTAAGCCAGTCTCGCAGCCGCAGGTGACAGACATTAAGCTCGCCGACGGCCAGCCGCTCCATTTCAAAGCGATCTTCGAAATACTCCCTGACTTTTCGATCGATGGTTACCAAAGCGTCACCGTCCCCAAGCCGGAGACGGCCCTCACCGACGCTGAATTCGAAAACGAACTGTCCCGAGTCCTTGACTCCCGCTCCACAATGGAGCCTGCCCTCGAAGATCGCGCCATAGTCGAGGGCGATTTCGCCGAGATCGACTTTCAAGGCGAGCCGGCCCAGGCCGATGCTGAAGCATCAGAGACGCCGGAAGCAACACCATCCGCAGACCCGATCAAGGGCAACGGGGTGTTAGTCGAAATCGGCGGTCCAAACACGCTGCCCGCCTTCAACGAAGCCCTGCGCGGATCGAAGCCAGGCCAGGAGCTCAAATTTGAAGTGAGCTATCCTGCTGACTTCAACGAGAAGCGGCTCGCCGGCAAGACCATCGCCTATCAAATCGAAGTGAAGGCCATCAAGCGCAAAGTCCTTCCCGAACTCAACGACGAATTCGCCAAAGAGCTCGGAGACTTCGAGACCATCGATGCCTTCAAATCAACGTTGCGGGAACAAGCGGGCGCAGAGAAGCGTCGTCAGCTTGAGAACTCCGCCAAAGACGCGCTCGTCGATGCGCTCGTCCAGCGCTTCCAGTTCGTCGTTCCCGAATCTCTCGTACAACAGCAAGTCGACGCTCGCCTCGATCGCGGACTTCGCGCGCTTGCCTCGCAAGGCATGAGCCCGGACGATATGCGTAAGCTCGACTTCGACCGCCTGCGCGTCGCGCAGCGTGAGTCGGCGCTCGCCGAGGTGAAGGGCAGCATCCTGCTCGACCGCATCGCTGAGGCGGAACACACCGAAGTAACCGATCAGGAAGTGGAAGATCAGCTTCGCTTTATCTCCGTGCAAAGCCGCGAGCCGCTCGAAACGCTGCGGACACGTTTGACTGAGGATGGCAGCCTAGCTAGAATCCGTGAACAATTAAGAAGAGAGAAAACTCGGACCGCCCTGTACGACCGGCTCGGCTCCTAAGACACTTTCATCTATCGCAAGTAGTCGGCTAATTTTTTCTTGCCGCCCACGATAACTGGTTGACATAGCGGAACAGTTCGATTCGCATTCCGCGGAAGCAAAGGAAGCAATGGCACTTGTACCTATGGTGGTTGAGCAGACGAGCCGGGGCGAACGCGCCTACGACATTTACTCCCGTCTGCTGCGCGACAACATTATCTTTCTTGGTACCCCGATCGACGACCAGATAGCCAACCTGATCATTGCGCAAATGCTCTTTCTCTCCGGCGAAGACCCGGAAAAAGACATTCAGCTCTACATCAACTCACCGGGCGGCTCGATCACTGCCGGCTTGGCAATCTACGACACGATGCAATTCATCCGCAACGGAGTCGTGACCTACTGCATCGGCCAGGCAGCCAGCATGGGCGCATTTCTACTGCTCGCCGGCACACCTGGCAAACGATTCGCTCTGCCCAACTCGCGCATCCTGATCCACCAACCATCGATGGGCGGACTCTCGGGTCAGGCCACCGACATCGATATTCACGCGCGCGAAATTCTCCGCATTCGTGAGATCACCAACAAGCTCATCTCCAAACACACCGGGCAAGCGCTCGAACGCATCGAGCGAGACGTGGAACGCGATTTCATCATGAACGCGCCCCAGGCCAAGGAATATGGGATCATTGATGAGATCATTGACCGGCCGCGCACCTGATCGCCAGGCGCAAACGCCGTTGAAGCTAGAGGAATAAAGAGGTCAGCAGCATGAAACCGCGCACGGGTTCCGACGAAACGCTTCGCTGCTCGTTCTGCCACAAATCGCAGGACGCGGTCGCCAAGCTGATCTCCTCTCCAAGCGATTATCCGCGCGCCTACATCTGCGACGAATGCGTCGCCGTCTGCAACTCGATACTCGAAGACGACCGCAGCGATGTGCAGCCCGGAGCCGCCCCCGCCCATCTTCCAAAACCCCAGGAAGTAAAGGCTTTCTTAGACGAATACGTCATCGGCCAGGACCAGACCAAAAAGAAGCTCGCCGTCGCGGTTTACAACCACTACAAGCGCATCCAGATGAATCGGACCAAGGGCAACGAAGTCGAGCTCTCTAAGTCGAACATTCTTCTTGTCGGTCCCACCGGCAGCGGCAAGACCCTGCTCGCCCACACTCTCGCGAAGATGCTCGACGTTCCTTTCGCGATCGTCGACGCCACCACGCTGACCGAAGCCGGCTACGTCGGAGAAGATGTCGAGAACATCATCCTCAAGCTCCTGCAAGCCGCCGACGGCGACGTCGCCCGTGCCCAGACCGGAATCATCTACATCGACGAGATCGACAAGATCGGCCGCAAAGACGAGAACCCCTCGATCACCCGCGACGTCTCTGGCGAAGGCGTACAGCAGGCGCTGCTCAAGATACTTGAGGGTACCGTCGCCAACGTTCCGCCGCAAGGCGGCCGCAAGCATCCCCACCAGGAATTCACTCCCGTCGATACAACCAATATCCTCTTCATCTGCGGCGGCGCTTTCGTCGGCCTCGAACGCGTCATCGGCCGCCGCGTCGGCAAAAAAGCCCTCGGCTTCAAGGCGATCACCGACAAGGAAAAAGAGTCAATTGACGGCGCAATCCCGATGCGCGCCCAGCGCGACGCCGAGCTCCTCCGCCAGGCCGAGCCCCAGGACCTGATCAAGTTTGGCCTCATCCCCGAATTTGTCGGGCGTCTTCCGGTCATGGGCGTCCTCGATGAGCTCGACGAAGCCGCGCTGATTGAGATTCTCAGCAAGCCCCGCAACGCGATTTTGAAACAATACCAGCGCCTCTTCGATTACGAGAGCGTCCATCTCCGCTTCAGCGAAAGCGCAATTCGCGCCATCGCCATCGAGGCTTTGAACCGCAAAGTCGGGGCGCGCGGCTTGCGCATGATCCTCGAAGAGCTGATGCTCGACCTGATGTATCATCTGCCCGGCAACAAGCGAATCAAGGATTTCGAAGTCACCGCCGAGATGGTGCAAAAGCGCGATCTTCCCCTGCCCCTGCTCGAAAAAGCGGGTTAGTTGTCGATAGCAGGCTTCGCCCAGCGGAGACATTAGACGTTTCGACCCGAAGAAAGCAGTTCGGCCAGCATTCTGCCGAGCCAGCCATTTCCGCCTGTATACTTGCCTTTAACAATTCATGTTTCTGCGGCTGGTTGATATTCGCTGAGCACCCCAGTCACCGCAATTTTCGCCTAAAGTTTGCGTGGTGTTGCTCGAATCGCTGCGTTGGAACTGGACCATGAGTCGGTCGCTTATCTGGCTCATCCAATGTAAAAGACGAAAGGAAGTACCGTGACCACCCCAAAAGAGACCCGCGACAGAAACGAACTCCGGAAGCTGCCCATGATGCCCATCCGGGACATGGTGATCTTTCCGTACATGATGACGCCTTTTGTCGTGGGCCGCGAGTCCAGTGTCCGGGCGCTTGAAGAGGCGCTGACCGCCGACCGCAAGATATTTCTTGCGACTCAACACGACGCCTCGATCGACGAGCCCAAGGCCGGAGACATCTTCACCGTCGGCACCATCGGCAACATCGTGCAGAGCGTCAAAATGCCCGACGGCAACATCAAAGTCCTGGTCGAGGGCCTCGAACGCGCCAAAGCCGTCGAGATGAACGACGCCGACGGATTCTTCGTCGCCACCGTAAAGACCGGCAAGGGCATGCTCGAAATGACCCCGCAGATCGAGCAGCTCATGCAGCGCGTCACCTCGCTCTTCGAGCAGTACGTCAAGCTGCAGCAGTCGCTCAACTACGAGACCATGATCGCCGCCGTCCGCATGGACGAGCCGGCCAAGCTCTCCGACACCATCGCCGCCAATCTGCAACTTGAAATCGCCGAAAAGCAGGAGCTCCTCGACATCTTCGATCCCGCCGAACGCCTCGCCCGCGTCGCCGACGTCCTCGATGTCGAGATCGAAAAGCTCAACATGGACCGCACCATCCAGTCCCGCGTCAAGCGCCAGATGGAGCGCGCCCAGAAAGAGTACTACCTCAACGAAAAGATCAAGGCCATCCAGAAAGAGCTCGGCCGCGGCGAAAAGAGCGAGTTCGATGAGCTGAAGAAAAAGATCGAGACCTCCGGCATGCCCAAGGACGTCTTCGAAAAGGCCATCCAGGAGCTCAAGAAGCTCGAAGCCATGCCGCCCATGTCCGCCGAGTCGACCGTCTCGCGCAACTATCTCGACTGGCTGCTCGCCGTGCCGTGGAAGAAGAAATCCAAAGAGAACCGCAGCATCGATAACGCCGAAAAAGTCCTCAACGAAGACCATTACGGCCTCGAAAAAATCAAAGAGCGCATCCTCGAGTTCCTCGCCGTCCGCCAACTCGTCAAAAACCCGAAAGGCTCCATCCTCTGCTTCGTCGGACCTCCCGGAGTCGGCAAGACCTCCCTCGGCATGTCCATCGCCAAGGCCACTGGCCGCAAGTTCGTCCGCATGTCGCTCGGCGGAGTCCGCGACGAAGCCGAGATCCGCGGCCATCGCCGCACCTACATCGGAGCCTTGCCCGGCCAGATCATCCAGTCGATGAAAAAGGCCGGCACCAAGAACCCCGTCTTCATGCTCGACGAAGTCGACAAGATGGCCTCCGACTTCCGCGGCGACCCCGCCTCGGCGCTGCTCGAAGTCCTCGATCCCGAGCAGAACACCACCTTCCAGGACCATTACCTCGACGTCGAATACGACCTTTCGCACGTCCTCTTCGTCGCCACCGCCAACGTGCTGCACACCATCCCCGGCCCGCTGCAAGACCGCATGGAGATCCTCCGCCTCCACGGCTACACCGAGATCGAAAAGCTCGAGATCGCCAAACAATACCTCGTCAAAAAGCAGCGCGAAGCCACCGGCCTCAGCGACAAGAACATCACCTTCACCGACGACGGCCTCGCTGCCATCATCCGCAGCTACACCCGCGAAGCCGGAGTCCGCAACTTAGAGCGCGAGATCGGCAACGTCTGCCGCAAGGTCGTCCGCCGCGTCGTCAAGAACGGCCTCAAGCACAAGGAAGAGATCACCGCCGAAAACCTAAAAGACTTCCTCGGCGTGCCAAAGTTCCGCGACTCCGCCGTTCACGACAAGAATGAAGTCGGCCTCGTCACCGGCCTCGCCTGGACCGAAGTCGGCGGCAGCATCCTCTCAACCGAAGTTCAGGTGCTCGACGGCAAAGGCAAGCTCACCCTCACCGGCCAGCTCGGTGAGGTCATGCAGGAATCGGCCCAGGCCGCGCTCTCCTACATCCGCAGCCGCGCCCAGCACCTCGGCCTCCCGCGCGATTTCTACCGCAATATCGACATCCACATCCACGTCCCCGAGGGAGCAATCCCCAAAGACGGCCCTTCCGCGGGAATCACCCTCGCCACGGCCCTCGCGAGCGCGCTGACCAAGGTCCCCGTCCGCCGCGACATCGCCATGACCGGCGAAGTCACCCTCCGCGGCAAGGTCCTGCCGATCGGCGGACTCAAAGAGAAACTTCTCGCCGCCCACCGCGCCGGCATCTTCGAAGCCATCATGCCCGCCGAAAACGAAAAGGACATGGCCGACTTCCCCGACATCCTCAAGAATTCGATGAAGCTCCACTGGGTCGAAGAGATGGACGACGTCCTCAAGATCGCCCTCGAAGGCCCCATCCCCGAGCTAAAAGAAGAGACGCCAGCCGCGCTCGTAACAGTCCCGCCACCCCACATCCCCGAGCAGCGGCCGCACCAATAAAGATAAAGAAGAGCTCACCAAATGGGTGCCCCACATCTGAGCGCGCGTTAGCGCGCCAGACCGGGCCCCCCCGAGCGATGGGTCTACGTCGCTCGGGTGGAGATGTGGGAGGATTAAGTTTTTCACTCGGATTCTTATCCCGCGTCTGGAACTAGCTAGCTTTTCGGCGCCACTTCCAAAGCCGAATCCGTCCGGATCGTCCCTTCATTGCGCTCCATAATCTCCTCCGCGTTTGAATGGCCTCCGCCCTTCACCAGCACAAGCACCCCTTCGCCGATCTCCCGTTCGAGCAACGAAATTCGATCGGGAGCGACCCCCACCTCAGACAGCGCGGTTCGCAGATCAACTTCGGTATAGGGAGAAATTTCGCGCCCATCGCCGGCACCCGTCTCACCTGCGACCTGAGAGGCGAGCGAATGATGCAGGTCCCACTCGAAGCTATCTCTCAGCTTCCAAATGACGCTGTGCTCAGCCCTTGAAACATCAGGATGCCCCTCAGCAGCTGAAGCATAGGCAACGTTGATCTGGGAAGCGCCGAAGCCCGCGCGCGACAGATCGCAAATCGCATCCTTGGCGTTCTTCAAATCCGTAAACAATCCCACAACAGTTTCCGAGACCGCAGGAATAACTCTGGTCGAATCGATACTCATCGTCGTTCACCTCTCCATACTTCGATGCATCGCGACGCCCCTCGGAAACTGCCGAGCCCGGACGGGTGCGGTTCCAGAACGGCGGGCGACCCGCGCTTGTTGTCCTTCCTACCCACAAACAATCGGAGGGCGCCCCATCCATCCCAGTCCTTTGCGGAAGAGCCTGCCCTGAGCCTGCCGAAGGGGTAGGAAAATCAAATCTCCCGTCTTAACCAGGGTCGGACACCACAAATCTCAGCCTTCCACACTTCTGTCACCCTGGGCGGAACGCCTTAGCACGATCTGCGTTTAGAGAAGGTCGCATTCACCATAATTCACGGCCCTCGCCAGCCAGTCGTCTCGGGACGATAACTGCATGCTCCTATGACTGTTTGCCAGAAATGAAGCGGCTGCGGTACTCCGTCGGAGCGACGCCGTACTGCTGCACAAACGCGCGCCGGAAACTGTCCGGATTGCGGAAGCCCACCGAGTCGGCGATGTTTTCAACGGTGTAGTCGGCGGCGGCAAGCCTCTTGCGCGCCTCATCGAGCCGCAGCCGCTGTACGAACGCCGCCGGGGTGCTTTTGAACTCCGCCGTGAAGCGGCGGGTAAACTGACGAGGACAGAGATTGGTCCTCTCTGCCAGCGCTTCGACGGAAAGATCCATTTCGAGGTGTCCCATCACCCATGCCGAGAGATCGGCGAAACGGCTGCTGGATTCGACCTGAAATCTCAGCGGTTCGGAATACTGCTCCTGCCCTCCTGGGCGTTTCACATACATCACCAGTTCGCGCGCTACCGAGAGGGCAACCTGCGCACCGAAATCCTCTTCGATGAGCGCCAGAGAGAGATCGATTCCCGCCGTGACCCCCGCCGAGGTGTAGAACTTCCCGTCGCGAATGTGGAGAGGCTTGTCATCGACTTTCAATTCGGGATAGCGCTTAGCCAGGTCGGCTGCGTATTTCCAGTGTGTCGTGACCTTGCGCCCGTTCAGCAGTCCGGTGGGCGCCAATCCATAAACGCCGGTGCAGACCGTCGCAATGCGGCGTATGCGGTGCTCATGCCGGCTGATCCACTTCGCCAGGTTCTGGGCGGCGGCCGACTCTCGCATGCCCCTGCCGCCAGGGATGATCAGGGTGTCCAGGTGACGCAGCTCGTCCAGGTGACACGCCGCCGTCATGCACAATCCCGACACCGAACAGAACGTCTTCGCACCCAGAGCGGCGATCGTTACCTTGTAGCAGGCTCGGCGTTTTCCCTCCCAATCTTCAAGGCACGCAGTGCTGAAAGCCTCCAGGGGTCCAGACAGGTCGAGCGATGTGAGGTTGTCGTACCCGACGATGGCGATGTGCTTCGGAGTCATAGCCTGTGACGTTCCGGCATAGCGGTTACGTGATTGTCGAAGTATGGCATCCGCCCGGCAGATTATTCCTGACGCCAATCCAGAATGTCTCAGATTGCCGGATCGATGTCCTTTGAGACATTCCATTCTGCACGTACTCTGCTCCCATGGGCAAGGTGGAAGTTGAAAAGAGGACCGTCATGACAAGCACAAAGAAGTTCTTCTGGATTGCTGTAGCCGCGACTGCGGTGCTGGGTTGCGCTGTCTGTCTGAGCCGTGCCGCCCAGGCGCCGGAAGCCGCTTCCTCAACCATACAGAGCACGGCTCTGAGGCCGCCGGCGAACGGGCCGATCAATGTCGCCTTTGTTATCTCGGAGGGCGCCGATGTCATGGACATCGGGGGCCCCTGGGAAGTGTTCAGCGACACCATGCTCACCGCCAAAGGGAAGCCATGGCATGAAACAGATCGCATGGACGACATGATGATGCCGTTCAAAACCTACACGGTGTCGGATTCGCTGAAGCCTGTGAGTGCCGCCAACGGGCTCATGATCATTCCCAACTACAGCTTTGAGACCGCGCCCAAGCCACAGATCATTGTCGTCCCGGCCCAAACCGGCCGCAGCGATGCGCAGAAAGCATGGTTGCTGTCGAATTCGGCGACGGCCGACGTCACGATGTCGGTCTGCACCGGCGCCTCGATGCTCGCCAAGTATGGCCTGCTCGACGGCTCGACCGCGACCACGCACCACTTGTTCGCGGCGGGCATGCAGGAACAATACCCAGCTGTGCATTTCGTGAGCGGGACCCGGTTCGTCGACCACGGAAAGGTTGCCACTGCCGGCGGCCTGACCTCGGGCATTGACCTCGCCCTGCACATCGTGGAACGGTATTACGGGCAAGATGTTGCGCAGGTCACAGCCAATATCCTGGAGTATCGCGGCGAGCTTTGGAAGAATCCGAATTTCGATGAAGTCAAGCCAATTGTTGCCACCAAGTAGGCCGTAGCCGAACTTCTGGGAGGAGCCGCATAGCGGAAACCGTTGTCAAGCCCCCAAAACCAGAGAATTCCCCTCAACCCGCTGATTCCATTCGTCAAAAGAAATCCCAAAAGCTGGCGTAGTGAATGGGTTGAACTTGGTAAACTGGTAATAGAGAGTAAATAAAAGAAGCAGGCGGCGAAAGCCGCCTTTTCCTTTGCGCACAAGAGCACCGCATCGAGGGGAATTTAGAATGACCACTCAACAAAATAAAGAATTTAGCTCGATCACCCTCACCCAACCCGCTGAAAACAAAGAATTAACCAGGAAATCCTAGGGGGAGGGGGGTCGGCCACCTTTTCTTCGCCCCGTGCGAAAGCGAATCGATCCTGCAAAATCGGCCGCAAGAGCAATTGAGGACGCGCCCCGCCAACCTCTGTTAGGCCTGCAGCGAAATCGCAATCCGCCATTCCGAAGGAGAATCCCATTGAACCTGCGCTGTCGTCTTTCCAACCTCGTTCTCTGTTGCAGCCTCTCATTGCCCATCGCCGCTGTCGCCCAAATGCCCATGTCCGGCTCCGCAACCTCACCCGCCCAGGTCTACGGCAAGCTCATGTCCGGCATGGAGAAGGAAATCACCAGCGCCGCCGAAGCCATGCCCGTCGACAAGTACAACTTCGCGCCAACCCAGGGCGAGTTCACCGGAGTCAGGACATTTGGCGGCCAGGTCAAGCACCTCGCCGAAGCCAACTATGAATTCTTCGACGACTGGAACATCGGTTCCGCGCCCAAAGAGGCTGACATCGAGGCGCTCACCAGCAAGGACGACATCGTCAAGGCGCTCAAAGACTCCTACGTCTACGCCCACAAGGCGATCGACACCATCACCGCCGCCAACGCCTTTGACTCACTCGGCAAAGACAAAGGCACCCGCGCCGGAACGGCCGCCTTCTGCATCGCCCACGCCATGGATCACTACGGACAAATGGTCGTCTACCTGCGCATGAACGGCATCATCCCGCCAGCCAGCCGCAAGAGCGGAAGCTAGTCTGGCCGCGATCCGCAAAGCTCGCTGAAGGGGCACGGCTTCCAGCCGTGCCATCTGCTGTAAGGAATAAAGCGGCTTCAGCCGCGGAGGGTCGCTTTGCCCGCCGGCTTCCTCATCGTTTACTGTAGCGTTACCGATGAAGCCGCTGCGCATCGCAATTCGTTCCTTCGCGGATTTCCAATCAGCGCTCGCCGCCCAGATTGCGCTCTACCAGAAAACCAATCCCGCAGTCGAGGTTGTAGTTTCGGCCCTCGACCTTCGCAGCCTCGAAGACGCGATCCTCGGCAGCGAAGGCCTCCGCACCGGCACATGGGACCTCGCCATCTTCCCCACCGACTGGATCGGCTCGGCAATCAACAGTGGCGCGATCGAAAACCTCACACCGTGGATGCACTCAAACCCACTCCCCCAGTGGCCTGAAGGCTGGCCAGCCAGTCTCCGCGAGCCGCTCCGCCACGGAGACGACTTCTACTGCATCCCCTGGCACGACGGCCCCGAATGCCTCATCTACCGAAAAGACCTCTTCGAAAACCCTGAAGAAAAGAAGGCCTTCGCCAGCCAATTCGGACGCGAACTCAAGCCCCCAATCACTTGGCAAGAATTCCACGAAACAGCCCGCTTCTTCACCCGCCCATCGCAATCCCTCTACGGAACCCTCTTCGCCGCTTATCCCGACGGACACAACACCCTCTACGACCTCATCCTGCAAGTCTGGAGTCGCGGCGGCGAACTCTACACTTCCGACGGCGTTCCCACGTTGAATGATCCAACGGTAATCGAGGCGCTCGACTACTATCGCACCATCATCAACGATCCACGTGCCTGTTATCCGAACGCCAACAAGATCGATTCCATCTCCTCAGGAGACGTCTTCCTGTCCGGCCAAGTCGCTATGATGGCGAACTGGTTCGGCTTCGCCGCTCGCAGCACCGGTTCCGAGTCACCTCTACGCGGCAATCTAGCGCTCGCGCCGATCCCAGGTGGAAAGCCAGGCCAAACGGCGTCGCTGAGCAACTACTGGGTGATCGCAATCGGCACAGGGAGTCGCGCCAAACCAGCCAGCTACGAACTGCTGCGCCACATCGCGACTGCCCCAAGCGATAAGCTCACCACGCTTCACGGAGCCGTTGGAGTCCGTCTCACGAGTTGGAACGATCCCGAAGTCATCGAGCGTGTGCCGATCTACGCGCAACTCGAGCAACTCAGCGCCGCAGCCCGAACGCTTCCCTTCTGCGAAGACCTGCCGAAACTCGCGGAGATCGTCAATCAGGTGACCGTCGAGGCGTTGACCACCAACGAGCCAAGCGAAGCGATCCTCAACCGAGCGCAGACCATCGCAATCAGCCGCGGCCTCCGCCTCACACAGCAATCAAGCACTCAACTATCGACCGTTGGCAAGCTCACTGCCAGAAAGGACTGCCAATGAAGGCAGTCGTGCTGCGCGGTCCCGGAGAGATCGTCATCGAAGATCGCCCAGAACCTAGGCTTTCCGAAGGCCACATCCTGCTCAAGGTCAACCTGGTCGGGCTCTGCGGTAGCGACCTGAACTCCTATCGCGGCAAGAATCCCATGGTCAGCTTTCCCCGCATTCCTGGCCACGAGATCTCAGCTACCGTCGTCGAGAGCGTTGCCGGATTCAAGACCGGCGATCAGGTCACGCTTTCGCCTTACACCAGCTGCGGCCAATGCGCAGCTTGCCTGCGCGGACGCCCGAACGCCTGCCGGAACAACGAGACGCTGGGCGTCCAACGCGATGGTGGCCTCACCGAATATCTCGTTGCTCCGCCCGAGAAGCTCTACGTTGCAAAACTCAACCTCAAGGAACTCTGCCTCGTCGAGCCGCTCACCGTAGGTTTCCACGCCGTCGCTCGCGGACGCGTGACCAGCAGCGATACAGTGGCGATCATCGGCTGCGGAGGCGTTGGATTGGGTGCGGTCGCTGCATCAGCCTTTCGCGGTGCTTGCACCATTGGCGTCGACGTCGACGACTCCAAGCTGGAGATCGCGCGCAAGGCCGGCGCGACCGAGCTGATCAATACCAGCTGCGATGATCTCCATGCGAAGCTAGCCGAGCTTACGAACGGACTTGGGCCCGACGTGGTTATCGAGGCGATCGGTTTGCCGAGCACCTTTCGCGCGGCCGTCGAGGAGGTCGCGTTTACCGGGCGCGTTGTCTACATCGGTTATGCGAAGGAGCAGGTTGCTTACGAGACGCGGCTCTTTGTCCAGAAGGAGCTCGACATTCTCGGCTCACGCAATGCGCTTCCGGAGGATTTCCGCGAGGTCATTCGGATGCTGGAAGAGCGGCGCTTTCCAGTTGAAGATGCGGTGAGTAGGATTGTTCCGTTGGAAGAGACTCCGAAATTGATTGCTGAGTGGAGCGCCAATCCGGCGCGCTTCACCAAGATCATGATTCAGGTCGGATAAAGAGCTTTCAGCGATAAAGGAAGTACTACATCGATGGCTCAGATTTATGTTTCACCGAATGCGGCAACCGCAACGTACGATGACGGCACAAAGCCGGCGATGCTGCCGCCCGGAAATCTCTTACCGTTTTTCTTGGTGACCGCGCTTTTCTACCTTTGGGCGATCCCGAACAACATGAACGACGTGCTTATTCCGCAGTTCATGAAGTCGTTCGAGCTGTCGCGCTTCCAGGCCGTGCTGGTGCAGTCGGCGTTTTACATGGGCTATTTCCTGCTCGCCATGCCGGCGGCGTTTATGATGAAGCGCGCTGGCTACAAGGCCGGCATCGTCGTCGGACTGCTACTCTTCAGCACTGGAACGCTGCTCTTCTGGCCGGCGGCATTGGCGCAGAGCTATCCCTTCTTTCTAGGTGCGCTCTTTGTCATTGCCAGCGGGCTCGCCTTCCTTGAGACCGCGTCCAATCCGTTCATCGCTCAGCTTGGCGATCCGCGCTCCTCGGAACGGCGGCTGAACTTCTCTCAGGCTTTCAATCCGCTCGGCTCGATCACCGCCGCGCTGGTGGGAACCAAATTCATCTTCTCCGGCATCAGCCTGACTCCGGCGCAGGTGTCGGCGATGCAGGCTGCCAACACTTATAAGACTTACCTGCAGCAGGA
Organism: uncultured Acidobacteriaceae bacterium; assembly: GCA_963742015.1. Taxonomy (GTDB): domain Bacteria; phylum Acidobacteriota; class Terriglobia; order Terriglobales; family Acidobacteriaceae; genus Acidisarcina. The sequence goes on along the minus strand of CAVUKL010000017.1, from coordinate 959 downwards.
GACGCTGCGGGTCAAAGGGCCTTACATCGTACTCAGCGTCATCACGTTTATCTGGGCGGTCCTGATCATTCGCACTAAATTCCCTGACATTAAGAGCGAGCACGAGCATGCAGGACATCCGGAGGAAACCAGCTTCCGCCATTTGCTTGAGCAACGGCACTTCGTCTTTGGGGTGATCGCACAGTTTTTATACGTCGGAGCTCAGACCGGCATTTGGAGCTACTTCATTACCTACGTTGAGGACTATACGACGGTATCCGAAAAGACGGCCGGGTACTTCCTCACTGGCACGCTGGCCATGTTCCTTATTGGGCGTTTCAGTTCGGCGGCGCTGATGAAGTACGTTCGACCCAATGTGCTGATGGGCGTCTATGCGGTGATCAACGTCTGCCTCGTATCGCTGACCGTCTTTCATCCCGGCTGGATGGGGCTTTGGGCGGCCTTTGCTACCAGCTTCTTCATGTCTCTGATGTTCCCAACAATCTTTGCGCTGGGCATCAAGAACCTCGGACCGAATACGAAGATCGGCGGCTCGGTGATCATCATGTCCATCATCGGCGGAGCGGCGCTACCTCTGCTTATGGGACTCATCGCCGTACACGTCCACAGCATGGCGCTGGCCTACCTGGTTCCGCTCGTGGCGTTTGTGGTGATCGCGATCTATTCGTTCTACGGGTCGCATGTTCGGGAGACGGTTGGCGCTTAAGCACCCCCCTCCTCCCTAGTTTTCCGGTATTGTCTTTGATTTCAGCGGCTTACGGTGGGGGTATTCAGCTAAATTCTTTGCTATCAATGGCCCACTCCCCAAAATCTCTGGTAAGACGGATGCCGCGTTTACTCATCAACGTCACAACGAGCCTGCCGGAAACAGCTTTGAAAGCTGGCGATCTTGATTTGTTGGAGTAGGTCTTAGTTTATTCCTGTGTCAAGGATTCGCAGCAGAAATCGTTTCGCAGATT
>CAVUKL010000016.1:0-100362 GCA_963742015.1 uncultured Acidobacteriaceae bacterium | reverse complement strand
GCACTTCTGGAGCGGAGAGATGAGCGGCGAGATGGCCGACCCTGGCCAGGACCCCCGCGGAGCGCCCGACCTGGACCCCTTATGGACAGTCCTCGACCTCACACCCTCAGGCCGCGGAGCCACCTGGTACCCAAAGCTCGAATACCCCAGTCTGACAACAATCGGGTGAACTCGAACCTTCGCCCGCGGCGTTTATCAGAAGCGCGTTTTTACGAGGCCAATCCTCGAACCATCGCCTACTTCAGGGTCAATGAGCGACTTGCCCTATCGCCAATCGAGTATCCGCGCGCACTTTCTAGATACAGGCCGACTTCATGGGAGTCATCGACTTGCAGAGGATTTGAGCCATCGATGCTCTTATCGGCCAATTTCCCCAGCGGGTTGGCCGTCGCTTTTCTCCTCGTCGGCCTCGGAGCGCTTGGATCTTCCCAACCGCTGATATCCGGGATGGACCCCGCGGACGAGTCCCTGCTGATCGGCAATTCTCAATAAAAGAGCGGCCAGGGCATTACGCTCCTCCGAACTGATCCCAGCGAGCAAGGCGTCCTGATGCATCCGCGCCACGCCGCCGATCTTCTCCAAGACTGCCCCACCGGCATGTGCCAGATGAAGGGAATACAAACGCCGATCATCCGGGTTGGCTCTGCGCTCGACGAATCCGCGTTTCTCGAGCTTGTCCAATATCGCTACCAACCGGCTTGGATGAATCTGCAGTCTCGCCGCCAACTCCTGCTGGCTCAGTCCCGCCTCAGCGCGCAGCAGCCGCAGGATCCCCGCATCTGCCGGGGTGAGTTCGAGAACTCCTAATCTTTCAGCAAATTGCGCCGCAGCATGCGCTCCAAGCTGGGCAAGCAGAAACGCCGGTTGTTTTAGCCCACTCTCGCCTTGATTCATCTTCATTGGAGAAATTGTTGCATATGTTATTCAGTTTATGTAATAAATGATTTTATTATGAAATCGACTCCCCGATTCCGCGGTCCCTCCCTTCCTCTCCTCGTAACGGTGCACTTCCTTCTCTTCGTCGCCGGTCTCGTAATCGCAGCGGTGCTCCGCCATGGGGGGCATTTCGTAACCCCATTCGCCCCAGCTGAGGAGTTGCGGGCTTTCCTCGCCCTAAGTCCAACGGCTGTGCAGGTCAGCAATTTCTTCTTGTTTGCCTCTGCAATCCCCTTCGGAATTTTTGCCGTTACCACCGTCAGCCGCCTGCGCTACCTGGGCGTGCGGGCCGCGGGCACAAACATTGCGCTACTAGGCGGTTTGATCGCCACGATCGCATTGATCCTCTCCGGCAGTGTGGGCTGGATCTTGTCCGTACCTGAAGTGCTGGCCTCCGTGCCGCTGATCAAGGCGGTTAATTTCCTCAACTTCCTGCTGGGCGGGATGGTCTTCGCGGTTGGATTCGGCCTTCTGGCCGCGGGCGTATCGGTCACCAGCTACTTCCTGCGGCTACTCCCGCGATGGCTGGTCGCCTTCGGAATGGTCATCGCACTCACCGGAGAACTCTCCTCCCTCAGCCTCCTTGCCTATCCGGCAAACTTCTTTATCCCCTTCACCAGGTACATAGGCATCATCTGGATGTTTTCAGTCGCCGTGGCACTTACCAGGAGTCGCAAAGGAGAGCGGGTCGCTTCCATCGGCGACGCTGCATAGAATGCCATCCCATGTAGAGCCGGACGTCCTGGTCAGCGGCCGCAAGCTCGGCCTCTCTCTCCTGGCGGCCATCGTAAGCGCGGCCTGCGTCGGAATGCAAACCAATCGCTAAAGGGCTTACCGAGCTCAGATAGGGCCTGAGGAATAAGAGTCGCTCAAGACCGCCTTACCCCTCCGAGGTTACTCGCCCCGGCTACTGCTAGCGAATTTCTTTGAGGCTCAATGAGCGAATTGGCGACTGTTATCACTAACTGACTGTAAAATCCCCTACGAGAAGCCTTATAGGCAGAGGCGAAGTGGCCACTTTTTCCGCAAAGGTCCACGGTTTCCACCAAGCGCCATACCTTAATTTCGATTTCCAGAGGACCGCGTTGGTCAGCGAAGAACCCGCGAACACCACGCGGAAGAGCATCTTTTGCTCACTGTAGCGACGCGGAAACGGAAGGATCTTTTGCGCCTTTATTCTAGGAGAAACCGAAAGCTGCGAAGCTGGGTCTCGCAGCTTTCGGTGTTCTCGGGCGTCGACGGGTAACCTGGGAGGAGCCGACGCCGGAAAGACTGTGGTACTGTGAACCCAGTTTTCGATGGCATCGATTTTGCCGACTGCCTCTGGACACACAATGAACAAGCAGGAGCAAGCCGCGGAGCAGTTGTTTGGGGAAGCGCTGGGCCTGCCGCGTGATCGGCAACTCGCATTTCTCGACCGCGTCTGCGCCGGCCAACCCGGCCTCCGCCGAATGGTGGAAGATCTACTGGATGAAAATGATCGTCTGACGGGGTTTCTCTCTGAACCGGTCTTCGCAAAATCCGAAGGCGCGGCGGGGATGGCGTCCCAGACCCTCGTGGTGGAGCCGGGCAAGCGTCTGCTGGACCGCTATCAAATCACGCAGAAACTCGGCGCAGGCGGAATGGGCGTGGTCTACCGGGCGCGCGATGAAAAGCTGGGCCGCGAAGTCGCCATCAAGATGCTGCATCGCGGCGTAGTTGCAGATGATGACGCTCGAGGGCGGTTCCGGCGTGAGGCCCGGGCTCTCGCAAAAATGAACCACGCACACATTGCGTCCGTCCATGACGTGATCGAGCAGGATGGCGCGGATTGCATCGTGATGGAGTTGGTGGCGGGTGAGTCGCTGGCGGCGAAGCTTCGCAGCGGAGCTCTGCCGGTGAGGGAAGCGACAACAATCGCGCTGCAGGTCGCCGAAGCCCTTGAAGAGGCGCATGAACAGGGCGTGATCCACCGCGACCTGAAACCGGCCAATGTGATGATCACCCCGAAGGGCCAGGCCAAGGTTCTTGATTTCGGACTGGCAAGGCTGCTGGGCCCGGCGGATGTCACGCAAACAGCTCTGGAGACAAGCGGAGTGATGGGCACGCCGCTTTACATGCCGCCTGAGCAGGCCCTCGGGCAGAAAGCTGATGTGCGAAGCGACCTGTGGAGCCTGGGTGTGACCTACTACGAATCACTGACCGGAGTCGAGCCATTTCGCCGCCCCACGATACTGGCGATTCTGCGGGCCATCACTGATGAGACGGTGCGGCCGATGCGGGAGCTTTGCCCTCAGACGCCTCTGCTGGCCGAACAAATTGTGGCGCGGGCGCTCGAGAAAGACCCGGAACTGCGATACCAGCACGCGCGGGATTTCGCTGCGGATCTACGGAGAGTGCTGCGGGACCTGGAACCGGGACGCGTAACCGCATCGAATGCTGAGTTGGTCCGCGGCGCTACCGTGGGCGCCGGACCGATTCGCCGTATTGCGCTTCGTCGAATCGCGTTTCTCGCCGCCCTGCTGGTCGTGGCAGGGACAATCCTGATGTTGCTTCGTCCGGTGCCAGCGACCGGAAACCTCGAATCGACGCAGATTTCGTTCTCCAACGAGGAGAAGCTCGGTCCATTGCTCACCGACGGCGCCCGGCTCTATTTCGAGAGCCGCAACGTTCCGTCGGCGATGTCTGTGACCGGGGGAATGATCGCGCCCATTCCGGGGCTGATCGGCGGAATGTATCTGGTAGATGTAATCGCAGACGGGTCGAAAGTCCTGGTGTGGGCCCAGAACAAGAACGATGAGACGGGCGGCGGTTGGTTCCTGGAGGGGTCAAGCCTTGGCGGAGCGTGGAGGAAGATTGGAACAGAACAGGACGCAAATCCCATTGCGCGTTGGGCGGCGGATGGAAAGGCGATCTACTTCGTGAAAGCCCAGCAGGTATGGGTGATGGATGAGGATGGCGGGCGTGAACGGCCTTTGTGGAAGCCGCCCCAGCCTCCGGTCACGCTCGCCGTCTCGCCGGACGGGAGGCAGCTTGCAGTCACGGTGTTTTCTCGGACACAGCGTATTTGGCTGGTCGGCAGTGACGGAAAAGACCCGCATCCACTAGCACTGGATTGGCCGATGGATGCCGCGGAAACTCAGGGTCAGTGGACTCCGGACGGGCGACGCTTTCTCTTCAATTCTGACCGCGAAGGGCGCGGGAATGTGTATGAGCTGGAGAAACCGCGCTGGTTCGAATTTTGGAAGAAGCCGGGAGCGATACGCCTGACGGGAAATCAGCTGAACATCACGGATGCGACGCCTGCGCGAGATAGCAAGAGCCTGTATGCGTTGGGACGGGTGGAAGCGGGAGCGATGCAGGTATTCGATCCACGGGCGGGGAAGCTCGTCCCGTTTCTCGGCGGGCTGCCAGCTTCGCAGTTTGTGGTTTCACCGGACCGGCAATGGATGGCGTACTCAGAATATCCGAGCGGCCATTTGTGGAAGAGCCGGGTGGATGGCAGCGAAGCGGTACAGCTGACAGACGTGCCAGCCTGGATGGAACAGTGGTCCCCGGATGGGAAATGGATTGCCTATTCTGACTGGCGGAAGATCTATCGCGTCTCAGCCGACGGCGGTGCTCCGGAGAAGCTGATGACGGAAGGCGACAACGAGGTGATCCCGACCTGGTCGCCGGATGGCAAATCAATTGTCTTTAACCGGTTCGATGGATTCAGCCAGCCGGATGGGCTATACGTGGTGGACCTGGAGACTCGGAAGGTGACCCCGATGATGGGTGGGGAGAAGTTCTACATCCCGCTATGGTCGCCGGACGGCAGGTATATGGTGGCCATGGCGCGCGAGCCACTGCGGATGGTGATCTACACCGCGCAGACGAAACAGTGGCGGACACTGATGCAGTTCGACGATCCAGAGGGCTTCTATGCGTGGTCTCCAGACAGTCGCGCCATTTATTTCTCGCAGACCCAAACTCATGCAGGTATGTATCGGCTGTCGGTACCGGATGGCGTTCGGAAGCGTGTTTCGGACATTCCGGATACGTCGGTATCCAACGAAGCGTTCGTGAGCGTGACAGCGGATGGACAACCAGCGATCATGAGTCACTCCGGAGCCGAGCAGGTGTACTCGCTGCAGTGGAAGTGAATGGCGGATGGGCTCGGCAATCAGGCGAAGTTGCTTTGCCCGGTTTGCGCTAAATCGCCAAGGCGCTCGTCGACCTCTGGATGAGTTCCTTGCCCTGAGTCATCATCCGAGACGGAGGCAACCCTACGCCGACGACCACGCGTTACTCCATCAAGCAACCACCGGATCGGGGCGCGACATCGCGACATTCCCCGCGGAGCCGATTCGTCCTCGATCTGCGCGGCTTATAAGAAATTCGGCGAATATCCAGCATGCCCCTATCGCAGTCAGATTGTAGACAGCGGCGCCCCATGTTGGTTGATTGTGCAGTCGGATAAAAATAGGAGGTATTTCTACAAGACCTTCAAACAGCAACAGCATCAACGCAAGAAGCCTGGCGGCCATGACATCCTTAATTCCTAAGCAAATTGCACTTCCCGCCAGGACGAAGGCGATTCCGGTCAGCACCGCCCAAAAATATCCAAACGACATCCAGTGCGGGACGATGCTCGCGAAGACGCGAATGGCTGCGAGGTGGAATAAGCCGAAGACGATAGGAGGCAATCCGAGCATCCAACGTGCGGCGATAGCTGCTCTCCTTTGCAGCAAGGAATCCGGTGAGGCGGTGGAGGCGTAAACGATTGCTGCCGGAGCGACCAGCATTAACTGTTGAGCGAGCCCGAAAGAGATGCCTAGTAATACGTCGATTCGCCAGCCATACGCATGAATTCCGGCAGAGTACCGAGGCAGCCAAAGTGCCGCAAAAATCAAGTAGGCGATGGCGGATGCCGCGGCGCCAATCCTTGCGCTGCGCCGCCACAAGATTGCAAGACCCGCTGCGACCAGCCAGACGCCCGCGATGTAGGCCAGCAGGTGTTGACCAGGAAAGTTTTTACCCAGGGACTGGATGGGTTGATGAGAGGCATCGAATGCACCCCAGGCGATATCCAGAATGCCGGTGAGAACGGTGCCCAAGCCATAGAACCAAACTCCAATTTTCATCTGTCGACCTCCCATGAGTCGCTCAGCGAGAAGCCAGAGATCGATAAAGGCCTGAGCTCATTAATTCAGACTCGGGACGATACCGGCGCTTCTCGGTTTCAGAACTGATGCTATGGCAGCAGTGGTACATCGAACAGAGCCATTTTCGCTAATCTTATTGGACCATTTAAGATGCCAAAAGCCATTAGCTCGTTCGAGCTCACTCTCAAAAGCCGGTCGCGCCATCAGACCCTGACCAATTGGCTGTACGGCGAACTGCGCTCCGCCATTCTTGACGGCCGGCTCGCGCCAGGCGCCAGACTGCCGGCGTCCAGAGATTTCGCCAGCCAGTATGAACTCTCCCGGGGCACAGTCGTCAGCGTTCTGGAGCGTTTGCAAGCCGAGGGGTATGTCAGCTCCCGAGTCGGATTCGGTACCTGGGTCAATCGTGTAGAGAGGCCCCGGCCGCCCCGCCAGGCAACCACGACGCCGGCGTACATTCGTCGCGTCATTTCGACATATAAACGCCCGCAACCCTGGATTGACCTGGCTTTTGTTGAGGGGATCCGCCCCTTTCGGATCGGGGTTCCGGCCATCAACGAATTCCCATCCGAAGTTTGGGGACGTATTGCCGCAGACCGAGGCACGTAATTTCAGGTCATGGTTAAAGAAGGAAGCTGATCGGCGTGGGTATCGGCCATTGCGCGATGCAATCGCCGAGTATTTGCGCACGTCACGCGGGGTGCGATGCACTGCGGAACAAGTCGTCATCGTTTCCTCAATACAACAGGCGCTCGACCTGTTGGCACGGCTGCTCTTGAAAAAGAGCGATCCGATATGGATGGAGGATCCTGGATATTTCGGAGCCAGAATCGCGTTTGACAATGTCGGAGCCAGGCTTATTGCTGTGCCGGTGAATGATGAAGGGCTGTCTGTTTCCGCCGGAATGAAGATCTGTCCGGATGCGAAGGGAGCCTACGTAACGCCGGCTCACCAATTCCCGCTGGGGGTAACGATGTCGCTGGAGCGGCGGATGGCCCTTCTTAGCTGGGCCTCACGCGCCGGCGCTTTTGTTATCGAAGATGACTATGACAGCGAATACAGGTTTGAGGGACCGCCTCTGCCTGCCCTGCAAAGCCTCGATAATCACTCAAGCGTTATCTTCATCGGATCGTTCAGCAAGACGCTATTCCCAGCCTTACGCGTGGGCTACGTGGTATTACCTGCGCCCTTGATAGATTTCTTCTCGAGCTATCGCTACCGAACCGATTTCCGGAATTCATCCTTTGACCAGGCGGTGCTTTGCGACTTCATCGTAGATGGGCATTTGGCACGTCATCTGCGGAGAATGCGGAATCTGTATGCGGAGCGCCTCGCAACACTCATGGAAGGGGCCAGGCAACATCTGGGTGGATTGCTCGAGATCTCTAACGTCAGGGCAGGCCTCTACACCATCGGGTACCTCAAGAATGGAATGCCTTCACGACGGGCGGAAAAGCTGGCGGAGGCCCAAGGTGTTGAAGTTCTCGCCGTCGATCGATGCACTCTGAAACGTCCTGATCCGAATGCATTGATCTTCGGCTTTGGCGGATTCGACGAGCTTGCGATACGGCAAGGACTCATTCGACTCGCAAAAGCATTGAGCTAGCCAGACCTCGGGAGATGAGACCAGTTCTCTCAACGAATGCCAAATCGCCAATGCGGTTTCGAGCAATGTCTTATCTGGAAACGCGCATTTGTCTTGATGTCGCCATTCCAGTACTGCGGAAATCGTCTCAGAATCGCGATCGCGCTACTGCCACACTTCGGCGTTGTCGGTCATATGCCCAAAGCGCCTCTCGATGAGTGGCGGCGATTTATCGTTCCTCCAGAACGACCACCCGGGACCACAGAATTACCAGGACTCAAGCGAATCGCGAACTTCAATCCATCGTTCGCCATTGATGTAGATTTGCGCTGCTGTGAGGTGAAATTCGAAGACGAAAGAATTGGGCGGTCAGCAAAGATTCATCTTGACCAGCCTGCCAGCTGGTCAGTATATTGCGAGCATACCGACTGGTTGGTATTAAAATGCGGACGACCGACGCGAGACACGAATCGAAAACCAAATTCCTGCAGGCTGCGATCAGGGTGATCCGCGTCAAGGGATATACGGCCACACGGGTTGAGGACGTCTGCGAGGCTGCTGGCCTGACCAAAGGAAGCTTCTTCCATCACTTTGACAGCAAGGACGAACTGGCGCTGGCTGCGGCCGACTATTGGATTGAGGGCACGGAGGCGCAGTTTGGCTCCGCGTCCTACCACGAGCTAGCAGACCCGCTGGAGCGGTTGCTGGCCTATGTGGACTTTCGTAAGGCGCTGCTGACGGGAGAGCTGTCCGACTTTACCTGCCTCGCGGGGACGATGGTGCAGGAGGTCTACCACACGAGCCCGGCGATCCGCGAGGCATGCAACCGGAGCATCAGCGGGCACGCGGCAACACTGCTGGCCGACATTGAAGGCGCGATGCGGCAGCGCCGCATGCGCCCTGAATGGACCGCCGAAAGTCTCGCTCTCTACACCCAGGCCACCCTCCAGGGCGCGTTCATCCTGGCCAAGGCCCGGGGCGGTGCTGCAATTGCGGCGCAGTGCATCGATCATCTGCGGCGATACATCGAGCTGCTGTTCCAACCATCGCCGCATTCCGCGCCGCCCGGGCCATCGGGAATTTCGGCAACAGTCCCAAAACGGCGGCGCCGAAGGGCGAAATGAGATGGGGTTGCCGATTCGATAGCGTGGCCCCAGAAGCCACTAACCCAAGAGCTGAAAGGCGGATGGACATGACAAGGATCGGAGTATCACGGCGGAAGGCGCTCGAATCGGGAGCTTGCGCACTGGCTGGAGCGGCAGGGCTCCTGCTAACGACACGGGCGCACGCCGGTACGGGGCGGAGCACGACATACCAAGAAATTGTCCGGGAGTGGTATCAGGCGTGGGAGAAAAAGGACCAGCCTCAATTTGAGGCCCTCATGGCCGACAACTTTACCTTCACGAGCGCGGCCGGCGACGACCACATCAGTAAGAGCGCTTTCAAAACGCAATGCTGGGATACACAGGTTAACTTCATCGATCGATTTGATCTGGAGCAGGTGATCGGCAGTGGCAACGAGGCGTTTGTGAAGTATCTGTGCCACACAAAAAACGGTAAATCATTCCGCAATGTAGAGTATTTCCGGCTCAGAGACGAAAAAGTGGAGACCATAGAGTGCTACTTTGGGGGCAAGTCCACGTTTCCCTCAGCAGTAAGCAATGGGAGTTAGCTTTCAACAACAGCCGTTTGCACCGCGGCCCGTTCCCTAACCCACGAACACGGGCGTGAAGTGGGAACGGACCACAGATTCCAGGTCGGACGCATTGTCGATACGTTCAATACCAACCGGTGGGTATGTAAATGAAAACCTTCGCGACAAAAGAAGTGGCGAGAGACTTGTCAGGAATTGCACCCGTCATCCCTATCGACCGTCTTGATACGCTTCCGCTGCACCGTCAGATCTGCGAAGGGTTCCGTGCCGCAATTCTGCATGGCAATTTGCAGCCCGGACAACAAGTACCTTCCAGCAGGGACCTGGCGCAAGATCTCGAAGTATCTCGTTTTCCGGTCCTCGACGCCTATGCACAGTTGCTTTCCGAGGGTTACTTCGAAAGCCGAGTCGGATCGGGAACCTTCGTTTCGGCATCATTGCCGGGCCAACTCCCACACGGTACAAGATCACGGTCAACCACGGGAGGCCCTCGCTGTCTTTCCCGGCGTTCCTCGTTATTACCTCGATTCGAAACTGTTCCGTGGCGACATGACTGGGGACCCTTCGGAATGCACCCGGCGCTCGATCATTTCCCTTTCGGAGCGTGGTCGAAGCTGCTGGCTGAACACGGCGGAAGACCACATTTGCGAGATATTCGTCACAACCACACGATGGGGCTCGATCGCCTCCGAAACGCAATCTGCTCGTACCTCCGCACCGCGAGGGCTGTCGAATGCGACCCGTCGCAAATCATGATCGTATCGGGATCGCAACAGGCTCTCGAAATCACGGCGAGGGTGCTGCTGGATCCTGGCGACCCGGTGTGGATCGAGGAGCCGGGCTGCCCGCTTGCACAGTCGGTTCTGCTCGCGTCACGCTGCCGAATCGTCCCGGTCCCGGTAGACGACGAAGGCATCAATATATCTGCGGGGGTTAATCTGTTGCCGAAAGCGCGTGCCGCATTTGTTACCCCGTCGCACCAATATCCCCTCGGCGTGACCATGAGCGCTTCTCGCCGGCTGCGATTGCTGGATTGGGCTCGGGACAATGGAGCATGGATTGTCGAGGACGACTATGACAGCGCGTACCGTTACGACACTGCATCGGCTTCCTCCATTCAGGGGATCGATACGGACGCACGCGTGATTCACATTGGGACATTCAGCAGGGTTATCTTTCCGTCCGTAGGAGTGAGTTATATTGTTATCCCACCCGACCTTATTGAAAGATTTATGGCAGTACGATTCTCGTTAGGTGTCTTTCCCTCCTGCTTATTCCAGGAGGTGCTCACAGATTTCATCTGTGACGGACTGTTTGCCCGGCACATTCGCCGCATGCGGGCACTCTATAAGGAACGCCGGACCGCTCTGGTGGAGAGCCTGCAGAACACTTGCAGCGATATGCTGGAGATTCATGGCTCGGGAGTCGGAATGCACCTGACAGTGACCCTCCCATCAGGATTTGACGACGCAGAAATCGCGAGTCAGGCAGCAAAGTTCGGCTTATGCCTATGGCCACTGTCGCCCTGTTATAGGAATAAACCGCGCCATGGTTTCGTGCTTGGGTTTGCAGCTACTCCGGTAAGCCAGATGGCGGGTGCGGTGCACCAGCTATGGAGGCTTCTGAAGAAACAGACCGGTCAATCTTAGTGCACGCTAACGGCCCCCACCCCGCGTTCAGAACTGCTGCTAGCGGGCATCGGCTGTAGCAGGCCCGATCGCACCTGGCAGCCGCCGATGGCGGTAAGAAGCAGATTAAATACTCGATCAATTACAGAAGCGTGGCATACTGCCTCGGACGATGCGTGCGCATGGCGCGGGGAGCGACGCATGCGAGCCTTCGCTGCCTTATGCTTGCGGAGTCGGCGAAGCCAGCCCTCTTCGGACTGACGGCTGCTGGCGTTGTTGCGGCTCTATTCTCGACCCGTTCTTTGTCCACGTTGCTCCTTGGCGTAAACTCGGTTCGGTCCGCTCACGTATATAGGCGTCGCGTTTCTCTTGACGCTCGCGCCTTGACGGCTGGGTTCTTTCCTGCGCGGCGCGCCATGCGCGCCGATCCCATACGATCACTGCATTACGAATTGCTCGAATCAGATTCGCGCCCATCAGTAGAACTCAACGAAAGATTACACTCACACTCTTTGGGATATTCAGCTTCTTAGCTGTTCATTGTGGGGTTCGAGACCAGGCCGCGATTGGCAGTAGCGTTCAACTGGAGGCTCTTCCACCATGATTAGGAGATGTGCGCAACCCTTGGGCGACGAGGATTGTCCGTCCGTGGGCTGCTCCCCTCCGCCACTGGTTTGGGCTAGAGACCTCTTTCCCGCTGCTGCCCCTTGACAAGACCTGGATTCCTTAATTAGCCTTCGCGAGTTCCCAGTCCCCCGCCCCATCTCCTGAATCCAGGAGATGAAACGCCGCTACATGCAGCATCACTATCCATCAACCAACTTTTTGCGCCTCCGAGGAGTACTGAATGTCTACTTCCCGCTTCTGCAGAAATCTATGCGTTAGTTTGCCTCTTATCATGGGTGCTTTCGTATCGACTGTCTACGGACAAACACCCCGAGTCTACGAGCCAGCGACCCGCTCCGTGATCACCCTGGACGATTCGGTGGTTCCGGAAGTCGCCAGCGCCACCGCCGGCCATCCTTCTTCAAAGTTGCCTGAGAACACCCGCCAGTTCGGATCGGCGCGCGTGGGCGAATCCAACGAAATCCAGACGCTAACGTTGCGTTTTACCGCCACCGATAAGCTGACCCGCATCACCTCAACCAAGGACTTCCAGATAGAGCCGGGCGGTTGCGTTGAGGGCGATGTGTATGAGGCAAAGAGCACATGCACCGTCGTGGTGCGGTTTACCCCGCAGGGGCCAGGTCACCGACTTGGCAAGCTCACCGTCGCAGACACCGCCAGCGCTGCGCCGCTGAGCATTGGGTTGCTCGGCGAAGGTTCTGGGCCGGTGGTGAGTTTTACACCTGCGCAGATCACCACCGTGCCCGGCACACTCCCGTCCGGGGTCGGCTTGCTCAGCAGTGCTCTGGGCCTTGCAGTGGACGGAAGCGATACGCTCTATATCGCCGACACTGGGAACAACGCTGTTCGCTATGTGGATTCGAGCGGCGCGATACAGTCTCTTTCGAGCGTGTTCGGCATTGCCGCGCCTGTTGGAATTACGACGGACACTGCAGGGTCTGTATATTTCACCCACCGCTCCGCCGACGGCTCCGCCGACTATATTCAAGTGCTCGGCTATGGAGGACGGGCGACTATATATGACGCCGAATCCGATTCCTGTGCGTATGGGGCGACCTGCGCCCTCGGCGGCCAGCCGTTTGAGGGTCCCGGAGGGATGGCGACCGACCCATACGGAAATGTGTTTCTGAACGCTGAAGAAGGCGCTCTACGGATCGTGCCTGTCCCCGATGACATCTTCGAGAACGGGATACCGCTCTATCTGCAATATAACTTTCCTTACACGGGGAGTCTGCCGATAGCTGTCGATGCCGACGACAACATCTACTCCTACTATGGCGCCTCAGGTAACTGCGCAATATTCGCGCAGTCCTATGAAAACGCTGTGACCATCGGCACGATAAGCACAAGAGTGGCAGGTGGACGGACGTGCGGTTTCAGTGGAGACGGCGGTAAAGCGGGTAATGCCGAGATCGGCGCGTCGGTAGGGCAGATGACCTTCGACATCGCCGGCAATCTCTACTTCACCGACACCGCCAACAACCGGGTTCGCAGGATTGACGGTGCTACCGGGATCATTCACACCATCGCCGGCAATGGGACGGTAGGGTCCGCGGGTGATGGTGGACCGGCCACGTCTGCGCACTTGAACGCGCCGACCGGAGTCGCGGTGGACTCACAAGGGCAGGTTTACATTATCAGCGGGACGACATCAGCTGCGGCGCAGATTGTCCGCAAAGTGGGCGTGAATGGCGACCTCGTTTTTTCCGGACAACTGAAGGGGACATCCAGCACTGCCAAGCTCGTGACCATCGCGAATACCGGCAACTCGGAACTCGAGATCGACAACACGGTGATTACCGGCACGAACAAGGGCGATTTTTCCATCGATCCGAATACGACCAACTGTCTCCTAACAACAGGCAGCTCCCTCAATGCGGGGCAGAGCTGCCAGGTCGGCATCATCTTCAAGCCCGCAGCTAGCGGCACCAGGACTGCGAGCCTAACGCTGCTGGACAATACTGTAAACAACAGCAACACGGTGCTGTTGTCCGGCACGGGGACGCTGCCTGCTCCGACATTCGCGATTACCGCGCCTGCATCGGGGGCAAGCTCTACCTACGGATCGACGGTGAAGTTCAGCGTAAGCGTGACTTCAGCTAGCGGGACAGCGCCAACCGGCACGGTGAAGTTCAGCGTTGACGGGACGGCATTCGGCAGCCCGGTCACGGTCGCGTCCGGTGCGGCCTCCATCAACCTGACCGGCTTGTCGGTCAAGACCCACACGATCTCGGCAGCATATAGCGGCGACGCCAATTATGCCGCGGCTTCTGCCAGTGAGTCGATCACTCTGGCAAAAGCGACGCCGGCATTCAAGATCACGGCGCCCGCGGCGGGTGCAAGCTTCACCTCAGGAACCACAGTGAAGTTCACCGTCAGCGTGACTTCAACGAGCGGAACAGCGCCAACCGGCACGGTCAAATTCAGCGTGGACGGGACGGCATTCGGCAGCCCGGTCACGGTTGCGTCCGGTGCGGCCTCCATCAACCTGACCGGCCTGTCCGTCAAAACCCACACCATCTCGGCGGCGTATAGCGGAGACGGCAATTATGTGGCAGCTTCGGCAAGCGAGTCGATTACGGTGACCGCGGCGGCAGCCAAGAGTACCGTCCGGCTCTCTTCCAAGCTGAACCCAGCTGTATCAAGTACGCCAATCCGCTTCTTCGCCATTGTTGAGACAAAGACCCACAGGGAACCTCGGGGTACAGTCAAGTTGCTTGAAGGCGAGACGATGCTGGCGAAAGCTTCGCTGAGGAATGGGATTGCGGATTTCACGGTCAAAGAGCTGTCTGCGGGTACGCACATGGTGATTGCTGAGTACAGCGGCGACTCCGACCACGCGCCGGCGAAGTCAACTCTCTTCAGGCAGGTGGTCAAGTAAGTCTTGCTCTGCGAGTGCACTGACACGGACCCAGATGGCGGCGCACCCATGGGCGCTAGGATGCGCCGTTGTCCGGGATCGAGGAGGAGCAACGCCCTGGTGTTCCTCAGATATCGTCCCATATGATCGCGCCAACCTGTGGCCGGAGGTCGACAATGTTTGTCAGCGTTGTTGCGCCCAAGGAAGCGTCGTTTGGAAAGGCCGCGAAGACTCGACGCGAAAGACCTTCCGAAGACTCAGTCGCAGACCAGGATCGTGACGCAGCTGTCGCGCCCGCCAGGTTTTCCTGGAGCCTCCGCAACTTCTTGTTGTCGCCCCCGGCCGACCACGTCCGACCGAATTCCGGCGGGGCCGGCAAACCAGACGGTACGCGACACCTGGAACTTCCGCCCTTGCTGATGCAGGCGAAGCTCGAAGTCGGCGCAGTAGACGATCCGCTCGAGCGCGAAGCTGACCGCGCCGCGTCGGTGTAACGGTTCAGAGACCAGGGAATGGAAATCCGGCTCGCGACAATACCAATTGACATTCAACCAAAATCCACTACCATATGGTTGTGGATAGGTTAGGTACGACATTTGCAGCTTTGTCTGATCCGACGCGGCGGGCAATGATCGAACGGCTCTCGCGTGGGCCTGCCTCTGTGCATGGATTGACGGAACCGTTTGCACTCTCGCAGCAGATGATTTCAAAACATATCGCCTACCTGGTGCGGGCGCGGATTGTGATCAAGACGAAGCGCGGACGGGAGAGTGTGTGCACGCTTAGGCCAGAGGCGATTAAGACGGTCAGCGACTGGGCGGTTCGCTATCGCCGATTCTGGGAAGAGAGTTTCGACAAGTTGGATGTGGTTGTAAAGCAAATGAAGAAGGCGGAGGTTGGTCATGATAAAAGGTAAGGGAAATGAAACAGAGCGGATGGTTGTCACCAGAGTTTTCGATGCCCCACGCGAACTGGTCTGGAAGGCATACACAGACCCGAAATATGTGATGCAGTGGTGGGGACCGAAGGGCTTTACCTGCCCCGCTTGCGAGATGGATTTTCGCGTGGGAGGAAAATCTCTCCTCTGCATGAAGACGCCCGATGGGTACGAGGGCTGGAATGCGGTTGAATACCACGAGATTGTTCTGCACGAGAAGATTGTTTCCTCCATGTACTTTTCGGACTCGAAGGGAAACAAGATTGAGCCTGAAGAATTAGGAATTAAAGATGAGGCCATAGACGGTGCGTACGACGTGACCCTCTTTGAGGATCTCGGGAACGGCCAGACCAAGCTCACCTTGATTGGAAATGAACCCATGGAGAGCGCAAAAGAGAGCGGTCAATTCGAGGGCTGGGTTGAGACACTCGATAAAATTGCGGCCGTTGTTGCAGAGTTGGCTCAGGCGAAATAAGACGATGAAGCTTTGATTCGCGAAACTCAAGCGTGGAGAAAGAAATGAAAAGAACAACGTTTCTCGCTATCCTCCTGCTGGCATTTGCATTCGCCACGCATGCCCAGGACACGATGAAGAATGATGCAGCCGTCAAACCTGCCGATCCGGAATCGAAAGTCGTGCTCGATTCCTGGAATGAGATTGGCCGCAAGCTGACGGCGCTGGCCGAAGATTTTCCTGAGGACAAATATGACTTCAAGCCGACACCCGCCCAGCGGAGCTTCGCCGAGCAATTACTGCACGCCGCGGGTTCATGCTACTACTTCACGAATGCTGCGATGGGGCTGAAGCTTCCCGCGGCAGAAGATCCGAAGCGCGAGCAATACAAGTCCAAGGCCGACATTGTTGCGTTCGTCAAGAAATCCTTCGCCGATGGCGCAACCGCCATCCAGTCGAAGGGCGAAAAAGGCCTGATGACGGAGGTTGTTTATTACCCTCAGCAGAAGGCGCGCGTTATGGACATTGCATACGGCATCATCGAGCATAGCGGAGAACACTACGGCCAGCTCGTTGTGTACTACCGCCTCGCAGGGCTTGTGCCGCCGGAGTCGCGGCCCAAGAAGTAAAGCTCAGGAGGCCAGGTACCCCGTCGCTATCGCGCGCCGTTTGTGCCAATGGGCGGGGATCTTGGTTTTTGGAACCTTCACTATTCAATGCGTCGCGCGACATATGGATATCTCTGCTTTCGTTCCGCTGCAAGATTTGGGTTCGGTCGCCGCGCCGCCCGTCTCGCCATCCAGTGCTATCTCGAAAACCCCGGCTAAGAGCGGCGGAGGCTGAGTGGAAACCTGCTTCTCGTCACTTGGCCGGATGGTCGCCTTTCCGGGCAAGCGACCTTGGCTCGGCTGTTGCCTTGAGGGCTCAGTACTCATCGAGTGCTATTTGAAGCGTGATTCGGCGGACTGGTACCGATAGACGCAGTTCGATCCCTCGATCTTCCGTAGGGCTTTCAATGAGCGCATTATCGCCAATTCGCTCATCGACACCGGATCAGAAAGGATACGTCTGCCAGGCTCCGCCAATTCGGAAGTGCCGTTTCTCGGGGAACGCTGCGGCGTTTATGAGGACTAATCCCAACTCTCGGCCGGACTCCATACGCACTGGCCTGATATCGTCAATTCACCATCGATCTCTGGATCGTCGCCAGCCGTTTAGCCTTGTTCGGTATTTACCGAATGGTATTTCCGTATAGCCGGTCATGCGTCCAGTAACTTCGATTTCCTTGATTCGCACTTGATCCGTGCTCAGGTTGACTTGAAAATCAAAGAACTTTAACATCAGCGCCGATGTCCGATTCCGACCCGCTCCTCGGAAGTAGTCTCTCGCACTACCGCGTTCTCGAGAGAATTGGCGGTGGGGGAATGGGTGTTGTCTACAAAGCCCAGGACACGCGGTTGGATCGGTATGTCGCGTTGAAGTTCTTACCTGTAGACTTTGTGAACGATGGCCACGCACTCGAACGATTTCGGCGTGAAGCCAAGGCAGCTTCAGCTCTGAACCATCCCAACATCTGCACAATTCACGACATCGGCGAACAAAACGGCAGAGCGTTCATCGTTATGGAGTTTCTTCAGGGCGCGACCCTGAAGCACCGCATCGCAGGGCGGCCGATGGATTTGTCAACCATTCTCTCTATTGGCATCGAGATTGCCGATGCCCTGGATGTCGCTCATGCGGCCGGGATCGTTCATCGTGACATCAAGCCGGCGAACATCTTCGTCACCCAGCGTGGTCTCGCCAAGATTCTTGATTTTGGCTTGGCAAAGATTTCGACTCCCGACAGCGAAGCAGCCACTCAATCCGTTGACCAGCAACAACTCACCAGCCCTGGCATGGCGGTCGGAACGATCGCTTATATGTCGCCCGAGCAGGTCAGCGGCAGCGGCCTGGACGCACGTACCGATCTGTTTTCCTTCGGAGTCGTGCTCTATGAAATGGCGACAGGAACACTGCCATTCCGTGGCAGCACTTCTGGTGCGATCCTCGCCTCAATTCTCCATCGCGCTAGTACGCCGGCAATTCGCTTGAATCCGGATATTCCCATCAGCTTGGATCAGATCATCAACAAGGCGCTGGAGAGGGACCGCAATCTCCGCTACCAGAGCGCGGCTGAAATGCGCACCGATCTGCAGCGCCTCCGGCGGGATTTGGAGTCGGACAGGGTTCCGCTAGGCGATGACCAAAAAAGACCCAGAGCTTCCCTGGGCGCGGAGATCACGAACCAGTTGATCGAGCGCCAGTTCATGCTTACGGAACGCGTTTGCCGCAAACTCGACCGCGCCACTCTCGACCCTCGAATTATCGGCGATCGTTTGCACTATGTAGACAACCAGGTTGGCTCGGATGTCCTGGTTTTCTTTCTTCATGGACTCGGTCTTGATCACGGAGACTTTGAGCCGATCCTCAAGCGTTTGGCGTATCGCGGCCTAAGTCCCACGCTCTACGGCTGCGAACCGGATCGTCGCAGACGCATCTCTCTGTCACTTGCGGATCATGTGGTGATCTTGCGCCAGTGGTTGTGGGAAGTCTCTGAACAATTCCAACCCGAAATAATCGTGATGGTAGGCTTTTCGCTGGGCGCGGACATGGGTTTCGAGCTGCTTTTGGGGCCAGCTGACGAGCCGGCGCCGCGCATTGACGCTTTCCTGTCGCTGGAGTGCAATTTGTCCTTCGATACCTGCTTTGCTTCGCGGGTTCTGGCAGGGATTTGCCCCGACCGTCCGGAAGTATCAATCGCCGATCTGAAACGGCTGGGCGACTCAGCCGCCTCTTTGGAAGACTGGCTCAATATGCAGGACTATTTGGTGAAAGTGCTGCGAAAGTTCCGGGGCGATATTGGCGTGTTGCAGCGAGCTGCCACCGATATTGTCCGTCAATTCAGTGAAAACCCGGGATTCGAAGTGTTTGCGCGATGGTTCAAAGGCGCTCGCGAGCGCGTGCCGACGCTGCGACTGGTTATCTCGAACGATTCCAGCTATCAGGCTGCGTTGGCGCTTTTGAAATTACAAAACCTCGACAATGGCATCCTCGGAGAGGAGTTCCCGGAAGACATGATTACTGTATCAGGCAGCCCGGACCACTTTGGCTTGATGGCGGCGCAGCACGTCTTGCGCCAAGTGGACGAGCTTGTTGCCGAAACGCGCAAACGCCGAAATCTTTCAGGCAAGCCTGGCTAACGGCTTCCCTTTCACATCCGATTGCTATTTCCTGCGTCTTGCTAAACCTAATCTGAGGTTGTTGCGATTCTGAACGATTTGTCGCCCACTCGGCAATTACCTTGTGGTCAGCAGCCAGTAAAGGACAGCGCATGGGATCGGCGCTTTAGTTTCTAGGCTTCCCGCCACGTCGGCGGCTTCGTTCAGGCACCCTTGTCGCCGGTTGTGCTTCTCGCTTCATGTTAAGTCGCCAATGCACTCATAGAGGGCTGAATAGGTAATGATAAGCCAAGTGACTCGATTTTTTGGGGGGATATAGTCTTCACAGACTCGCCACCTCCGCCGCTCTTTTCAGCTTGTCATCGTGAGCGAAGCAGACCCTGAGCATCGCGAATGGGAAGCGCAGTCGAAGAGCCTGTCCGAGCGAAGCCAAATCTTCTCCTGGCTTGGCCTCAGGATCACTAAATAGAGGGGCGTTTACCGGGGCCTATTTTACATTCATCGCCCAAAACGGGCTCAATGAGCGTATTGCCCTGTTTTTGTCAACTGGGAATGAAGCAATTCTTTCGGTTCAGACAAAGGACGAAGATATATCATTTTCCAAACCGGAAATGGGCGATGAGGTCGTTCCGTAGCCGATTTGTGTTACTGCCACAGGATCGAGCATTGCGAGTCGGATGAGGCGTCGTTCGAGGCGACGATGAGAAGCCAAGCAGGAGCGCTGGCGTTCTGCGCGATACTCGGGACATCCTGCGCCATGACGGGTCCACTAGCGGCGGGACAGGCGAAGCCGGAGCCGGCAGTCGACGCCGAGAGCAACCCCACCCTCCCTCGGGGACTGGACAAGCGACTCCTCGATACGAGCAGCGACCCCTGCGTTAACTTCGCGCAGTATGCCTGCGGGGGCTTCGCCAAACTCTATCCCATTCCAGCGGACAGATCCGCTTACGGAATCGACACGGTCGTCTACGAACATACGCAGTACGCGCTCCGCTCGCTGCTGGAAAAGGTCGCGGCCGACAACCCCTCGCGCACGCCGAACGAGCAAAAGGTCGGCGACTTCTACGCGACCTGCATGAACACGGATGGCATCCAGGCGGCCGGCCTGAAGCCGCTGCAGCCGGAGCTCGATCGAATCGCGACCCTCAAAGACAAGAGTGAACTGACCGCACTGCTGGCGCATTATCAATTAATTCGTGTGAATGCGTTAGTCGGCTATTGGGTGCAGCAGGATTTCAAGGACGCCAGTAAAGAAATCGCCGCTGTAGGTCAGGGCGGCATGGGACTTCCGGAGCGTGACTATTACCTGCGCACCGGCGAGGTTGCAGAGAAGACACGACAGCAATACGTGCAGCACGTCACCAACATGTTGAAGCTACTCGGCGAGCCTGAAGCGAAGGCGGCCAACAATGCACAGAAGATCATGCAGCTGGAGACGGCGTTGGCCAAGGCGTCGAATGACGTTACTTTCCGCCGCGATCCGAAAAATGTCTATCACCTCATGCAAATATCGCAGCTTGCCGGACTGGCGCCGGAGATCACCTGGGCCGACTTCTTTCCGCTTACCGGCGCGCCCCCGGTGAATGAACTGAACGTGGCGGATCCGGACTTTTTCAAAGCGTTGAACACGCTAATTCAATCGACCGACTTGGAGACGATCAAGGCGTATCTTCGCTGGCAGCTCGTCAACGGCATCCCGAGTTACACGCTGCCCGCGGCGATCGACGACGAGCATTTCAACTTCTACACCCGCCAGTTGGAAGGGCAGCCGCAACAGCAAGCCCGCTGGAAGCGCTGCTCCGAGGCTGTTGACCGAGCGATAGGAGAGGCCCTTGGCGAAGTCTACGTGAAGACCTACTTCCCTCAGGAAAACAAGCTGAAAACAGAGCAAATAGTCCACGACATCGAAGAGGCGATGGATAAGAATATCGACACCCTGACCTGGATGAGCCCCGAAACCAAGGTCAAAGCCAAGGAGAAGCTGCACCTGGTAGCCGACAAGGTTGGCTATCCCGACCACTGGAGGGACTATTCGTCCCTGAAAATCATCCGGGGAGATGCGTTTGGCAACGCAACGCGCGCGACGGAGTTTGATATCCGCCGTTTGACGGCGAAGATCGGCAAGCCGGTTGACCGGGGCGAGTGGCACATGACCCCGCCCACTGTGAACGCGTACTACAGCCCGAGCATGAACGACATCAACTTCCCGGCTGGATTTCTGCAGTCCCCGTTTTTCGATCCGCATTCTACCGACGCCGAAAACTACGGGCAACTCGGCAGCACCGTCGGCCATGAACTTACCCATGGCTTTGATGACCAGGGACGGAAGTTCGATGGCAACGGCAATCTCTCTGACTGGTGGACAGCTCAGGACGCGAAGAACTTCACCACGATGACAGACTGCGAAGTGAGGGAATATGGCGGCTTCACTGCGGTCGACGATCTCAAGATCAACGGCAAGCTCACTCTGGGTGAAAACACGGCCGACAACGGCGGCACGCGCCTGGCATACATGGCCTTCGAGGCGGACGCGAAGCGCAAAGGCAGCATCGACCTGAGCGCGAAGGACGATATCGGCTTCACCCCCGTGCAGGAGTTCTTCGTGGCCTACGGGCAGAGCTGGTGTGGAACCTATCGCCCCGAATTCATGCGCTTGATGACCCAGACCGATCCTCACTCGCCGCCTTTTTTCCGCATCAACGGCGTTGTGCAGAACATGCCGGAATTCGGCCACGCCTTCGGCTGCAAGACCGGACAGCCAATGATGCCGGCGAACGCCTGCCGTGTTTGGTGAGGCTGAGTCCTCAGGCATGTGTATGCATGTTCTGACTGGGCAATTAGCGCTTCGAATCAATGCTTCTGCAGTCATACCTGATTGCGTTGCCGAAACGCACGAAAAACGTCTCCTAGCTAAGTTCGCCAAATCGTCACAGCACTCATCCAAAACCGATAGGTACGGATATGTCGGCTGTTCGGAGGTAGCGCTGGATTCGGTCCCGGTAAGTCGGCGGCCAAGTCGACACCAAATCGTCAGTCAACCCTCAAGAAACCTGTCAAGGCCCCCAACTTGAACAATCTCCCCCAATTAACTCATTCCGTTAGAGATATAAATTCTCAAAACCTGGCGTAGTGAACATATCCAACCTGATATTCTGAATATAGAGATCAAATGAAAAGGCGGCCAAAGCCGCCTTTTCCCATTTACGCCGAAATTCCAGCTACCAAAGCTCAGCCACAAACCCTATCTCGCTCAAACGAAAGAGTTTGCAAGAAGCCCTACACAGAATCAAGATTTTAGGCCGGATTCAGCGGCGCAAGCCGCTGAAAACAAAGATAAAGGCAGGAAATCCTAGGGGGGCCCGGGTAAACATGGCGGGAAACTATTCGTCCCGCAGCATGCTCGGCTCTTCCGGGGCGCGGAGACGCACCGGCCGGTCGATCGCATAGGGAGTCCGGGACGACGGCGTACCCGTAAGTCCTTTGCTGCCTCATTTCTGCAAAGAAGTCGTTTAGAATGATCGGCTTAAAAGTTGACTAGACAACCCAGACTGCTGAAAGCAAACGACTTGCATACAGAGACGGGGGTTGGGGGTATCCTCCCAACCGAACAGGTTTTCCCTATAGGCACCACGTTTCGCCATCCTGCTGTAGACTTTCCTTCAGTGGAGGAAGTCCATCATGCGCGCCGTCGCCACCGCCGAAAACCCGCTGACTCACCTCGAAGATTGGGATGATTACATTGCCAGCCGCTACCAGGAAGGCAAGGACCTCTCGGAGTTCCGCAACTACGACCCCAAAGCGAATCCCGGCGTCGCCGAGTTCTACCGACTTAACCACGCGAACCAGACGCTCGACTTCGTTCTCGCCAAAAAGAAGGAATATCTCGGCCTGAACATCGGCAAGAAAACGGTCTGGGAAGCCGCCGAGTACCTCAACACACTCGTCGACGACAGCGACCCCGATACCGACCTCAGCCAGGTCGAGCACTTGCTGCAGACCTCCGAGGCGATGCGCCGCGACGGCAAGCCACGCTGGATGGTTCTCACCGGATTCATCCACGATCTCGGCAAGGTGCTCTGCCTGTATGGCGAGCCGCAATGGGCCGTCGTCGGCGACACCTTCCCCGTCGGCTGCGCATGGTCCGACCAAATCGTCTTCCCCGAATACTTCGCCGCCAACCCCGACGCCAAGGTCCCCGAATACCAGACTAAATTCGGAATCTACTCCGAGCACACCGGACTCGACAACGTCCACCTCTCCTGGGGACACGACGAATATATCTACCACGTCGTCAAGAACTACCTGCCGGAGCCCGCTCTCTACATGCTCCGCTACCACTCCTTCTATCCAGCGCACAAACACGGGGCCTACCGGCACCTGATGTCGAAGCACGACGAAGAAATGTTCGCCGCCGTGAACGAATTCAATCCCTACGATCTGTATTCCAAAGGCAGCGCCAAACCGAACCTGAAAGAGCTCAAACCCTATTACGACGACTTATTTGCCGAGTTCCTGCCCGAAAAGCTGGCCTGGTAAGTCGGCGCTGTAGCGTGCCCAGATAGCACGTCGAACCGCACATCGCGTATGCTTCAAGATGAAGATGCGTCGCGCGCTTTCCATCACGATCGCCTTACTCTTCAGCTTCTCGCTGGCCGCGCCGCTCTTTACCGTTGACGCCACAAGCAGCCTCCCACAGTGCTGCCGCCGCAACGGCACCCACCATTGCGCGGCTGGAATGATCGCTGATACCGGTACGCGAACGATTTCGACCATCGCACCGCGATGCCCGAACTGGCCAAAATCCACACCCGCTCCGTGGCCCAATGACTTGGCGTCTTCGCAGACTCAAGGCATCAGCGCGCCGCTCTACTCTCATCCCGAATCCGCACCGCAAACCGAAGCCCGCTACCGCGTAGCCTTCGCGCGCAGCCGCCAGAAACGCGGCCCTCCCGTAGTCGTCCTGTAACCTCCTCTCTTTTAACTTTCGATTACTCAGAAGACGCGTTCCGCGAGAACTCGTCCCATGCTCGATTGCGTCATGCCTTTGACGCGGAGGTCCCTTTGCCATGCGCAAATATCTATTCTTGTTTCCGCTCTTATTCCTCTTCTTGTTGAAGCCTGCCCTCGCCACCATTTTTGGCTCGGTGCGGGGCATTGTTCATGATCCTCAACACCGCCCGATCCAGGGAGCGCAGCTTACGATCAAAGCCCAGAATTCTGACTGGACCCAATCTCAAAACTCGAACGACAACGGAGAATTTGTCTTCACTTCCGTGCCGATCGGGAATTACACCGTCGCGGTCTCGTCAAAGGGCTTTCAGCAGGTAAGCCAGGATGTCATCGTCCAATCTGACACTAGCCCGGTGCTGCATTTCCAGCTCGCCGTCGAGGGTGCAAAGGAGAGCATTGTTGTGGCGGAAGCTCCGGTGGGACCGACCACAGACAGTGTTACGCCGACGACAATGGTGAGCCGGACCGACATTCAGCAGACCCCGGGCGCCGATCGCACCAACGGCATGGAGATGATCACGGATTATGTTCCAGCCACCTATATGACCCACGATATGCTGCACATGATGGGCGGCCACCAGGTCGAGTGGCTGGTCGACGGCGTGCCGATTCCCAATACCAACATCGCCAACAACCTGGGGCCGCAGATCAACCCGAAAGACATCGATTACCTCGAGGTCTTCAGTGGCAGCTACGACGCCGATTATGGAGACCGCACCTACGGAATCTTCAACGTTGCGCCGCGCACTGGTTTTGAACGCGATCGAGAATGCGATCTCATCCTCACCACCGGCAATTTCTATCAGACCGACGACCAGATCAGCTGCGGAGGACACACGCAGCGTTTCGCCTACTATGCAAGCCTGAACGGAAATCGCAGTAACTACGGACTTCAGACCCCCATTGCCGAGGAAGTTAACGATGCGGAAAACGGCTTCGGAGGGTTTGCCACGTTTATCTTCAATGCCGACGCTAAGAACCAATATCGGATCGTTGGTTCGCTTCGCCGCGACTATTACCAGATCCCCATCGATCCCGACCCCAACTCAGTCGGAAACCAGGTTTATCCGTCCTACGGCTTGCACGATGCTGAAACCGAGCCCGATGGCTATGCCACCTTCTCCTGGGTCCACACTTTCAATCCCGATACGCTGCTGACGGTCTCTCCCTTTTATCACTACAACGGCGCCGACTATCAGGGCGGCCCGAACGATTACCCCGTCGCCTCAACCATCACGCAGAACGCCAACTACGTGGGAATGCAGTCGGCGGTGAATTACAACTTCTGGAAGAACGATCTTCAAGCCGGCGCTTACGGATTTTTTCAGCACCAATACAACTACTTCAATAACTACTTTACCGACGGCACGCCCAATGTTCCCTCTTCTTCGATCGGCGTGAACGGTGGCGTGGCCGCTGAGTTCATCAACGACAAATTCAAAGTAACTCCATGGTTTACTTTGATCACCGGGCTTCGCGTAACTCAGTTCAACGCGAACATCTCGGAGACTGCGACGGACCCGCGTTTTGGGGGCGCCCTGAGGGTCCCACGCCTGAACTGGGTCTTCAGCGGTTTCTATGGGTACTACTATCAGCCTCCGCCGCTCGTCACTGCAACGGGGCCTCTGCTCGACCTGGCAAGCGGCCAGAGCTTGACCTTTTCTCCGCTGCATGGCGAGCGGGACATCCAATGGCAATATGGCGTCACGATTCCCTACCGCAACTGGACCCTGAACGTGAACAACTATGAGACCAGGGCGGAAAACTGGCTGGACCACAACAATATCGGCGAATCGAACATCTTCTGGCCCATTACCTGGTCTTACGCCCTCATTCAAGGGTGGTCGGCAACCCTGCGCTCTCCCAACGTCTTCAACCATGGCCAGTTTCACCTTGCCTATGCGAACCAGATCGCGCAGGCGACCTCGCCGATTACCGGAGGCCTGATCTGCCCGCTCCCGGTTACGTCTGCATGTCCGCTTGATATTCCGCCGGGGCTATCGCCCGTCGACCATGATCAGAGAAACACCCTGAACGTGGGTTTCAACGGCAATCCTGCCGTGGAAGGCCTATGCCTCAACCAATGTGTATTACGGCTCGGGATTCACCAATGGGCTGTACGGGACGCCCCAGGCGCAATATCCCGGCGTATATCTGCCAAGCCATACTACGTTTGATCATCTCCGCCGGTAAGACCTTTGCCGAGAAATACACCTTTTCCATCAACGCGTAAACGTCGCAAATGTGCGCGTGCAGCTCGACAACAGTTTGACTTTCGGCGGATTCCACTGGAATGAACCACGGCAAATCTATGGGGAGTTTCGCTATCGCTTCAATTACTAAGCAGAGACGTCGACCTCCCCGATGTCTTATTCTGGGATTATACGGCGAGGTTCCTTACTCGCTTCAAATTCTGACTGCATGACTGACTGGCAACTTCACCTCAGCTACGCAACCGGGAGAATCCTCTCGGTTGCGCAGTGAGATTGAGCCACCGTGGGCCTCGGCGATCTGCCGCACCAGCGCGAGACCGACGCCGGAGCCGCTCTTCTTTGTGGTGTAGAACGGGACAAAAAGATTGGCTGTGTTACTCAGACCAAGACCCGAATCCTCCACCTGGATCGCGACCGAATCCGCCACTTCGTTTGCCCTCAGCCTGACAGCGGCAGCGGCGTCCTCCGGTGGAACTCCTTGCGTCGCCCTCTTCGCGAGCAGCTACTAACCGCCTCGACCGCATTCTTCACCAGATTAATGAGCAGCTGCTCAAACTGGTCCGGATCGACGGTGACTTCGATTTCCGGAACATCGTCGAGAGCCACCGCTCATGCGCGTCTCGAGCGCGACTACCCGTTCGAGGAGCGGACGGAGCGGGACATGCCGCATGATTGGCGGCGGAAGCTGCGCTAATTGGCGATACGCCTGCACGAATCGATTCAGTGATTCCGCCCTCCCCTCAATGATCGTAAGACCGCGCGCGAAATCACCGGCCCCGTTGGACAGATCCAGCTTCGGCTGGCAAGCCGCGCGAGCAGACTTCCAGCGATGGACTTGATAGGCGCGAGGGAATTATTGATTTCATGGCCGAGTACGCGGATGAGCCGCTGCCACGCAGTGCGCTCTTCTTCGCGCAGCGCGCTGCTAACGTCAGAGAGCAGAACCAGCACGTGCGGCACGCCGCGCTGGCGAAAGCCGCTTCGCCGACCATCCAGCGGCCCGGTTTTCGTGCCGCGGTCTCCGACCCGCCCATCGAGCGCAATCAGCTCCTCGTCCGGAGCATCGATCACATGGTTGAGGTCTAATGCCTCGGCGCGGCGTCCGGCGTCGCGTTCTGCGTCGAGCAGCAGGACTCGCTCCGCCGCCGGATTCAGCATTCGCAAGCGGCGCCCCTGGTCAAAGGCCAGAACCGGGGCATCCATCGAGTCGATCACCCGGCGCAGTAACGCCATCGCCTCGAGTTCGCCCAGACGCTGCGACTGCAGCATGTCGGCCAGCCCATTGATCTCAGTCGACAATTCGCCCAGCGCATCGCTGCGGTTGGCTCCTCGCGCCCGGAATGAGTAGTCCTGCTCGCGTAGTGCCGCGACGACGTTGGCCAACGTTTGCAGCGGCCGTACCACCTCTTCGAGAAGCATGGACGACAGCAGCAGCAGGCCCAGAAGAGCAAGGCCCACAACCGTCAACTGAACTGTAAGCGAAGCACGCCAAACCAACACGATGCACAAGATGATGGTTGGCAGGCAAAAGA
This sequence comes from uncultured Acidobacteriaceae bacterium, assembly GCA_963742015.1. GTDB lineage: Bacteria > Acidobacteriota > Terriglobia > Terriglobales > Acidobacteriaceae > Acidisarcina. Next base: position 72,582 of record CAVUKL010000016.1, on the reverse strand, counting down.
TCAGGCAGTACAGCCAAACCCGGGCCTCAAACGAGAACTGCCGTCTTGCGCGTTTCTTTGGATCCGTAGCTGTGTATCTGGACGGCCTCTCAAAGGCCATACTTTTCCATCCGCCTGTAGAGTGCGCCGCGGCTGAGGCCGAGCGCCTCCGCCGCCTGGCTCACGTTGCCGTTGCAACGAGCCAGCGCCTTGCGAATGAGAATACTCTCAACCGCCTCAAGGCTCATCTCCTCAAGGGTTGAGGTCGAGATGCGCGGTGTGGTTAAGCCGAGGTCAGAGAGGGTAATACGGCCGCTCGAGGCCATCAGTACGGCACGCTCGATGGTGTGGTCCAGTTCACGCACGTTGCCCGGCCACGGATAGCCGAGCATCGCCTGTAGCGCCGCGGGCTCAGGCCCCTGAATCTGCTTGCGGTAGCGGGCCGCGTAGCGATTTAGGAAATGCGCAGCAAGTGCGGGAATGTCTTCGCGGCGCTCACGCAATGGCGGAATGCGGATCTCTACGGTATTGAGCCGAAACAACAGATCGGAGCGAAAACGCCCAGCCTCCGCTTCGGCATGAACATCGGCGTTGGTCGCCGAGAGCACCCGCACATTCACGCGCCGTGTCTTCGACGAACCGACCCGTTCCATCTCGCCGGTCTCGAGCACGCGCAGAAGTTTGGCCTGCTGCCGCAGCGGCACATTCGCAATCTCATCGAGAAACAGAGTTCCGCCATCGGCGAGCTCAAAGCGGCCAATTCGATCGGTACGCGCGTCGGTGAAGGCCCCCTTGATATGGCCGAAGAGCTCGCTCTCAAACGTGCCCTTCGGGCAGAGCACCGGTATTCACGGCAACCAGCGAACGGCTTGGCCCTCGCCGAAAGCCCGTGCAGCGTCTGCGCGACGACTTCTTTGCCGGTCCCGTGCTCTCCGGTGATCATGACATTCGCGTCAGAAGGGCCGATGCGTGCGATCGTCTGCAGCACCGGCTGCATCGCGGGCGCGGTCGCAATCATCTCCGGCAGGCCTTGGGTGCGCAGGAGACGATTTTCCGCCTCCAGCCGCTCCGCTCTCCGCATTGCGTGATGAAGGTTGATTTGGTTGGCAAGGATCGAAAGCAGCCGCGCGTTTTCCCAGGGCTTTTGGATAAAGTCACGGGCGCCGCGGCGCATCGCTTCGACGGCCACTTCTACATTCGCCCAGGCGGTCATGACGATGACCGGCAGCTGCGCATCGAGCGTGGCGATCTGGGCGAGCAAGTCAAGGCCTTCCTGGCCTGAGGTGGTATCGCGGGTGTAGTTCAGGTCGATCAACAGGGCGTCGTAGGAACCAGTGAGCAGCGCATCGAGGACCATTTGAGGCGAACGCGCTCGCTCCACGCGATAGCCCTGAGGCCGCACCAGCAACTCAATCGCATCGAGGATGTGGGGTTGATCGTCGGCCACCAACAGGCACGGCGCTAAGCGGGGCGCTCGATGTGTCGGAGTCCGCTAGATCGATTGGTTCGCTATGAATCATGAATCACTACCCTACACTACTGTTGGCTGCACCCGGCTTAGGGGGTGGTCGGAGGCATCTCGTGAGTCACAACGCCCGACTTGGCGTCATCGATCGAGACTCCCGTACGATCAAGCGTTGAACCGGTGGCCTGATCGATATAGACCTTGGCCTTTTCATAAGCCGCCTGGGAAACAACCAGAGCGGACTCGGCGACTGCCAGGGCCTGTTCGCTGGTAAGGGTATCGTAGGCAGACATAGCTCCGAGCTCTTGCTCTTGTTTGGCGATGTCGAAGGTCTTTTTCGCGAGGTCGCGGGCCTTCTGCGATGCGGTGACTCGGGCCTGCGCCTGTTGCAGCGAATATTGGGAATTACGAACATCGAGCAGAATGTTCTTCTTCTGCTGCTCATAGGACAACTCTCTCTGGCGGAAGTCGAGCGCGGCGCGAAACTGGTCGGCCTTGGCGACGCGGTTACGCAGAGTGATGATGAGTGAGAAGCCAACCTGGTATTCGGGCGAGGAATAATTGAAGGTATTCTCCAACGCTCCCCAAAAATCTTTAGGAAGAGTGCTGGCGCACTCCGCTCCCAGCGCGCAAGCAGGATTGAGCTCTCCGGCGTAGCCGACACCGATATACTGCCCATAGAGAGAAAGCTGGGGCAGCAGCTCGTTCTTGATCGTGCGTAGGTTGTTTTGCGCAATCTGCATCGCGATCTGGTCCTCCGAGACGTCGGGGCGGTTTTTTTCCGCTTCGGTGATGAGCTGCTCGATCGGCTCAGTCTCATTCGGATCCGCAGATCCTTTGAGATCGAGCGGCACCACCGGCATATCGGCCAACGCAGGATCGCTGATTGTCTTGGTAAGCGCATTCTTGATAAGCAATTCGTTCAACCGTAGCGTCGCTTTGGAAACGGTAAGGTCGCCCTCAGCGGAGGCTACGGCAGCCTGGTCCTTCAGAACCTGCATCGCGGGGACATTCTGCAACTGAAGCTGTTTCTGGTCATCGGAAAGAGTCTCGTTGGCGTAGGCCAGCGAACGCTCTTTAATCTGGGAGTCCTGGTAAGCGTTCACCAGGTCCCAATAGATATTTTCCACCTGCGAAATGGTGGCGATCGTTTGCGCCTTGAAAGCGAGATCGGTGAGCCGGAGATTTTGCTTGGCAATGTGGATGTAGCGCTCATTAGTCGCAAGCCCGAAGCCCTGCAGCAACGGTTGGGCGATGGTGAAATTGAAATTCGCCGTGAGTTGAGGGTTGAGGATGTTGTAAATGCTGTTCGTGGTCGAGCGAAAACCGTAGTCCGTCACCGTGAAATTGGTGCCCAGCGGATATGCCTGCGAGTAGCTGGATAACAGTTCAATCGTATTTTGCTTTAAAACCGGTACCCCGTACTGGACCGGGTTGATCTGGACAAGTGCGGTGTGGTCGACAAAACCTCGCACAGTGACCTGCGGATCGAACGAGTTGATGGGAGCGCCGTTGCCGAGAGTTGAGGTAACGATACCACCGGCGCCTGCGGCGGTCGCCCCGCTGCTCGAACCGCCTCCACCCCCGACGCCAGAAGAACTGAACCCTCCTTGCGTTCCCTGCGTGATGTTGGTATTCACGCCATTCGCTTGGCCGCCGGCCTTAGTGCGCGCCAGGTCGGCCTGGGCGATGGGCAGGTTGTAGCGAAAATAAGCAATGTCGAGGTTGTTCTCAAGTGCAAGAGCGACGGCGTCGCGGAGCGAGAGATACAGTTTGCCGTCGCGCTCAAGGCGTTCCAGCCTCGGTGAATTTGTCAGATCGACGGACGGCACGGTGCTGGGCCGGTACGGGTCGAAAGGATTGCGCGAATGCGGCAACTCCACATGAAACGGCGCGAGCTGGCCGACCGGAGTCGGAGGCCCGTCTAAAGATTTCGCCTCCTGCGCGATGCTTGGCGCCGATGTCGCCGGTTGCTGAGTAGCCGGCGCGGGGGCTTCCGGCGTCGACTGCTGAGTAGTGGGCTGCTGTGGCGCCTGTGATTGAGGAGAGGCTGCCTGTGCCCAACTCGGCGAGTTAAGCGCGAGACATAACGTCATGGCGATAATTTTTTCCGGAAGGCAAGGCTGCCTGCGCACGCTCACGATGCACTCACCTCCGGCACAACACCCAGATTCGGATTTGCCGTGTCTTTCACCATCCATCCGTCACGCACCTCAATCACTCGCGAACCATAGGCGGCGTTCACGTCGGAATGCGTTACCTGGACTATGGTCGTGCCCTCATTGTTTAGCTCCCGGAACAGCTCCATGATCTCCTTGGCCTGCGACGAATGCAGATTGCCGGTTGGTTCGTCGGCGAGTAGTAACGCGGGCTTATGAATGACCGCGCGGGCGATGCCGACCAGTTGCTGCTGGCCGCCAGAAAGCTGCGACGGATAGAGGTCCTTCTTCCCCACGATGTTGAATTTGTCCAGAGTGTCCGCGACCAGCGCCTCGCGCTCTTTGCGCGAGATGTTCTTATACGAGAGCGGCAGGTCGATGTTCTCCTGCACGGTCAGATCGTCGAGCAGGTGATAGCTTTGGAAGACCATGCCGATATTTTGTTTCGCCAGTGCCGCGCGCTGTTTACGGCCCATCGCATGCACGGCCTCTTCACGAAACCAGTACTCGCCGAGCCACTGGTCGTCGAGCAGCGCGAGCGCGTTCAGGAGCGACGACTTCCCTGCCCCCGAGGGTCCCATGATGGTGAGAAACTCGCCCTCAGCGATCTCGAGCTGGATGCGCCGCAGCACCCACGTCTGCCCTGCTCCTGTTTTGTAACTCCGTTCTAAATTTCTAAGCTGAATCATCACTCCGCCGATCTTTTAATCTTCGGCGCCAGGGTCGTGGCGCCATCGCTTGATCTTTCGTTCACTCATACCGAAGCGTTGTGCTCGGGTTAACCGAAGAGGCTCGCCGCGACGGCAACGCCGCGGCGAGCAGCGCTGCCGCCACTACCACGACTGCCGCGCCGAACATCACTCCTGGGTCGTGCGCGCTCACGCCGAAGAGCTGGCTCTTGACCAAGCGCGACAACAGCAGTGCGGCAGGCACAGCGATCGCCAGGCTGATTGCCAACAGTTTGCCTACGCCGGCGAGAACCAGCTTCACGATCCCGGTTCGCGTCGAGCCTAGCGCCATGCGGATGCCAATCTCCCTCGTGCGCTGTGCCGTGGCAAATGCCAGCATGCCGTAAAGTCCAATCGCCGCCAACAACGCCGCGAGCGCGCCGAAGCTGATCGCCAGCAATGACAGCGTTCGCTCCGAGTTCAGATCTTCGCTGATCTGGGCGTCCATCGTTTTCAGGGAGTCAGGCACTAACTTCGAATCAAGCCTCTGCATCGTCTGCTGAATCTCTGAGATCACGGCCTCAGGAGATTGCTGAGTGCGCACATAGAACGCCATGCCGCGCTTCGGTGGCTCCTGGAGATATGAATAGAAGGCGGTCCACCTAACGTCGTCACGAATCCCGCTGTGCTTGGCGTCTTTCACCACGCCGACGATGGTCAACCATGGATTATCTTTGTTCGCCTTTCCCCCGCCGTCATGGAACTGATGGCCGATCGCATTTGTCGCGCTGCCAAACCAATGCTTGGCGAAAGCCTCGTTGACCACCGCGATCGGAGCCGCATCCGGGCCATCCTGCTCGCCAATTCCCCGTCCCACGATCAGGGGCATACCTAGAGTCGAGAAGTAGTCGGGACTGACCACTTCCTTCTCGATATCCATGTCCTCTTCCTCTTTGGCCGTGTAGCCGGCGACCGTGATGTTGAGCCCTGTACCGTTATCCATCAACTCAGGATCGGTGGTAGCCGCAGCGCCAATCACGCCTGGAATCCGGGCCAGCGAATCCAGAACGCGATTGTATAACCCAGGGATTTGAGGCAGATCGTATCCCGACAGAGAAGGATCAAGGGTGAACACAATGAGGTGGTCGGTGATAAAGCCAACATTGGTGTTCTTCAGGTTGTATAGCGTGCGCGCGAAAAGCCCAGCCCCAAAGAGCAGTACAAGGCTGAGGCCAATTTGCACGCAGGCGAAGATGCTCCGCAGCCGGGTCGACCCGCCGGCCGCAGTGGTCGTCTGCTGCTTCAACGCCGGAGTTAGATTCGCCTGCCAGAACTGAACCACCGGAGCCAGGCTAAAGATCAGGCTCACCACAAATGCCAGCCCGAAGTTGAATGCCAGGATTCTGGGATCTGGATGATTGGAGAACGGCAGAGCGTCGTCGCTCGATCCGACGATGCCGCGTTGCAAAACTGCCGAGACCGTCGGAGCCAGCGCAATGCCAAGCGTGCCGCCCATCAAACCGAGCATCAAACCCTCGGTGAGCAGTTGCCGAGCCACTCGGGCCCGCTCAGCGCCCAGAGCGTAGCGGATCGACATCTCGCGGATGCGGCCTGCCGCCCGCACCAGCAATAGGCTTGCGACATTCGCGCAGGCCATCAGCACGACTAACCCCACCATACCCATCAACACCAGCAATGGCGTGCGGACATCGTTCCGCAAAGGCGAAAATCCTTTCGCTCCATCCAGCAGCGTCAGGTGGCTATTGGTCAGAAACTCATCGCGAAAATGGTCGGAGTGGTGGCTCATCTGGTTCAGCTCGTCCGTTCGCAGAGCATGCCATAGCGGATCGATCCCCGATTGCGCCTGCGTCAAAGGCAGCGCCGGCTTCAATCGGCCGACAATGTTTAACCACCTAGAACGCCGATCCAGCAGATCGTTTTCATCCGGCGTCATCGATTTTTTCATCGTGATCGGTACGAAGATGTCGGGTACATAACCCATCTGCACACTCTGGAACGAAGGCGGCGCGATCCCAACCACAGTGAAGGGATGGCCGTTAACTAAAATCGTTTGGCCAATGATCTGACGGTCTGCGCCGAAGCGACGCTGCCAATATCCATAGCTAAGCACGACGATCGGATTTGCCTCCGGTTGCGCATCGTCAGACTGCACGAAGAGCCGTCCCGCAGATGCATGAACGCCTAGCATGTCGAAATAATTCCCGCTTACCAGCTCCGCCTTCGCGAGTCCGGGGGAGTTGTTCCACAGCACGCCCGCATCTGCGCGAGTCGTTGCGATCAAACCGTCGAAGACTGCATTCTTGTCGCGCAGGTCGCGGTACATCGGGTAGGAGAAATAATCATGCCGATCGCCGCCGTAGTCGTGTAGATGCCCCGTGTCGCTTCCAGTGAATCGCAGCAGCACCAGCTTCGCGGGATCTTTCACCGGGAGGCTGCGCAACAGCGCCTGATCGAGGAGGGTAAAGATCGCCGTATTCGCACCGATGCCCAGCGCCAGCGTGATCACAGCGGTCGCGGTAAAGCCGAGATTATTCCGAAATTGTCGCAATGCGTATCGAATATCTTCGATCAGCCTATTCATCAGCTTGCTCCAAACCTATCTACTCGCTGCGCAGGGCGGTCATTGGTTCAATGGCAGATGCGCGGCGCGCCGGGAACCAGGCTGCGATCATCCCTACTGCGATTACTCCTAGAACCAGCCCAGCAATAATCGGCGCGTCGCTTGCGGCTTTGATCTCAACCACTGAAGCGATCAGCTTCTGCGCGGCCAGAGTGCCAAGTAGCCCGGCTCCAACTCCCGCGGCCATCATCCATCCAACTCTTTTGTAGATCAGCTCAAGGACCTTGGCGCGCGAAGCACCAAGCGCCATCCGTACACCGATGTCTCGCGTGGAGAGCTCAACCTCATGTGCGATCAATCCGTAGATGCCCACGGCCGCCAGCAGTAAAGCCAATGCGGCGAAGCTGCCAAAGAGCCAATTCTCAAGTCGCTCGAGGGTTAGCACGTCGGCGATGACCTCGCGCATCGTCTCCGGTTCGATAAAAGGGACGGATGGGTCGACTTCATGAAAGGCGCGTCTGAGGCTGGGGATGAGGACATCCTCCGGCAGGGTGCTGCGCACCACCAGATGCATGTTGGCGAGCAGGTTGCGTGCGTCGGCTTCGGGAATCTCCGAGGTCGGATAGTCGATCTCGGCCATGGACGGCTGGTAGATGTCTTGCCGCACCGAGCTCACAACACCAACGATTGTTTGCGGCGTGTCTTGTTTCATTTGCTTGCCAATCGGATCTTCGCCATTCGGAAAAAACTTCTTGACGAAGGCCTCATTGACCACAGCGACCTGTTGCGACTTGGGCGTGTCGATCTTTGGATCGATCATCCTGCCCCGCACGAGGTGAATGCCCATCGTTTTAAAGTAACCGGGATCGACGAAGCGATCCTCCGCCAGACGCTCCTGATTTGGCGGCGCAGGCGGCTGCCCCACAATCGTGATATCGCTGTTCCAGCCCGAGCTCTCGACGGGAAGGAGCTGAATCACGCCAGCCGACTGCACCCCTGGTATCGCGCGAACCTTCTCCAGCAGAGGACCGTAAAATGCGGTCCGAGGATCGTGGTCCTGATAAGTGCCCTGGGGCAGGTTGACGTCCATCGCCAAAATGCCTTGGGGTTGGAAGCCGAGATCCGTATTGCTTAATCCTGAAAGAAGGCGCAGAAGCAGACCGGCGGTCACCATCAGCACCATCGCTAGAGCGACCTGGACCACGATGAATGAGGCCCGCAACCGATGCTGCCCTCGCCCGGTGCCTGCGTTTCCACCGGCCTTCAACGATAAGCTCGGAGCAATGCGGGATAGGCGAAGCGCAGGAATCGCGCTCGCAATGAAACTCGTAAGAACGGCGATTACAATTGTGGCCAGCAGCACGGGCAGGTTCAAATGGACGTCTGCGCCCCGCGACAACGCTGAGATCAAGAGCAGCCGCATCGCCTGCAGAAGTCCGACGGCAATCGTTCCACCGAGCGCCGCGCCCACAAGCGCAAGCACCAACGACTCCGTCAAGATCTGGCGAACAAGCCTCGCACGCGACGCCCCGATCGCCGAACGTAATGCCACTTCTCGCTCCCGCTTCACGCCGCGCGCCAGCAGCAATCCGGCGAGGTTCACGCAAGCGATCGCAAGCACCGCTAGCACGGCAAACAGCAACACGCGCAAGGATCCGCGAGTGTCACCGATCACGGCCTCGGCAATTGGCCGCAGTTCCATGCGGCGACCCTTGCTATCGGGAAAAGCTCGGCCGGCATTTGCCAGCACTCCGTCCATATCCGCGTTGGCCAGCGCCGCCGAGACCCCCGGTTTCAGCCGTCCGATAGTCGGCAGCCAGTGATCGCCCCTGGTGTTCCGCAAGAGATCGATCATGTGAAGCGGCGTATAGATCGCGTCCCGCTGAGAGATTGGGTAGCGAAACCCAGCAGGCATCACGCCGATTACGCTATATGGCAACCCGTCGAGTCTCACCACCCGACCAATAACATCCCTTGCTCCACCGAAGTTTTGCTGCCAGACTTCATAGCTCAGCACGACAACATTGTTCTTGCCGGGCTGGTCTTCTCCCGGGCTGAAAGTGCGTCCCAGGATTGGGTTCACGCCGAATACGTCGAATAGGTTGTCAGAGCCCTGGGTCAACCGCAAAGAAACCGGGCCCGCCGGCCCTTCGAGGTTGATCCTCCGGAAAGCACTGACCGCGGCAAACGCAGTGAAAGAGTGGCTTTGGTTTCGCCAATCAAGGTATTCAGGATAAGACGCGGGTTGAGTATAACCCTGAGGGGAAAACGTCTGCGGAACGACGATCGTCTCAGGATGGTCATACGGCAGCGGCTGGATCATCACCGCATAGATCACACTGAAGACCGCCGCAGTGACGCCTGTGCCCAGGGCCAGCGTCGCCACCGCCGTCAAGGTAAAGCCCGGGCTTTTGCGCAGCTGCCGCAGCGCATACTTCAAATCCTGAAACATCTTCGTCTCCGCGTTAGGTCGGTCGGCTGAATCGCCGGAAACCTATCTCGATTCCATCATCTCCAGTTCGCCCTCGGCGACCACCTTGCCGTCAAAGAGATGGACGTTACGCTCGGCGTGGCGCGCAAAGCGCGGATCGTGAGTCACCATACAAATCGTGGCGCCCTCGCTGTGCAGGTTTTGCAACAGCTCCATCACAGCTTCGCCGTTGCGCGAATCGAGGTTTCCAGTCGGTTCGTCGGCGAGCAGGATGGACGGGGAACCGGCCAAGGCACGCGCGACGGCCACGCGTTGTTGTTGACCGCCAGAGAGCTGCGAAGGATAGTGCTTGATGCGATGCGCCATGGCCACGCGCTCGAGCGACTCCTGCACGCGGCGCTTGCGCTCCGCCTGAGTCATGCCGGAGCGGTAGGTTAGCGGCAACTCGACGTTCTCATAGACCGTCAGGTCGCCGATCAGATTGAAGCTTTGAAAGATAAACCCGATCTCCTGGTTGCGAATGCGCGAACGCTGGGCGAAGTTCAGGCTCTCGACCGCGTGTCCGTTGAGCTCGTACTTTCCGCCCGTCGGCGTGTCGAGCAGACCAATGATTGAGAGCAACGTGGATTTGCCGCAGCCCGACGGGCCGGACATCGCGACATATTCGCCCTTGTTGATAGTAAGATGAATCCCCGAGAGCGCGTGGGTCTCGATCTCGTCCGTATAGAAGACCTTGGTCAGCTCTTCAATTTGTATCAGCGGCTGTGACATTTACTTTATCTCCTTGAAATCGTTTATTCGAGCCGAATGCGGTTGAAGTTGTCCCAGCGCGACATGTCGGAGAGGATCACCGTGTCGCCCTCATGCAAACCATCAAGCACCTGAATCTCGTTCACCGAAGCCTGTCCCACTTTCACCGGAACACGCACCGCGCCTTTGCCGTCCGGATCGACCTTAAACAGGCTGATGGTGCTGTTCGCATTGCCAAATGCCGGCCGACCCACCTTAAGCGTGTCTGCTATACGCTCAAGGTCGACGGTACCGTCAACGCTTAACTGCGGAACCGCCCCGGGAGGCAGCGGTCCATCCAGTGTTACGTCAACCGCGCGTGTTCCGTTCAATACCGTGGGATCGATTCTGCTCACGTGGCCGGGAACAATGCCGTTATGGGTGTCGACCTCCGCCGGCTGGTCGAGCTGAATATCGTGCGCCTGGGTCTCGGCGATGTTCAGCGTGGCTTTCAGCTTATCCAGCTGGACAACCTCGGCCACTGAGGTCCCGGTAGTCACGTGCTGGCCCACCGCAATCGGAGTCGTAAGCGTGGCCAGCACGCCCGAGATACCAGCCCTGACCTGAAGCGCCTCTTCCTGCTTTTCGTAGAGATCCAACAATGCCTTGGCCTGGTCGATCTTGGTCCGCTGCGATGCCAGCTGGACCTCGATTGCCGAGGTGTTCACATCGATCTGCTCCTGGCTGATCTTCTGTTGGATGGTTAGCTGGTCAGCCGTGTTCTTGGACGCGTTGTAGGTCAGTCCAGAGATCACGCCCAGATCGTAAAGCTGCTTGTCGGTCTTCGCCTGCAGCTCGTCCTGGGTGTAGGCGGAGTTCACCGCCGCCGCAGCCGCCTTCTTATCCATCAAAGTGCTCTGCAGCGTCGCCTGAAGGCTCTTGTAGTCGGACTGCGCAGCCTTCAGCTGCAGCTGTGCGTCGAGGAGCTTCTGCTGAAGCTCGGGATCGACCAGGTCCATCAGAATCGTGTCCGGAGTGACCTTCGTTCCCGGCAGCACGCGGATCCGAACAACGGTGGCATCGGTCTGCGCGGGAATGAGCTGAATGCTCTCTTCGCGGGGAACCAGTGTGCCCAGGCCGCGCACCTGGACGATCATGGGACCGCGCTTCACTGTGTCCGTCCAGACGGTACCGCGTTCGACTGCTGGCGCAGCGGGTTTGAGACGGGAGACAGCAAAAGCGACCCCTGCTAGTACGATCACAGCAACGACGCCGACAACTATCTGCCGCCGGGTCTTCTTACGTTTAATGTCAGGCCTGGAGATATCCATCATCGAAACGTATTGCACGTCTTCGGCCAGAGCACATCCTGTGCAAGATGTTGAGGAATAAGCTCGAAAGGCACAGTCGCCCATTGCCTGGTTTTGCGCTGATGGCCGTTTGCAGAATCAGGTGTCCGCAAACGGACATTCGCCGAGTTGACCTAGACAGCGGGAGGGGCCCGCCTGCTCTCGCTATGGAAAAGACAAGAGGCCTCCGAAGTCCACTTCGGAGGCCTCTTATGCAAAACCTCGGTGCTTACTGTGCAGTCAACTCCGCCGCTACCCGCTCGGTCACGAATGCCTCGATTTGATCGCCGATCTGGATGTCGTTGAAGTTGTTGAGGCCAATGCCGCACTCCATGCCGCTCGTAACTTCCCTGGCATCGTCCTTGAAGCGCTTCAGCGAACTCAACTTGCCCTTGAAGATCTGTTCGCCCCCGCGGGTAAGCCGGATGTCCGCATCGCGGCGCAGAACGCCGTCGAGAACGCGGGCGCCGGCGATCGTGCCCACCTTGGGAATGCGGAAGATGTTGAGCACTTCCGCCTTGCCGAGGTAGTTCTCCTTGAAGACCGGGTCGAGCAGCCCAAGCATCGCCTTGCGGATCTCGTCCTGCAACTCATAAATGATCGAGTGCAGGCGAATCTCCACGCCCTCCTGCTCAGCGAGGTCGGCGCCCTTGCGCTCGGGACGAACATTGAAGCCGATGATGATCGCGTTCGAAGCCGAAGCCAATAGGATGTCGCTCTCGGTAATCGCGCCGACGCCGGTGTGAATGATCTTGATCCGCACCTTTTCGGTCGACATCTTCTGCAGCGAGTCGGCCAGCACTTCGACCGAACCGGCGACGTCGCCCTTGAGGATGAGCGGCAGCTCTTTCACGCCAGCCTGCTTGATCTGCTCGGCAAGCCCTTCCAGCGAAACTCTGGAGGACTTCGCCAGCGTCAGTTCGCGCTCGCGCATCTTCCGGAACTGCGAAACCGCCTTGGCCTTGTCGCGGTCGGCGACCACCAGGAAGCTGTCACCAGCGTCGGGCATGCTCTCGAGTCCGAGAATTTCAACCGGAGTCGAGGGCCCGGCAACGGTAATCGAGCGCCCGCGATCGTCAAACATTGCGCGGATTTTGCCGAAGGTGTTGCCCATGATGAAGCTGTCGCTGTTACGCAACGTTCCATTCTGGACGAGCACGGTTGCGACCGCACCACGGCCACGATCCAGCTTGCCTTCGAGCACGGTACCAACCGCCGAGCGGTCGGGCGTCGCTTTGAGGTTTTGGATATCCGCAACCAGGCAGATCATCTCCAGCAACAGATCGAGATTTTGGCGCTTCTTGGCCGAGACTTCTACGAAGACGGTATTGCCGCCCCACTCTTCGGGAGACAGTCCGCGATCGCTCAATTGCTGCTTGACGCGTTCGGGCTGCGCATCGGGCTTGTCAATCTTGTTGACCGCAACAATAATCGGCACTCCCGCGGCCTTGGCGTGATCGACGGCCTCTAAGGTCTGCGGCATGACGCCGTCATCTGCAGCCACGACAATGACGACGATGTCGGTGACCTTGGCGCCGCGCGCACGCATGCGAGTAAACGCTTCGTGGCCAGGTGTATCCAGGAACACTATCTCGCGACCCGAGGCCGGAGAGCCCTCTTTGGTGAACTTCACCTTGTAAGCGCCGATGTGCTGCGTGATGCCACCCGCTTCGCCTGCGGCAACGTCTGTTTCTCGAATCGCGTCGAGCAGCGAGGTTTTGCCGTGGTCGACATGGCCCATCACCGTGACCACCGGGGGACGCGCGACTTCAAGCTCATCTGGATTCGGCTGCTGCAGCAGGTTCTCGATGGCTTCGTTGGCCATCTGGTCTTCGAAGCTGATGACCTGGGTGTCGGCGCCGAACTGCCGCGCAACGTCCTTCACCAGTTCCGCATCGAGCGATTGATTGACAGTAACGAAGACGCCGCGCATTAACAGCGTGGCGATCAGGTCCTTGCCACGCACGTCGAGCTTTTCCGCAAGGTCCTTGACGCTAATACCCTCAGTTACCGTGATGGTGCGGGTGATCGGCAAAGGTTCCCGCGACATCTGCATGCCGCCAAAACGCGGTGGCGGCTGGAAGCCCTTCATCGGGCCTTCTTTGCTCTTTTCATAGCGCCGGTTGCCGCCACGGCCACGCGGCGGGCCGCTCGGCCGTTGCGGGCGCGGAGCCTCACCCGGAGGCGGAACTAAGCCACCCGCGCCGCCAGGGCCAGGACGCGGGCCACCAAAGCCGGGGCGAGCCGGGAAACCTGGTCTTCCTCCGCCCATCGGCGGACGAGCACCCGGAGGTCCACCGGTCGGCGAACTGCGGGTTGGGTGCATGGGTCGCCGCGCCGGGGCACCTGGCGCACCGGCATTGTAAGGCTGACTACCCTGCGGACGCTGCCCGAATCCAGGAGATCCGCCCGGACGGTTGCGCTGGAAGATCGGCTGGCCGCGCTGAATCGCGCCGGGACCGGTTGGTGCTCCACCGGCCTGCGGACCCGCAGAAACCGTCGGAGGAGTATTTACATTCGCTGCAGGCGGAGGTGCGGAATAAACCGGACGAGGGCCGGTCTGGGGCATGATGACGCGCCGCGGCGACGGAGCGGCGGGACGGGGTAGCTCGGTGGCAGCAGGGGTCCCTGCATGCGGAATCTCGACGCTATCAGCCCGAACCTCGTGGACGGGAGCAGCAGTCGCCTCACTCCTGACCAGAGCCGGCGATGGCACAGGCGGGACACTTGGAGCCGGAACCTCGGCTGCGGATGGCCTCACAAAGACCGGGGAGGCAGCGGAGGCAGCAGCTACGACGCGACCTTCAGTCGATGAGGGGGCCGACGTCGCCTGGGCTGGAGGCCGTGCGATCACCGGGCCGGTTGGCGGCTTTGCCGCGATCGCCGGAACGGACGGCGGCGGGGCGACCACAATCCGCGGTTCCTGCCGCGGTTGCGGCACAATTTTGCGCGGCGCAGCCGAGGCCGCAGCCGGTGGCGCAGACTTCTGCGCGACGGGCTGCATCGGCGCAGGCTTCGCCACCGCGGGCGGGGGAACTGGTGCGGCGGCGGGAGCAGCCGGACGAGGACTCGCGGCAGCCGCCGCAGCCTCTTCCTTGCGGCGCAACAGCTCGCGAGCTGCGTCGCCGGGCTTCGAAACCTGCGACCAGTCTATTTTTGGCTTTTGCCCATTACCGATCGAGCGATTCTGCGACTCGCTGCTACCGCGGCTGCCACGCTGCAAATAGGCGCGTACACGCTCGGCCTCATCGCTCTCGAGCGAACTCGAATGGGTCTTTTTTTCGGTTACGCCAACTGCCGTCAGAGCATCCAGGATCTCCCGGCTCTTGACTTCCAGCTCGCGCGCCAGATCATTGATTCGAACTTTACTCATCCGCCCCTTTTCGCGCCGTCCCAGTGTGGCCTAGATATTCATGTGAAACCCTCGCCAATGGGTATAAACGCTGTTCCTATTATCCTCTGAAAGTTGAAAATCCGCGCTCTCGCGCTTCATCAATCCGCAGCGCATTACGCGCCGCCCTCGTGCGCTTCTTTGTCTGATTCCTTCTCCAGCCCGGCGGCGTCGTCCACGCCTACCTGGCTTTCGGCCTTGATCTCTTCCACGTTGCCATCGAGGACAGCATCCTCATCAACCGGCTCTCCGTGAATCAATCCGTGCGGCTTGCCCTCGACCAGCCGTTCGCTCACATCGTGAACTCCCGGATCGAGTGACTCCCCGCCTTCGGCTTCCAGCTCCGGACCGACCTCGGTGATCTCGGCCAAACGTTCTTCCGCGAGCTCGTCGACAATCTGCCCCGAGCCGTCCCGGCTTACACTGTCTTCGCCTTCCTGAGTCAAGTCCTGGGTGAGAGCGTCGATCTCCTCATCCAGGCTAGCTTCCTCACTCAACCGCTTCTGCTCTTCTTCCGCAGTCGGCGTCGTGCCCGCCCGCTCTTCACCCGGCTCATACTCGCCGAAGTAGTGCCGTACGGCCACGCTGATCTTCTCCAGGGTCTTTTCGCCGATGCCCGGAATCTCTTCCAGCTGTTCGGGAGTCATGTCCGCCAGCGCTTCGACCGTCGTAATTCCAGCAGCCACCAGCTTTTGGATGATCGCTTCGCCCAATTCGCTTACTTGTTCGATGGCGGTCGTCGGGCCTCCGGTCATGCCGGTCATCTGCTGCTCGACTTCCTGGCGCTTCTCTTCCTCGCTCTTGATGTCGATCTTCCAGCCCAGCAGCTTCGCAGCGAGCCGGACATTCTGGCCCTTTTTGCCGATTGCCAGAGACAACTGAGTGTCATCAACGATGACTTCCAGCTGCTTCTCGCCCAGGTCGGCGATGCTTACCCGACTGACCTTCGCCGGCTGCAGCGCCTTTTCGGCAAAGGTGGTGATCTCTTCGCTGAACTCGATAATGTCGATCTTCTCGCCGCGCAGTTCGCGAATGATCGACTGCACGCGCATCCCCTTCATGCCCACGCAGGCGCCGACAGGATCAACGTCCTTGTCGCGCGACATGACAGCGATCTTGGTGCGCTCTCCCGCCTCGCGCGCGGTCGCGCGAATCACCACGGTCCCGTCGTAAATCTCCGGCACTTCGCTCTGGAAAAGGTTTTGCACCAGCTCGGGAACCGCCCGCGAAACGATAACCTGCGGCCCCTTGGCAGCGCGATCGACGCGCAGCAAAACTACGCGGACGCGTTCGCCAACCGAGAACTGCTCCAGCCGCGACTGCTCCCGGCGCGGCATACGCGCCTCGGCCTTGCCCAGGTCGAAGATCACGTCCTGCAACTCGATCCGCTTGACCGTCGCAGTGATCACTTCGCCCATGCGATGGTTGTATTCATTGAAGATCGTGTCGCGCTCGGCCTCGCGCACCTTCTGGAAGATGACCTGCTTGGCCATCTGCGCGGCGATGCGCCCCAGCACATCGGTCGGCTTGTAGTAGCGAATTTCTCCACCCACCTCGACATCCGGCGATAGAGCGTGCGCCTCGGATAGCGTGATCTGGTTGACCGGGTCTTCCAGCTGCGCTGGCACCTCGACGCCATCCTCACCGACAACCGTGTCCGGGACGACCGTCTTATAGACGTAAGCGCGAATCTCGCCCGTCTCCTTGTCCAGCTCGGCGCGCATGTTCTCCTGGGTCTTGTAATACTTCCGCGTCGCCAGCGCGATCGCGTCCTCGACCGCCGCGACGACGATCTCCGGATCAATGCCCTTTTCCCGGCTCAACGCTTCAATGCTCTGGTAAAGCAAACTCGCCATAAGTTCTTCTCTCTCACTTCGACTAACTGGTGTGCGCGTCTCAACTGCCCGAGGCACGACTCAGACTTCCGCCACTAATTGCGCCTTCTCGATATTCGCCAACTCCAGCTCGACCGTCTCCGCGGCGATCTTCTTGTTCTTGCCCTTCTGCCGCACCGCCGACAGATCGAGCACGATCGTCTTCTCGCCAACCTGGGTCAGCCGGCCGTGCCACTGCCTATTTCCGTGAACCGGCTGAAAAGTCTGCACCTTCACCAAACTGCCGCGAAATCGTTCATAGTCCGCGCGGTGAAAAAGCTTGCGCTCGAGCCCCGGCGAGGAGACTTCCAGGGTGTACTCCGCGCCCGGCACCAGATCTTCCACATCCACCAGCGTTCCAAAATCGACGCTGAACTGTTCGCAATCCTGGTGGGTCACCCAGGCCAGTTGGTCCATCGTGATCTGGCCTTTGGCGACGGCGACGGGAATCACCCCCTCTTCCGCCGCACTCTCAGCACCCGCGACCCTCGCGGCCTCTGCCAATCGCGCCCGCTCCGTGGCGTTCTTCTCGACAAAAACTCTCAGCGCACGCTGCTTGGCGGCGGGAATGAACTCAACCTCCACCACTTCCAGCCCATGAGAAGCGGCAACCCGTTCCGCCGCCGCGCGAATTTTGTCCAGATCGACCGCCATACGCCAGCAAAACCTTCAAAATCCCGAGGAAGGTCTTCGCCCTTTCCTCGCCTTACCATCACAAATCTTTGCACCAAAGAAAAAGTGGGCTTGCGCCCACTCATCGCTCCACGCCGCCGGTAGACCCACGGTACGGTTAGGGACAACTTCGTCTGCTATTACAGAATACGACTCTTTCGTAAGGAATTCAAACCCTTGGCGCTGGACACGATTCAATTCGCCCTAGGAAGATCTTGACCGGGGCCTTCAACTTTCTGCGAGACTGCAGGAAGCGACTTTGGAGCGCGTAGCTCGGAATCAACGTCCTATGATGTGCAGGGCGACTTTGCCAAACAGAGTGTCGACATGCTTCCACGCACTTGCCGATCTATCGCCTTCGCGCTGACTCGTCTCGCAACCGGATTTCTCCTGGTATTTGCGGCCGCCCTCGCCTTCGCCCAGGACGTCGCCGTCACTCGCTTGCCTATCGACACGGACATGACCGTGCGGCTCACCAATCTCACCTCGCATGTGAACTACGACCGTTCCGGCAACTCCTACTTCATTGTTCCTGTTGGCCGATATTCGGTGCAGCTGCTGCGCAATGGCGAAATCGCCTACCAGGAGGTCGAGTATATCGACAGCCAAGCGCCGGCAACCCGCACCGTGAACCCAAACCGCATGGAGATCGTGATCGGCCTGCCCGGTGGCAGTCCGCAGTTCGACCCGAGCGTCTGCGGAGCGCTCGAGGCTGCAGCGCGACTCGCCATCCGAACCTATGGATTGCCAGACGCAGATCTCCAGCGGCGTCTGAACACCGCCGAGATCAACTCCAACAGCGGCAGCTGCGCAACACCCACTGAGGTCGACGACGTAGGGCAGACGGTCGCCGGTTCGTATGGCATCACACAACTGGGTCTGGTCGCCCTATCGGTCGAGTTCACGCCGCTCGGACCGCAACACAGGCCTCGAAACCAGGGCAACTCTCCCATCTACCGCGAT
Organism: uncultured Acidobacteriaceae bacterium; assembly: GCA_963742015.1. Lineage (GTDB taxonomy): Bacteria > Acidobacteriota > Terriglobia > Terriglobales > Acidobacteriaceae > Acidisarcina. Next base: position 54,321 of record CAVUKL010000016.1, on the reverse strand, counting down.
CCGTCGACGCAACGGCTCGCGACCTCTCAGCAATCAAGATCAAATCTCACGCCGTCGCTCATCACCGATCTTCAGAATGGAATGTCGGACGTGGCCTTCGATACCGATGGCAAACCACTGCTCGTCTGTGCCGCGCTCGACGCCAATACTCCCGTTTTTTGCGATTCAAACGGGTTTGCGGTGGCCACTCCCGCCATTGCGCATCTGCGCGGCCTCTACCGATTCAGCGCTAAGACAACTCCTGTCGACCACTGGGGCACGGAGCTCGACCACTGGACTGCTTTCGTCGGCCAGAACGAGTTCGACGAAACCCAAGACCGTCTCGCTGCAGCAGTCGCGAACCTTAAGCGCAATCTCGAACAGCGAATCACCCAGATCCAGACCAGTGCAGTCGCGGCAGGTGGTACGCAGGACCAGACTGCAACCAGAAGTAACTATCCCACACCTGACTTGGTGACCCTCATCAAAACGACCCAGACAGAATTTGACCAGGCGCTTCACGACGCCACACTGCAACCTTTACGTCAGCATTTCCCTGCAGCAATCGCTCACTTGACCGATCCGGCCGCGCCAGTTACCTCGCAACTGGAGGCACAGAGGGTCTTCCGGGAGCTTAGAGATGCAGTTTCTGTGCTGGGGAAAGTCTCCGACAACTTGGCAATCGATCTGGTATTCAGGACGGCGCCCGTCGAGACCGAGGGGGCTCATTTGAACTTCGTCAACTGCTCCCGCTGCATCTCGATCGTGAGCCAGGGTGGCCAACATCGCTTCTACCGCGGCAAGTACTACATCCAGGCAACACTCGACGGATACGTAGCTTATGAAGGCTGGCTCGACCTGGTCGAGGATCCCCGCCATATCCTTGAATGCGATTTGGTGAGAGTCCGCCGCGCGCTGCATGGGCATGCGTCGTCCTGTTCGCTGCGGGCGCAGTAGTTCCTTCCGCGGCGGTTTGTAAACGAGATAGGTCGCAGCAACGCCGTTTGCCCTACCCACCCGGCCCAACTACAATACATAAAAGCAGCCTGCCAGCCTGAACCCACCTGCGCTGCCTCGCCGGCTTTTTCATAAAACCATGATTGAAACGCCGGTTCGTGAAGCTCTTACCTTTGACGACGTCCTTTTAGTTCCCGCATTCAGCGAAGTAGTCCCTGCCCAGGTAAGCACCCAGACCCGGCTCACCCGCAGGATCACCTTGAATACGCCGCTGCTCTCAGCCGCAATGGATACCGTGACCGAGTCACGCATGGCCATCGCCATGGCCCAGCAGGGAGGCCTCGGTATCGTCCATCGCAACCTGACGATCGAGCAGCAGGCCGGAGAGATCGACAAGGTCAAGCGGTCGGAGAGCGGCATGATCGTTGACCCGGTGACCATTGCGCCAGAGCAACTGATTGCCGACGCACTCGAGGTGATGCGGCGCTACAAAATCTCCGGCGTGCCGGTCACCAAGGGCAAGAAGCTAGTCGGCATTCTCACCAACCGAGACCTTCGCTTTGAGACGAGGACCGATATCCCGGTCGGCGACGTAATGACCAAAGAGAACCTCATCACCGTCCCGGTCGGCACCACTCTCGAAGAAGCCGAGCTGATCCTGCACAAGCATCGCGTGGAAAAGCTCCTCGTCGTCAACGGCGACTACGAGTTGAAGGGCCTGATCACCGTTAAGGACATCCAGAAGAAGCTGAAATATCCAAACGCTTCGAAGGACGAACAGGGCCGGCTTCGCGTTGGCGCCGCCCTCGGGGCGACTGGAGACTATCTCGAGCGAGCCGCCGCTCTGGTTGCCGAAAACGTCGACGTGCTCTCCATCGACTCCGCACATGGACATTCGTCGCGCGTCTTGCAGGCGGTCCGCGATGTGAAGAAGGCCTTCCCCCACATCGACCTGCTCGCCGGCAACATCGCAACGTATGAAGGCGCTCTCGCCCTGATCGACGCTGGCGCCGACGCAGTCAAGGTCGGCATCGGCCCCGGCTCCATTTGCACCACGCGCATGGTCACCGGAGTCGGAGTTCCGCAGATCACGGCCGTATCCGACGCCTATCGCGCCGCCAGGGAACGAGATATTCCTATCATCGCTGACGGCGGCATCAAGTATTCCGGCGACATCACCAAGGCCATCGCCGCCGGGGCCAGCTCCATCATGATCGGTTCCCTTTTCGCCGGCGTCGACGAGAGCCCGGGCGAAACCATCCTCTATCAGGGACGCTCTTTCAAAGCTTATCGCGGCATGGGTTCGCTCTCGGCGATGTCGCAGGGCTCAGGCGAACGCTATTTTCAGAGTTCCAAAGACCTAGATGAGGCCGAATTGAACCGCAGCGAGGGCGTCGTCAACGTCAGCCGCGGCAACGGCGGCAACCGTCTCGCCAAGTATGTTCCGGAAGGCATCGAAGGCCGAGTGCCCCATCGCGGACCACTCGAGTCAATGGTCTTTCAACTCGTCGGCGGTCTGCGCTCCGGCATGGGCTACCTCGGCTGCGGCACGATACCGACGCTGCAGGAGCATGCAAACTTCATTCGCATCTCGAATGCGGGCTTGCGCGAAAGCCATGTTCACGATGTCATCATCACGCGCGAAGCCCCGAACTATCACGTGGAGTAGCTCGGGTAACGAGCCATGACCGACAAGCCCGACGCCCCTTCGATACGACTCTTCAAATCCAAGCGGGAGTGGGCAGCCTGGCTAGATAAGAACCACGACTCCAGCACAGGCCTGTGGCTTCGCCTCGCGAAGAAGTCTTCCGGCATGTGTTCAGTCTCGTATCAAGAGGCGCTTGAAGTCGCACTCTGCTATGGATGGATCGACGGCCAAAAGAAGCCCGAGAGTGATGAGGCCTGGCTGCAACGATTTTTGCGGCGATCGAGTAAAAGCCTGTGGTCGAAGATCAATCGGGAAAAGGCGCTAGCACTCATAGCAAGCGGAGAAATGAAAGCGGCCGGCCTCGAAGCCATAGAAAAGGCAAAGAAGAACGGACAATGGGAAGCGGCCTATGATTCACCCAGCCGCGCAAGTGTGCCTGACGACTTTCAGGCCGCCCTGGACGCGAACTCGCCGGCCAAGACATTCTTCGAGAAGATCGACCGCGTGAACCGGTACGCAATCCTCTGGCGAATTCAGACCGCAAAGAAACCCGAGACTCGCGCACGCAAGATCGAGCAGTTCATCGCCATGCTGGAGCGAGGCGAGAAGATCCATCCGTGATTGTCGGCGGACAGAGATCCGAGAGCGACTCAGTTGGCTCGGCTGCGATTATCATGTCGGGAGAGTTAGCTGTCCTATGGTTGAGTGTGGATCATTTAAGTCCGGGCTGACATCGGGGGGTTCGTTCTGTGAATGACTGGGCCATGCTGACCGCGTCCGGCATGATGTCCAGTGGAGTATTCCTTGCGGCTTGGCTTTATCAGTGGTCGCCAAGGCGACGTCATACCGCCGCACCTGCCGGAATGGACCCTCTCGGTAAGACCCTCCTCGATTGTCTTCCGAACCAGAGAGTGGCGCCCGTAATCTCCGCTCTCCTCTGGTTCCTACTCTGTGTCCTCGTCGAGGACATATTCCCCCTGCTGCCGGAACGTGCTGCCGGCTGGAGCGTCGTCAAGGGTCCTCTGCAGGCGATTCTGGCGTTGGACTACGTTGTATTGGTTCCAGTCCTGGTTTGGTGCTACATCTCCATAGCCTGCGGCCTGAAAGAGGCACCTGTCCTTAGCGCCTCTCTGAGTCAAACAAGGTTCGACCAGCGGGTTTCTGGCCGGTTCGTCTGGTGGGGAGCGATTCTTATCGCAGGCCTCATCTTTCAATACTTCACCATTCGAATTCAAACCAGCTCCTGCAGCTCAACACCCCCCTGGCTGTGGGTACATAAGATACCGACATCATGCGGGACCGTCCTTCATCTCAATTGGCAAGGGGCGGCCCATGCAGCGCTGAGGGGGTTAGATGCCATGTTGGGCTTGGGCCTCGCAGGGACAATAATTGCCGCTGCAATGGATCGGAAGAGGATTGGTGGCGACACGATCATGGAATCTCATGGCACTTGGGATGTCCAGGGCGGCTCTCTCGAATGCAAAGCATCCGTACGAAGACTCGGCTCGCATTTTGCCCTCGCAGGTTTTCTGGCAATTACGATTGCGACACTGCACCTGCTCACAATCGAGATTCACAGACACATGATGAATCCCGCCGAGCTCAAGTCGGACAAAGTATTGTTTGCGCAGTTCTTCGAGTCCACCTGGGCGATATGGGGCCTCATGGCCCTGGTTTGGGCAGGAATCGCAGTTCTAACCATGTCGGGTATCTATCAACGAGCGCGAGCGGAATTGGAACGGGGCGAAGCCGAGGCGATCAAGAGACGGAGGGCAGAGCTGCCCAGGGAGTTACAGAAGGACGTCGAGCAAGGGCGCCTGAGGCCTTCTCATAGCGGGCCGCGATCTCAGATCGCGATTGACCAATACTGGAACGATCATCAACGCATCCGGAATTATTATAGCGAGAGAAGCTGGCCCTATCCCCTTCCCACCTGGCTGGCGTTTCGGTTCCTGAAGAAAACCATCGTAAGCGGGTTCATTCTAAGCGTAGTTGCGAACCTCGTCACAAGTCTTGTCTTCTTGACCGGTTCGCAATTCCTGATTGCAGGCGTTGTTTTGGCAGCGGTTCGCGTGCTGTTTCCTGATATTCCGTATCCTCCCTGCGACCCATCTTTGTGCAATAAATGAATCGGTCGGGCAATCGACGCTCTGGTTTTGCCACCGAACCGGGGCCAAGCGGCAGTCAGTCTGTGCCTCATGTCTGCAGGAACTCTTACGTACACTCAATTCACAGTGACCACGATGAGAGAAGCATCATCATCGAATTTGCCATCACAGAACTTCGAGACGGAATCGAGGATCGCCGTACGAATGCCATGCACGCCGGAACCGCGGTTCTGCCTCACCACCTCGATCAAGCGCTGATAGCCGAACTCTTCTTCATCCTCATTCGCCGCCTCGAGCACTCCGTCAGTCATCAGCACCAGGCAATCGCCGGACTGCAACTGCACCTCGCTGTTCTGATATGTCCAGTGCGAAAACAGCCCCAGTACTCCGCTGTAGCTCGCCGGCATCAGAATCGATCCGTCCGCATGTACCAGAAGCGGCAGGCAATGGCCGGCGTTTTCGTACTGTAACCGTCGCTGTTGCGTATCGATGACTCCATAGAATAGCGTCACGAATTTGCCCGGCGCGACGGTGTCGCACAGCACGCTGTTCAGCTTCGCGCACAGAACCGCGGGCGACTCAGCCTGGGGCGCAAAGGCCTTCACCGAGGCCTGCAAGTTGGCCATCAGCAGCGCCGCCGTAATTCCCTTTCCCGAAACGTCCGCAATACAAAGACCCAGCCTTCCCTCGCCCAGCGGCAACACGTCGAAGTAATCGCCGCTCACCGACTTGGCCGGTTGCCACGCGCAGGCAATCTGAAAGCCCGCGATCTGCGGAGTGTCGCGCGGAAGAAGATGCCGCTGAATTTCGTGCGCCTGCGCCAACTCAGCCTCATGCGATTGCTCCTTCACCTGACCTAGTTGCACCTGCCCCTGCAATTCTCGATTGCGCACCTCCATCTTTTCGGTCTGCGTGTCAAAAGCAAAACTGATGAAGCCAAAGATCAGCGTTACCAGGACTGCGAACGGAAGGTCGAAAACGATGTGCTTGAAGAACGACGTGGTGTCGCCCGCAAAGAAAATGAAAGTGGCGAAAACCTCAGCCAGCACAGTTCCGCTGGCGCCCACCAGCGCGAGGACCAAAAGAAATATCACCCAGTTCCAGGGAAAGTTCCTTCGTTTGAAAAGTGGCCTTGCACGAATGACCAGAAAGTTGGTCCAGTTTCCGATCAGCAGCGTGAAGGTCAATGTTTGCGGCAGGTGCGTCTCGGCGCCTAGTATCCTCGAGAAAGCAAAGACGAAGATGGCAACCGTCACCAGGATCAATTGCAACCGCAGTATGCCAGTTCCCAGATGCCGCGCCCCCCAGCCCAGCCATCCGCTAACAGGGGGGATAACTTCGCTGGACTGCCGACTCGTATCCATAAGCTGATGTTTACTCTAGCGGAAGCCTCACGCAGATCGGGCAAAAAAAACGCACCCAGTCTGGGTGCGTTCGGTAGTTCGAACTTCGTGAGGCCTAAGCCTGAGCGCCGCCTTCCACTGGAGGCTGCTGCTCTTCCATCGCCTTCTGCGCCTCTTCGCGGCGCTTGGCACGGGCTTCTGCACGCTGCTGGCGCTTCTCGTCGAGCACCTGCTCAGCGCCCAGCAGTTCGATGAAGGCCTTTTCCGCCCCATCGCCCTTTTGGAAACCGGTGCGGACGATGCGCAGGTAGCCGCCATTGCGGTCACCGTAGCGCGGCGCGACCGTCTCAAAGAGGCGGGTGACAGCCTCGCGGGTCATGAGGTAAGACAAGGCGCGGCGCCGGCTATGAAGGTCGCCCTTCTTGCCCAGCGTGATGAGCCGCTCCACATGCGGGCGCGCGGCCTTTGCCTTGGTGATCGTGGTGTGGACGCGGTCTTCCATCACGATGGAGGTCACCAGGTTGCGCAGCAGAGCGCGCCGGTGGCTGGTGTTGCGTCCGAGTTTGTATCCTGCATTGCGGTGGCGCATGGCAATCTCTCTCTATCTGTCTTGCAATCTTGAGTAAGGAAACCAGGGAACAGTCTCTAGCTCACACTTCGTTTCTATTCCCTAGTCCCCAGTCTCTAGTCCTTAACTTAAAAGTTCTCCGGCTCCGATTGCAGCGCGAGATCGACGTCGTCTTCAAGACCGTCGGTATCGTCGTCATCGTCGTCGTCAAAGCGGCTGTAGCTTGCAGCCAGAGTGGTCGCCGGCAGGACGCTGGTCGGCCCCGGAACCGCATTGCCGTGCTCGTCGATCTTCATGCCCAGCGACAGACCCATCTGCGCCAGGATTTCCTTGATCTCGTTGAGCGATTTGCGGCCAAAGTTCTTGGTCTTCAGCATTTCGGCTTCCGTCTTTTGCACCAGCTCGCCGATTGTCTGAATGTTCGCGTTCTTCAGGCAGTTATAGCTGCGGACGGAGAGCTCCAACTCTTCGACCGAGCGGTTCAGGTTCTCGTTGCGCAGCAGCATCTGGCCCGTCTCCGAGTGGCCACTGTCTTCAACCTCTTCCTCGAAGTTGATGAAGATGCTCATGTGGTCCTTCAGCAGCTTCGCCGAAAGGCCGATCGCATCGGCGGGCAGCACCGAACCATTGGTCCAGACCTCGAGCGTCAGCTTGTCGTAGTCGGTGATCTGACCGAGACGGGCCGCGTCGACGGTGTAGTTGACCTTACGCACCGGCGAGTGGACCGAGTCGACCGGAATAAAGCCCAGGCCCAAGTCGGAGTCAAAATTCTTATCTGCGGAGATGTAGCCACGGCCGCGCTTGAGGCGCATTTCCATGTCCAGCTTGCCGCCTTCGCTCACAGTCGCAATGTAAACGTCCTTATCCAGGATCTCGACATCGCCATCCGCCTCGATCATGCCCGAAGTGACTACGCCGGGAGTCTCTGCTCGTAGGTACAGCGCCTTCGGACCCTCGCCGCTCAACTTGAACGGAATCTGCTTCAGGTTCAGGATGATGTCGGTCGCGTCTTCTACCACTCCGGCGATCGACTGGAACTCGTGCAATACGCCTTCGATCTTGACGGCGGTAACAGCGGCGCCTTCGATCGACGACAGCAGCGTGCGACGCAGTGCGTTCCCGATCGTAGTACCGAATCCACGCTCAAAAGGCTGGGCGCTGAACTTGCCATACTTCTCGGTGAGTGTTTCGGTATCGACGGCTAGACGTTTTGGCTTTTGGAACCCTCTCCACAACATATGCGTTTCTCCTGCGCAGCGAACGCCGCGATGCATTTTGCAACGGCTGCGCCTGTTATCTCCAGGTTGATTTGAAATACATCCAACATTTGCGGGAGTTAGAAGTTCCCTTCCAACTCCCGTTACTTCAACTTACTTGCTATAAAGTTCGACAATCAGCTGCTCGTTCACCGGCAGATTCACGTCTTCGCGCTTCGGCAACGCAATGATCTTGCCGGAAAGCGCAGCGCCATCGATCTGCAACCATGCCGGAGTGTTCTGGTGGCTGGCAAAGTCGCGCGCGACCTCGACAAGAGCGAGGTTCTTGCTGCCCTCACGAACGCGAATCTCATCGCCCACATTCACCTGATACGAAGGAATGTTCACCTTGCGGCCATTCACTTCGACGTGGCCGTGGCGAACAAGCTGCCTGGCCTGGCGGCGCGATTGCGCATAACCCATGCGGAATGCAACGTTGTCCAGACGACGCTCTAGCTGCTGCAGAAGCAGCTCGCCGGTGACGCCGGGGGTACGCGATGCCTTCTCGTAATAGGCGCGGAACTGGCCTTCGAGGGTGAAATAGATGCGCTTCGCCTTCTGCTTTTCGCGAAGCTGCAGGCCGTAGCCAACGATCTTGGCCTTGCGATCGCGGCCGTGCTGGCCGGGGGCGAAGTTACGCTTCTCGATCGGGCACTTGTCAGTAAAACACTTGGGCCCTTTCAGAAAAAGCTTCATGCCTTCGCGTCGGCAAAGGCGGCAGACTGGTCCGGTATAACGTGCCAATTCAATTCTCCTTATTTCAGAGGCCGACCGGTTTACGGATCGCTATCCTTCGTCCCGGTCCCTAACTCAGTTATCAGTCTTCAGCTAACAGTGCCTTGCGAGGGCTGGCAACTGAAGACTTACTTACACCCTACGCCGCTTCGGCGGACGGCAGCCGTTGTGCGGAATCGGCGTGACGTCGCGAATCGAACGAACATCGAGTCCAGCGGCGGCCAATGCGCGCACCGCGGACTCGCGGCCCGACCCCGGTCCGGCAACCCGAACGTCCACGGAACGAAGACCATGATCGCGCGCCATATTGGCGGCGTTCACCGCGGCCTGCTGCGCCGCAAACGGAGTGCCCTTACGCGACCCGCGGAAGCCGAGCGAACCCGAACTCTTCCACGACAGCGTATTGCCCTGGCCATCGGTGATGGTCACGATCGTGTTGTTGAACGTCGCCTGAATGTAGACCAAACCGTATGGCACATTCTTGCGCTCGCGCTTCTTGAACTTCTTGTTCTTGCCGGCCTTCCCGGCGCCGCCTGTTGTTGGCTTTGCCATGGCTATTTACCCGTCACTTTCTTCTTGCCGGCGATGGTGCCCTTGCGCGGCCCCTTGCGAGTGCGGGCGTTGGTGTGCGACCGCTGGCCGCGGACCGGCAGATTGCGCCGGTGGCGCAGTCCGCGATAAGACTGAATGTCGATGAGCCGCTTGATGTTCATCGAGACATCTTTGCGCAGGTCACCTTCGACCTGGCCTTCTTCCTCGATGACCTGGCGGATCCGGTTAACCTCGTCTTCGCCCAAATCCTGAATCTTCTTGAACGGATCAACGTTCGCGGCAGTCAGGATGCGGAGCGCCCGAGGATTGCCAATCCCGAAAATGTAAGTGAGTCCGATCCGGGCCTGTTTGTTGCGCGGCAGATCGACTCCAGCAATACGAGCCATACTTGTCCTTTAATGAAGCACCCCGGCGCCTATCGCCATCCGGAGCAGTTATGCCCCTCCGACTTCGGAGGAAGCAGATTCGCAAATCGTAGTTCTCGCTAAAGAGAAACTTCGGGGTTCAACGCAAGCCTTACATTGGCTAACTAGCCCCTGCCAAAAACCACTGGCCGATTCACATCAAAACCAAACAACCAGACGCCACGAATTAACCCTGGCGCTGTTTGTGCTTGGCATTCTCACAAATCACCCGAACCACCCCACGGCGGTGGATGACCTTGCACTTGTCACAAATCTTCTTAACCGACGCACGAACCTTCATTACTACTCCTGACCCGACAACCAAAAGCTACTTGTACCGGTAAACAATTCGCCCGCGATTCAAATCGTACGGGCTCAACTCGATGGCCACCCGGTCACCCGGCAGGATGCGGATGAAATTCTTCCGCATACGTCCGGAAACATGCGCCAGTACCTGGTGCTTGTTCTCCAGTTCCACCTTGAACATCGCATTCGGCAGCGTCTCGACGACGACTGCCATTACCTCAATCGCATCTTCCTTCGACAAACTGTATCCCGATTCCGCCCGCGCTCATTCGGCGAGCTCGATTCCCAAACCCTACTGCGTCAATACCGTTGCGCCCTCTTGAGTCACGGCCACCGTGTGCTCAAAATGGGCGCTCAAACTGCCATCCTCGGTCACCGCCGTCCAGCCATCTTTCAGCACCTGGACGCCCGGGCCGCCAACATTCACCATCGGCTCGATCGCCAGCACCATGCCCGGACGAAGCTTCGTGCCCTGACCCCGGCGACCGTAGTTCGGTACCTGCGGATCCTCATGCATGTGAGTGCCGATCCCATGCCCCACAAAATCCCTGACTACGCTGAAGCCGTCGGCTTCGACCACTTCCTGGACCGCCGCTCCAATGTCCCCCAGCGTCGCGCCCGGCTTGACCACCGCAATCGCACTGTCCAGCGACGCCTTGGTCACATCCAGCAGCCGCTTGGCTTCAGGAGTTAATCCATTGCCGACCGCCACGGTAATCGCCGAGTCCCCGTAGTAGCCGTTCACCACCACACCACAATCGATGGAGACAATGTCGCCATCGCGCAGCACCCTGTTCTTCGACGGGATACCGTGAACCACTTCCTCATTCAGCGAAGTGCAGAGCACGCAAGGATACCCGCGGTACCCCTTGAATGCGGCCACCGCACCCAGCTCCTTCATCTTCGCTGCCGCGGCGTTTTCAAGATCCAGAGTAGTCGCGCCAGCTTTGACCAGGCCGCGGACCGTCTCCAGCACCTCTCTCACCACCCCGCCGCTGTGCCGCATCTTCTCGATCTCTTGCGGCGTCTTGATCATGATCGCCATGCCGTGCTTAACCCCTTAACCGGTTGTCCTCAACCGCTTGACTGCGGCCAGGATCCCGTCAGTCACGGCATCCACCGGCTGGTCGCCATCCATCTCCTCGATCCGGCCCAGGGCGCGATAATGCGCAACTACCGGTTCGGTTTGCGCCTCATATATCCGCAGGCGATCCCCGAAAACCTCTTCCGTATCGTCTGAGCGCCGCTGAAGCGGCGTACCGTCCAGATCGCACAGCTCGTCAACTTTCGGCGGCTGCAGATAGACGTTGTAAATACTTCCGCAGGTTGGACAATTGCGTCGGCCCGTAACTCGACGCACTAAAAGAGTATAGTCCACCTTCAGCTGAATCGCAATGACCGGAAGCCCGGGACCGAAACCGCCAACATGGGCATCCAACCATTCGGCTTGCGCCAGAGTCCGCGGAAATCCATCGAGAATGAAGCCCCGCGCGCAATCGGGCTCACCCAACCGTACCGCCACCATCTGGTTCACCAGCTCGTCGGGAACCAGTTCCCCTCTGCCCATGATCTCTTTTGCCTTTATGCCAAGATCGGTGCGGGCAGCCACATTGCCGCGAAGCAGGTCGCCGGTCGAAACCTGAGGAACTCTCCAGATACTCATGATCGCCTTGGCCTGAGTGCCTTTGCCGGAACCCGGAGGGCCAACAAGAAGGATCGGGCCTGGAGCGAATTTTGGCTCGGACGCGGTGTCAGAGACAATGCCGGAAGGCTGAGTCGACACTTACCACGCCCGCCTTCCGCGAATCCGTCCACTGCGCGGCGAGAAGCCCTCATAGTGCCGCATAATCAGCTGCGACTCTACTTGGTTCGCCGTATCCATCGCCACACCCACGACGATCAACAACGAGGTGCCCCCGAAATAGAAGTTCAGGTTCAACCCGTGCGTGACCCAGGTCGGCAGCTTCTCAAAGACCGGCCCGATCAGCCAGAGGTCGTTCAAATGGATACCGCTGATGAGGAACTGCGGAATCATCGTCACGACGACCAGATAGATTGCGCCTACCAGGGTGATGCGGGTCAGCACATCGTTGATAAAGTCCGAGGTGCGCTTGCCGGGCCGGATGCCCGGAATAAAGCCGCCGTACTTGCGCATATTGTCGGCGATGTCATCGGGACGAAAGACGATGGAAATATAGAAGTAGGCGAAGAAGACGATGGCCACAGCCTGAATCAGCTCGTACCACGGCTCGCCTGGCCGCAACCCTTCGAAAAGCCGCTCAAGAAAGCCGCTGTTCCGCACGACCGCAAGGTTGGCAAACAGCAACGGCGCCGAAAGCACCGACGAAGCGAAGATCACAGGCATCACACCGCCGGAGTTGACCTTCAGCGGCAGATGCGTCGACTGCCCACCCATCATGCGCCGGCCGACGATCCGTTTCGCATATTGCACCGGAATGCGGCGCTCACTGCGCTCAACATAGACGATGAAGGCAACGATCAAAAACATCGCTGCAACGAGCAGGATCAAGGCCGGGACTGTAAATGGGCCAAAGGCCTGGGTTCGTGCCTTCTCAATGAGATCGGCGATGCCACGAGGCAGTCCCACGACGATACCCGCGAAAATTAGCAAGCTCATACCATTGCCGATGCCACGATCAGTGATCTGTTCACCCAGCCACATAATGAAGGCGGTGCCGGTAGTCAGCGTCAACACCGTCATCAGAATGAATCCGGGGCCCGGATCCACCACGAAAGGTGTGCCGCCTGAACCGCGATTCAAGGCGACCGCAATCGCGAGCGACTGGAAGATTGCGAGAGCGACGGTCGTATAACGGGTCCACTGGGTAATCTTGCGCCGGCCGAGCTCGCCTTCCTTCTGCAGCCGCGCCAAGGGCTCATAGACCACAGTCAGCAATTGGAAGATGATCGACGCCGTAATGTACGGCATGATGCCCAGCGCAAAAACAGTCAGGCGGCGAAGATTGCCGCCGCTGAACATATCGACCAGGCCCAGCGCACTGCCGCCCTGCTGGTTAAAGAACTGCGCCAGCACAGCCGGGTTCACACCCGGTGTTGAAATAAAACTTCCCAGCCGGTAGACCGCCAAGATGCCAAGGGTGAAGAGCACCCGCTTGCGCAGGTCGGGAATACGGAAGATATTCGCGAATTTGTCAAACATAAATATCGGCACTTCCAGCTAATAAGGCCTACAACAATGTGGGTGCCCCGCGTTCCGCTCCCGGCACGCAGGAAATAACTATCCGCCGATCAAAACAGCCTTGCCGCCGGCCTTTTCAATCTTCTCCTGCGCGGCCTTGGAAAACTTGTGCGCATGCACGGTCACCGCGGTGGTGAGTTCGCCTGTCGCCAGCACTTTGATCAGCTCATTCCGCTTCTTAAGCAGTCCGTGCTTCACCAGCGCGTCGACGGTCAACTCGGCCACACCGAGCTCGGCGATCCGGTCCAAGTTAACCACAGTGTATTCGGTGCGGAAGATGTTGGTAAATCCGCGCTTGGGCAGACGGCGGTGCAGCGGCATCTGGCCGCCCTCAAAACCGCGCATCATGCGCGAACCGGAACGCGAACGCTGTCCCTTGTGTCCACGTGCAGAGGTCTTGCCCATGCCCGAACCCATACCGCGGCCCACGCGCTTCTTATTGCTGTTCGCCTTCTTCGGCGCTCTCAGATTCGACAGATTTGTCGGCATTTTCTTCCTCGCTCAACGCCAGCTGGCTTCTCATCCAACCGACTCGCTTTATATCAGCAAACCTCTGCTGTTTCATTTCTTCGGCCAGAGGCCGCGTTTGCCTGGACGGTTAGTCCACGATCCGCACGAGGTGCGGAACCTTCTTCACCATTCCCCGAACTGAGGGAGTATCTTCCCGTTCGACAATCTGATTCAACCTGGTAAAGCCGAGGCCTTTGACGACCGTCTTGTGCTTCACTGGCGTGCATATCATGGAACGGAAATACTGGATCTTAATCTTTGCTTTTGTCTCTGCCATGACTACAGCTCCTCAACCGCTTTGCCGCGAATGGCGGCCACATCGGCCTTGTTGCGCAACTGGACCAAAGCATCGAAGGTCGCCTTGATCACGTTGTGCGGGTTTGCGCTGCCCAGGCTTTTGGTCAACACATTCTGCACGCCCGCCGAGGTCATCACCGCACGCACCGCACCACCTGCGATCACGCCCGTTCCATCCGGAGCCGGCTTCAGCAGTACCTGTCCCGAACCATACCGGCCCAGCACCTGGTGCGGAATCGTCGACTCGGTCAGGTTCACGTGATGAAGGTTCTTCTTCGCCGACTCAATGCCCTTGCGGATCGCCTGCGGCACTTCCTTGGCCTTGCCCGAACCGTACCCAACCACCCCAGCCGACGGATCGCCAATCACCACCAACGCTGCGAACGACATGTTCTTGCCGCCCTTGACCACCTTGGTCACACGATTGATCGCCACGACCTGGTCCTTCAGGTTGTACTGTCCGGCATCCAGCTTCTTCTTGAGTATTGCCATTCGCTTCCCGATTCCTTCTGGCCGGCAATCCGCCGGAACCAATACTTTAGAACTCTAATCCCGACTCGCGCGCGGCATCGGCCAACGCCTTGATCCGCCCGTGATATAAGTAGCCGCCGCGATCAAAGACCACCTTCTTGATGCCCTTCTCCTGCGCGCGCGCTGCCACCAGCTTGCCGACTTCCTTGGCAGCCGCGACGTTGCCGCCGGTTTTGATCTTGGCCTGCACCGTCGAGGCCGAAACCAGGGTCACACCCTGCGAGTCGTCGATCACCTGAACATAAATATGGTTCAGCGAGCGGTACACATTCAGCCGCGGACGCTCAGCCGTCCCCTGCATCTTGGCGCGGATGCGGTCATGCACCCGCTGCCGTATCGCATTTCTTTTTCTCTGCGGAATCATTCTCGTCTTCCTTCCTAAAAGCGGAGCCGCCCTACGACCCCGTTCGGTAACTCACTCTATGACGTGGTGCGATTACTTCGCGCCCGTCTTGCCAACCTTCTTCTTCAGCTTCTCGTCCGCGTAGCGAACGCCCTTGTTCTTGTATGGATCAGGCTTGCGCAGCGAACGCATATCGGCGGCCACCTGGCCGACCTTCTGCCGATCGATACCGCTGATCGTGATACGAGTCTGCTTCGGGTCAATCACCGCAGTAATGCCCGTCGGCAAAACAAACTCGATCGGATGCGAATAGCCAAGTGTGAACACCACGGTGTTCTTGCCCTTTAGCTCCACGCGGTAGCCGATACCAACGATGTCCAAGTCCTTTGACCAGCCCTTAGTGACGCCTTCGATGGCGTTCGAGACGAGCGCTCGAGTCAGGCCATGAATCGCCGCCTGCGAATCGTTCTCGCGCGACGCGAGCACAAACCCGTCTTTCGTCTCCAGCTTGATCCCGGAGGGAATCGGCTGTTCGACCTTGCCCTTCGGACCTTCAACTACGATCAAGTTGCCCTGCACGGTGTACTTCACACCGCTCGGCAACGGAATCGGTTTCTTTCCTATACGCGACATACTTTCAATCCTTCATGGCTTGCGAGTCCCGATGGCTTTCCAACTCAGCCCATCGTTCCACTGCAGCCCGCGGCCTTTAGCCACGTAATTCCCCAAACATGCTCGGCTTCGGCGCCTGAAGGGCACAGTTGCCTGGACGGCCAGTCCGTCCGGGGTCCCCGGCAAGCGGTCTTTGCTTGCTGGAGTGGTTACCAGACTTCGCAGAGGATCTCGCCGCCGACACGCTCTCGTCGCGCCTGCCGTCCGGTCATCACACCGCGCGGAGTGGTCATAATGCTGATGCCCAGACCGCCCTGTACTCGCTTGATCTCGTCGCGGCCAACATAGACGCGGCAGCCCGGACGCGAAACGCGCGCCAGGTCGCGGATCGCCGCTTCGTTGTTCGTGCCGTACTTCAGATAGACGCGAAGTACCGCGCGCCCATCCTCCTCAGCCGCCTTGTAGTTCGCGATGTAGCCCTCTTCCTTCAGGATGCGGGCTATCTCGGTCTTCAGCTTCGAGGCTGGCACGTCGAGCTTCTGGTGACGCGCACGAATCGAGTTGCGTATGCGGGTCAGAAAATCTGCTACTGGATCGGTCAAACTCATCGTCTCTCCTTCATTCCCCGTTCGCTCCACTCTCTGCGGAGAACCTGCGGGAATGTCTTTGGCGCCATATTGCTGCCACCCACCCCGGCGCCCGTCTTGGACTACTTAATCACCTACCAGGACGACTTGGTCACACCTGGAATATCGCCGCGCAGCGCCAACTGCCGGAAGCACAGACGGCAAACGCCGAACTTGCGGATATACGCGCGCGGACGGCCGCAAAGCTTGCAGCGGTTATGCTGACGCGACGAAAACTTGGGTTTGCGGGCGTCTTTCACCCTCTTGGCTGTAGTTGACATGCTTCCTCTTCTTAATCTCTGGCGTCTCCGCCAATCTTCTTTTGTCACACTCCCCCTTTTCAGGGAGAGACCAGTTACGCCGCAGTCCGGAACGGCATGCCAAACTGCCGCAGCAGAGCGCGCGCCGAGTTATCGTCCAGGGCGGTGGTCACAATGGTGATGTTCATGCCCTTCAGCTTGTCCACCTTGGAGTAGTCGATCTCGGCGAAAATCAGCTGATCCCGAACTCCAATCGTGTAGTTCCCGCGGCCGTCAAAGCTCTTGGTCGAGACGCCCTTGAAGTCACGCACACGGGGCAGAGCTACCGAGATCAGGCGATCGAGAAACTCGTACATCTTGTCGCCGCGCAGCGTCACCATCGAGCCGATCGGCATGCCCTCGCGCAGCTTGAACGCGGCGATCGACTTCTTCGCCCGCGTAGTCACCGGCTTCTGCCCGGCGATCAGCGCCAGGTCATTGGCCAGTGGATCGAGCATCTTCGCGTTCTGGGTCGCCTCGCCAAGGCCCATGTTGACGACGATCTTCTCCAGGCGCGGCACAGCCATCGGATTTTCGAGGCCCAGTTCCTTCTGGAGCGCCGGCTTCAATTCCTTCAGATACTTCTCTTTCAATCTCGCTGCCATCTCATCTCTTCCATTTCTCACGGTCTCGGAGTGGGCCGCCCTTAATTCATTCCTTGGGCCCGTCTACCGTTGCGTGAAGTCGATCACATTTTCACAGTTCCTAGTTCCTAGTCCGCTACTAGTCCCTGCATTATTTCTTCTTGCCCTTGGGCTCGATCGTCTGGTCGCACTTCTTGCAGACCCTGACCTTCTTGTCGCCCTCAAACTTGTGGCCCACGCGCGTCGGCCCGCAGTTCGGGCAGATCAGCATGACATTCGAGACATGGATCGCCGCTTCCTGCTCGGCAATTCCGCCCTTGATGTTCCGTTGCGGATTCGGCCGGACATTCTTCTTGACCATGCGCACATGCTCAACCAGCACCCGGTTCGCGTCGGGAATCACCCGGAGCACGCGCCCCTGCTTGCCACGATCGCTGCCCGCAATCACCTGCACTTTGTCGTTCCGTTGTATATTCAAACTCGGCATAATTCTTCCTTCTTGACCAGTCCCTAGTCCCTATTCTCTAGTCCCTAACTAAATAACTTCCGGCGCAAGGGAAACAATCTTCAAAAACTTCTTCTCGCGCAGCTCACGGGCCACCGGACCAAAAACGCGCGTGCCAACCGGCTCGCCCGCTTCATTGATCAGAACCGCCGCATTCTCATCGAAGCGGATATACGTCCCGTCCCGGCGGCGATACTCCTTGTGCGTCCGCACAATCACGGCCTTGACGACCTTGCCCTTCTTGACCTGGCCGTCCGGCGAAGCTTCCTTCACTGCCGCCGTCACCACATCGCCCAGGCCGGCGATCTTGCCGGTCGATCCGCCCAGCGGAAGAATCACCTGCAGCTTGCGCGCGCCGGAGTTATCGGCCACCGCCAGCATGGTTCTCATCTGTACTGCCATCTTCGTCTCCCCTTGCCGGCGAAATCACCAGCCAGCTAACTCCAGAAAACCTGCCAGAAACTTGAACTACGCCAGCTTCGCCGCCGCAGCAGCTTCTTCCGCCTGGGCCAGCGCCGAACGCCGAACGATCTCTTCCAGCTGCCAGCGCTTCAGCTTGCTCAGCGGCCGGGTCTCGCGAATCCTCACCACATCGCCCACACGCGCCGAGTTCTGCTCGTCATGCGCATAGAATTTCTTGTTGGTCTTCATCACCCGCTTGTACTTGGGGTGCGCCTTGCGCATCTCGATCTCGACCACGATCGTTTTCTGCATCTTGGTCGAAACCACTTGGCCGACCTTCTCGTTACGGCGCGCCTGCTTCTCTTCGGTCGCCACTGCGGACTTGGTCTCGCTTGCATTCGTGGCTTCGCTTGCGTTGCTTTCAGTCATGATTTAGCGAGCCTCCTTCTTGGACTTCTTCGTCTTGGCCGGCGGCAGAGTCGGTTCGCTCTTGTGAATCGCGCCATGCAATCCCAGCTCGCGTTCGCGCGCAACCGTCTTTACCCGGGCGATGTCCTTGCGCAGTTCGCGCAGTTTCTTCACACCTTCGTTCTGCCCCAGCTTCATCTGAAAGCGAAGGCGGAACAGCTGCTCGGCGGCCTGACGCTCCTGCTCGACTAACTCCCCATCGCTCAGATTGCGGATCTTTTCGGTTTCCATCTCGTGTCTCTCTCGAACTCTTGTCTTCTGCGACTGTCCCTATCGATAGTCTCTGAGCTACTTACTTCGCCGCAACCACAACCTTGGCGTCATGGCGCTGAACAAACTTGGTCTTCAACGGCAGCTTGTGCGACGCGAGCCGCATCGCTTCCTGCGCCATCTCCGACGAAACGCCTTCCATCTCGAAGAGCAGCTTGCCCGGGCGGCAGACCGCGACCCAGTGGTCCGGCGCGCCCTTGCCCTTACCCATACGGGTTTCGGCCGGCTTCTTGGTCACCGGCTTGTCCGGAAACACCCGCAGCCAGATCTTGCCGCCACGCTTGATGAAACGCGTCATCGCGATACGGCTGGCCTCGATCTGGCGGTCGGTGATGTACCCGCACTCCATGACCTTCAGCCCGAAGTCGCCAAACGACAGCTCCGAACCGCGCCACGCCTTACCCGTCATCCGTCCGCGCTGCTGCTTGCGGAACTTAACTTTCTTTGGCATCAACATAACGAAACTCCAGTTATCAGTTCTTAGTCTTCAGTCCGTAAGCTCCAGCCCGTTCTGTTAACTCAGAACTGAGGACTGAGAACTAACAACTGACAACCCTTAAAATACCGACGTCCCAATTTCCTTCGGCTGACGGCGCTTCTGCTCGTAGATATCGCCGCGGTAGATCCAGGTCTTCACGCCGATAATTCCATAGGTCGTGTGCGCCTCGGAAAAACCGTAGTCGATGTCCGCACGCAGCGTGTGCAGCGGCAGACCGCCCCTGCAGATACCACTCCGAACGCGCAATCTCATTCCCATTCAAACGGCCCGAAACCCGGACCTTGATCCCTTTGCAGCCAAAGCGCAGCGCCGAATCGACCGACTTGCGCATCGCCCGGCGGAAGCCGACCCGCTTCTCCAGCTGCAACGCGATGTTCTCGGAAACCAGCTGGGCGTCAAGCTCCGGCTTGTTCACTTCGAGAATGTCGATGAACACGTCGCGATTGGTCCGCTTCTGCAGCTCGACCTTCAGCTTGTCGATCTCCGCGCCCTTGCGGCCGATGACGATGCCCGGACGCGCGGTGCGAATGATCAGCCGAAGCTTGTTGCCCGGGCGCTCGATCTCGACCGAGCTCACGCCCGCCGCCTTGAGCTTTTCCTTGAGCTCCTTCTTCAGGTTCACGTCTTCGACCAGCAGCTTGTCGTAATCGCGCTCCACAAACCAGCGCGACTTCCACGGCTTGTTCACTCCCAGCCGAAATCCGTAAGGGTGGACTTTCTGTCCCATAGTTTCCTCTTAGCCTTTGTCCTACTTGATCCTGGTACTGCCCAAACCTTGTGTTGCTTAACATCTCCTTCGACTTACTTCGCCGAAGTAGCCTTCTTATTCCAATTCTTGCCCTTCGCCGCGCCCTTGGCTGTCGCCTTCTTGGCAACCGCCTTCTTGGCCGGCTTCCTGACCACCCGCTTCTTCGCCGGAGCAGCACGCGAGTTCGCCAACCGTCTCGACCAGACCAGCAGTCTTTCGCTCCGCAACCGAGATCACGATATGCGACAAGCGGCGCTGATACCGGTACGCGCGTCCCATCGGAGCAGGCCGGATCCGCTTCATCCGCGGCCCATCGTTGGCCACCGCGGTCTTCACGTAGAGGTTGTCGACATCCACGTCGAGACCCTGCTCTTCGCTCAGGTAGTTCGCGTTCTGCAACGCCGAACGCAGCACCTTCTCGACCAGCGGGGCAACGCCCTTCTTGGTGAACATGATCGGTGTTGATCGCCTCTTCCACGCGGCGGCCCTTGATCAGCTCCAGCACCAGCCGCGCCTTCTGCGGCGACACGCGCTGAAACCTCGCCTCGGCCCGAAACTCTCTAGTATCCAATTGCATCGCTTACCTTCTCATTCCGCGCTAATGTCCCGCGGATCAAAATCAGTTACCGCGGCTTGGCTGCCGACTCCGAAGCCTTCGCCGAGTGGCCCTTGAATGTGCGCGTCGCCGAAAACTCCCCCAGCTTGTGACCCACCATGTTTTCGGTCACGTACACGGGGATAAACTTCTTACCGTTATGCACCGCAATCGTGTGACCCACGAAGTCAGGGTGGATCGTCGAACGCCGCGACCAGGTCTTGACCACCTTCTTGTCATTCGCCTTGTTCAGCGCCTCGATCTTCACCGTAAGGTGGGTGTCGATAAACGGACCCTTCTTTGTCGAACGTGCCATAACTTCAAGCTCCCGCCAGTCGCCTGGCTTTTTAGTCCCTATTCCCTAGTCCCTAGTCCCTAGGAACTACTTCTTCGCCCGGCTCACGATGAACGCGTCCGTCCGCTTGTTATTGCGAGTCTTGTATCCACGCGTCGGCTGGCCCCACGGAGTTACCGGGTGCCGTCCGCCCGAGGTCTTGCCCTCACCACCGCCGTGCGGATGGTCGACCGGGTTCATCGAGACGCCGCGGTTCGCCGGGCGAATGCCCTTCCACCGGTTGCGCCCTGCCTTGCCGATCGAGACATTCTCGTGATCGGTATTGCCGACCTGGCCAATCGTCGCCATGCACTCGACCAGCACCTTGCGGGTCTCGCCCGAAGGCAGCTTCAACAGCGCATAGTCGCCTTCCTTCGCCACCAGCTGCGCCGAAGACCCGGCCGAACGCACCATCTGGGCGCCCTTGCCCGGCCGCAGCTCGACGTTGTGCACCGTGGTGCCGGCGGGAATGTTCTTGAGCGGCAACGCATTGCCGATCAGGATGTCCGCCTCCGGACCGCTGGTGATTACCTGGCCGACCTTCAGCCCGACCGGCTGCAGGATGTAGCGCTTCTCGCCATCGGCATAGCTGATAAGAGCAATGCGCGAAGACCGGTTCGGATCATACTCGATAGTTGCGACCTTGCCCGGAACCCCGAACTTGTCGCGCTTGAAATCGATCAGCCGCAGCTTCTGCTTATGGCCGCCGCCATGATGACGAACCGCCAGACGGCCTGTGTTGTTACGGCCGCCCGTACGCTGCTTGACTGCCAGCAACGGCTTGTACGGCTTGTCGGTCGTCAAGTCGTCGTTGACCAGCGTGGTTGCAAAGCGCAGCGTCGGTGTTGTCGGTCGATATGTCTTAATCGGCATCTTTTTATTCCTGCCTAACCAATCTCTCGGGCACCCAGGCTAGTCCCTGGTCCCTAATTCCTAGTCCCTAGCTAGAGACTATCCACATACTCCGGCATCTTCTCGCCGGCCTTCAGGCGCACATACGCCTTCTTCCAGTCTGGGCGAAAGCCGGTAAACTTACCGCGGCGTCGCTCCTTGCCCGCATAGTTCGCGGTGCGCACGGTCGATACCTTGACCTTGAAGAGAGCCTCGACCGCCTCTTTCACCGCGGTCTTGGTCGCGTCCGTCGCAACCTCAAAAACCAGCGTGCCCTCGGTCTCTTTTACGCCGAGACCCTTTTCCGTGATCACCGGCCGACGAATCGTTGTGTACGTTGTCGACATTTAGGCCACCTCCGCCTGAGCCTGCGAAGCAGCCAAGCGGCGCTTCGAGACCGTCTTCTTCAGCGACTCCTGCAGCTTCTCGATCGCCGAACGCGAGAAGATCGCGCGCTCATAGCGAAGCAGATCGTAAGGATGAACCTCAGTCGTTAGCACCAGCTCAACATTCTTCAGGTTGCGCGAACCCAGATACAGCTGCTCGCTCAACGCCTGACCGCTCTCGACCAGCAGCGTAGTCCGATTCGCTTCCAGCTTGTCCAACGCCGCGCGATAGAGCTTCGACTTCGGCTCCTTCAGCTCCAGGCTCTCGACCACCGTCAGCTTGCCGTCGGCCAGCTTCGCCGCCAGCGCAGCGCGCAGCGCGCCCAGCACCTTCTTGCGCGGAAACGCATAGTCATACGAACGCGGCTGCGGTCCATGCACCGTTCCACCATGCCGCCAAAGAGGCGACCGGATCGAGCCCACGCGCGCGCGTCCTGTTCCCTTCTGCTTCCACAGCTTCTTGCCCGCGCCCGAAACCAGCTTCTTGTTCTTGGTCGCGGCGGTTCCCTGCCTCAGCGCGGCGCGATAGTGCTTGACCGCCTCCCAAAGCAGCGCCTCGTTCGCCTGGCTCGGACCAAAGACTTCCTCAGCCAGCTCAATCGAGCCAACCTTCTGTCCGCCGAGATCAATTACATCTACGTTTGCCATCGTTTTCTCTTTCGAAAACTAGCTATTAGCTCTTCGCCTCTAGCTGTCAGCTCAAATCTCAACTCATGCCACCAGTGCGCGAAGCGCGACTGCCTGGACGGCCAGTCCCTACTTCTTCTTGGCCGGAGCCTTGCCAGCCGAAGCCTTCTTCGAAGCCTTCAGCGGATCGACCGTGCCCGCACCACCGAATCCACGGCGCTCGCGCGGCGGGGACTTCGACTTCGAGATCAGCACATAACCATCCCGAGGACCAGGTACCGCACCCTCAACCATCAGCAGGTTCTCGTCCAGATCGACACCGCGAATCCGAAGATTGCGGACCGTGACCTTCTCCGCGCCCATATGACCCGGCATTCTCTGCCCCGGGAAAACACGTGACGGGAAGGACGATGCGCCAATCGAACCCTGCACCTGGAACATATGTCCGTGCGACTTCGGGCCACCGCCAAAACCATGCCGGCGAATAACGCCCGCAAAGCCGCGTCCCTTGCTGGTGCCCGAGACATCGACATACTTGTCATCGGCAAAGATGTCGACCAGGACCTTGTCGCCAGCCTTCAGTTTGCCATTGGCCTCACCATCTTCACCGGAAGCGGTCGCAACTTCAACCGGAACTTCCTTCACCAGCTTCACGGGAGGCACGTTGCTTTTCGCAAAATGCCCAGCCTGCGCCTTGTTGACCTTCGAGCCCTTTACGAACTCGATCAGGCCAATCTGCGCCGAGTCATAGCCGTCCTTAGCCAGCGTCTTCAACTGCGTAATCACGCACGGCCCGGCCTGCAGGACGGTGATGGGATGGACCTCCCCACGCTCGTCAAACACCTGCGTCATGCCGATCTTCTTACCCAGAATCCCTGTAACTGCCATCGTCTCTCCTCCTCATCATGCCTAACTCGTAAGTCGGGCACTGCCGGGGTCTAACTTCGTCTATTTCTCGAAAGCCTTGATCTCGACGTCCACGCCAGCCGGCAGATCGAGCTTCATCAGCGCGTCCACTGTCTGCTGGGTCGGCTCGAGAATATCGATCAGCCGCTTGTGCGTGCGGATCTCAAACTCTTCGCGCGACTTCTTGTCCACGTGCGGCGAACGCAGCACGTTGTAACGATTACGCACCGTCGGCAACGGAATCGGCCCCGCAACCTGCGCCCCGGTCCGCTTGGCGGTATCGACAATCTCGCCCGTCGAGGTATCGAGAACGCGATAGTCGTAAGCCTTCAGCCGGATTCTTATTCTTTGTCCTACCATGTCGTCCCTCTTATCGAGTTAGCGGCACTTAGCAAGCACCGCTAACTCGTCAAATCCGACCCACTTACTTGATAATGTCCGTAATCGTCCCGGCGCCCACGGTGCGTCCGCCTTCACGAATCGCAAACCGAAGACCCTTCTCCATCGCCACCGGAGTATGCAAGGTGATCTCAAGCGACACATTGTCTCCCGGGCATCACCATCTCCGTACCCTCAGGCAGCTTCGCCGTTCCCGTCACGTCCGTGGTGCGGAAGTAGAACTGCGGACGGTACCCGTTAAAGAACGGAGTGTGACGCCCACCTTCTTCCTTCGACAATACGTAAATCTCGCCCTTGAACTGGGTGTGCGGCTTGATCGAGCCCGGCTTGGCCAACACCATCCCGCGCTCCACGTCTTCCTTCGCAATACCGCGAAGCAGAAGTCCCGCATTGTCGCCCGCCAGACCTTCGTCCAGCTGCTTCTTGAACATCTCAACGCCGGTCACAACCGTCTTGCGCGTGTCGCGGAAGCCCACAATCTCCGCTTCCTCGCCAACCTTGATCTTGCCCCGCTCAATACGGCCGGTAACAACCGTGCCACGCCCCGAGATCGAGAAGATGTCTTCGATCGGCATCAGGAAAGGCTGATCGATCGCACGCGCCGGAAGCGGAACATACTTGTCGACCGCCTCCATCAGCTCGTCGATCTTCGCTTCCCACTCCGCCTCGCCGTTCAATCCGCCCAGAGCCGAGCCGCGAATCACCGGCACATCGTCGCCCGGAAACTCGTACTTCGACAACAGCTCGCGAACTTCCATCTCCACCAGATCGATCAGCTCTGGATCGTCCACCGCATCGCACTTGTTCAAGAAACACCACCAGCGAAGGAACGCCAACCTGGCGGGCCAGCAGAACGTGCTCCTTGGTCTGCGGCATCGGACCGTCGGTCGCCGCAACGACCAGAATGCCGCCGTCCATCTGCGCCGCGCCGGTGATCATGTTCTTGATATAGTCGGCGTGGCCCGGGCAATCGACGTGCGCGTAGTGCCGGTTCTTGGTCTCATACTCAACGTGCGCGGTCGCGATCGTGATCCCGCGCTCCCGCTCTTCCGGAGCATTGTCGATCGTGTCGAACGAACGGAACTTGATGTTCGGGTTGTGCTTCGACAATACCTTCGTAATCGCCGCCGTCAGCGTCGTCTTCCCATGATCAATATGTCCAATCGTCCCCACGTTCACATGCGGCTTCGACCGGTCAAACTTCTCCTTCGCCATACCGTCCCCTTTATTTCCTGACTAACTCTGCTTACTGCGTTCGTCATTGCCGGACCGACTTGCTCCAGGCCCGATCTAATACTGGACTTACTAACTCAAACCTAAAACTTACTTACCCTGGCTGCGGCCGATGATCTCGTCCGAAATCATGCGCGGCGCCTCTTCGTAATGCGCAAACTGCATGCTGTAGGAGGCGCGCCCTTGAGTCGACGACCGGATATCGTTCACATACCCGAACATCTCCTTCAGCGGCACCATCGCCTTGATTACCTGCGAACCGCCCAGGTGCTCCATGCCCTCGATGCGTCCGCGCCGAGAGTTGATGTCGCCGATGATCGTCCCCATATGCTCTTCGGGAACCGTCACTTCGACAGCCATCATCGGCTCCAGCAGTACCGGGCTTGCCTTCCTCGCGGCTTCCTTGAAGGCCATCGATCCAGCAATCTTGAACGCCATTTCGTTCGAGTCGACATCGTGGTAGCTGCCGTCGTAAAGGATCGCCTTGAAATCGACGACCTCGTAGCCAGCCAGAATTCCACCCTGCAACGCCTCGCGAATGCCCTGCTCGGTGGGCTTGATGTATTCCTTCGGAACCACACCACCCTTGATCTCGTTGAGGAACTCGAAGCCCTTGCCCGGCTCGTTCGGCTCGAGGCGAATCCTGACGTGTCCGTAGTTACCCGAACCACCCGTCTGGCGAATGTACTTACCTTCGGCCTCGGCGGTCTTGCGGATCGTCTCGCGGAATGCAACTCGCGGCTCACCCACATTCGCCTCAACCTTGTGCTCGCGCTTCATGCGGTCGACCAGTATCTCAAGGTGCAGCTCGCCCATGCCGCTGATAATCGTCTGACCAGACTCCTCATCGGTGCGGACCTTGAAAGTCGGGTCCTCATCCGCCAGCTTGGCCAGCGCCATGCCCATCTTTTCCTGGTCAGCTTTGGTCTTCGGCTCGATCGCAACCGAAATGACCGTGTCCGGAAACTTGATTGCGCTCAGAGCAACCGGAGCATTCGGAGCACACAGCGTATCGCCGGTCTTCAATTCCTTCAAGCCAACACAAGCGCAGATGTCGCCGGCATAGATCTCGGTGATGTCCTCACGCTTGTTGGCGTGCATCTTGACCAAACGACCAATGCGCTCAGTCTTGCCAGTGCGAGGATTCAACACCGTGTCGCCAGTCTTCAAATGACCGGAGTAGAGGCGGATAAACCCAAGCTTGCCGAAAGGATCATTGATCGTCTTGAAGCCAAGCGCGGAAAACGGCGCATCGTCCTTGGCTTCGCGAATGACCTGCTTTTTCCGGATCATCCGGATCGATGCCCACCACCGCAGGGACATCCAGCGGGCTCGGCAGATAATCGACCACCGCGTCGAGCAGCGTCTGCACGCCCTTGTTCTTGAATGCCGTTCCGCAAAGTACCGGGAAGACCTTCATCGCGATCGTCGCGCCACGCAGTGCCTTCTTCAGCTCGGCGGCCGTCGGAGTCTCGCCCTCAAGGAACTTGTGCAGCATGTCGTCATCGTTTTCAGCGACCGACTCCACCAGTTGCATACGGAAGGCTTCTGCCTTCTTCTTCAGGCCCTCAGGAATCTCCTCGACGTCATACTTCGCGCCCATGGTCTCGTCGTGCCACAGGATCGCTTTCATCTCGATCAGATCGATCACGCCTTTGAAATTCGCCTCGGCGCCAATCGGAATCTGAATCGCAACCGGACGCGCACCTAACCGCTTGCGGATGGTCTCAATTACATGCTCAAAGTCCGCACCTGCCTTGTCCATCTTGTTGACAAAGCAAATCCGGGGAACCTTGTATTTGTCGCCCTGCCGCCAAACGGTTTCCGACTGAGGCTGCACACCCGAAACAGAATCAAACAGCGCCACAGCACCGTCGAGCACACGCAGCGACCGCTCCACCTCAGCGGTAAAGTCCACGTGGCCCGGGGTATCGATAATGTTGATGCGAATATCTTTCCAGGTGCAGGTCGTCGCAGCGGAGGTGATCGTAATGCCGCGCTCCTGCTCCTGCTCCATGTAATCCATGGTCGCCGTGCCTTCATGCACTTCGCCGATCCGGTGCGTGATCCCCGTGTAGAACAGGATGCGCTCCGTCGTAGTCGTCTTCCCGG
Organism: uncultured Acidobacteriaceae bacterium; assembly: GCA_963742015.1. Taxonomy (GTDB): domain Bacteria; phylum Acidobacteriota; class Terriglobia; order Terriglobales; family Acidobacteriaceae; genus Acidisarcina. The sequence continues at coordinate 27,068 of CAVUKL010000016.1, read as the reverse complement.
CGTCGATGTGCGCCATGATTCCGATGTTCCGGCAACGATTTAGAGGTACTTGACGCGGCACTTGAATCTCTCACTCTCGCAGGCGATGCCTGCTTTTGCTTGCTCTTTGATCTACCCGCCTATCTTCCGGCCGGCCGCCCAAACTGAGGACTAACAACTAAGAACTGAAAACTTCCCTACCACCGATAATGCGCAAAAGCCTTGTTCGCTTCAGCCATGCGATGAATGTCTTCCTTCTTCTTCATCGCGGCGCCGCGGCCATTGGCGGCATCGAGCAGCTCATTGGTCAGCTTGTCGATCATGCCCTTCTCGCCGCGCGCCCGGCCATAGTTCACCAGCCAGCGAATCGCGAGCGAAGTACGCCGTTCCGGGTTCACCTCGATCGGCACCTGATAGTTCGCGCCACCCACACGACGGCTCTTGACCTCAAGCAGCGGCTTGCAATTCTCGACCGCCTTTTTGAAGAGCTTCAGCGCCTCGTCCCCACCGCGCTGTTCGAGGTTCGTCATCGCGGTGTAGAAGATGCTCTGCGCGGTCGACTTCTTGCCGCCCCACATCATCGAGTTGACAAACTTCGTCACCAGCGTCGAGTTGTACACGGGGTCGGCTGCGACTTCCCGCTTAGCGATATGACCTTTTCTCGGCATAGTTCCCTTATCTCAAAACTTACTTGGCTGCTGCTTTGGGACGCTTGGCCCCGTACTTCGACCGGCTCTGCTTGCGGTTGGCCACGCCCACCGAATCCAGAGTCCCGCGCACCACGTGATAGCGAACGCCCGGCAGGTCCTTCACACGGCCGCCGCGGATCAGCACGATCGAATGCTCCTGCAGGTTGTGGCCGATGCCTGGGATGTAGGTCGTCACTTCGATCCCGTTGGTGAGCTTGACGCGCGCCACCTTGCGCAGCGCCGAGTTCGGCTTCTTCGGGGTCTGGGTGTAAACGCGGGTACATACTCCGCGACGCTGGGGCGAACCCTGCAATGCCGGACTCGCCGTCTTATACCTCGGCGCAGTGCGGCCTTTCCTGACTAGCTGGCTAAATGTCGGCAAACCTGACTCCTCAACCTTCAAAAACTCGCGCATTCTCACGCAGGCATTTTCAGGACGCTGCGGAATCTAGCCGCAAGTAGCCCGAATGCCCAAACTAATTTCTGCCACGCAAGTAATTCTGCGCAGGGCAGCCTTACTTAGACCCTATGAACTAAAACCACGACGGTGGCCGAGCGCTTCCTCGCCCTTTTTCAATTACTGGGCGACGGGAAAGCCGACTCCGTTTCGGTGGTTCCGGCCTGCATAGCCTTCCCAGGTGGAAGGTGGCGCAGGCTCCTATGCGATTCGCCTTCAGACGTTACTCGTTTCCGAGTGGCTGTCTTTCAGGGAAGGCCCCAGAGAGGCACAACAACGATCTCTACCGAATCAGGCAAATGCCTTCAAATAGTATAGACCAGATTGAGGCTTTCTGCGGACACAAACAAACGCTCGCGCCATAAAAAACCCGGCAAAAGCTGTCTCGCGGAACTAGATAAAGATATCAACTCGCACCCCAAGGGTCAAGCCAAGAACGAATCACCCTGCTTCCACCCACCGCAACGAACAAAGTGCCCCATCCTCCGCGACGGCATCATCGTCGCGAAGCGTGGGAAAAACAGAATCCCGTCGCACCGCTCAGAGCCCAGCCATATTTCTGGAACTGCCAACCCATCGCTGCTACCATCCTCTGCAATGCCTACACTCGCCCACAAAGCTCTGTCTTTTGCCTCGATCTCCATGATGCTCTCACTGGCATCCAGTCTTCTCGCGCAATCCACTGTCTCCGAACCCAAACGCGACCCGCGCATCGACTCCGTCCTCAACGACCTCGGCAAGGTCCGCAGCATCTACCAGACCGCTATCTCCCCCGACGGCGCAATGATCGCCTGGGTCGTGGCTGGAGAAGACGGTGGCAAGCGCAGCGGCACCGAGATCGAAGTCGCGCCCCTTGCATCGCCTGATAAGCCTACCCGCGTCACCGCCGGAACCAAAGGCGAGTTCTGCGACGAATCCGGCATCGCCTGGGCGCCCGACTCAAAAACCCTCGCCTTCCTCTCCGATTGCGCTGACAAGTCCCAATCCGACTTCTATTTAGCTCAGCCCGTCAGCAAAACCTCACCCCGCCGCCTGACTCACCTACACGGAATCCCCGAAGCCCCAGCCTTCTCACCAGACGGTAAGCAGATCGCCTTCCTCTACGTCGAGGGAGCCACCCGCCGCGCCAGCCCCCTCGCCGCCGAAAAGCCGCCCGCCGGAGTCATCGGCGAAGAAGGCCTCGAAATCAAGCGCATCGCCGATCTTCAAGTCGCTGACGGCAAAGTTGTATTGGTAACTCCCGCCAACCTCTATACCTACGAATTCGACTGGTCGCCCGACTCTCAAGAAGTCGCCTACATCGCAGCACCGCCGCCCGGCGAAAACAACTGGTGGGTCGCCAAGCTCTACATTCAGCATCTGAGCAGCGACGTGCCGACCACGGTCCTCGACCCTGTCAACACTCCCGGTCCGCTCCATGGATTGCAAATCGCCGTTCCGCGGTGGTCGCCAAACGGTAAATTCATTGCGTTCATTGGTGGATTGATGTCAGACCAAGGCGCGACTGGAGGCGACATCTATCTGCTCCCAACAACTGGCGGAGAACCACGAAATATAACGCAGGATGCCAACGTTACAACCTCTTGGCTCGAATGGAGCAAGAATCCACCTACTGGCGCATCCCAGGGAATAGGAACTCTGCTTGTTTCGCGCATCGAGGGGGGCGAGGTCGAAACCGCTTTGGTAGATCCGGGAACTGGCCAGTCTCTCCCAGGCGCCGTTCGGCAAGCAACGTTGGGCGACGGGAGGCTCGAGCTAGCTCTTTCTACATCGAATGACGGCAAGATCGCATATATTCAAAGCTCGTTTTCGCAGGCGCCAGAGGTCTATTCGGGCAACGGTTTTCTTGATGTTCACCAGATCACCCACTACAACGACAACCTCAAACCCGCCTGGGGCAAAGCCGAATCCGTCACCTGGACCAGCGCGGTCCAACCCTCACCAACCATCCCACCAAGCGGCGAACCCAAAGAATTCAACGTCCAGGGCTGGCTCCTCTACCCCGCCAACTACGACCCCGCCAAGAAATACCCACTCATCGTCTACGTCCACGGAGGCCCATCCTCAGCCACCCTCCCGCACTGGCCCCGCGTCGGCTACGGTCCAGTGCCTTTCGCCGCCCTCGGCTACTTCGTCCTCATGCCCAACCCCCGCGGCAGCTACGGCCAGGGCGAAGCCTTCACCCAGGCCAACCGCAAAGACTTCGGCTATGGCGACCTCCGCGACATCCTCGCCGGAGTCGACGCCGTCACCCGCTCTCACAACATCGACCCCGAGCGCGTTGGCCTCACCGGCTGGTCCTATGGCGGATTCATGACCATGTTCGCCGTCACCCAGACCAACCGGTTCCGCGCCGCCGTCGCCGGAGCCGGCATCTCCAACTGGCAGAGCTACTACGGAGAGAACTCCATCGACCAGTGGATGATCCCTTTCATGGGCGCATCCGTCTACGACGACCCCGGAGTCTACGCCAAGATGTCCGCCATCAACTTCATCCACAACGTCAAGACTCCCACGCTCGCAGTAGTCGGCGACCGCGACGGAGAATGCCCCGCCCCGCAGTCCTTCGAGTTCTGGCACGCGCTCAAAGCCCAACACGTTCCAACTCAACTCGTCGTCTATCCCAACGAAGGCCACGGCTTCGTCGACCCCGAACACCAGCGCGACGTCATCGCCCGCGCTCTCGAATGGTTCCAGAAATACATGCCCGCCAACTGAGCGAATGCGAGTGCACCAGGTCTCAATTTGAGACCTGGGTTTTCTCGGGAAGGAGTCCAGTGGTCCGCCAAACTCTAATCGCGTTACTTCTGTCCGCGTGTGTAGTCGAGGGTCAAACTCAGGGCCCAAGCGTCACTCCTACACCGGATCTCTCCCCGCTCTTCGCCAATATATGGCGCATTACCAGTGCGACGCCCTACCCAAACTCGGGGAGCATTTACGCCTTCCTCCGTAACGGCACGCTGCTCGAAACCTCGTGCGTCGAAACCTACCGCGTGGCAACCTGGAAGGCTGATCCGAAAAAGCCCGGCACAATCGAGGTCACAGAAGACGGCCGCGTTGCCTTTACCGCCAAGATCCTCAGCCTGACGAGCCGCGGTTTACGTCTCCAACAGACCTTGGCCCTCGACAATCACGAGGTCCGCGAGATAATGCTGATCTCAATCGACAAAGAATTCGTCTGCCCCGACATGCCGAAGTAATGCACATTTGCTAACGACGCGGATCACTCGTTTCGCAACGCCACCATTGGCTCCACGCCCGCCGCGCGCCGCGCGGGAACCACCGAAGCAACCAGCGCCGCCAAGCCAAGCAACAGCGTAGCGATCGTCAGCATAATCGGGTCCCAAGGTTTCACTCCGAAGAGCTGATCCGTGATTAGCTTGCCCGCCCCGATCGCCGCTGGAATCCCCAGCGCCAGCCCGATGCCCACCTGAGAAAACGCCCCACGGAGCACCATCTTCACCACTTTCCCGCGGTCGGCACCCAGCGCCATTCGCAGCCCAATCTCGCTGGTGCGCTGCTCGACAGAATAGGCCATGACTCCGTAAAGACCGACGGCCGCAAGCACCAAGCCCAACCCGCCGAAAAGCGAGGTCAACGTGGCGATCATGTTTTCCTGGTGGAAGTCGTTGCTCACGACCTCAGCGTATGGAACAACATCATCGAGCACAAGGTCTGGATCGACGCTGGCGAGTGCCTTGCGCACCTTCTCTTTCATGCCCGGAGGGTCGCCCGGTGCCCAGATCACGATGTTGTAGAGGAAGTGCGAATATTTCTCCCCTTCGCTGAATTGCGGATCATCGTATGACGCGTTCTGCGCCTCAGAGACCCAAAACATCGGGCCGACCGGATCTTTATAGCCCCAGGTCATATACCTGATGTCTTTGACCACCCCGATAATCTCGTAGGTCCCGGCATACCTGATCCTGTCGATCCCGAAGTGCTGTCCGATGGGGTTCTGGTTCTTGAAGAAGCGCTTCGCGAAGGCCTCGTTGATCACAGCAACATTGCGGGTACTCGCGGTATCTTCCTCGGTAATAGGCCGCCCGACCAGCACCTTGGCCCCGAGCGCATCAAAGAAGCCGGAAGTGACACGCGCCCAGCCCGCGCTGGTGTCCTCCTTGGCCCCCGGCTCTGGCCGCCCCTCGATACGAATGCCTTCGTTCCAACTGTCGCCGCTCATCGGCGCGTAAGTCACAGGGGCCACCATCCGCACGCCGGGAATCTGGCGGAGACGGTCGTCGATTTCGTGATAGAACGTGTCCATCTGTTCGGGCTTATAGGTGCCGAGCGTCGGATTGATCCATGCCACAAACCGGCCCGCAGACTCGAAGCCGAACTCCTGGTGTTCAAGATTGCGGAGACTGCGGCTCAGTAGCGCCGCCGACGAGAGCAACACCAACGACATCGCGGCCTGTCCGATCACCAGAGACTTCTGCGCCCAGGAGCGCCGTCCACCCACCGAACGGTTCGCACCGCGCAACGCCTCGACCGGGTTGGCGTGCGAGGTCATCCACGCTGGAGCAATCCCGAAGACGATTCCAGTCAGTAGCGAAACACCCAGGGTGAAGAGCAGCACCGGCCAGGATGGCGTTGCGCTGACAGGAACATAGTTATTAGAACCAATCGTGAAGGCCAGATACAGAATGAGTCTGGTTCCGGCATAAGCCACGCCTATGCCGATCACCCCGCCGATCAGCGACAGAACCACGCACTCCACCAGCGCCCGGCGCACCAGCCGCCAGCGCGAAGCGCCCAGCGCCACCCGCATCGAGGTCTGCGCTCGGTCCTTAAGCCCGCGCGCCAGCATCAGGTTCGCCAGGTTGCCGCAGGCCACCAGCAGAACACATCCTGCCGCGACGAGCAGCAATTTGAGCCCCGCTTGATAGTTGTCCCTCATGTCTGCCACTCCGGCGTCGCCGGGAATGAGGTGGATCGTCTGCTGCTCCCAGAGCTGCTTCTCGCCGGGCTCCATGTCGGAAACATGGCTGGCCAGCCAATTATGGAACTCCCCACGCAGCTTGGCCTCAAGCGACTTCGGATCGACTCCTGGACGCACCCGTCCGACGATATCCAGGTAGTTGCCATTAGGCCTCGTCAGATGCGAAACAGCTCCTAGAGAAAGCGCTTGTTCGGAGGTGATCGGCAGCCAAATATCGGGCATGCCCCAACCTGACAGTTTGGCACCATAGAATCCGGGGGGAGCGACACCGATGATGGTGAAGGGATGTCCGTTGATCTGAAAACTTGCGCCCACTACGGAGGGATCGGCCCCGTACTTCTCCTGCCAGATGCGAAAACTCAGCACGGCCACCAACGGCGCGCCGATCTGGTCGTCGCTATCGGTCATCATGCGTCCGATCCAAGGCTGTATGCCGAGCGTGCGGAAGAAATTCCCCGATACATACTCGCCATTGCGCGTGTCAACCGGCCCCTGCGCTCCTCCCCTGCGAACGCCAAGCTGCGAATTGCCCGCCTGCAACGCCGCTAGATCGACAAACTCGGGCGTGTTGGCGCGGAAGTTCTTATACGCCTCCCACGAGAAGAGCGAGAAATCCCCATCTTCGCCCTGGGTATACCCGCCCCAGTTACAGCAGCGAATCTTGTCTCCAATCCGCCACAGCTCCTCCGGCTTCGCCACCGGCAGCGACTTCAGCATTACCTGCTGCACTAGCGAAAAAATCGCCGTCGTCGCGCCGATTCCCAGCGCAAGTGTGATGATGGCCGTCGCCGTAAACCCCGGAGCCTTTCGTAGTTGCCGCAGCGCATCACGCAAGTCCGCCAGCATTCCTCCCCCTCGCAATCCAATCTGTAGCTCTCTTGGAGCCTGGTTTCCTATACGACAGCATGCGGTCCTTCAGTTCCCCGGCGGCCGCCTGTCTCGCAACAAAGGACTTAAACGAGCGGAGCCCCACGAACCGATCGCAAACGACACTCCCCGTCCAGAATCGACCAGCTCTACGATCGAAACGTCGGCAGAATAGACGGGGTCTTTGGCATCCGGTTAGCTCCTATTTGCTCCAAATCGATCAAACGTAGTGCTGATGCCCTTTTGGATTCTGTCTTGGGTTTCGGGAGTTTGCTCTGCGCCAGCAGCGTCGACGCACTCATCGGGACGCAAGAACGATCGTTATCCTGCGTCCCAAGCAGGAGACTGCGTCATGATCGCCCCACCCGAATAGTTGCTTCAGCCCTCCGCACCTTTTACACTCAGGATTACTTTCAAAGTGGTGTGACCGTCCAACGCTGCGAGTCTGCCTGGACGGGGAGGTTTCATGAAGCAGTTCGTGATTTTGAGTGTTTTGCTAGTGTTTTCCCTTCCAGTAGGTTTTTCGATCGCAGGCTGCAAAGGCACCAATCCCAACAACTACTGCAATAAGTCCGGTTATGGCTACGGACTCAAGGTCACCGCCGTCGCCGCGATCAACCTTCCCGGAAACACCACCGGCATCTCGCTCGCTTTCGGCCAAACCGGCCAGCTCCAGTCGCCCAGCGCCACCAACTGCAATGGCGGCACCGAATCCGTCGCCGCCTATGTTTATGGCAGCACTAATCTGAACCTGGTAGACGTCTCCTCGACCGGCGCACTGTGCGGCGGCACCTGGAACCGTCACAGCCCGGGCGGTATTCCCGACTTCACTATCTGCACCGCACCGACACCAACCGCGATCGCCGCGGGCTGCTCCGGAACCAGCCTGACCACATGTGTGGTCCAGATGACCGCTACAGCCGATGGAGTCACCAGCAATACCGTTCCTGTGTGGGTGCATCCCTCGGTGACCACGATTCAGCTATCAGTCGCCTCGCCGACTACTGGACTCCCCGGCTATCAAGGTTGCCTCTCGCAGAATCAGACCTCGCAGCTCGACGCCCTCGCCTTTGTCTCGACCAACGCGACCACCCCATTCTGCGCCCCGGCAGGAAATGCCTACGGCGTGCCCGACTGCTCAGTAAATCTTGGCCATTTCACTTACACTCCGGTCAGCGCGGCCATCGCCACTATCGATCAATACGGCGTGGCGACCGCCCATCAGCCCGGATCGACCGCCGTCACTGCGGCCATCGCCAACGTCAGCTCCACTGCGGGAAACCTCTACACCTGCCCTCCGGCCAGCATTCAGTTGCAGATTCCCAGCACGATCCCCAGCACCGACAACGGCACGGTTGGAACCGTAACGCCGGGGACCAACGTGCCTTTGACCACCACCATTCTCGATACGCAGGGAAACCAGATCACCGGGCTCTTGCTCGACTACTCTTCCACGAATCCCCTGGAGATCTCGGTCGGCAGCGGCGGGGCGGTCTCCACCGCATTTCCTTCGACTGCCGCGATCACCGCCGTCTGCAACCCGCCGACCTGTAACCCGGCGCTGATCACTCAGATTGGCCAACTTGGCACCGGACTCCCGATTGCCAGCAACTCGGTGCGGCTGACTTCCACCGGTCGCAGTAGCACCTATCTTTGGATGGCCAGCCCGCAATCTGACTTCTTCGAAGCGGTCGACCTCACAACCGGCACCATCGGGTCACCGATCAAGCTGCCCTACATCCCTAACTCGATGGTTCTCGATCCGGGGGGCACGAATCTTTACTTTGGAAATTATCGCGAACTGATGGAGTACAGCGCCGGTACTAATTCTCTGACCAAAGAAGATACGACCGTGCCGGGCGTCGTGCTCGCCGTCTCACCCGACTCGACCACCGTCGTCATTGCCGATCAGGTGCGCCAAGTCATCTACCTCTACACCGTCTCCTCGGCCGCGCATACGACGATCGGCGGACTTGCGACTCGGGCACAGTTCAGCCCCGACGGCAAGACCCTCTACGTCACGGGGCCGAACTCGCTTTACATTCACAACACCTACACCGGATGGAGCGTTTACAACAATCTGCCGACTCAGACCGGCACAGGCTGCAACCTGAATAACAACGACTACACCAGCACAACTACGCCGTTCACTCCCTTCTGCTCACCGGACATAGCGGTCACCATCCCGTCGGAAGGAACCTTCCTCACCGGGCCAAATCTCACCAGCGCCTATACTTTCTGCCCGAATACCACCACCACGCCAAACGTGTATTACCCGAGCGCATTAGCCCCTGGGACTGTATTGCCACCCACCGATCACCTGACAGCCACCACCGACCGCGTCCATATCCTCGGTGCGAACCCGACCACCCTCAGTGACATTTATCTGGGCACCGCCGATACGCCTGGAGTGCCCGTGGAAAACACTCCCGGCGATCCAACCGGAACCTGCATTCGCCCCACCGCAAACTCTGCAGCCGGCTTGACCTTCCAAACTACGGCTCTGCCCACGCAGGCGCTGCCGGTGACCGCGGCCTCGATTGACCAGGTTGTCGCCTCGCCCGACTCGTCGATCGCCTTCGTCACCTACACTGCGCCGACCGGCACGGCAAGTCCGATTCTGCCCGCCTATACGATCTCTTCTAACTTCGGGGAAGCCGGCACTCTCAGCGCCGTCAAGCTCTCAGGCACCGCCTCAGCGCCGCTGGCTGGGGCCTTCAGCCCGGACAACACGATCTTCTTCGTCGGAACCGCCGGTGATAATCTGGTCCACTTCATCAGCGTCCCGACGCTCACGGACACCCAGACCATCAACCCTGGACTAGTCGATCCCAATGGAAACGCGGTGCCGGTCCAGTTCCTGGCAACCAAGCCGCGTCCAACCACCTAATGACCGCACTTAAGACCGCGCCCCAACTCGAGCGAGCAAGCCGGTTCCGCCAGGATCTACGGGCTTGCTCGCGTCATGAACTGAAATGGTGGCTCCCGCGGCCGCTCGACCATCGATGTAGCCCCGTCTAAGTCGTTGCCAAAATGCTTTAGACTTCGGATTGGCGCCGCCGACCGTTACGCCAAGCTACACCGACGGCGACAGCCGTCCATCGAGATCAACCGATTTCAGGAGAACGACCATGGCTCTACGCATTAATGACATCGCCCCCGACTTCACCGCCGAAACAACCCAGGGAACGATCAGCTTTCATGACTGGATAGGAGATGGCTGGGCTGTCCTGTTTTCCCACCCCAAGGATTTCACTCCGGTCTGCACCACCGAGCTCGGCAGCGTAGCCAGCCTGTATCCCGAGTTCCAGAAGCGCAACACCAAGGTAGTCGGGCTCAGCGTCGACCCCGTCTCCAGCCACGGGAAGTGGGCCGTCGATATCGAGGAGACCCAGGGCTATGCGGTGAACTATCCTATGATTGGCGATCCGGAGCTCAAGATCGCCAAACTCTACGACATGCTTCCCGCCGATTCCGGCGAAACCTCGGAGGGGCGCACCGCTGCAAACAACGCAACTGTCCGCACGGTTTTCATCATCGGTCCCGACAAGCGCATCAAGCTGCAGTTGAGCTACCCGATGTCCACCGGACGCAACTTCCCCGAAATTCTCCGCGTGCTCGACTCGATGCAGCTGACGGCGAAGCACAAGGTCGCCACGCCGGCCAACTGGCAGCAGGGCGATGATGTCATCATCCTGCCGTCGGTCTCCGAGGACGAAGCAAAGGCCAAATATCCGGATGGCTGGAAGACCGTCAAGCCCTATCTCCGCGTCGTCCCGCAACCCGAGTAACCCAATCCGGGCGCCCTATCCTTGTTCAGACAACGATAGGGCGCCTGAATCAGCCATTCTCAGATTGCCTACCGCCGCTTCCCCTGCCGCCGTTCCCGCTCCGCCGCCCGTCGTTCCACCTGCTCGAACATATTCGTCATCACCCCGCTCAGCACTGATAGCAGCGACAACAAAAGCAGAAAGAGCGCAATCGTCTTCCACAGCGAACCGTTCCCCGGCAGCCCGATCTGGTAAGGCCCCGTTGTGAACATCATGCCAAAGGAAATCACGGCAAAGACAAATAGCGTCCCGCCCAGAATGTAGAGATTGCGCGACATGGCAGCAGTTCTTTAATGCTATAACTTAGCTTTCCGAAAGGATTCCGGCTGGGATGAATCATTGAAGAACTCTTCCACCCTACCAATATCGTTCGTAACACGATAGGGCGGCAGGCTTTCGAGGAAGACTCTACCATAGCGCTGTCTTTGAATTCGCGGATCTAGCAGCATAAGTACGCCACGGTCTTCAAGCGACCGTATCAGCCGCCCAAACCCCTGTTTCAGCGTAATCACCGCCGAAGGCACCTGGTACTCAAAGAACGGAGCACCGCCGTCGGCTTCAATCGCCTTCATTCGAGCTGCCACCACTGGATCGCTCGGCACTGCAAACGGCAGCCGGTCGACGATCACGCAGCTCAGCGCCTCACCCTGCACATCCACCCCCTGCCAGAAACTGGAGGTGCCAAACAGCACCGCGTTTGGAGTCTCGCGAAACTCCTCGAGCAACGCTTTGCGCGGAGCTGTGCCTTGCAGCAAGAGCGGAAAGCTCAACTCCACCAGCAGTCGCTCGTATAAATCCCGCATTTGCTGATAACTGGTGAATAAGCAAAAGGCGCGACCATGAGTGATTTCCAGCACCTGCCGGATGCGCTTCGCCGCGGCATCCTGAAAGCCCGCTTCGCGCGGATCCGGCATCTCCGTCGGCAGATACAGGATCGCCTGCTGGTCATATTTGAAATGTGAAGGAACAACCAGCTCCTTCGCGTCGCGCATCCCCAGCCGATTGCGTAGATGCGCAAAGCCGCTCTGCACCGTTAGCGTCGCCGAAGTCAGCACCACAGTCGAGAAGCTCTCAAACAACACCTCGCTCAGCAACTCCGAGATATCGATCGGCGTCGCCTGCAAGAAGGTGTTTCTGCCGCCATCGCGACCGCGCCCTTGCCGCCGCTCAATCCAGAAGACGGTATTGCTGCTGTCGGCCTCCAGCAGAAATCTCAATTGCTCGCGAATTCCCGCCGCCCGTTTGCGCAGCGCCGCCGCCTCTTCCACACCGCGCAACCGCTCCAGCTCGCCCTCCAACCGATGCATCGCATTCATTACGCCGAGATAGACATCGCCCTGCGCCTCGAGAAACTCTTCGCGCCCCTCGAAGGCCATCCGGCCATCGCCACTGCCGCCATAGCCCGAGCCAATCGGCAACACCGCAAACAGCATCCGCGCGCGCTCGCGCAGCGTCTGCCCCGCAGCCTGCACCGAGCCTCCAAGGGATTGCTTCGCGCTCAGCGTGATCTCCAGATCGCGAACCAGTTCCTCGAACTTCACATTACTCACGCTGATGCCGAAGTAGCTCGACGCCACATCCTCCAGCTCATGCGCCTCATCGAAGATGACTGCCGTCGCATCCGGCAAGACGCCAGCATCCGGAGCGTTTTGCGCCTGTTGCTTCACCGCGAGATCTGCGAAGAAGAGATGGTGGTTCACGATGATGACGTCGCTCTCCTGCGCTTTGCGCCGCATCTCAGTGATGAAGCAGCGCTCATAATCCGGACACGAGGTCCCCAGGCAAGCTTCGCTCCGAGCATCGAGCTTCGCCCACAGCGGACTTGACTCCGGGAGCTCATCAATCTCCGCCCGGTCACCCGTTTCCGTAGTCTTCTCCCATTCGGCAATCGCGTTGTACTGGCCGATCTCCTCCAGCCCATTCAGGATCGGCTGCTTGGTCAGCGAATACAGTTTGTGGCGGCAGAGATAGTTCGCGCGTCCTTTCATATAGCAAACGCTAAGCGGGCCCAAGCAGCGATTCGAGAAAGGGAACGTCCTTGAAGAAGAGCTGCTCCTGCAGGTTCTTTGTGCCCGTAGAAATAATCACCCGCTGCCCCGAACGCAGCGCGGGCAGCAGATACGCGAGCGTCTTTCCGGTACCCGTCCCTGCTTCGACGATCAGGTGGGTCTTTTCATCGAGCGCTCGCTCGACGGCCTGCGCCATCTCCAACTGACCCTTGCGAAACTCATAAGGCAGACTCGAACGCGACAATAGACCGCCCGGCGCAAAGAAATCGTAGAGTGAGGGCAGAGCGGTCGTAGTCGGTGAGTTGGTCGGCAATGAAGGAGGCTTTCGGTGGGCTGAGCGCTAATCCCTATAATAGTGAATTGCGGCTCATGCCATCTCCCGCGCAGAACAGGTTGAACTATTGAAAGCAGTCAAAAGAAACCGCGAAGGCGCGAAGAAGACCGCCCGCAAAGTAGCCGCCAAAGAGAAAGCCATCCGTCGCGGTCATGCCGCGGCTGCACGCCCGAAGAAGAGATCGCCAACTCCGGACGCCGCGGAACCGAAACCGGTGAGGTTCCTGACCAAGTCAGCGCGCCGCAAGCGCCTCTTGGTCGGCAAAGCCACTGCGGAACCGGTCGCCGAAGGCGATCTGGCCTTCCGTCCATCGACGCAGCCTTCGGAAAAAGTCCGCAACAATCGGCGCGAGACGGCCGAGAAACCCGGCACCGCCGACCACGCACCACTCTTTGCCATTTGCGGACGCCCCAACGTCGGCAAATCCACCCTCTTCAACAAGCTCACCGAAACCCGTCGCTCCATCGTCGGCGATGAGCCAGGCATCACCCGCGACCGCATCTACGGCGAGGTCCGCTGGGACGGCCGCGTCGTCCGCATCGTCGACACCGGCGGCATCGTTCCCGACGACGAGGCTCTCATCCCTGCCGAGATCTACCGCCAGGCCCGCGTCGCTCTAGATGAGGCCGAAGTCATCGTCATGGTCGTCGACGGCCGCTCCGAACTCACCGCGCCAGATTACGATCTGGCCAGGCACCTGTTGCGCGGCGGCAAACCGATCATGCTCGCGGTCAACAAGATCGACACCGAACAGCTAGTAGCTCAGGCCGAAAACTACCGCCGTCTCGGCTTCAAGACCATCTTCCCCATCTCCGCCGAACACTCGCTCGGCATCGGCGACCTGCTCGATGCCGTCTTTGAGGCGCTGCCCATCGTCGAACCTCCAGCCGAGCCTGAAGCAGAAACTCCGGAAGCCACGACAGTAGACGAAGACCCCAACCGCGACCTCCACCGCACTCACGGCGAATTCGAGCAGTTCGAGACCAAGGTCGCCATCATCGGCCGCCCCAACGTCGGCAAATCGACGCTGCTAAATGCCCTTACCGGAACCAATCGCGCCATCGTCTCGCCTATTGCCGGAACCACCCGCGACGCGGTCGATGAGGTCATCGACTACCAGGGCGACCGTTTCCGCATCGTTGATACCGCCGGAATCCGTCGCAAAGGCAAAACCCACGAGATGGCCGAGAAGCTCTCCGTCGTCATGGCCCGCCGCCACCTCGAAGCCGCTGACGTCGCCTTGCTGGTCATCGACGCACAGGAAGGCGTAACCGCGGCCGACGCCACCATCGGCGGATACGCCCACGAAAGTGGACGCTCCATCGTCATCGTCATCAACAAGTGGGATTTAGTGACGACCGCGCGTACAGATGGCAAGCCGCCCGCGGATAAGGCTGTTTTTGAAGAGCAGGTGCGCCATGCGCTGAAGTATCTTCACTACGCGCCCATCGTCTTCATTTCGGCGTCACGCGGGAATAACCTGAAGAAGGTCCTCGAAGTCACGCACCACGTCGCCAACGAGCGCCGCAAACGCATCACCACCGGTCAGATGAATCGCTTCCTTGAGAAGATCGACTTCCAGCGCGCAGGCGTGCCCATGTCGCAAAAAATTCGCATCTACTACATGACCCAAGCCGCAGTCGCCCCACCGACATTCATCCTGTTTGCGAACCGGCTCGTGAAGCTGCACTTCTCCTTCGAGCGCTTCCTCGAAAATCAGGTACGCACGGCCTTCGGCTTTGAGGGCTCACCCATCTGGTTCAAAGTCCGCGCCAGAAATCAAAAGGACGCGGACTGAAGAACCGCAGCGCAGCTACCAGAGCGGCGGAGAGTCCTCAATAGGCGGCAACACTGCGGGAGGCTCCGACGTTGCAATCGGGGGCGGCACCAAATGTTCAAGGTGTGCCGGCGGAGGTGGTGGATCCAACCTGTCTCCCAACGCCGCATACCGCCCGCCAAAGAAATAGGCTGCGTACGACTGCTGAAAGACGGCGGCCGTCCCGTAAATCGAAATCATCGCCATCAGGTAAACCACCAGCGCGACCATGCCCACCAGAATCGCGAGCGCCACACAAATGACCTGCCCAACGGCACTCACCCACAGCGCATGGTAGAGCAGCGTGCCGATACCGTAGGTCGCCAGTCCCACAACCATCAATATCGCGAAAAAGACCACCAGCAGCACCATTACCAGAGCGATGCCCACGACAAACCGCAAGAGCACATATACTGCCAGCGAACCGAGGTTCGTCTTGACCAGGTCAAAGAAGCGCCCAAACGCCGACTCCAGCGGAGCATCGTCAATCGCCATCGGCGGCAGCAGGAAGTCCTGCATGAGCGAATCCACCACCATCCATAACAGGGCCATGACAAAAATCGCCAGCAGCAACGGCAGTAGCGCACCCAGAATCGCAAACGGATTTGCGCTCGGACCGAGCGAGGTCAATGGACGCGCTTTGCGAATAAAACTCAACAGCGGGGCGCCAATAACGACCGCTGTTACCGCCAGGAAAGATAACGAAACAAGGAAAACCAAACCGAAGTAGCGCCAGCTCTGCCGTCCATACCCTGACCACGCCTGCCTGACACGCCCGCGCTTGTAGACCACCAGATCAAAGAGCGTGAAGCGCAACCGGCAATAGAGATACGAGAGCAGCACCCAAAGCGCCAAGCCGAAGATTGCCATCACGACCAGCAGCGAGACGCCTACTGCCGCAATCCCAGAGCCGGCCAGAAAGTTGTTGCTATCGCCGGAGCTGCCTCCGGAATGCCCCATCAAGACTGCCAGCTGCCCCCCGCGAACCGGATAAGAGATCGTCGCCGAGTAAAAGCTGGGCTGGGTGAGCGCCGCAACCAGCGCAATCTTCAGGAAAAATCCAAGTCGAAATGGAGCGGACAGCACCTCGCGCGTCCGCCGAAAGGCAGGCCCTAGCGCGTCCAGCGGGGAGAGTGAAGTCATGCGAACAAGATACACCGAAGCTCCGCCAGACCAACGGCTGATGACCAGTGCGAGTAGCTTTATTCCTTCAGAGCTATGGGGCTCACTAGCTGCAGCCATCCGTCAAACGCCCGCAAGGCGCGCTCGCACTGCAGACGATGCCGTTCCCGCTTGTCGCGGATCCTCTTCCGCGTCTCCTCATCGAGCGGCGGCAGCAGGTCGAATGTGATATTGGCCGGCTGGAAGCGCTTCGCCTCGGCGTGAGTGATGTAATGCACCAGCGATCCCAGCGCCGTCTCGCGTGGTATCAATATCGGCTCCAACCCTTCGGCAACCGCAGCCGCATAGATTCCAGCGAGCATCCCGGTGGCAATCGACTCGGTGTAGCCCTCGACGCCAGACAGTTGACCCGCGACGAAAACCTTCCCCCACGCCCGCAGAGTCAGTCGCTCTGTCAGCACTGTCGGCGCATTGATGTAGGTGTTCCGATGAATCTGCCCGTAGCGTAGGAACTTCGCGTTTTCCAACCCAGGAATCATCCGCAAGATCCGCGCCTGCTCGCCGTACTTGAGATGGTTTTGGAAGCCAACCAGATTGTACGAGTCGGCGCGCAGGTTCTCGCAGCGCAGCTGCACGACCGCATGCGGAGTCTTCCCCGTCCGCGGGTCGCGCAACCCAACCGGCTTCATCGGTCCAAAACGCAGCGTATCGCGCCCGCTCCGCGCCAGCTCCTCGATCGGCATGCACGCCTGGAAGTACGACAGCTTCTCCCATTCCTTTTCCTGAACAGCCTCTGCCGCCATCAGCGCGTCGTAGAACGCGTCATATTCCTCGCGCGTCATTGGGCAGTTGATGTAGTCGGCCGTCCCCTTGTCCCAGCGCGCCGCGAAATAGACGCGCTTCATATCGATCGAGTCGGCCTCGACGATGGGGCTAATCGAGTCATAGAAAGCAAGATGGTCGCTGCCAGTCAGCCGGGCGATCTCAGCAGATAGCGCCGAAGAAGTCAGGGGACCGCTCGCCAGCACCGTAATCCCGTCCTCGGGATTGAGCGCCGTCACCTCTTCGCGATGGACAGTAATGAGCGGTTCGCGCTCGATCGCCTCGGCGATGCGTCGCGAAAACTCCACCCGGTCGACTGCCAGCGCGTGACCGGCGGGCACGGCGCTCAGATCGGCGTGCTTCAACAGTTCCGAACCCGCTCGCCGCATCTCATGCTTCAGCAGCCATGGCGCCGTATTTTCGCTCTCCGACTTCAGCGAATTCGAGCAAACTAACTCGCCAAACTCGGCCGTCTCATGCGCCGGGGTCATCTTCACCGGGCGCATCTCGTAGAGATCAACCTCGACCCCTAGCTTCGCCGCGGTCAACGCAGCTTCAGGGCCGGCAAGCCCGCCGCCAATCACCTTAATCCTGGACATCTCTTTTAGCTTATCGTTCCGGCGGAACGAGTGCTGGTTGGGTCGGAATCGGCTGGCCTGCCGCCAGCGCCGTCAACGCCTGACCGCTCACCCGCATAATCCGCCACTCGCTCATGAACTTCGCCCCCAGCGAGTGATAAAAATCAATCGCCGTCTGGTTCCAGTCGAGCACGTCCCATTGGAACCGCGCACACTGGTTCGCGACCGCAACCTCGGCGACCTTGATCAACAGCGCCTTGCCAATGCCCTTCCCGCGAAATGCAGGACGCACAAACAAATCTTCCAGATGAATCCCCGGCCGACCACGCCAGGTTGAGTAATTGAAGAAGTAGAAGGCGAAGCCAGCCGGCACGCCGCCATATTCGGCGATCAGGCACTGAAAGAATGGCCGCTCGCCAAAACCATCGCGTAGCAGATCAGCCTCGGTTGCAACGACCGCGTGGGGTTCCCGCTCGTATGTCGCAAGCTCATGGATAAGTTCAAGGATGAGGGGAACGTCGGACGCTACCGCAGGACGAATCACAAACATGTTTCTAACTTACAACAGCGGTCCGCGTGATTAGGTGGGGAGTCACGAAGGGCCGAAGCTGCGGCAACCACAACCTGCCAAGCAACTTAGGGAGGCGGGGCTTGCGATGCACGCTTATTTATTTAACGGAGAAAATAAGCGCCAGGATGGCTTTCTTTTGCTCCCTACAACCTGCTACCACCTTTTCGCCATTGACAATCAGAGATAGCCGAGATACAAGTAGGCCGACAGTGAATGCCTCGTGATCAGCGTGTGCTGGATTGATGGCGAGGGTAACTCTGCGATGATTACCTCGGAATCCTTAGGGCGGCGATTGCCTAATCGCCACAATCGGATTTCAATTCCCTGGACGATGTAACGTTTGCTCCGGAAAAAACACTATCAAGGCGATGTTGAATTGATACCCATTCGATTAACCATCGATCTCAAAGAGGATATAGGTGCGAGTATGACAAAAGCAAGGATGTTTGCGTTAGCAACGCTCTTCTCATTCGCTGCCGGGTCCGCAGGACTGGCAGCCGCTCAGGAAAACTCAGATCCGCAACAAAACATCTCCGCTCAGGACTACCATACCCCAGAGCTGCCAGATGCGGCGCCGGCGCCGGCGCCCGCGGAGCCGCCTGCCGGAATCGTGAAGCATCCGGGCAGCGTAATTGTTCCGTTAAGCAGCATCTCGACCCCCGGCAAACCGGTTCACACCAATTACAAGATATTCGTCCCCGCTGGTCACCAAGTATCCTCTGCGGTTCCAGACTACACCTTCGCCGAGACACCGGCGTCGATGGGCTGCCTTTATGGCGTCGGGCCCAGCTACACCGGATGCAACCCGGAAACTGGAGGCACCCAACACCCCACCGGCGGTTGGGGCGCAATCGCGTTGGTAGATGCCTACGACGACCCGGAAGCGGCGGCCGACCTGGCATATTTCGATTCCACTTTTGGTTTGCCGACGGCAAACTTCTCGAAGATCTATGCCAACTCAAGCTACGGCACTCTTAACGGTCTGACCGCCAGTTGCAGCGGGACCCCGCCACCGGCAAGCTCTTATGGCTGGGACCTGGAGGAGTCTCTCGACACCCAGTGGGCGCATGTAATGGCACCCAACGCGATGATCTATCTGATAGAGGCCTGCACGCAAAACCTCCCCGACCTGCTGTATGCCGAGGAAGTAGCCGGCATAGAGGTAGCGAAACACGGCGGCGGCGATATCTCCAATAGCTGGGGATATCCGGAAAGCGAAGTCGGGGTTGCCGGCGACGGCGGTGGAACTCTGACCGAGCAAGAAGATGACAATTTCTTCTTCCGCTATTACTGGTCGGGCGTCACTTACTTTGCCTCCGCTGGCGACAGTGGATCTGAAGTCATCTATCCCAGTGCCTCCCCGTGGGTAGTGTCCGCTGGCGGTACCACTGTCAATCGCGACGCGAGCGGTAACTTCCTAAGCGAAAGCTGCTGGTCTGACTCAGGTGGAGGCCCAAGCACCAAGGAATTCTGGGCAAACCCGCCAAGTATAACTAACGGGATGGGGCCATGGACCGACTATCAGTATGAATTGTTCGGGGGGGCGCCCTTTGCTTACCCCGCCCGATCGACCCCCGACATTTCGTTTAACGCCGATCCTAACAGCGGTGTGTACGTCTACGACACCGATTCCTACTCCGGCTTCGTCATCGTAGGGGGCACCAGCGTATCCTCCCCAGCGCTCGCCGGCATCATCAATAACGCCCATCAAGAGCTGGGGATGGCGGCCACAAAGGAGGGCGGCTGGTACACTCCCTCCGAGCTCAACCTTATCTATGCTAACCTCAATACGCATACGGCATATCCGGGTTACTGGTACGATGTCACAACCGGATCGAACGGCCACGCCGCTGGCACACTCTACGATCAGTGCACCGGGATCGGAAGCCCCCGTGGCCTAAAGGGAAAATAGACCTTTAGCAATCTAAGAGATGTCAGTTCTTCATGAGGCCCTGCCTGGCAGGGCCTCTCTTTTCTTACCCCTCGCGCCCGCATGGGCATGTTGCAAGATCGTTGGCGCTGTTTTCCGCGCCGTCCAGCGAAGCAACACTCAGAGGTCCTGATCTTTCGATTAGAGGCAGGCGCGCTTAGTGGGTAATGTACCTGTCGCTAGACCCACGAACACGAGAGGCAAGTTAGGATAAGACTCGTGATCAACACGCGCGTCCCGTCGACGGAACTTGCTCCTGGCCCCCCCCCCCGGGCCGTCGTCTGCCTCTCCGGAGGCATGGACTCGGCCGTCTGCGCCGCGCTCGCCGCTCGCGACTACGAGGCCTGCGCTCTCCACTTCAGCTACGGCCAGCGCACCGAGCGTCGCGAACTGGAATCCGCCCGGGCCATCGCCGAGGCACTTCATTTTGCAAAATTTCTCCCGCTCAAGATCGACATCTTTCGTCAGATCGGCGGCTCGGCGCTCACCGACCCCTCGATTGCCGTTCCCGAAGCTCCGCCAACCGAGCCCATCGGCGAATCGATCCCCGTCACCTACGTACCCTTCCGCAACGCCCATTTCCTCTCGGCAGCGGTCAGTTGGGCCGAGGTGCTGGGCGCGAAGAAGGTCCTGATCGGCGCCGTGGAGCAGGACAGCTCCGGCTATCCCGACTGCCGTCCCGCCTACTACGAGGCATTTCAGCAGCTTATTCGCACCGGCACCCGCGACGGAGACATCGAAGTTGTCACTCCGCTCATCCATATGCGAAAGAGTGAGATCATTCAGCTTGGCCTTGAATTGTCCGCGCCGCTCCATTTAACGTGGTCATGCTATTCAGGCGAGGTTGAGGCCTGCGGCGTATGCGATAGCTGTGCTCTGCGGCTGAGGGCCTTTGCCCAGGCCGGAGTGGACGACCCAATCCCCTATCGCACCCGGAAACTGGCCGAGCAGCCGGTCTCTTGAGACTGCCGGAACGAAGATTAGAGAAGATCGAAGGAGAAGACCCAATGCGCAGAATGAACCTTTCGCCGGTGGCCGCAATAACAGCGGTCCTGTTGATCGCAGTTTCAGCGTCACTCAATGCCCAGGAGCAGACCGGCAGCATTCATGGCCACGTTCAGGATACGGTCGGCATACCCATCACAGATGGAATCATCGGCTTGGCTAATCCGGGCGACAAGACCGCCAAATACACCTTCAATACCGATGCCAACGGCGACTACAAGGGCACCGGAATCGCACCCGGAACTTACACCATCTTCCTGCGCCAGCCCACCACCGCGGCTGATAAAGTCGTCGACCAGTTCCCCGAAGTGAAGATCACTGCCGGTGCCGACACCGTGCAGGACTTCGACCTGACGCGCCCCGCTTACATGGCCACGCTGACTCCCGAGCAGCGCAAGGAGGCTGAAGAAGTGCGCGCCAAGAATGCCTCTGCCCTGAAAGAGAACTCGGTCATCAAGAACCTCAACGCCAATCTCGTCAAGGCAAGGGAAGATAATGCCAAGGGCCGTAAAGGAAGCTGCGTCACCGCTTCTGGCAACGCGATTCTTGGGACCACGGATCCGGCATCTTGCACCGCCCACGGCGGCTCTCCTAACGACTATGTGCAGGAATGCACCGAGGCCGCGACGCTCATGACGCAGGCCACCGCGGCCAAGCCCGACGCCTCAGTGCTTTGGGTTGAACTCGGCAACGCCCAGTTCTGCCTCAAGAAGTATGACGACGCCGTGACCTCCCTGAAGAAGGCCATCGAGCTCGATGCGGCCTCCAAGAAACCCAACCCCGAGGTGCAGGGTGGCGCTGGCAACACTCTCGGCGAAGCCCTGGCCAACCTGAAAAAGGTTGACGACGCGCAGGCCGCGTATGAGGCTGCCGCGAAGGTCAATCCGACTCAGGCCGGCATGTATTACCAGAACGAAGCAATCATCATGTCCCGCACCGGCAACACCGATGCCACCGTGGCCGCTGCGGACAAGGCGATCGCTGCCGACCCCAATAAACCCCTAGCTTACTATCTGAAAGGGCAGGCACTTGTCGGCAAATCGACGGTCGACAAGGCCGGAAAGATCGTCACCCCTCCGGGCTGCATCGAGGCCTACCAGAAGTATCTCGAACTCGCCCCCGATGGACCGTACGCTCCGGAGGTAAAACAGGTGCTCGAAGGCATGGGCCAAACCGTCAAGAGCACTTACAAAGCCAAGAAGTAACCCTACTCTGCCGCACCCAGGCCGAATTTCTCCGCCTGGGTGCGGCCTTCATACAAACCAAGCTCGAAGCTTCCTGCGTTGCAACTCCCGACACATCAAATACCCATTAGGATGAGTGTGTGGCGACAAATACAACTCCTCCCGTCCTGAGCTTCTCTGACGCTACAACTTTGGTTCGCGACCACGCAGCTTCCATTCGCTTCGCGTATCCGCGCAAGACTGAGGTTCTCGGCCTTCCATATGCCCTGGGGCGCGTGCTCGGCCGGCCAGTCCTTGCCGATCGCGAACAGCCGCCCTTCGACCGCTCGACGCGCGACGGGTATGCCTGCTATGCCTCGGAGCTCCTATCGGGCCAGGCGCTTACTATCACCGGACAGGTCCGCGCCGGCGACCCGATCGAGCATCACCCGGTCAAACTTGCGCATGGCACTGCGGTCGAGATCATGACCGGAGCACCCGTCCCCTCCGGCGCCGACCACGTCGTGATGTTCGAGCACGTTCACTATGACGTGGACTCCGAGAGCATTCGTCTCAGAGACGGTCGCGCCGAAAAGCACCCTCCGCAGCCCGGCGAAAACATCGTGCAGGCCGGTGCCGAGGCCCGTAAGGGCGACATCGTGCTCTATGCCGGCACACGGCTCGTTCCCGCGCACATCGCGGCCGCAGCAGCCTGCGGAGCCGCCAGCGTGCACGTCTACGCCCCACCGCGAGTCTCCATTCTTGCCTCAGGCGATGAGCTGGTCGATCTTGAGACCGCACCGCTGCCCCACCAGATTCGCAACTCCAACAGCTACTCGCTGGCCGCCCTGGTAAGCGCCGCGGGCGGGCAGCCGATGCGGCTCCCACTCGTTCGCGACGACCCCGGCCATCTGCAGTCTGCCATTCGCATGGCCATGGACTCGGATCTGTTGCTGATGACCGGCGGCGTCTCGGTCGGCAAATACGACTTTGCCGCTGAGGCGTTGCTCGCTCTGGGCGCTGAGTTTTTCTTCAGCGGGTCGCTGATTCAACCTGGCAAGCCGGCTATCTTTGGCCGCCTTCCCCACGCCAGCGGGATGAAGTACTTCTTCGCCCTGCCCGGAAACCCGGTCTCGACCATGGTCACCTTCGCGCTCTATGTGCATCCGCTGCTTTGCGCCCTGGCAGGCGACGATAAGATCGTTCCGCGCTTCGCATTGGCCAGACTCGCATCCGAGGTGCGTCACAAGGCCGGCCTCATACGTTTCCTTCCCGCCATCCTGAGCGGCGGCCTCGATCCCGAGGTTACCCCCGTCGAGTGGCACGGCTCTGGAGACCTGGCTAGCACCGCCTCGGCGAACTGTTTCCTCGTGGCTCGTCCTGACCGCGATATCTGGAAGCGGGAGAGATCGTAAGCGTGCTGCTAATTGACTAGTTTCAGTTGAAGCGTAGAGATACTTCGGGAAGGCGTGCGACAAACCGGAAACCAACAAAGGGAGCAGATCGCAGAGGGACGACACTATAATCGCTCCGGAACGCGACCCGCTTCCGTTTACTTCAACAGGAGGGTTTATGGACAATGCACGCCGAGATCTGCATCGGCCTTCCAGCTTTGGTCGCCTCTATCGGCGCGGAGCGAGCCTCTTGGCCGCGCTCCCGCCACTGCGCCTGACGCCGAGACGATTGCCAGCTTCGTCAAACCCTTCGACCAGCTGCCCGTAAAGCAAAATGGAACGAACACTTCCCGCGCTATCCTCAACGGCAAGACCGAGTCCGGATGCGTCATGGAAGTGCATGAAACCACTCTCGGTCCGGGCATGTCCCCGCACCCTCCGCACCACCATAAGCACGATGAAATGTTCCTGATATCGAAAGGGAGCCTCGAACTGACGATCGCCGGGAAGACTTCAACGATCGGCCCGGGATCCGCAGCCTACGTGCATTCCAATGAGGAGCACGGTGCCCGCAACCCAGGAACGGTGGACGCGCAATACTTCGTGGTCGCGACCGGTACGGAGTCGTAATCTGCAGGAGATCAAACCGCCCGGGCGAGATATTCTCCAAACCAGCCGCGCTGGTCCTTCCAGCGTTGCCTCACTTCGAAGCCGGCGCGGCCAAGCAGCCCGCCGATCTGCTCGTCAGTGAATTTATAGCTGTTCTCGGTATGAATCGTCTCTGCCCGGCTCAGCCTCACTTGCATATCGAGTGCCGGAATAAAGACAATCTGGGTGATAAGGCTCTCCAGGTGCATCTCAATCCGCGAACACTCCTCGTTCCAGCGGGCCCGATGACGAAATAGCTGCGGATTAAAATTGCTGCCCAGCTCGCGATTGATACGAATCAGCACATTCTTGTTGAAAGCCGCCGTCACCCCTGCAGCGTCGTCATACGCCTGCAGCAGAGCATGGCGATCTTTAACCAGATCGGCGCCGAGAAGCAGCGTATCGCCGGGCAGAAGCTGACGGCGGATATCGCGCAAGATCCGCAGCGCAAATGGCATATCGAAATTCCCGATGCTCGAGCCGATGTAGAGGAACATCCGGCGATCACCCAGCTGGCGTTGGCCGAAGTTCACCTGGCTCAGGCCATCGGTATAGTCGACTACGACCGGCTCCACACGCACTCCCGGAATCTCCCCTTCTAGGGTTTGCGTAGCATCCTCAAGCGCCGACGCCGAGATGTCGATGGCGTGATAGCCGACTTTACCCTGCCTGCGGACCGCTGCCCGTAAGCAGCAGCCCCGTCTTCGTGGCCGTTCCCGCGCCAAGTTCGTAAAGCGAGAGTTGGCCATCACCCGCCGAGGAGACGATTTCATCGGCATGCGCGACAAATATCTCCCGCTCCGCGCGAGTTACGTAATATTCGGGAAGCTCAGTGATGAGCTCGAAGAGCCTCGATCCTTCGTCATCGTAAAAAAGCCACGGGCTAAGATTCTTAGGCTTTCCGGAAAGTCCGCGCAGCACCTCGGCGCCGACGGGAGTTTTCGCGGCCTCAGTGAGCAGAGGGAGTATGGTCAATGCCTGCATGATGGTACTTGGAAATCGCTTTCTAGGCTCCTCAATCCCTGTTGGCCAACCGGATGCCGGAAAACTGCCAGCGCGTCGCGGCCGGGAAAAAATTGCGATAGCTGGCGCGGATATGGCTTGCCGGCGTCACAATCGATCCTCCCCGCAAAACCATCTGATTGCTCATGAATTTCCCGTTATATTCTCCCAGCGCCCCTGCGACCGGCCTGTACCCCGGATAGCCGATGTATGGGCTGCGGGTCCACTCCCAAACGTCACCAAACATCTGATGCGGCGCAGAAAGATTCGGGTTCTCGCTCAGACTGTCCGTGCGCGAATTTTCACAAACCGCGGGATGCAGCCTGCCGCTCTCCAGCAGATTCCCCCGCACCGGCAACTCCGCCGCAGCAACCTCCCACTCGGCCTCGGTTGGCAGGCGCTTCCCCGCCCAATTGGCGAAGGCGTCGGCCTCGTAATAGCTCACGCTGCAGACCGGCGTCGACGCCAGTTCGTTCATCGGCATTCGTCCGCGCAGCGTGAAGATGCTCCACTCGCCGGACGAGTCGCGATGCCAGTAAAGTGGGGCACGCCAACCCTGCGCCTGGACCGTGTCCCATCCCTCCGAGAGCCAAAGCTCGGGCCGCTCGTAGCCGCCGCAATTCATAAAGTCCAGAAACTCCGCGCAAGTGACCGGACGCGAAGCCAGCTGGAAAGGCTCGAGGTACTGCTTATGCCTCGGGAATTCGTTATCAAATGCAAAGCCGTCGCTCCCGTGGCCGATCTCGACCAGGCCGCCGGGATACTCGACCCACTCCATGACCGGAGCAGCCGGGCTCGGCGGAAGCGCCTCCTCCACATAAGACGGATGCAGCGGATTCGTCCAAAAAGCGTGCTTGATGTCAGTGGCCAGCAGTTCGGTATGCTGTTGTTCGTGGTGTAATCCCAACACCAGACGCTCACGCGCCTCGTCCGGCATTCCCGCTTCGAAAAGCCGCTCAATCGCAGATTCGACATGCTGGCGATATTCCAGAATCGCCTCCAGCCCCGGCCGCGAGAACGAAGCACGCAGCTTCTTCTCGGGATGGTCCGAGATGGCGTTGTAGTAGCTGTTCAGCAGCCAGAGAAAGTCGGGGTGGTATTCGCGATACTCCGGGAGGAATTCCCGCAGGATGAAAGTCTCATAGAACCAGGTGGTGTGCGCGATGTGCCACTTCGCTGGGCTCGCCTCGGCGCAGGACTGCACCATCATGTCTTCGGCAGTGAGCGGCGCGCAAAGCTCGAGGCTCTGTCGCCGCACGCTACAAAACTCTTCGAACAAGCTGTTATCGAGCGACGTCGCCGAAGCAGCGGGGGCGACAACTTCGGAATTAGCGCGCGTGGGTGCGTCGGCACGGGCGGTCGTGGCTGAAGTCATTCCTGTAGGATCCTCCTTTACTTAGTGCACAATCACCGCATAATGTTGCTTGGATTCTCCTCAATTCAATCGGTTACAGAAAATACGGATTCGCGGGCGCCGCGGATTGCCTAGAGCAGAAGTACAGTTGCTGTAATGCGAAGCACCCCGTTCGGCAAGCTTTTTCCCCAGGAAAAAGCCTAGAGAGACAAATCTCCGGTACGTGACACCAACCGTAATTCTGCTCTAATCCATCCCGTTGAACAGCTTTGCCAGTCCAAACGCCGCGGCGGCCGCCAATCCGCCGATGAGAGTCGTCTGAAGTGCGCTCTTCCAAGTCCCTGCTCCGGTCATTCTGCCTTTGACTCCGCCAAAGACAAACAGGGCGACCAGCGTCACGCCCACTGAAACCATGAGCGCCCGCGAGGCCTCAGTCATCAAAATATAGGGCATCAACGGAACCAAGCCGCCAACGACATACGAGAGCGCGATAGTCAACGCGCTCTGCCGGGCGCGACCTCCCTCGGGTTTCTCCAGGCCAAGCTCGAAGCGCATC